>CALOCL010000001.1:0-53923 GCA_942491855.1 uncultured Bacteroidales bacterium
TACAGCTCTTCGATATTAGTTTCTAAAATATTTGCTCTGCTTACCAAAGAATCCTTTAAACCTGAAATTTCAAGTATGGTTAAAAAGAACAACTCTTATTCTTTTTTTAAACACACTAATAATTTTGCTGGAATAAAAGATGCCATTTTTTCTGAGTATGTAAATATTGATGGAAAGGATGGATATTATTTGCCTAAAAGTAATTTTCCAACTATCCAGCCAAATGATAGTATACAGTATGATGGGAATATATTTTTACTTATAAATGAAGAATCATTTTCTGCATCCACAATATTTGCTGGATTATTCAAAAAAACAAAAAGAGGAATTATAATTGGGAGAGAAACTGGGTCTACATATCACCAACAAAATGGCGGTAAATTTGCAGAGGTAATCTTAGCTAAAACTAGACTAATTCTTCGAATCCCATTAATAAAAGGGATTTTTAATAAGAAAACTGATTTATCGGTGCCATGGGGAAGAGGTGTTATTCCTGATTATACTGTTAAACCAACTTTTGAAGAATTTGTGAGTAATGAAGATAAAATTATGACACTTACATTAAACCTAATTGAAAATTTAAGAGAATCCGAAGAATTAAAAATAAAAAGGAAAAAACGAAATACACTTACTTTCTTGGCATTACTAACAACAATTTCCTCAGTCTTATTAATCTCATTCTTTATAAGAAAAAAGAAAAGAACATTGAAACAATATTTGTTTAAAAAATTAAATAATAGGTAGAAACAAAGCCTGATTGGACAGTATGCGCTATAAGAAGTTATGAAATAAAAGTTCAAATTGTCGAATTTAAAGTCTAACTACAAATCTATATACTATAGAAAAAAGGAAGAGCAGTGTTCCTGTTGTAAATCTTCAAACTAATTTGGACTTTTCGTAAGAGAGTGTTTTGTCATTTAATTCAAGTATAAACATTTTTGTTAAGTGATTTTTTAATTTTTGATACTCACTTCTTCGTTTAAGATTAGCTTAAGATAAGTTATACCTACAATAAGAGATACCAGCATCAGGTTAATAATGCACCAGAACCTGGGTAAGGAATAAAGTAAGGAAAAAGTGTGGATTTAGGTGGTGGAGTAAGGAATGTGAAAAAATAGAATTGGTATAGTAAGTTGATATTAAGACAGATACAAGTTTAAATTTTCTGGCTTACCTGGCTCATAACCCAAAGGTCGTAAGTTCGAATCTTGCCCCCGCTACTAAGAAAAGCTTCCTGATTATCGGGAAGCTTTTTTAATTTAATGAAAGTTTGCTAAATAATTCCATAGTTTATTTTTTTACTTTTACATTGTATGAAAATAGGAATTAGATCCATAAATTATATTTTTTTGAAGCGCAAGCTGATAGTTGCATCTTTAATTATTTTAGTCTGGATTTTAACTGCCTTCTTTGTAACATTACACGAATGCTTTTTTCTGACAAATTACCCTGGAGTTACTGATACAATTCAGATGAAAGATTATTCATTTCTGAATTCTTTGATTCCGGCTTTAGCCTGGGCAATCATGGGAGGTGTAATTTTTTCTATTATTGAACTTTTTTATTTACAAAAAAGATTACAGAACTACAGTTTTATTGGAATTGTGAGAATAAAATTCATTGTGTATTTTATTGTACTGGTCACGATAAATCTATTTACTTCACTCTTATATAATTCTTTATCATTGTCAAAACCGTTTTGGAATAAAGAAGTTTTGGAAGGAACACTATACTTTGTGATCTCTATATCTTTCTGGCATCCTGTTACACCTTTTCTGTTAATTTTATTTGCAACCCTTTTCCTGATACAGATTAATTATAAATTTGGTCAAGGCGAATTATGGAAATATATCCGTGGAAAATATTTCAACCCAAGTGAAGAAGAACGAATATTTATGTTTTTAGACATTGCATCTTCTACTACCATAGCCGAAAAAATTGGGCATATCCGTTTTTTCAATTTTATAAATGATTTTTACAAAGACATTACCAATTCAATTCTAAGAAGAAGCGGTGAAATCGTGGATTATGTTGGAGACGAAATTATTGTTAGCTGGCAGGTTACTGAAGGGTTAAAAAATAGTAATTGTGTGCAATGTGTCATCGACATCAAGAAATAAATTGAATCTTTATCGTAGAAATACCAAAAGTTATATGGTTTTGTTCCTGAATTTCGAGCTGGTATGCATTATGGCAATGCAACGGTGGGAGAGATCGGTAAAATAAAAAAAGAGATTACTTATTTTGAAGATGTTATGAATACCACCTCTCGAATTCAAGGATTATGTAAAGAAAGTGAATACCAGTTAATTTTATCAAACGATTTACTCAAGCGGTTGCCTTTGAATAAATACAGTATAAAGTCCTTGGGTGAAGTACAGCTGAGAGGCAAAAGCTCGCACACAAAAGTGTTTGGAGTTGAGATTGCATATAATTGATCTCGATTATTCTATGTTTGCTACATAATCTAAAACGGCAACCCACTCATTTGAGCAGGCTGCCATTCGTCTGTTATAACACAAAATTTAAGCGGGTAGTCTTCGATAATAAAATTGATTGGTTTTGGTTATTATTTTGTGGTTTTTATGATCATTGATACTGGCTTTTGCCCATACCAATGCCCTTAAAAACTCATTAACATCATTTTAAGTTCAAAAGATTACTTAAGCTTCAATTTGTATCCGTCTTTCTCGCAAATGGGACATATGGAATTCTTTACCATTGATATGTACCCGCACCGGTCGCACTTAAAGTATTTGTGATACTTAGGAGCCTTAGTTGCAGTGTTTAATTTTAATCCAAATTTCATCGTAATATTTATTAAATTGTTACTTTCAAATCATTTATGCAATTGCTGTGCCAATTAACATAAGTGTTACACAATCAGGAGTGTATGCGCTATCTTGTTTCAGCTTTTAAAAATCTAAATAGTTTTGGATACCCTCTTAAGAATAGAAAGCAGCTGTAACTACCTGTTTTACTGGCAAACACGAATTTTTATAAAATTCCGATAAAGGAGAGGGTTTCCGTTTTCGGATAAATTATAAATAATCGTTTTGATGAATACGTTTTAAGTTGAACGCATTTATGTAATGCCATCCCAAGGCAATGCTATGCACTTTAATTGAAACGCGGTCTCGGCGCGCTATATATTTGAGCAGATGATAAGGGTAGGAAACAAAGGTCAGAAATAAAAAACTAACAAAAACATTAAACTGTTTATAGTTGCGACGAATTAAAAGCAAACGGTTCCTGGATTTCCAATAGGCCTGAAGAGGGCTGTTTTTCCCAACGGAAATACTTTCCTTATGAAATACTAAAGATTTAGGAATGTAATGGATTTCGTACCCAGCTTTGCGAATGCGCTCCTGCCAATCGAGCTCTTCGTAATAGAGAAAGAAAAATTCGGCCATCAGCCCCACCTCTTGGCAAACTTCACGTGAGGTCATCATGGCGGCACCTGAAGCGAAAGGCGTCATTTTTTGATCTTCAAATTGGCCTGTATCTTTTTGATTATGACCAATAAAATGACTTGTTGCCGTATACTTTGTCATGGGGGTAGCACCTGCAAATTGAATGGTGTCAGGTGAACCGTAAAACCGTACTTTCGAACCAACCATCCCAATTTTTGGATTGCTTTGCATGGCTTCTACTAATGGTTCAAGAAACCCTGGTTCAACTTCAGTATCATTATTCAATAGCATGAAATATTCACCTTGGGCTTGCCTGATTCCTAAATTATTTCCACCTGCAAATCCAAGATTTTCTCCACTTCTTAAAAAAATAAATTCAGGGAATTGCTTTTTTAATTCTTCGTTCGGATTATCCGAGGAGGCATTATCCACAATGATTACTTCGAAATGAGGGTAGGTAATTTTTCTTATCGATTCAAGAAATTCAATGGTAATCTGTAGTTGATTAAAATTAATCGCAATAATTGAAACAAGCGGAAAATCGGTCATTTTTAGATCTATTAGCGAATAGCAAATATAAAAAGATAATCGTATTTGAAGCACTTTTATCATTTTAGATCATCCTTTTATTCTTATTTTTGAGAAAAAAATATGATGGACGTTTTTACTAAATCCTACCCTATTCATGCAGAAGAAATTCAGCATAGAATAAATCAAATGATCAACAAGGAGATTTCAGCAAATGAAGAAATGAAAATTTATCGAAAGATCCTTAGCCTGATTGATTTGACTACCCTTGATGGCACCGACAATGATGCAAAAATTAAATCTCTTTGTACCCAGGCCAAATCGATGCAAACAGCTGCGGTTTGTGTTTATCCTCCGTTTGTGGCCTATGCCAGAAGTCAACTAAAAGGCACTCATATTCAGGTGGCTTCAGTTGCTGGTGCATTTCCAAGTGGGCAATCACCCATTGAAGTTAAGTTGGCAGAGATTTCTTATGCCATTGATCAGGGAGCTGATGATATTGATATGGTGATTTCAAGAGGGAGATTTTTAGAAGGAGACTATCTGACTGTTTTTAATGAAATTAAAGCGATTAGTGAAATTTGTAAGGATGTTCATTTAAAAGTAATTCTGGAAACAGGAGAATTAGGATCGCTTGAGAATGTTAGAAGAGCCAGCGATATTGCCATAGCTGCAGGTGCTGATTTTATCAAAACTTCAACTGGAAAAATTCAACCAGCCGCAACCACTGAGGTGTTTTTGGTAATGCTTGACGCAATAAAGGAACATTTTAAAGCAACAGGAAGAAAAATCGGAATTAAGCCCGCAGGTGGAATTTCAGAGCCTGATGAGGCCATCCCATACTTTTTAATGGTAAAAGAAGTATTAGGTAAGGAATGGCTGAATCCAAATTTATTCAGGTTTGGAGCCAGCAGATTAGCATCTAAAATTTGGGATCAGATTAAAAATTAAACTTTCTTGTTAATTACATCTTTTTAATTCTCACTTCAATCTCAGGATGATCTTTAAGTAATTCTTTTAGCTCATTGGGGTCGTTACCTCGATAGTGATAAGGGTATAAAACTTTTGGTTTAAACATCAAAGCCGCGTCAGCAGCCATCACCGGAGTCATGGTATAAGGAATGTTCATCGGCAAAAATGCAATGTCAATATTCATCAAGTTTTTCATTTCCGGGACATTCTCAGTATCTCCGGCCACATAAACAAGTTTGTCGCCAAACTTAATCACATAGCCATTTCCATCTCCTTTTGCATGATATGGTTGACCTGAATTACGCTTATGCTGAATGTTGTATGCCGGTACAGCCTCGATTACAATCTCATCTAAATTTATGGCTTGACCGTTTGCAATTACTTTTCCTTTATTAAGTTTTTCGAAAGAAGTCTCGTTACTCAAATACTTTGTTTCAGGGGTTTCAATCAAATCTAATGTTTTCAAATCAAGATGATCACCATGATTATGTGTAATTAAAACCATGTCTGCCTTTGCAAAGCCTTCATAGTTTTTACCACTGCTGCTTGAAGGATCAACATAAATAACCTTGTTTTGGTATGTAAAAATCAATGAACCATGACCCACAAAAGTGATGGTTAATTCTCCATTGCTGGTTTCAAATATTTCTTTTTGCAACTCATCCTGAGCTGTTACCAAGATGCTCATGTAGGAAATACAAAATATGATTAAGGCAATTTTTTTCATGACCTGAATATCTTAATTTTACCAAAAATACAAAAATATTTAAGTAATGTGCTAGCATAAGTTTTGTATAAAAGGCTCAATTCAAAGAAATTAATATTTGAATCTCTTTTTTTCGTGCATTGATATTTGTAATTTTGTGATAGTAGTGGCGAACGTAAAGAACCACTTAAATTGATAATTATGAAGATGCTAAAGGATTTTAAGATTTGGACATTAATTATTGTTATGGGATTTTTGTCATGCAATCCGGATGATGATACGCTAGTCGATCCTGGGGATGACCGGGATAAATTTTTAGGAAGTTGGGCGGTGAATGAATCATGTTTTAAGGCCAACTATTCGGTTACGATTTCGGCTGATCCTAATAATTCGGCACAAGTTTTATTAAAGAATTTCGGGAATCCAGGTCCAAATTACAATCCCGCCACTGGTCTGGTAGCGGGTACAAAAATATTTGTGGCAAATCAGCTTATCGGCGATGGATGGACTATTAACGGAACGGGTACCTTGCAAGGCAATGATATTATTAACTGGACTTATACACTTGTGATTGCTGGAAATTCGTTGAGTTGTACTTCAGAATTTAATCGTTAACATTCCGAATTTTTATGTTAAGCGAATCTTTCATTTGATCCAATCGTGCCGTAACACTATCAAAAAGTATTTTAAAAGTCGGGAGGTCTTCCACATAAAATTTCATGCTTTCATCAAACTGAGCCTTTGTGATTTGATGTTTTTCAAAAATATATTTGTAATACTGGGGAGATAGGGTATTGAAGTCTTTACTTCTGATTGAAGGGTCATTATTTAAAAAGTAGGCTTCTGTTATTTGGACATCTACTAATATTTCTATCATTTTTTCTTCAGAAATTACTGTGTCTTTTTCGGGGTTAGATTTACAGGCCATTAAGAGAATAAGGGCAATCATTAAAAATTTAATCTTCATTTAGGAATGTTTTTTTTAGTTGATGGAAAATTATGGATTAAAAATTCATGTTTGCTTTGTTTGACTTCTGTAATCGAAATATTAATTGCCTACTTCCGACATAAATTTAATTCTCATCATCCGGATTTCTTCCTCCGAATATTCATCTTCACCTAATTCAACAATTGCATCCTCAATTGAATCGGATGCAGCATCTTCTTTGAAATATTCAAAAATTTCTTCCTGATGATATTCATCTATGTGTTCATCAATGTAATAATTGATGTCAATTTTTGTACCTGATGCAACAATATGCTCAATCTCTGTTAGTAACTCGGGCAAGGTGAGGTTTTTTGCCTGAGCAATATCATCAAGTGGCAATTTACGATCAATATTATGAATAATGTACACCTTTAAACCCGATTTATTAACCACAGATTTAACCACCAAGTCGTTTGGTCGTACAATGTCATTTTCCTCAACATAGGCTTTAATAAAGTCTAAAAATGGTTGACCGTATTTTTTTGCTTTGCCCGAACCAACACCAGTGATTTGTTGGAGCTCTTCGATGGTTAAGGGGTATTGAATGGCCATATCTTCTAACGACGGATCCTGGAAGATAACAAATGGCGGGAGGTTTTCTTTTTTAGAAATATGTTTACGAAGATCTTTTAGTAAAGAAAAAAGTGTTTTATCCGCAGTGCTGATTTTCATCGAGCTGTTTGCAATTACAAAATCATCTTCTTCCGGATTATCGTAATCGTGATCCATCGTAAGCATCATCGAAACCGGATTATCAAGGAATTGCAGCCCGTCTTCGCTGACTTTTAAGAGCCCATAGTTTTCGATGTCTTTTAGTAGTAGGCGCTCAATTAAACTTTGTCTGATAACTGCATTCCAAAATTTTTCACTCTTTTCTTCACCCTTTCCAAACATTTCCAATTTATTGTGCTTGGATTGCTTAACCGTAGCCGTATTTTTCCCTACTAAAATATTGATGATATGATTTGCCTTGAAAAGCTGCTTTACAGCTAGCACTGTTTGAAGAACCAATTCAACGTATTCTTTCCCTTCAAAACTAGTTTTAGGATGCAGGCAATTATCGCAATTATGGCAATTGTCTTTCGGATAAATCTCCCCAAAATAATGCAAAAGTTGTTTTCGCCGGCAGACTGAAGATTCTGCATAAGCAACCGTTTCAAATAGAAGTTGTTTAGCAATTTCTTGTTCAGCAACCGGTTTTCCTTTTACAAATTTTTCCAGCTTTTGAATGTCGTCGTAACTATAAAAAGTGACACAATTTCCTTCTCCGTCATCACGGCCACCACGGCCGGTTTCCTGATAATAACCTTCTAAGCTTTTAGGGATATCGTGATGTATCACAAAGCGAACATCTGGTTTGTCAATCCCCATTCCAAATGCGATTGTAGCAACAATAACATCAGATTCTTCCATCAGGAATTTATCCTGATTTAATTTTCGTGTTGCAGAGTCTAAACCTGCATGGTAGGGAAGGGCTTTAACACCATTAACCTGTAGTGTCTCAGCTACTTCTTCAACCATTTTTCGGCTAAGGCAGTAGATAATCCCTGATTTTCCGGTATGCTGCTTAACGTATTTTATTATTTCTCGATTAACATTTTTATCCTTAGGTCGTACCTCGTAATATAAGTTGGGACGGTTAAATGAGGATTTGAAGATGTTAGCTGACATCATCCCCAGGTTCTTCTGAATGTCTTGCTGCACCTTAGGAGTCGCAGTTGCAGTAAGTGCAACAACAGGGACATCTTTCCCTATTTCTTGAATGATGGGTCTTAATCTTCTGTATTCAGGCCGGAAATCATGACCCCATTCAGAAATACAATGAGCTTCATCTATCGCATAAAATGAAATACTGAGTGTTTTTAAAAATTCTATATTTTCAGTTTTAGTAAGCGATTCTGGTGCGACGTATAATAACTTGGTTTTTTGACTAGAAAGATCTGCCTTTACCGTAGTAATTTCAGATTTAGAAAGCGATGAATTCAGAAAATGTGCAATGCCCGCTTCCGAACCAAAGTTCCGGAGTGCATCCACTTGGTTTTTCATTAATGCGATAAGCGGAGATACAATTATGGCAGTCCCTTCGCTTGTTAAAGCTGGTAATTGGTAGCACATTGATTTACCCCCTCCGGTTGGCATAATGACGAAAGTGTCATGACCTGCAAGTACACTCTTAATTATTTCTTTTTGGTTTCCCTTAAAATTCGTAAAGCCAAAAAACTTTTTTAAAAAGTCATATAATATTTTATCATCATTCACCGTCTTGTTCATCTAGCATTCTAAGATTGCATTATATTTGTAATTTTATTGTTAGTAAAAGTAGGGTCAATTTTTATCAATTGACAACGTGCCTATTACAAATATAACATAAAAATAAATTTTTTGTAGAATAATATATAAAATAAGCTGAATTGAAGACAAATAAGGAAATCAAGCGGATAGCAATTGAAACCATCGAAATTGAATCTCAAGCAATCTTAAATTTAAAAGAATTTATAAATGATGATTTTATTCAAAGTGTAAATTCGATAAATAATTCAAAAGGAAGGGTGATTCTCACTGGCATTGGTAAAAGTGCACATATAGCATCAAAAATTGTTTCTACTTTAAACTCCACCGGAACTCCTGCCATTTTCATGCATGCGGCTGATGCCATTCATGGTGATTTGGGAATCATTCTGGAGGAGGATATTGTGATATGCATTTCAAAGAGTGGCGAAACTCCCGAGATTAAGGTTTTAGCTCCACTTTTAAAAAATACCGGAAACTTATTAATTGCCATTGTGGGTAATAAAGATTCATATTTGGCAAAACAAGCGGATCTGATTTTATGTACTTATGTTGAAAAAGAAGCCTGCCCAAATAACTTAGCACCAACCGCAAGTACAACAGCCCAACTTGTAATGGGTGATGCCTTAGCTGTTTGTTTGCTTGAATGTAAAGGGTTTACTTCGAAAGATTTTGCGCGATATCATCCGGGAGGAGCTTTGGGCAAACAATTGTATCTGAGAGTGGCTGACTTGTACATCAATAATGAAAAACCTCAGGTTACTCCTGATACGGGAATTGATGAAGTAATTCTGGAAATTTCATCGAAAAGATTGGGAACGACTGCCGTGGTTGAAAACGGTAAACTGTTAGGTATTATTACTGATGGTGATTTAAGAAGAATGTTGCAACGAACAAGCAATATCAAAGATTTAAGAGCGAAAGATATCATGTCGACAAACCCACGGCAAATTACAGCAGATATGTTGGTTGTTGATGCCCTCGATTTGATGCGAAAAAATAATATTACCCAATTAATTGTTACGGATGCTCAAGTTTATAAAGGCATCATACATCTACATGATATCCTAAGAGAAGGGATTTTGTAATAATTTAACATAATTTAAGTCTTCTTTACAAACAGAAGAGGGATTGAAGTGTAACTTTGATTCGGTCTTCTAAGTCTTATTAGCAGATTCAATTTTCCAAAATGATAATAAAGAAAACGCGAAGTATTTTACTTGTGATATTGTTTACCCTGTTTTTTACAGGTACTGTGAACGCACAATTGACTAAGTTAATGGGTACGGTTATCGATAACGTAACAAAGGAACCCATTCCGTTTGTGAATGTTTATTTTGCCGGAACCACTATCGGTACCATTACTGATTTTAATGGCGAATTCGCACTAGAGACAATGAATGCAGGAGATTCAATTACGGCTTCGTCGATTGGATATAACCCACAAACAAAAGGAGTACGTAAAAATCAATTTCAAACCATTCAATTTGAACTATCACCAAATAGTTATGGCTTGGATGAGGTGGTGATCCATGCAGGTGAAAATCCTGCAGAAATTTTATTACGAAAAGTAATTGCTGCAAAAGATCAAAACAATCATAAAAATTTTGATTTTTACGAGTATGAGGTTTACAATAAAATTCAATTCGATGCCAATAATTTGAGCGAGAAACTTAAAAATAAAAAAATATTAAAGCCCTTCAGTTTTATCTTTAACCATGTTGATACTTCGACTGTTAACGGAAAAGCATTTCTTCCCATCTTCTTAACCGAGACCCTTTCGGACGTTTATTATCGAAAGACTCCACGAGCTAAAAAGGAAATTATCAAGGCTTCAAAAGTTTCAGGATTTGAAAACGAAAGTTTTTCTCAAATCATGGGAAATATCTACCAAACTGCAAATATTTATGAAAACCATATTGAATTGTTTGAGAAAAATTTCGTCAGTCCGATAGCCAACTTCGGATTAAGTTATTATAAATATTATTTGGTTGATAGTACATTTATCGATAATCAATGGTGTTTTCAAATAATGTTTAAGCCCAGGCGAAAACAGGAACTAACTTTTACCGGAGATTTTTGGATTCATGACACCAGTTATGCAGTTAAAAAAGTGGACATGCGCATCGTTGATGATGCCAATATCAACTTTATCAATGCGATGGATATTCGACAGGAATATCAATTGAAAGAAGGTAAATACTGGATGCTCACCAAAGATTATGTAATCGCAGATTTTAATGTCATCGAAAACTCTAAACGAACCTTGGGGTTTTACGGTCATCGTTCTACTTCCTACGATAAGTTTGTTTTTAATCGGGTTGCCGATAAAGAAATTTATGGTTATCCTGCCAATATTCAACTCAAGGACAGCGCCATTTTATTTACCAATGAAAACTGGGAATCCTTTAGGCATGATACGCTTACCGTAAAAGAAAAGGCCATTTATTCGATGATAGATTCAGTTAAAAATGTGCCTATTTTCAGAACCTATATCGACCTTGTTTATACTTTAACCAGTGGCTACTACATTGATGGAATGCTTGAGGTTGGGCCAATCTACAAAATGTTGAGTTTTAATGAACGTGAAGGAACCCGCTTCAGATTTGGGGGTCGTACCAGCAATAAGTTTAGCACCAAATGGATGTTTGATGCATTCTTTGCCTATGGGCAACTCGATGAGAAATTTAAGTATGGTGGAGGATTTTTAAAAATAAACTCTAAAAACCCACGAAGGGCTTATGGGGCTAGTTTTAAGTATGACACCGAACAACTGGGGCAAAGTGTCAATGCTTACAGTGAGGATAATTTCTTTAATTCGTTTTTAAACAGAAGTGCCATTAACAAATTATCAATGGTAAGGCAATACCAGGCATTTTATCAGCACGAATGGTTTAGTGGGTTTTCGAATACCCTTTCATTTACTCAACGTGAAGTTTTCCCGATCTCGGGCGAAAGTTTTGAATTATTCGACGGGACAAATCATTTTAAGTTACCTTCGATACGAACCAGTGAAATAAGCTTAAGTTTGCGCTTTGCCTACAATGAAAAATTCATCATGGGCGAATTTGAACGTGTTAGCCTGGGTACAAATTATCCTGTGTTCGGACTTGCATACGCCTATGGAATTCCTAATCTGGTAAACAGCGATTATTCTTATCACAAAGCGCAAATGAGCCTAAAACAATGGTTTAATATTGGTTCTTTGGGCTGGTCGAAATATATTCTTGAAGCAGGTAAAATCTGGGGAACATTGCCCTACCCTCTACTGAAGATTCAGGAAGGGAATGAAACTTTTATGTACGATGAGCTTTCCTACAATTTGATGAATTATTATGAATTTGTGAGCGATCAATACATCAGTTTAAATTACACCCATCATTTCGACGGCTTATTTTTAAACCACATTCCACTTATGCGAAAGTTGAAATGGCGAGAGGTTGCTTTTGTAAAAGGAGTGATAGGAACCATGAGTGAAGAGAATAAAACGTACTCAAAATTCCCTGCAGTTACGCATACACTTGAAAAACCTTATTGGGAAGCAGGAATGGGAATTGAAAATATTTTTAAGGTATTAAGAGTAGATGCCATCTGGCGTTTATCACATCTCAAAAATGAAAACATCCATAAGTTTGGAATATTCTTCTCCTTCCAGTTCGTCTTTTAAAATATATCCTTATTTTTGACCCTAATTATGATTCTATACACTGAAAATATTGTAAAAAAATACCGAAAGCGATCCGTCGTAAACGACGTTTCTGTTCAAGTGGAGCAAGGAGAAATTGTTGGTTTACTGGGTCCGAATGGCGCAGGTAAAACAACCACGTTTTATATGATGGTGGGTTTAATCAAACCATTTTCCGGCAAGGTTTTTTTAGAAGATCGGGAAATTACAACTGAACCCATGTACAGACGATCGCAACTTGGGATAGGCTATTTGGCCCAAGAGGCATCCGTGTTCAGGCATTTAAGTGTAGAGGATAATTTAAAGGCAGTTTTGGAATTCTCACACTTCAATAAAGAGGAGCAAAAAGAACGTTTGGAAATGTTGCTGGAGGAGTTTGGGCTTGGCCATATCCGCAGAAGCATGGGCATTACATTGTCTGGTGGTGAACGAAGAAGAACAGAAATAGCGCGCGCGCTGGCAGCCGATCCAAAATTTGTACTGCTCGATGAGCCCTTTGCCGGGGTTGACCCCATTGCTGTTGAAGATATTCAGCAAATTGTGGCGAAACTTAAGGATAAAAATATTGGCGTACTAATTACCGACCATAATGTTCATGAAACACTAACGATCACAGATCGATCATACTTATTGTTTGAAGGTTCCATACTTAAAGCCGGAACTTCGGAAGAGTTGGCACAGGATGAACATGTACGAAAAGTTTATTTGGGAGAGAATTTTGAACTTCGTAGGTAAAATTTTACTTCCTCTTAAAAAATATCGAGATTAAAACATAGCTTATCAAAATGAGTGGGATTGCACTTATTTTTAAAAGAAAGAGTAAAATAACAGAACTTCCAATTAGCAGAAATCTGCTTTGATTTTCTTTCCATGTCAGATTTTTAAACTTAAGGGAGAGTAAAGGAATTTCAGCAACTAGCAGGATGGATAGAACCAAAGTTAATCCTAAAAGCAGGAAACTGCTGTTGGTCAAACTAATCATCCAGAGTTGAGGGTTAAAAATATTTTGGCTGATCAATCCCAGCGATGCAATCATTAAAGCGTTGGCAGGAGTGGGCAATCCTAAAAACTGTTCCTCCTGACGGGTATCGATATTAAATTTTGCCAGTCGCCAAGCCGAAAGTAAAGGAATTAAAAATGCAAAATAGGGCACCAGATTATTTTCATTAAAAATAATTTCCGGTAAAGGTTGGCTGGTCTTTATTAAAAAGAACATTAAAAATCCGGGTGCCAATCCAAATGAAACTAAATCGGCCAGTGAATCTAATTGCTTTCCCAATTCACTCTGCAGGTTAAGCATTCGAGCGGCAGCTCCATCCATAAAATCAAATATCGCGGCAATCAGGATAAAATACACTGCCCATGCGATCGACCCCTGATACAAGGATACAATGGATAGGATTCCACTAAACAGATTGAGTAAAGTAATAAAATTGGGAATGTTTTTTTTCATCCGAAAATAAATTTATTTAATAGAACGGATGCGATTTGTGTGCAAGAATTCGTTCTGATTTCTATTTAACGAATTTACACTTTTTATAAAAGCGAGTTTAGCCAACCTCGCTAATTTTCATCATCTTGTCGAAATCGAGGATTTCAATGTTTTTTCCACTCACACTAATTAACTTGTCATCCTTAAAATCTTTCATAATTCGAATTACACTCTCGGTCGACATACTTGTTAATTCCCCTAAATCATTTCTCGACAGCGGTAAATTAAATTCCTGGGATTTGAAAATACGTTGTGAAAGGCATAACAGGATGTCAGCCATCCTTCCGTGTAATTGTTTTTGTGTTAGGCAGAAAAACCGACCATAGGCCTGAGCCGTATTTTCATTTAAAACATTGATAATTTTGGTTGCAAAATTAGCATTCTGTCGAAGTAATTGCTTGAAAACGTTTACATCAATTAAATTTACTACCGAATCAACATAAGTTGAAACAGAATATAAAAAGGTATTATTTCCTTCATAAACCGAGGGTAGACCTACCAAGTGCCTGGACGGTGTAATGGTCAGGATTAAATTTTTAGGTTTGCCTTCCAGATACACTTTTACCAATCCTTCTTCCAAATACATAATATGAGAGGCAAATGAACCTTGCTTGCAAATGATTTCACCTTTTTTGTACTCAACAGTTAGTTGGTTTTTATTTACTAACATTTTCTCTTCATCCGTAAGCTGATCAAAGCAGGAAGACTCCTGAATAAAGTTAGCACAGGTGTTAATATAGTTATTCGTGTTCATATATAGATATATGTTGCGTGCAAAAATACAAAACAAAAGGGATTTTTATATGACCTAGATCAATTTTTCCCTGATTCATTCCACTTTTTTTTAAATCTGATATCATAATGCATGATGTATAAGGTGTTTCCCTTTGATTTAGATTTGTGAAATTATTAACAAAGATACATACTTAAATACTACAATCTATAATTATTAAACAAACCAAACTAAAAAGAATTATGAAAAAATTAATGAATTATGCAATTATCTTGGCCTTAGTACCAACTTTATTGTTCACGAGTTGTAAAAAAGATCCACCACCGGTAGTAGAAACAGACTACTATGCAGTGATGACTAGCTATATGGCTGCAAACGGAATGGATTTATCAGATATGATTGCCACTGGTTGGGTTAAGCCAGCTTCTGCTGTTGTGGATGTTGACAATGGTTATACGGTACCCGGATACCATGTTTTTGATATCAGAGGGGCTGCCGATTACGAAGCAGGACATATCCCTGGTGCAATTAATGTTACGCTTGCAAATGTTGTGAGTTCTGCAGCTTCTTATTCCGACAAGCCTATTTTGGTTGTTTGTTATACAGGACAAACTGCAGGACACGCAGTTGTTGCTCTCCGCCTTTCCGGATACGCTGATGCAGTAGTTCTTAAGTGGGGTATGGCTGGATGGAATCCAAAATTTGAAGGTCCATGGGCAGCCAATTCAGGTCATGATAATGGGAATATTGCTGTAGGTAATGCCAATTGGGTAACTTCAGCTTCTCCGGCTGTGGGTTCATTCGAAACTCCAACCTGGACTGCAAACGCCGAAGATGGCGCTGGTATTTTAGCTGAAAGAGTTGCAGCCATGATTAGCAACAGTTTTAAAGGTGTAGCTTCTGCAACTGTACTTTCAAATCCTTCAGATTTTCAAATTTTTAACTATTGGCCAGAATCTGATTATTCAGCTTTCGGACACTTTGATGGTGCTTTCCAATATCAAAATATGACCATTGCTTCAGGTGGTTTAAGCGCGGTTAATCCGGTAGCTACTTCTGCAGTTTATTGTTATACAGGGCAAACTTCTTCAATGATTACTGCATGGTTAAATGTTTTGGGTTATAACGCTACAAGCATCAAGTTTGGTGTGAATTCATTAAACTATGATGGTTTATACAATGGTAATAAAACAACCTATCACGGAGCTGAAAATTATGCTTATCAAACTGGTGCTGGACAAACCATCGTTAACAATTACACCACATTAAAAGAGTATATGGTTGCTAACAATTTAGACCTTCCTGAAGTATTAACAGGCTGGACAATTTCTTCAGCAGATGTTGCCGCTGCCATAAGTGATTATTATGTTTTTGATATCCGATCTGCTGATAGCTATGCTGCTGGTCATATCGAAGGTGCTGTTAATGTGACTTTAAAAGACGTGGTTTCAACGGCTGCTAACTATACCGACAAACCAATTGTTGTGGCATGTTACACTGGTCAAACTGCTGGCCATGCAGTAATGGCTCTTCGACTTTCCGGATATTCAAATGCTAAAGTTCTTTTATTCGGGATGTCAAGTTGGAATTCAACTTTATCAGGCTCGTGGAACAGCAATATTGGAAGTACTGGTGTTGGCCATGCAAACTGGGTTAAATCTGTAACTCCTGCAACTACTGCTTATGCTGCTCCAAATTTAACTACAACAGCTACTGACGGTGCCGGAATTTTGGCAGAGAGAGTTGCTGCCATGTTAGAAGGCGGTTTAGTTGGTGTTACAACCAAGGCTATTTTAGCTGATCCTTCAGCTTATCCAAATCAAATTTTTAACTATTGGGGAGAAACTGATTATTTGGGATACGGTCACTTTAATGGGGCATTCCAATACAATACGATCAGTTTAGCTGACGATAAGGTTGCAGCTATTGACCCAACTCATCCATCTATCGTTTACTGTTATACCGGCCAAACTTCTTCGATGATTACGGCTTGGTTAAACGTTTTAGGATATGATGTTTTAAGCGGAAAATTTGGTGCAGGCGGTATAATTTATGATGCAATGACCGGTCATAAATTTGTTACCCCAACTGTCGATTTACCACTTGTAACTAACTAAAGAAACAAACCGGAGGAGGTGTAAAACCCTCCTCTTTTAAAAATAAAATGATGATGAAAAGATTATTAATTTGTATTGCCTTTCTATTTGCGGCTAATGCATTTGTGAATGCACAAGGTTGCATGGAGTCAAGTTCTGATGAAGGAGTTCAAGTGATTGGATATATTCAACCACAATTAGGCTTTAACTTTTTTGGCGACGATGCTGCCGGAAACAATTTAAACACCAACAGCTTTTATTTTAACCGCGCACGTTTAGGTGTTGTTGGAAATATTCCTTACGACATTAGTTATTACGTAATGATGGATTTTAGTTCTTTTAAAGGAGGTCCTTATTTATTAGATGCTTTTATTACCTATAAAGGATTAGGTAATTGGGCTAAAATTTCGATGGGGCAATTTAAAAATCCTTTTGGATTAGAATTAGGAACGCCATGTCAGGCTTTATACACTGTAAACCGTTCGATGGTTGTTAATGAATTGGCCAGCCCATTCAGAGATATCGGAGTGATGGTTTCAGGGGGTACAGATACACTTTCTGTTTTCGGATTAAAGAATAAGAATATTTTTTCGTACAGTTTAGCTTTATTAAACGGAACGGGTAAAAATGTAATGGATACTGATCGTTACAAAGACTTTGTTGGTCGTTTAGTGTTTGCTCCAACAAGCTACCTTAGTTTAGGAACAAGTTACCGTACAGGTCAATTAATTAATCCAGATCCTTCAATTAACGTTGCTGATAAACGCACTCGTTTTGGAGCTGACCTTTCTTTGAAATACAAAGATTTCATCCTGCAAGGTGAATTTATTTCTGGTAAAGATGAAGGTTCAAAATTAGTTGGTGGTGGTTGTGGCGAAGAGCCAACCCCTGTAGCAGGTACTTTCAAATCAAGTGGTTATATGGTTCAGGCTTTGTACATGACTCCTTGGCAATTGCAACCGGTAATCAAATACGAATCTTACGATCCGGATACTGATGTTGAATTTAACAGCTTAAGTACACTTACTTTCGGTTTCAACTATTTCATCAACGAATGGACCCGTATCCAACTAAACTACATGTACAATGTTGAAGAAAGTTCTGAAGTAGACATAGCTGATTATCACGAAATTTCTAACGACGCTTTGATCCTGCAACTTCAAGTTATTTTCTAATAAGTTAAAATTTTAGACACATGAAAAAATTAGTTTTATCATTCATCACCCTTTTTATTGGGTTAACCTTAACCGCACAAGTTACCATTTCGGCTAAGGATTTTGCAGCATTGCAAAAATCTAACAAATCACTTGTGACGGTGGATGCTTCTTCAGCTTCAACTTATGACAAAATGCATATCCTGAAGTCAGTGAATATTCCATACGCTGAATTAAACAAAAGCGGAGATATTGCAGGATTAATTAAAGATCCGCAAGAGATTGCTGCATATTTAGGTAAAAAAGGAATTAGCAACGATAGTGAAATAGTTGTTTATGACGAAGGCTCAAGTAAATATTCAAGTCGTGTTTATTGGGTTTTAAAATATGTTGGAGCTAAAAATGTAAAAATTCTTCATAAGGATATGGATCAGTGGAAAGCGGCTCGATTACGTTTGACAAAATCTCCAACACCAGTAAGTGAAGTAACATTTAAAGCCGATGTAAATCCTGCAATTTTCGCAGCCATGTCGGAGGTGAAAGCTGGTTTGAACAAATCAAATGTGGTTATTGTTGATTGCCGTGCCGCCAATGAATTTGATGGTTCAGTTGAAACAAGTAAAGGCCATTTGCCAGGTGCAGTGCACATGGAATATAAAGATGTTTTAAAAGCAAACGGTGCATTTAAATCAAAAGTTGAATTAAAAGCATTGGCAGATAAATTTGGTTTAACCGCCGATAAAACGATTATCGTTTATTGTGCGACTTCAGTTCGCGCTGCCGTTTCATACGTAGCTTTCAAAGACATTTTAGGTTTAGCAAACGTAAAAGTGTTTGACGGTGCTTATAATGAATGGGTAGCTGACGCATCCAACAAAGTAGATTAAATTGTTACAGTAGTTTTGGGAGCCCCGGGACCATTTGGTTTTGGGGCTTTTTTTATTCCTGTTCTTTTAGCTAATTTTGCAGCCTAAAATTTGATTAATGATCGAAACCCAATCCATACGAATTGATGACTACGATTATTCGCTACCATCCGGTCGCATTGCAAAATTCCCTTTGTTCGAACGTGATCAGTCAAAATTGTTGATCTACAAGGATGGAAGCTTGTCTCAGGATACATTTAAACATCTTGATCAGTTCTTACCCCCCAACAGTTTGCTCTTTTTTAATGAAACCAAGGTAATCCAGGCACGGCTTCAGTTTTTTAAAGAGAGTGGAGCTAAAATTGAAATCTTCTGCCTCGAGCCTTATCAGCCCGTTAACGAAATCCAAACCGCCTTTCAGCAAACAAGCCCCGTTGTTTGGAAATGTTTTATCGGAAATTCGAAAAAGTGGAAACAGGGGAGTATCAAGAAGCAAATTAAAATCAATCAAGAACAAATTGAACTGAGGGCAACGAGAGCTGGCAAACTAGGAGAAGCCCATCTTGTTGAATTTAGCTGGACACCCTCCAACCACAACTTATCACAGCTTCTGGAATCGGCTGGTTTAGTCCCTCTGCCACCATACCTCAATCGCGAAGCTGAAGAAGAAGACAAGGATAGGTATCAAACCATTTATGCCCAACATGATGGTTCGGTGGCCGCACCTACTGCTGGTTTGCATTTTACTGAAGGGGTTTTTAAAAAGCTCACAAGCAAAGGGATCAACCCTGAAAAAGTTACCCTTCACGTTGGAGCAGGAACCTTCAAACCGGTTTCGTCCGAGAAAATCAGTGGGCATGAAATGCACACCGAAAAAATCATCGTTTCAAAATCTACCCTCCAAAAACTTATTGAAAAAGAGCATAAAAAAACCATCGTTGTTGGTACCACAACAGTGCGAACCCTCGAAAGTTTGTATTGGTTTGGGGTAAAATTAATGGTCGATCGAAGTACTAATTTTAGCATTAATCAATGGGATCCGTACCAGGCAAAATATCAAATCGAGCAAACACCCAAACAGGTTTTGGAAAATATCCGTCAATTCATGAACAAACATGAACTTGAGGTTTTACAGGGAGAAACCCAGTTAATGATTGCCCCCGAATACGATTTT
This sequence comes from uncultured Bacteroidales bacterium, assembly GCA_942491855.1. GTDB lineage: Bacteria > Bacteroidota > Bacteroidia > Bacteroidales. The sequence goes on from CALOCL010000001.1 coordinate 20,097, forward strand.
AAAATTGCCGATATTTTAATCACAAATTTTCATCAACCCAAAAGTACATTGTTGCTGCTGGTTTCTGCATTTATGGGTGATGATTGGAAGACAGCCTACCAGTATGCCTTGGACAACGATTTTCGATTTCTGAGTTATGGGGATTCATGCCTTTTCTTTAGAGAAAATTAAGGAGATTTTAGTTTTCTCCTATTTTTTCTTTTTCCAATTGATTTTCTTTTTACTTTTGATCCTTCATGAAAATTACCGGCACATATCCCCGAGTCTAAGTTCTGAATTAACCATCCGTTAATTTTCCCGAACTTTTATTTTCTGTGGTTTACCACCACAACATTACCAATTTGTTTATTAATTAATTAAAATTCCCAGGAGGAAAAACTATGAAAACACCTGAACAACCATTATTGGATATTGTTAACAACGAGCTTGAAATGAGCTTAAAAAACAATCACAAAAGGAGAAGAAAAATATTAGATGAATTAGAAAAAGAAAAACGAAAATGGATTTACATTACATAAAATCAAATTATAATTATTTTAGAAGCTTGAAGATTAAAGAATTTTGGATTAACATAAAGGAAGCCATTGCCGGCTCTGACCAGGATTTCACAAAGGGAAGCCTACCCCGGGCCATCTTTTTGCTTTCCGTACCGATGGTACTTGAAATGGTTATGGAGTCGGTATTTGCGGTGGTAGATATCTTCTTTGTGTCCAAGTTAGGTGCCGATGCTGTGGCAACCGTAGGAATTACAGAAGCTGTAATGACCCTGGTTTATGCCATTAGCATAGGACTGGCCATGGCGACAACAGCCATGGTTTCGCGAAGAACCGGTGAGCATAAACCGGAAGAAGCATCAAATACTGCTTTCCAGGCAATTATCACAGGAATTAGTGTTTCCTTGTTAATTGCAATCCCTGGGTTCATTTTTGCTGAAGATATCCTAAGTTTAATGGGTGCATCCAACCATATGATTGATGATTTGGCTGGATATACACGCATCATGCTTGGAGGTAATGTGGTAATTATGATGCTTTTCATCATCAACGCCATATTTCGCAGTGCAGGTGACGCAGCGATTTCAATGAGGGTGTTATGGTTTGCCAATATCTTAAATATCATACTCGATCCACTCCTCATTTTTGGATACGGTCCTTTCCCTGAATTAGGAATTCAGGGTGCTGCAGTTGCTACCAATATTGGTCGTGGCATGGCAGTAGTTTATCAATTTTATATTTTGTTTAGAGGTAAACGAAGGATTAAATTGAAATGGAATAATTTGAGAATTAACTTTAATTTAATTTGGCGCTTGATTAAACTTTCGATGGGTGGAATTGGCCAAAACATCATTGCTACATCCAGTTGGATAGGTTTGGTGCGCATTGTTTCCATATACGGAAGTGAAGTTGTGGCAGCCTATACCATCGCCATTAGGGTAATGATTTTTAGCTTGTTACCATCATGGGGGATTAGTAACGCTGCTGCCACTTTGGTAGGGCAGAATTTAGGTGCCGATCAACCCGAAAGAGCAGAGCGTTCTGTATGGCTGACAGGTCGGTTTAACATGATACTGATGGGTTTCATCAGTATCTTTTTTATCGCGATCCCTGAATTTTTTATCTGTCTCTTTATATCGGATGTAACGGTTGTGGAAGTGGGTGGAGACTGTTTGAGAATTATGAGCTATGGATTTATTGCTTATGGATTGGGAATGGTTTTAATCAATTCTTTTAATGGAGCAGGGGATACCAAAACACCCACACTCATTAATTTTATTGCCTTTTGGATTATAGAAATACCATTGGCTTACTTTTTAGCCATCAGTTTAAATTTAAAGGAAAATGGTGTTTTTGTTTCCATCGTCATTGCTGAAACGCTACTGGTGATTATAGCTTACTATTTTTTCAAAAAAGGAAAATGGAAGCTGATGCAAGTATAGGGTTCTAAAATAAATGATGAAAAGAGAATGACAGCATGGGCTAAAAGTCCGTGCTGTTTTTATTTGTTTAGGGTGGTTAGCTCATTCTTTTCAGCGGAATTTTTTGGCTTAATTATTGCTTGTTTAATGAAGATAATTAAAGGTTTAACCATCAATAGTTTGTAATCATGAAAAAGAATGTTTTGTTCCTGATTCTATTGTTTGCAATATTAATGCAGGGAACTTTTGCTCAACAACATAAAGACAGTAAAAAAATTATGTTATCTGGTTTTGTCAAGGACATAAATGGCCAGCCAATAAAAGATGTAATTATTGTTACACCTAATTCTTCTCACACCAAAAAAACAAACAAGAAGGGCTTTTATAAAATAAAAGTTCAGCCATCTGCAGATAGAATTTTGGCGCTCTCAAGTGCGAATGGATATTTAGAAAAGAAAATTAGCGGTAAAAATAACCTCAATTTTATTCTTCAAATTAATGATGATCATAAATCAGCTGAATACCAAACTCTGAGAACTAATGATTTGATAGCACTTGGCTATCATGAAGATATAGTTTATGAGAACTCTCCTGATGCTGTGATTTTCAATGGAAGAAAAGTAAATCCACATAAATATCCAAGCATCGAAGAAATGCTGGATGCAGAAATGATTTCTAATGAATATGTGGTTAGTAAAAATGGATTGTATATTGTGGATGGTGATGAGTTTTGGGGTGTATGGAATCTGAAAGACATTAAACCATCGCAAGTTAAGTCGATAGAAATTGAAAGCATTTATCTTGCCACAAGATATTATGGATATTATGGTTTTTTCGGAGTTTGTAAAGTAAAGACAAGAAATTCGGATACTGATTAATAAACTTAACCTGGTTTGATTTATTTACTCATGATTTTTTGATTAGAAAACTACTACTTTTGCATCATGTGTAAAAAAGCTGTTACAGGCATTGTTTTAGCCGGTGGCAAAAGCCGGCGTATGGGTACTGAAAAAGGTTTACTTCAACTGGGTGATAAACACATGATTGAGTATTCCATCGAAGTTTTAAAAGGTGTTTGCAATCAAATTTTAATCATCGAAAATTCAGAAGCTTATCATTTTTTGGGCTTTGAAGTGATTACCGATGTCATTCCAAAGAGTGGGCCCATGGGTGGAATTTACACTGGTTTGCTTAATTCACAAAATGATTTGAACTTAGTACTTTCCTGCGATATGCCTTTTATTCAAACTGAGCTTTTAAAAGATTTAATTGAAAATTCAGCAGGCAACGATGTGGTGGTACCATGGCATGGCTTAAACAAATTTGAACCCATGTGTGCTCTTTACCATAAAAAAGTGGCAACGCTTTTTTATGAATTTATTCAACGTAAAAACTTTAAAATCCCTGATACTTTTAAACATTTAAAAACCAATAGGTTTTCGATTCATAAGGATTTGAGTTATTACAACCAGGATTTGTTTTTCAATGTAAATTCAAAAGAGGAGCTTTCACAAATCCAAGAAAGATTTTTATAGGATGAGACAGAAACTTCCAAACATGTTGATTGTTGCCGGAACCGGAAGGAATGTAGGTAAAACCAGCTTTGTTTGTGAGATGATTGCGCGTTTTGCGAAAAAGCAGGAAGTTCTTGCCATTAAAATTTCACCCCATTTTCATCACATTTCTGAGTCGGAAAAACTGATTGAGCGAACAGAATACTATGAAATTATTGAAGAGTTGACACCCGTATTTTCAAAAGACAGTTCACGAATGCTGAAAGCAGGAGCGAAGCAGGTTTTTTATGTGCAAACTAAAACCGATGATGCCCTTCCGCAAGTAATTGAAATTTTGAAATCCTTTTGGACAGCAGATACTGCAGTGGTGTGTGAATCGGGAGGCCTAAGGCATTTTATCGAACCCGGATTGTTCGTTGTTTGTCACTCCAAGAGTCAACCCGAAATGAAACCCCACCTTAAGATTCTTGAAACTAAAGTCGATCAGTTTTTACTGTTTCAGAATTCAAAATTTGATTTTGACTTGACTAAATTCAAGTTTGAAGACAGTAGCTGGAAGTTAAAATAAATAACTAATCCCACTTCGGAAGTTTACATTGATCACTCACCTTGGTCAGATAGTTTTTAAAGTCAGTTAGGCTGTTTTGCATGATATCAGACTCACCTGCATGGCAAGTCAGGCAAGCTCCAACAGTTAGGATGTTTTTTTGTTCAGCAAGGTTAAACGGGCGCATGTCAGGCCGCGTCGCTCTATTATCTTTAGTATCTTCTAAAAATCCTATCCAGGCATCTTCGGGTAAACCATCAAATTTACTGGCGGCAAAACGGGCTTTAAATTCCCAACGACCATGATTTCCTTCTAACTTGTATTTTAATTCACCACGTCCATAACCAATGGCAAGCGGATCGTTATGGCAGGATTCACAACTTCGGCCAACTGCCATGGTGGTATGCCCTGAGGCAGGCGCAAACAATCGATGAAAAATTTCTTTCTCTGTTTTGCCTCCATAACTAGCTTGGTCGATACTTAATACCATGCCCGGAATAAAGGTTTGAATTTCTTTGCTTTCATTTTGTTCTGAGATACCCAAAGTTGGGGGATCTGCAAAGTATTCTCCGGCATACTCAACCCATGCTCCGGTAATCATTTTATTGTCGAGTAAATCGTAAGTAGGCGTATTTTTTTCAAAATTGTTGTGACAGCCAATGCATTGTGGTGCCCAGGCCGTATGGCAACTTCCACAGGTTAATGCATCGTGGACATCACCTTTGGTGCAGGCCGATGCAGGAACTTTTAGTGCTAAAAGCTTATCGTTGTTTTTATTGATGAGATGGGCAATCCCATTTCCGTCAATAAAGGAATTTGTAATGGGTTTACCACTTTTTTCAATGCTTAAAAATTCTGTTGGCTTAACTGAGTAATTTCTGGTTTCCACAATTTTCGCCGATTCAAAATCTAAATCGGCCAGTTTAATGGTTTCAGGTAGGGTGCTAAAATGGCAATCCTCACATTTCATCTGCATCTGATTTTCTTTATGTTCATGCAAAATTCCGTCACCCATGGTTTCGTAAGAGGTGTGGCAATCCACGCAAGCCATCCCTCGTTGGTGATGAATGTCTGAACTTACCTTTTCAAAAACACGTTGGTCTGCCAGTAATTCGTAGTTACTCCAATCCGTTATTTCCGAAGCCTCAAACTTGGTTTCGTGCAGGCCTTTGTAGTTTGTGGCAATCCGGCCTGAGCGGCTGTGGCAACCAAAACAATGGTCATCGGTAATGTTTAAGGATAGAGAAGGATGAAACTGATATTTGATAGAATCAGGAGGATTACTTTTCAGATCATTTAATTCTGCTAGGGCATTTTCGGAATAATTCAAATGGCAAGCATTACAACCACCACCTCTGCTTAACTGATTGATGGGTCCCGTTTCAGTTTTCGGATTGCCCAGGTGGCAGGCTGCACACAAATCGCGTAAATGGTTGTCGGCGGCGGTTTGTTTGATTTCCTGAATGTGGTACAATCCGGATGGGCTTTCAATTTCATTAAAAACAAATTTATCGACACTAACCACTCCACTCATGGTATTCAAAATGCTTTTATGGATACGGTCGGTGATATCGGGATGGCATTCTGTTGTTCCACAACTTCGGTTGGCATCAGCCAGGTTGCCGGGGATAAGAATCATTTGGTAGTGTGCCTGGTTTTTATCGATGGCAAACGGATTGCCTTGATGACAGGAAACACAACCGATAGCTTTGGGATCGTGTGCCGGACTAAAGCCTTGTATCCCATCGTGGCAAACCAAACAGCTTTCTCTTTTTCCCATCACCTCTGGAATCAGTATGGCTTGTTCCAGTATTTTATCGCCCTGAATGACCTCTGCATGGAAGGGAGTTTCTGCTTCCCAAAATTCCCATCTCCATTTCCAGTCTTCTCCCCTGAAAAAATACCCGATCAAGGTTAAAGCCATGTAAACACCAAAGAAAAATAAAATGCTGTTTCTGATGATTCTTGATTTGTTAAGCGAGGCGTAAGGAAAGTAGTAAATTAAAACCAGAACAGCCAGAAGGATTAAAAGAGAATAGGCAGGCCTGTTCATCCAATGTAAAATTTCCTGGTAGCCTACAAAATACCAGGGGCCTTTTACGATGGTGTTTAAATTATCGTGCAATGGTGCCTGAAAGAAAAAGGAAAATAGAATTGCAAATCCAAGGGCTGCAAACAAAGTAGGGAGTTTGGCCCGAATGGTTCTTGAATGCTCAAAAGTGACGAGTGCGATAAAGATGGTAGCCGTAGCAATGTGATGAACATAAATGAGTTGAAAACTTCCTTCCAGCCCTAAAAAAGTATGAGCAATGAGTGCACCAACAAACGGAATTGAATCGATCAGACTTTCGATAATTCTCCGGGCTTGCAAACTGTCCGCATCTGCCTTTAAAACAAAACCCGAAATCATTACGTAAACGATGAATAAAATGGAAATCACCACCCTGATCCACACCCCGTGTTTTAAACGGAAATCTTTTTTTACCTTGAAGTAATCCCAAATGTGCAGGACCGAAAAGATAAGGAAAAACTGGGCACTCCAGTAATGCATATTCCTGAAAAAGGCGGCTACCGGATTAGAAATCATCAGTAAACTAATGGAATCGTAGGCTGCATTTACATCGTAGGGGATGGCAATAATCACCCCGCTAATCGCACAAATGATGAGATTGGCTATGCTGATGGCACCGTAAGTGTCAAAAAATATTTTCGATTTTATTTTTGAAATTAGTTCCTTCATCATCAGAGTTTAACAACCCATTCCTTTGTACTTTCATCAAAATAATGATCCAGTTTTTTTAATGTTTTTACTGAAGGCCCTTTGGTAGGCTTTCCTTCTTTGTTATACCTTGATCCATGGCACGGACAAACGATTTCATCGTTTTCAACCTTGTTTATTTCACAACCCAGGTGGGTGCATCGGGAAGAGAAAACTACCATGCCATTTTCGCTTTTGGAGATGATTACTGGTCCGGAAATACTCAAACCCATTGGCGGATTAACCAACTTAATTTCACGGTTACCGGACTGAAATCTTTGTTGATCTTTCACCATTTTATTCAACAAATAAATCAAAGGCAATAACATGGCATAACTCAATAACTTAAAAAACTTATGCCGGCTTATTTTCTTCTGCATCATCATTTTGAATTGATGCAAAAATAGCTAAACTCTGATTAAGAATAGGTAAGCTATGTCAATTTAGATTTTGTCTGATCTACTCAAATTCAGATAGCTAATTTTAAAATCAAAATACTGTTATTTTTTCACAATAAATTGGACGCAAAAAAAAGATCAAATAAACTAAACGATCTGAAAAATGAAATTCAAAATAACTGATGTAAGCGTCAGAATAATAGCTGATTGGAAAGCCAGTCTAAGTTTATTCTCTTTTAATAAATTCACATGAATTTGAATTGTTCCGAAAGACTTTTTTTAAGGTTAAAATTGCTTTGATTTGAGCTTATAAATTTTAATGATATCGGATAGATTAAAACTTGAGGAAACGCATATTTTTTCATGATTTGGCAGGATCAAAAAACATGACGACATATTGGAATGAAGTCTATATTTGCCTCTGAATAATATTTAGATATTTATATACCTTACTATGAAAACCAGAAGAGATTTTATTAAGATATCAGCTCTGGGTACCGCAAGCATTGCAGCTGCAGGAAGTGCATTTTCTTTTGTTAAAGGGAGTTCACTTTTTGCACAGGATGATGCACAAACGATTGATGAATCGAAGCTGAAGCGTACACCAACCTATTGCGAAGTGTGTTTCTGGAAATGTGCAGGATGGACTTATACCAATTCAGCAGATGATATTATTAAAATTTTGGGCAACGATGAAGATCCGCATTGCAACGGCAGGCTTTGTCCCAGAGGTACCGGTGGCGTTGGGATGTATACTGATAAAGATCGGTTAAAAATACCTTTGATCAGGGTTAGGAAAGAAAACGGAAAATCTACTTTTAGGGAAGCAAGTTGGGATGAAGCGCTTGACGTGGTTGCTGAGAACATGAAAAAGGTTGCCGATAAATACGGACCTGAAAGTGTTGCGCTGTTTAACCATGGTTCTTCAGGTCACCACATGGGACATCTTTTAAAAGCTTTTGGTTCTAAAAATGTTGTGGCTCCTTCTTATGCCCAGTGCCGCGGACCTCGTGAGGTTGGCTTTACTGCTACTTTCGGAGCAGGTGTTGGATCTCCTGAACCAACAGACATCCGCGATACCAAATGCATGGTTTTAATTGGATCTCATCTGGGTGAAAATATGCATAATGGCCAGGTACAGGAAATGGCCGAAGCCATTGACAAAGGTGCTGCCATCATTACTGTTGATCCACGTTTTTCAACTGCTGCAAGTAAATCAAAATTCTGGTTGCCGATTAAACCAGCTACCGACATGGCTTTGCTTTTGGCCTGGATTCATGTGATTATCGAAGACGAATTATACGACAAAAAATACGTTGAACAATATACTTATGGTTTCGATCTTTTAAAGAAACATGTAAAAAATATGACCCCCGAATGGGCCTACGGAATTACCACCATCAAACCTGATGTGATCCGTAAAACGGCTCGCGAAATGGGAAATGCTTCACCAGCTGTGATTATTCATCCGGGACGACATGCCACCTGGTATGGCGACGATACCCAACGATCACGTGCCATCGCTATTTTAAATGCTTTGTTAGGATCATGGGGCAGACGAGGAGGTTTCTACTTTAAGGAATCACTGCATATTCCGCATTACCCAACCCCTGCATTTCCAAAACCGGCATGGTCGTGGAAAGAAGCACTAAATGGAAAATATCCTTTAGCAGGTTTATCGGTATCAAATTCTTTAATTGATGCCTCTATTCCTTCAGATGATAATAAATATCAAATTCATGCATGGATTGTTTCAGGTACGAATTTGCCTTTAACCATGCCTGACAAACCTACGCTGCAGAAGGCGATGGACGCCTTGGATTTTATGGTTGTGATTGATACCATGCCCATGGAAATTACAGGTTATGCTGATGTGGTTTTGCCGGAGTGTACCTATCTGGAACGCTATGATGACTTACGTGTTGCTCCTCACCGCCAGCCTAATGTTGCACTTCGCATGCCAGCTGTTAAGCCCAAATATGATTCAAAGCCAAGCTGGTGGATGGCCAAGAAAATTGGTGATAAACTAGGTCTTGGGCACTATTTTCCTTGGGAAAATTACGAAGAAGTGATCGACTGGCAATTGCAGGAATTAGGTACTTCACTTGATGAAATGAAGACAACCGGTATCAAACTTTTTGATCGTGAATCGGGTGCACTTTATTTACGTGATGGAGAAGACATGGAATTTAACACCAATACCGGGAAAATTGAATTGTATTCAACTGATTTGGCACAGAATGGCTTTGATCCCATGCCAAAATATACGGCACATCCCGAGCCATCAAGTGGATTTTATAGGTTGATTTACGGCCGTGCTCCTATGCATACCTTTAGCCGTACCGCCAATAATCCTAACCTGGTTGATTTAATGGAGGAAAATAAAGTTTGGATTAATCCTAAGGTCGCCAATTTATGGGGACTTGAGAATGAACAGGAAGTTTGGTTGAAAAATCAGGACGGACAAATTTCTTCTTTCCCTATTAAAGTGAGGGTAACAGAACGAATCAGGTGGGATTCTGTTTACATGGTTCATGGCTTCGGACACAGCAATAAAAATTTAACGAAAACATTTGGCCGTGGAGCCAGTGATTCGGAATTAATTACCAATGTTATGATTGACCCGATAATGGGTGGGACAGGAATGAGAGGCAACTTTGTGACCTTCATTACAGAAGATCCCGGAAAGGAGACTAACTAATGAGATATGCGATGGCGATTGACACCAAAAAGTGTGTCGGATGCAGCGATTGTGTTGTAGCCTGCCAAACCGAAAATAATGTACCTCACGGTTATTGCCGCGATTGGGTTGTTGAAGTAATGGATGGAACCTATCCCAGTTTGGAATTGGAAATTCGATCTGAGCGTTGTAATCATTGTGATAATTCACCTTGTGTAAGGTGTTGCCCAACCGGCGCCAGTCAGTACAAAGAAGGAGGAATTGTAACCGTGGTTGCTAATAAATGTATTGGGTGCGGAGCCTGTATCGAATCATGCCCTTACGATGCCCGATACTCACATCCTGAAGGATATGTTGATAAATGTACTTTTTGCATACATCGTGTTGAAAAAGGGGAGAAGCCGGCTTGCGTTTCTGTTTGCCCAACCAATTGCATGTATTTTGGCGATTTGGACGATGCTGAAAGTGATGTTTCTGTGGCAATTAAAAACAGGAAGTATAAAACCCTGGCTCCGGAAGCCGGTACCAATCCACAAATATTTTATCTGATTTAAAAAATTGACCTATGAGAGAAGAGATTTTTGTTAGCGGCAGAAATATTCCAAATATCGACCCTTACCTGCATATTTGGCACTGGCAAATTCCTGTTTATTTATTCCTGGGTGGATTAGCTGCGGGCATACTGTTTTTTGCTGCTTTGTACACCATCTTGGGTAAAGAAAAAGAAATGCCAACGACGGTAAAATGGGCCACTTTTTTAGTTCCTTTTGCATTGGTTTTAGGGCTTTTTGCTTTATTCCTCGATTTAAAACACCAGTGGTATTTCTGGAGGTTGTACCTTACTGTACGTATCGAATCTCCAATGTCGTGGGGTGCATGGATCTTAATGATCATCACACCTTTATCCATGATGTGGGTTTCGAGTTACATCAAAGATCTGTTTCCAAAATGGGATTGGAAATTTGAGATTTTGAATAAATGGGAGAAACTAATCATCGAATATCGCAAGCCTTTGGCATGGGTTATTTTGGTTAGTGCCGTAATTCTTGGTATTTACACAGGTATCCTGCTATCTGCTTTTAATGCCCGACCACTTTGGAATACGGCCATCTTAGGTCCATTATTCCTGGTTTCAGGTTTGTCAACAGGTGCTGCAACTATCATGTGGATGTCGAAAAGCCATTTCGAAAGAAGCCTGATGAGCAAGATCGACCTTATTTTAATCGGAATTGAGTTGTTTTTTATCATTCACCTGTTCATGGGATTTTTGGCCAGCACGGCAGTTCAGATTAATGCAGCCGAATTATTTCTGGGTGGTGAATTCACTGTTCAGTTTTGGGTTTACGTTGTTATTTTAGGACTCGTTGCTCCTGCTGTTTTAGAAATTTTGGAGCTGAGAGGTTATAAAATTCCGGTGGCTATTCCTGCTGCACTTATTCTGTTTGGTGGATTAATGTTTAGGTTCATCATGGTGGAAGCCGGTCAAATTACACGTTATCTTTATTAGAAATTCAGATACCTCTAAATCGATTTCTTTAAAAATTATAAAATGACAAATCAAAAAGATCGAAGTAAAAAATATTTTAATCCTTATTTTGGGGGAGTGATGTTAGGCTTGATTTTACTCCTGACATTCTATATTACCGGAAGAGGTTTAGGCGCCAGTGGAGCCATTAAAAGCTCTGTAGTAACTGCAGTGCATACCGTTACTCCGGAATTTGCAGAAGAATCACATTACCTGGGTAAGTTTATAAGTGAAGATGAGCATCCAATGTACAATTGGTTGGTATTCGAAGCGATTGGTATCTTATTGGGAGCTTTTTTATCGGGCGCCATTGCCGGCCGGTTAAAGCTACAGGTTGAACATTCACCTAAAATTACCTCGAAACGCAGATTAGTTTTTGCAGCTCTAGGAGGGTTGTTGTTCGGTGTAGGCTCTCAACTCGGAAGAGGTTGCACCAGTGGTGCGGCTTTGAGTGGCATGGCCAGCCTGGCAACTTCAGGTTTTATCTCAATGATTACCATTTTTGGTACGGCCTATTTGTTCGCTTACTTTTTAAGAAAAAACTGGATTTAAAATTTATCATTAAACAATTGTCATTAGACATTAATCATTTAAAATATGGGACCATTAATTCCTCAAGGCATCATCGGTAGTGAGTGGAATCTGGTAATTGCAGTCCTCATTGGTCTGGCTTTCGGATTTGTACTCGAATCCTCAGGGTTTTCTTCCTCACGAAAATTGGCAGGTGTTTTTTATGGCTACGATTTTGTGGTGCTAAAAGTGTTTTTTACAGCAGCCATCACAGCCATGTTAGGCCTGCTTTATTTTAATTATTTAGGTTGGGTTGACTTAAGTCTGGTTTACGTGAATCCTTTATTCATCCATTCAGCCATTATTGGGGGTGTGATTATGGGTGTAGGTTTTATCATGGGAGGCTATTGTCCAGGAACCAGTTTTTGTGGTGTTGCCATTGGTAAAATTGATGCCATGATTTTTACCGGTGGGATGTTTCTGGGAATTTTACTTTTTGCAGAATTGTTCCCACTTCTCGAAGGGATCTACAACAAAGGATACCTAGGGAATGTAAAAATAACTGAAACCCTCGGTATTTCAGCTCCTTTGTTTGTATTCATCGTAATCATTGTAGCAATTCCGTTGTTTTATTTTGCATCTAAAATTGAAATGAAAATTAACCTTAAAAAAGGGAAATAATGAATATAAGGTATAGTTTATTAATTGCACTGGTTATCATTCTTGGCGTTATTCTTTTGATCCTGCCGGAAAAAACCCACACAGAAATAATTAGTCCCGACGTACTGCTTAATGAATTAAAAGAGCAAACTCACTTTAAGCATACTGATGAAATTGCTGAACGCATCATTAATCAGGATCCAACCATTTTATTAATTGATGTTAGAATGGCTGATTACTATTTTGAGTATGCCTTACCCGGAGCTGAAAATATTCCACTTGAAGATATCCTTCATCCTGATTGGGAAGATATACTTGATCAATCAGATCGGGATATTGTGTTTTATGCCAATGCGGATGTTTATGCCGAACAAGCATGGATGCTGGCCAGACGTATGGGCTATGAAAATTTATTTGTGATGAAAGGTGGATTGAACTCCTGGTTCGAAACAATTATGCAGCCAAAACCACCGGCTGAAACAGCAAGCAGTTCTGAAATTGATCGCTATCAGTTTAGAAAAGGAGCAAGCATCTTTTTCAGTGGTGGGCAAATTATCACTACCGATGAGTCAGCTCAGGAGACAGTGGTTGTTACACGTAAAAAGAAAAAAAGTGTTGTTGAAGGAGGTTGTTAGACCCTAAAAATATTTAGAAATGAAAGATACAAATCAACGAACAAACAGATTATCCTTTGCAGTATTCTTCTTTATTTTAATTATTGTGATTGGATTTGTTACACTGGGTAAACCTGATCTTGAATTTCGGTTAAATACCGAACAGGCGCTCGAGCAAATTTTATCTTATGAAGATGAGATGAGCCCGGAAGAGGCAGAAGAAATTATTTGGGATGAAATTGGTGGATATATTTTTGTAGATCTCCGTAATCCTTATGAGTTTGCCAAGGGCCATATCGATAATGCAATCAACATCCCTTCTGTAAGCATTTTGTCTGAGGAGAATAAAGCCTTTTTCGATAGAACACTTAAGGATTCGACAACTGTTGTTCTTTACGACTATGATCAGACAGAGGCCAATGGTCCTTGGATGCTTCTTATGCAAATGGGTTACAATGTTAAAATTCTTTTGGGTGGGTATGGTTATTATTCAGGAGAAACATACGACATGATGAGTGATTCTGAAATTCCCCAATACCTGATTGAAGAACCTAAATTCAATTTTGCAGAAATTATGGAAACGCTATCTGCAGGTGGAAATAGTGTTGTTGTTGATACTCAGGCAGAGGTTTTGATACCTACTCGTAAAAAGAAAAAATCAGTAGTAGAAGGCGGCTGCTAAGCTCAGTTTACCCAAGTTTACAAACACTTTCCAATCGTTCAGGATTGATTAGCTTGATGCGTTTGCCATCAATCTGAATAATATTATCTTTCCTGAATTCAGATAAAATCCGGATCACATTTTCGGTAGTCATTTCAATGAGCTCAGCAATTTCACGTCGAGAAATGGGTAACTCAAATTCATCACTCTGGTAAATATGGGTGGAAAAGAAAATCAGGATATAAGCAATCCTTCCGCGTAAATGTTTCCGATTAATCTCGAACCTTTTCTCGATGATATCGTCATACATCTTACTCATTTTCTGCATGATTTCAATGGCAAACTTCCCATTTCCCAGGATCACCTTTTTTAATGCCTCCATCTCTACAGAACAAACGACAGAATCTTCCAGTGCAGAAATGGAGTATTTATAAGTTGAGAGCGAAAACATACTTAGCAGTGAAATAAAATCGCGGGGTTTAGCGATACTGATTATTTGATCCTTATTGTCCGGTGACTGGGTGTAAAGCTTCACCAATCCATGTTTCAGGTATAAAAATGAGATGATATCTTCGCCCTCACGACTAACAATTTCACCCTTTGTGAACATGATCTCCTTTTTATTAGTATTCAGTAAATCCAGCTCTTTACTATTTAGATTACCAAATAGTAAATCTTTGTAAGCACATGTTTTACAGTGGTTTGAATATATATATTCAGGCATTGGTAATCCGTTTTGATGACAACATATCTATAAATTTAGATACTATGATATATATCATATCTAGAAACTTGTATAGGTTATGGGTGCTTGTTAATTTTGTCACAAATTAATATGGCATCCAAATAAATACTTAAATACAAACATACAAACATACAAACATACAAATATTATAAAATATAGCATCAGATGAAGAAACTATTAATATTAGGAGCAGGAACAGGCGGAACCATCATGGCAAATAAAATGCGTAAGGTTCTTGAAAGAGACGAATGGGAAATCACCCTAGTCGACCAATTTAAAACGCATTACTACCAGCCTGGGTTTTTGTTCATCCCATTTGGCATTTACAAAAAAAGTGATGTTATTAAACCTAAAAGTGATTTCTTCCCGGTGGGAACCAATGTGATTTATAGTAAGATTGATAAAATTGAACCGAAAAAAAATGCTGTTTTACTTGACGATGGTGTTGTTTTAAATTATGATTATTTAATTATTGCTACTGGTACCCGAACAGCCCCCGAAGAAACTCCTGGTTTAATGGGCGATTTGTGGTATAAGGATATTTTTGATTTTTACACGGTAGAAGGAGCTGTTGCTCTGGCTGATTATTTTAAAACCTGGAAAGGTGGAAAATTAGTAGTGAATATTGCTGAATTACCGTATAAATGCCCGGTAGCACCACTTGAATTTGTATTCTTTGCAGACGCATTTTTTACAGAAAGAGGAATGCGGGATAAAGTTGATATCACTTATGTTACTCCTTTACCAGGTGCATTTACCAAGCCTAGAGCTACCAAAATGTTAGGTGATTTGCTGAAGGATAGAAATATCAATATCATCCCTGATTTTAGTATTGCCGAGGTGGATAATGAAAACAAAAAAATTATTGACTATGCAGGTACCGAAGTTGAATTTGATTGTTTAGTGTCTGTTCCAACAAATATGGGCGACCCAATGATTGAAAGAAGTGGCATGGGAGATGATCTAAACTTTGTTCCAACCGATAAATTTACTTTACAATCGCAAAAAGCCGAAAACATTTTTGTGATAGGCGATGCTGCTAATGTTCCTACTTCAAAAGCAGGTTCAGTGGTACACTTTGAGGCTGATATTCTGGAAGAAAACTTATTGTGTGCAATCGAAGGCAGACCATTTACAGCTAAATTCGATGGCCATGCAAATTGCTACATCGAAACAGGATATGGAAAAGGAACACTAATTGATTTTAACTACGATACCGAACCATTACCAGGTTCATTCCCATTTCCTGGACTGGGACCATTTGGATTGCTTAAGGTTACCCGAATGAATCATTACGGAAAATTAATTTTCAGATGGATTTACTGGCACATCCTCTTAAAAGGTAAAGAAATGCCTATTGACTCTGAGATGCAAATGGCAGGAAAAAAATTATAAACAAAGTCATTTTTACAGACTGTATAAAAAATAAAGAAAATGACAGATAAAGAAATTCAAACTAAGTTTGATGACATCAACAGGAAACTGGATATGGTTTTGGAGGAAGTGATTGCCCAAAAGCAATCGCGCCAAACCGTTGAAGATCTTGTAACTGACGTATCACTGATTGGGAAGGATGTTTTTAAAGCCACTGTTACTGAGCTTGACAATGCCGGTGTAGAGGTAGATGGAGAAGCTTTAAAACAATTGGCTTTTAAATTTCTCAGAAACATTGATACTTTTAACGAGTTGTTCGGAATGATTGAAAGTGCCAATGATTTGATCAAAGATGTTACACCCGTAGTACATCAGGTTGGCCTCGATGGCATTAATGCCATGAACAAGCTTGAGGAAAAAGGATATTTTGAATTCATTAAGGAACTCGGGCAAATGGTCGACAATGTAGTAACTCATTTTGGCCCTGAGGATGTTAAAAAGCTTTCGGAAAATATTGTTCCGATGCTTGAATTGGTTAAGAGCTTAACTCAACCTGAAATGCTACAAGCATTTACCAATGGAGTAAATGTTTACAAAAATTTAAACACTGAAAATATTCCTGAGTATTCTCTCTGGAAAATTATGAGAGAAATCAATACCCCGGAAATGAAAAAAGGAATGGGATTCATGATTACATTCCTGAAAAATATAGCTAAAGAAAATTAATAACTTTTAAAAACATAAGATTATGGCAACAAAAACATACGCAGGTGTAACTGTAGACGTATCAGGTGAAGGTTATATGAATGACCCATCGCAATGGACTAAAGAAATTGCAGTTGAAATTGCAAAAGAAGAAGGTGTTGAATTAACCGATAAACATTTTGAGTTAATCGATTTCATCCGAACTAAGGTAATGAATGGTGATGGTTTAACAATTAGAGGAATTGGTAAATCAGGTATCGTTGATATCAAAGGGTTTTACCAATTGTTTCCTGGAGCCCCACTTAAGAAAGCAACTAAAATTTCTGGTGTACCTAAACCAGCAAGCTGTATCTAATATTTAAACTAAAGCACTAATACCATGGAAAACAAAAATGAAACTCCACTAAAAAAAGTATGTTTGATTTGTGCTAAAGGCAGTATCGAAGATGTTTATGCCTCTTTAGTAATGGCCAATGGAGCGGTGATGGAAGGAATTGAAACTAAAGTTTTCTTTACTTTTTTCGGCCTTGATGCGATTACCAAAAAACAAATGAGCAAATTAAAAACTGCAACTGTAGGAAATCCGGCCATGAGAATGCCTGGCGGACTACCTTTTCCTTCAATTCTTGGAATGTTACCTGGTGTTGAAGCTGGCGTATCTGCCATGATGAAGAAGCAAATGGAGGCCTTGGATATGCCACCGGTTGATGAATTTTTAGATATGATTACTGCCGGAGGTGGCGAAATTTACGCATGTAAATTAGCGATTGACATGTTCAAACTAAAAGCAGAAGATTTGAATGAGAACGTAAAAGACATCATTACCATTGGTGACTTTTATGGTATGTGCGGAGGTGAAAATACACAAGTTATTTTTACCTAAGATTTGATTAATTTTAATTGATTGATACGAACCCTGCGAGCGTTTTAAACGCTCGCAGGGTTTTTTCATGCTGTCCATTCCGGCCGAAGTGCCGGAATCTTAGATCATGGTATTGTAAAAGGAATGACATACTAAAATCAGGGAAACCATCCTCTTTTTTGTAAATCAAAAAATTAATTAGCCCTACGAGTCTTGTAAATGCTCACAGGGCTTTGGTTCTGAAATTCTATTGGTTGTGATGCATGATGGGCATTGTCACTTAAAGAGACGACGTCCTTCGGATAGTTAGAAATACAGTTTTTTTTAGCATCTTTGTAAATGCATTTTAAGAAATGTAAACACAGCTGATGGCCGAAGTAAACTCAAATAAAAAAAAGAAAAAGAATGTCGAGAAGGAAATGACCTTTTGGGAACATTTGGAAGAACTCCGCTGGCATATCGTGCGTTCTTTTATCGCTATTTTTGTTTTAGCCATAGCCGCATTTTTAAACAGGGAGATTATTTTTGACTTAATTATCCTGGCTCCTAAAGATTCAGATTTTATTACCAACCGCTTACTTTGCCAGGCCGCTGATTTATTGTCAATTTCAGGACTGTGCATAGGCGATCTCAACATTAAAATTATCAACATTAACATGTCGGGGCAGTTTATGACCCACATGTACATCTCGATGGTGGCCGGTGTAATTGTGGCCTTTCCTTACATCATCTATGAGATTTGGAGTTTTATTGGCCCTGCTTTACACAGCAAAGAAAAAAGACATTCGGGAGGTGCGGTGTTTTTCAGTTCACTCCTTTTTCTTTTAGGAGTCTTGTTCAGCTATTTTCTGATCGTACCCTTAACGGTTAATTTTTTAGGAACTTACCAGGTTAGTGAATTTGTAGAGAACAACATGTCCTTAAGTTCTTACATCAGCACTGTCGTTTCGGTAACTTTTGCGGTAGGTTTGGTTTTTGAATTACCTATCTTTGTGTACTTCCTTACCAAGGTCGGAATCATTACGCCCACCTTCATGAAAAAGAACCGGAAATATATGCTGGTTATTCTTCTGGCCATTTCGGCTATCATCACCCCACCAGATGTGTTTAGTCAAATCTTAGTAGTCATTCCTCTCTACGGTCTTTACGAAATGAGCATTGGAATTTCGAGGCGGGTACACGCTAAGCGCGAAGTTGAGATGAACCTTTAGGTTTCCTCTTTAATAAATTCAAATACCAATCTAGCAAATTCTTCCGGGGCTTCGGCATGCACCCAATGCGAAGTGTTTTCGATGGTGATTATTTTTGATTTCGGAAAATTGTATTCGATCACCGGGAAATCTTCAGGGATGATATAATCTGATAATCCGCCTTTGATAAAAAGAGCTGGTTTGTTAAAACGGTCGATGGTGTCAACTCCATCGAAAAGTTCTTCCAAGTTTTCACAAACAGCTTCAAAATTGATGCGCCAGTCCAACCTGTTTTTTTCTTTCCAGTATAAATTTTTCATGATAAACTGACGGATCCGAAAATCAGGAATTCTTTCCATCAACAGCATGTCCACTTCCTTACGTGAACTCACCATGTCGAAATTAATGCGTCGCATGCCATCGATAATTTTTGCATGCCCGGTTCGACTGGCATAGGCACGTAAACTCATATCGACAATGATTGCCTTTTTTATCATTTCAGGATTTTCCAGTGAATATCGAATGCTTACTTTTCCACCCATGGAATGACCCAGAAGTATGGGGTCATCAATTTCATTTTCTTCAATAAAATCATTTAAATCATCCGTTAGTGCGAAGTAATTGAATACCGAACTGTGGGGCGATTGCCCGTGGTTACGCTGATCGGGGATAAAAACTGTAAACCCCCGATCGGCCAGTTTTTTTCCGAAGGTTACCCAGTTATCTGAAATACCGAATAAGCCATGTAAAATAATGATGGCCGGGCCTTCGCCGAATGTTCTGAAAAATAGTTTCACTGATTTTTAATTTTGTTTTTTTAGCCAGCTATTTGCCGGTCAGTTTTTAATAGGTTTTAGGTTTCTCTAAACAAAGAACACACATGTTAAAATTTTAATTCTTCTAAATTATTTTTCATTTTAAATCGCCTTTTGAATAAATACACGATAAAATAAATGATGGGCGTATCGAACAATGCTATTCCAATTTTAAACAGATAACCGTTGAGTAAAAGGATGCCAAATAATTTCCACTCAATTACGCCAAAACTGCACAGTAAAATGAGTACTGTAAAAGTATCAATAAACTGTGAAGCAAAGGTTGAGGCATTATTTCGCAGCCATAATTTTTTACCCTTGGTTAGTTTTTTCCAGAAATGAAATAACTGAACATCGATAAACTGTGCCAGGAGGTACGCCATTAAAGAGGCAGCAACGGCCACAAAGGTAAATCCGAAAACCCTAGTGAACTCATCATCCTGTATGGGCGACCATTCGGTAGCCTTTACCCATGAGCTAACTATGATGATTAGCAGCATGAACATGCTGGCAAACACTCCGGCCAAAACCACGCGCTGTGCCCGTTTCTTTCCATAAATTTCGGAAATGATATCGGTCACCAAAAAAGTGATGGGGTAGGGAAGTATGCCCACCGATAATTCAAAAGTGTGTAAACCGAAAAAATCCCAGCTAAAAAATTTCTGAAAAATTAAATTACTTGTTACGAGCGAGGCGATAAACAGCGCCCCTAAAATTAAATATATATTTTCTGCTTCTGATTTAAGCTTTTTATCCATGAATGTGAAGTTAGTGAAATCATGGCAATTAGGTGTATGCTTAATTTAAAACTTTAATTCTCTCAAGTACATTTGAACCGTATTTTCAAGTCCCAGATACAAGGCATCGCTGATGAGCGCATGACCGATGGAGACTTCAAGCAACCCTGGAACATTTTGAGCAAAGTAGCGAAGATTGTGTAAATCCAGGTCATGACCGGCATTAATTCCCAACCCGCAATCCATGGCCACCTTAGCGGCATTGATGAAAGGAGCTATGGCTTTTTCTTTGTTGGCATGAAAATGATCGGCATAACTTTCGGTGTACAATTCAATTCTGTCGGCACCGGTTTTTACCGCATTTTCAATCATCTTAGCATCCGTTTCAATAAAAATGGAAGTTCTGATTCCATTACTTTTAAACTCCGAAATTACCTCTTTCAAAAAGGATTCATTTTTAATGGTATCCCAACCAGCATTGGATGTGATGGCATCCGGGGCGTCGGGAACCAGGGTAACCTGAGCTGGTTTTACCTCCAGTACCAAATCGATAAATTTTCGAACCGGGTTTCCTTCGATATTAAATTCTACATCAATTTCAGGTTTGATATCGCGGGCATCCTGATAACGGATATGGCGCTCATCAGGTCGTGGATGAACCGTTATTCCCTGTGCACCGAAATGTTCGCAATCGATGGCGGCTTTTAATACATTGGGATAACTGCCACCGCGTGCATTTCGGATGGTAGCTATTTTATTTATGTTTACGCTAAGCTTTGTCATTTCATTAAGTGTTTACACAAAATTAGTAATATTTCTGGTTTGCTGGATTCTGGGTTCTGGATCCTAGATCCAGGATACCGGATTTTGGATACTGGATGTTTGAATTCGACTTCTATTATCTGGTATCCTGTATCTAGTATCTATCTTTTCTTCAAATATCGTAACTTAGGTTTTTTTATTTTTTAAAGAATGAGAGTAGTAATTCAAAGGGTGTCGAGGGCATCAGTAAGCATAGCTAAAAAAGTGAAATCAGAAATTGGACATGGCATGTTGGTTTTGTTGGGCATTGAAAATGCCGACACCACCGAAGATATCATCTGGTTGTGCCGAAAAATTTCCCAACTGAGAATTTTTGATGATGCAGAAGGAGTGATGAATTTAAGTTTAAAGGATATAAGTGGTGAGGCCATTGTGGTAAGTCAGTTTACCTTGCATGCCAGTACCAAAAAAGGCAATCGACCTTCGTATATTTATGCGGCAAAACCGGAGATTGCCATCCCCCTTTACGAAGCGTTTGTGAAGCATTTCCAGCTAGAGTTAGGAAAAGAAGTTAAGACCGGGGAATTTGGTGCTGAAATGGATGTTGCTTTGGTGAATGATGGCCCGGTAACCATTCTTATCGATTCAAAAAATAAAGAATAAGTTGAACCTAAATATTTTCACATGTTTGTTTTTCCATGGCAAGATAAGTACAATGTTGGTATTGAATCCATCGATGATCAGCACAAAAAATTGGTTGAGTTGTTGAACCAGCTTGCTTCGGCGATGGCTGAGGGCAAGGGTAAAACGGTGATGGAACCTGTGCTAACGAAATTAATCGAATACACCATTTTCCATTTCAACGAAGAAGAAAAATATTTTGATCAGATTGATTATCCTGATGCAGAAGCACACCGGATTGAACATCTTAAACTGATTGAAGATGTTAAAGGTTTTAAATCTGATTTTGATAATGGGAATACTGGGATAACAATTGATTTGATGCGTTTTTTAAAGGAATGGCTGATCAATCACATTGCTGTTACTGATAAGAAATTTGGTAGTTTATTAAATGAAGCTGAAATTAATTTGTCATGAGTTTAGATAAAATTTTATTGCTGGGCGATCCCCGTTTGTATGAGGTTTCAGAAGAAGTTAAGAGGGAAGAGTTGGAAAGCATTAAACCAGGCATCAAAACCTTACATGAAGCTTTAATGGCCTACAAGGCGAAATATAAAGCAGGACGTGCCATTGCCGCTCCACAGATTGGCGTGATGAAAAGATTTATTTACATGAATATCGATAAACCGGTTGTTTTCATTAATCCGATTTTGTCTGATTTTAGTGAAGAAAAAATCGTGGTTTGGGACGATTGTTTTTCTTTTCCTAACCTTTTTGTAAAAGTTGAAAGAGCAAAAAGTTTGAAGATCACTTTTCGCGATTTGAACTGGGACAAACATACCTGGTTTTTAGAAGATGATCTTTCTGAACTAATCCAGCATGAGTATGATCATTTGGATGGCATCCTTGCTACACAGAGGGCCATAGATGACAAATCTTTTAAAATCAGGGCTTGCTGATTCCTGGAGTGAGAATTCAGTCGTTAGAATTTTGAATTTAGTATCCAGTATCTTTTTTCTAAAATCTAACGTCTAGAGTCTAATATCTAACCATCTAACTTTTTCATAAAAGCAGCCTGGTCGATGATAAAACGGGTGTGGGTACCAAAGCCAATCTGTCCTTGCTCATCTTCGGTACTAACTTCAAAAACAATTTTTTTGCGATCTACCTCAATAATTTTTGCTGAACTTTTTACTTTTTTACCAATGGCAGTGGCTTTCATATGCTGAACATTGATTTCGATGCCAACAGTAGTAAAACCTTCCGGTAGCAATTGATTTACGCATTCAAGTGCGGATTTTTCCATCAAAGCAATCATGGCAGGGGTTGCAAAAACTTCTACCATGCCTGAGCCATAAGCAGTAGCCGAATCTTTATCCGAAACGTATTTTTCAATAACATGCGACAAGCCAATTTTAATTTTGGGGTACATTTTATTGGTATTGAAAGTTGATGGTTTGTTTCAGGTCGGGATGCAGGCTTTTGGCTACAGGGCATGTTAAAGCTGCATTCTCAATCATCCTTTTTTGTTTATCGGTATAGTTTTTAGGAGGAAAAGAGAAGTCAATTTTTACTTCTGAAATTCTTCTGGGATCAGAAGCCATTATTTTTGTAATCTCCATGGTAGTTCCATCGATATTAAACCCATGGGTATTGGCAGCGATCCCAACAATAGTAATCATGCAACTAGCCAAGGCTGTTGCCACTAAATCAGTTGGAGAAAATGCCTCACCTTTACCCTGATTATCAATGGGCGCATCCATGGTAATTTTATTTCCTGATCGAAGGTGCACTGCTTCTGATCTAAGATCCCCAATGTATTTACTCTTTGCAGTTATCATTTTTATATTTTTTTCAAAGATAAACATTAAGGAGTATGCTTGAAAAATGTGCAAAAAAAAAGCCTCAAATAATTGAGGCTTCATGGATAGAGTTAATCGTTTAATTGTCTTTCTTCTTCTTTTTATCAGCTTTTGCTGTTTTTGGAGCTTTAGTATCGCAACATCCTTTTTTAGCAGTTGCACATTCTTTAGCATCGGCTTTTTTAGCTTCTTTAGTGGTTGCTTCTTTCTTAACAACTTT
The DNA here is from genome assembly GCA_942491855.1 of uncultured Bacteroidales bacterium. Classification (GTDB taxonomy): domain Bacteria; phylum Bacteroidota; class Bacteroidia; order Bacteroidales. The sequence continues at coordinate 43,772 of CALOCL010000001.1, forward strand.
TTTCTGTTGGTCTTGAGCAGTAACAGAAATAGTTCCAACTGCGATAAACGCAATAACTGCGAGGCTTAATATTAGTTTCTTCATAATTATTATTTTAGAGTTTGAATTAATTTTAAAGCAAATTTACTTTCATTAACTTCAGTTTGTGTTAATTGGCTGTTAAAAACTGTTAAGGAATTGTTAATTTAAAATTTTACGAACATTGAAGGTTGTATCTTTAGGGCCAATATTTGCAGAGCAACGCTAACAAAATGACAGACTTAGGGTTTCGCTTTATTATGTAAATTTGTCATATTGAAATTAAATGCGTAGATGAAGAAAGAATTGTTCAGGTTTATTTTAGTTATTGCATCCATCTCAATGGTTGGTATTATCATTACTCAGTTATATTGGGTAAAAAAAGCTGTTGATTTTAAGGAAGAACAATTTGATAACAGTGTTCGGATTGCATTAAAAACAGTAGTCAATCAACTTTTGAACGACCATACTGATTCGACCTGGGCAAGAATGCTGGAAAATCCTGATTGCTATATTGCAAAAACAAAAATCACCGACATCATCGATAAAAATACTTTATATGAACTGATGAATGATGAGTTCGAGTGTATGCTCGTTTTAAACAGGTATGAGTATGGGGTGTATGATCGTAAAACCGGTGAATTCCTTATGGGGTCATACATGGAATACCAAGAAGAAATCATGGCATCACAGCACAATGTTTCCTTAAGTTGTTTATGCGATTCTGACCAACACTTCCTGGGTGTTTATTTCCCGAACCAAACCGGAAGCATTCTTTTAAATATGTTTGGATGGCTGTTGTTGTCTGCTGTTTTCATCATTATCGTCATCATTAGTTTCTGGTACACGGTAATTAGTATGTTTAAACAAAAGCGACTTTCAGAAATGAAAACCGATTTTGTAAATAACATGACCCACGAATTTAAAACCCCGATTTCAACTATTTCGTTGGCTAGTGAAATGTTGCTGAGGCAGAATGTGTATGAATCGGCTGAAAAAACACAAAAATATGCCAACATCATTTTCGATGAAAATACAAGATTAGAAAATCAAGTGGAGAGGGTATTACAGATTTCGATACTTGATAAAGGCGATATGAAAATCAGGCCTAAGGAATTGGATTTGCATAAAGTAATTAGAAAGGTGGCCGATCACTCCAAACTCGGAGTGAAAAAATTGAATGGGAAAATTACAGTTGATCTTAAGGCAGAAAATTCAATATTTGTTGCCGATCGTGTTCACATAGTGAATATGATTTCTAATCTGCTGGATAATGCAAAAAAATATACCGATCGAAAACCTGAAATAAAAATTTCAACCAAAAATTACAAAAATGGGATTTGTATTTTTATTAAGGATAATGGCATAGGAATTAGTGCCGAAAACCAAAAGCAAATTTTCAAAAAGTTATATCGGGTACCTACCGGAAACATTCATAATGTAAAGGGTTTTGGTTTGGGCTTATATTACGTCAAAACAATGGCTGAAGCTCATGGAGGCTATATCAGAATAAGTTCTGAACTTGGCAAAGGAAGCGAGTTTGAATTATATTTACCTTTTTTCCCGATAAATCAGGAGGATAAAAATGAATGATCGAATAAAAATATTATTGGTTGAAGATGATCCCAATTTGAGCCTTGTTCTTCAGGATTATTTAGAGATGCTTGGGTACGAAACCAAATTATGCCGGGATGGTGAAGAAGGACTTAAAGCTTTTAAACGGCATCGGTTTGATTTATGTGTGTTAGATGTGATGATGCCCAAAAAAGATGGTTTTAGTTTGGCCGAAGATATCAGGGCGGTAAATCAAAACATCCCAATCATTTTTTTGACGGCAAAATCTTTAAAGGAAGACCGCATTAAAGGTTTCCAGGTTGGGTGTGATGACTATATCACTAAGCCATTTAGCACAGAGGAACTTAGTTTAAGGATAAAAGCCATCCTGAAACGATGTCAGATAATTAACGATGAGAACAACGGGGCTGAGGTTATTTTTGAGATCGGTATTTTTACTTTCGATTCTAAAAATATGATGTTGACTGCAACTGATTTTGAGCAAAATCTTACCCGCAAAGAAGCAGGATTATTGAAACTCCTTTGCCAGCATAAGAATAAATTGTTATCGCGTGAGTATGCCTTAAAAATGATTTGGGGCGAAAATGATTATTTCATCGGTCGCAGCATGGACGTGTTCATTGCCAAACTTCGGAAGTACTTAAAGTCCGATCCGAAAATTTCCATTACCAATGTACATGGAACCGGTTTTAAACTGGAAATTGAAGATTAGAACTAGTATCTCCTCACTTTTAAACTTGTAACAGCAGCGTCAATATCAATATAAATTTTATTCGAAGCTCGCTCAAAGTTATCTGTTTGGTACAATCCCTTTTTTAGTTTATTGAAGTCTTTAAAATTCTTCGAGGATAATACGGTATGAGTTGTTAACTCGCATCCGGAATCTTCAGGAATGGCAATGGAAATTGAAGATGCTCCCGAAGCAATTTTTACATCAACCCGGGTTTGGCGCTCGCCAATTTTTACGTAGGTTGAAGAGGCGCCACCTTCAATGTCGATATCCCGGACTTTGTATTTGCTTAAATCCATATCGATTTTTGCTGCGCCACTTCCAAGTTTGATATTCCATACCGGATTTTTATGAAGCTGAATATCGACATCATTTCTCAATCTTCTCATTCTGATATTTGAGTTTTCTAAACTCAAATCAAGGTATTGATGATTTCCCTTTCTGTTGGCTGAAAAAACATAAGGCCCGATATTTCCATCCTGTTTAAATTCAAAAAGTCTATCGGTATTTCCTCTGATGATAAATTCTCCTGCTACTGCCTCAATATCAAGAGTTGCTTCTTCAATCTCCGAGGAATATTTTTCATAGTAAGTCTGATCAGTTCTGGTATAATCTCTATCATAATCGTAATCATATTTATCACTAAAGTTCCAATTATATCGATAAGATCGCTTATGGGTAAATGAAGTATTGGTGAACAACATGAAGATGGTTATGGCTAGTACAATAAAGGTTAGAATTAATTTCAAAGAGTTTTTTAAGGGAAGTAGCGTAACTCCCAGTAAAATTAATAACATGGGCCACAATTCGAATATGCTCCACCAGTTAAAGTTCAGAAAGTCTAGATTATTTAAAATGAATAGAACTCCGAGTGCAACTAAAATACCACCCCAAAATAAGTTACTGTTTTTCATGATTTAAATTTTTTTGCATTTGAGAATCACTTAAGGCTGCCGAAAAATTGGCGAACAAAAGTCAATTTTTGCTTTAATTTTTAAAGCGATATTATTTTTTCGATTTACTGTAGCCCGATTTAATCATTACAATACCGGCCACAAGTAAAAGAATAGGCCATAAATCACCGAAGTCTATTCGAGGCAAGAAGTGATCTGCCAAAAATATTAATCCCAAGGTGATAAGGATGAGTCCGGCGATTAAACTTCCATCATTTTTAGGATGATCCCAAGGCTTCTTTTGATCGAAAGTTTCCTTTTGTCCTTGATCAGAATTTTCTTTTTCCATATTGTTGAAATTGAGTGGTTGGTTATAAGAAGTCGTGATTCCTGACGGAAGGGCGATCCACAAAATGAGATAGATTAAAACACCACCGCCTCCGAAAAGTGCAACTACCACAAAAAGAATTCGAATAATTGTTGGATCGGTGTTCATGTGATCCGCTATTCCGGCAGCAACACCCCCAATCACTTGTTGGTTAGTACTGCGGTATAAACCCCTACGTTGATTTTCCATTATCTATAAGTTTCGATTAATAACAAATATACAAAATCATTAGTCAGTTAAAAAAAAGACTGTTTACTGTTTAGACGCAAAGGTGAATTATAAATTACATCAGAAAAAATTTTAATTGTAATTTTTTTACTTTTTAGGAAGGTAACAGCTTTTTCTTTTTCCAAATATACGATACCGGATCCTTGCCACAGAATCGTAAACCTTATCCAGATGTTTTGCAGGGATAATTCTGAAGATGAGAAAAATTTGAAATCCCCCACCCAGACTCTGGAATATTTTAAATATGGCCTTTGATTTGGAGTAAAACGCTTCCTCATGTTTTACAATTATGCTGTCTGAATTTAAAATATGAGCAGGTGCCGCCGCTAATAATGATTTGCCATTTTCGGAGTTTAACCCACAAAATTCTAATTTTTTCTTCCAATCCATTACACCTAATATTCGGATTGTATTGCTACATAAATAACAATAATCATCAAAGTATATAAATGTCGATTTTTTAGTTAACATTTTGTATCATAGCTAAATAAAGCAATATTTAGTTTTTATTTACAAGAAATTTTAAATAAGCTGAAAATCACGATTTCTATTTTAAAATTGGATAAGTTTTATTAAATTTATGCTATTAGGGGTAAATAACAAAAGAATAGAACTCAACAATTGATTAAAATAAAATTTTGAAATGAATTCAGGAAAGATAAATATTGAAAATGGGAAGTTAAGTGTTCCAAATAATCCAATAATTCCATTCATCGAAGGTGACGGAACAGGACCCGATATATGGGCTGCTTCTGTACGTGTGTTCGATGCTGCAATTGAGAAGGCCTATGGTGGTGATCGGAAAATTAATTGGTTAGAAGTGTACGCCGGAGAGAATTCATTTAACCGAACTGGTGAGTGGTTACCACAAGAAACCCTCGATGCTTTTAAAGAATATTTAGTTGGGATAAAAGGCCCGTTAACCACTCCAATTGGGGGTGGAATTACATCTTTAAATGTTGCTTTACGACAAAAACTTGACCTTTATGTATGCCTTCGTCCTGTTAAATATATCACAGGCGTTCCTTCTCCCGTAAAGAGACCGGAAGATGTTGATATGGTGATATTTAGAGAAAATACCGAAGATATTTATGCCGGAATTGAATGGCCGGCAGGTAGTGATGATGTGAAGAAGGTAATCCGTTTTTTACAGGATGAAATGAATGTTCAAAATATTCGCTTTCCGGAAACCAGTGGCATAGGTGTAAAACCAACTTCAAAAGAAGGAAGTTATCGCTTAATTAAAGGGGCGATCGAATATGCGCTAAAAGAAAACAGAAAATCAGTGACCCTGGTTCATAAAGGAAATATAATGAAGTTTACCGAAGGTGCATTTAAGGCCTGGGGTTTTGAGGTTGCTGTTAATCAATACCGTGATAAAGTTGTTACTGAACGCGAAAGCTGGATTATTTCGAATAAAGATAAAAATCCTGAATTGAGTGTTGAAGATAATGCTATCATGATTGATCCGGGCTACCACATGATGGTTGATGCTCAGAAAAAGGAACGGCAAGATGAAGTTGAAGCGGCTTTGAAATTAATACCTACACATGGTAATGGCCAATGGAAAACCAAACTGATGATTCGGGATTCGATAGCAGATATTACGCTTCAGCAGGTATTGACAAGACCTACTGAATTTGAAGTGATTGCCACCATGAATTTAAATGGTGATTATTTGTCAGATGCATTGGCTGCACAAGTAGGCGGAATTGGGATTGCCCCGGGTGCCAACATTAATTACACCACCGGACATGCGATTTTTGAAGCTACTCATGGTACTGCTCCAAAATATGCCGGACTAGATAAAGTAAACCCCGGATCAGTAATCTTATCAGGAAGTATGATGTTGAAATACATGGGTTGGAATGAAGCACATGATTTAATTTGGGATGCTTTAGTAAAAACAATTGCACAAAAAAGAGTAACTTACGACTATCATCGGATGATGGATAATGCTGAGTTGCTAAAATGTTCAGCATTTGGAGATGCGATCATTGAAAATATGTAGATAGAAAATTTAAAAGAACTTAATTAACATTGGAATAAATGAGTCTAAAAGAAAAATTGTATAAAAAAATTCAAGAACACCGTCCAAGAATAGAAAGACTAAACGAAGAGTTTGGGGATGTGGTTGTTGATAAAGTAACTATTTCGCAAATTTTAGGAGGAATGAGGGGACTTAAAAGCCTTGTTACCGACATATCTTACCTCGACCCAAATGAGGGTATCCGATTTAGAGGGTATACGCTTCATGAGGTATTCGAAAAACTTCCTAAGCCAAAAGGAGCTGAAATGCCTTATGTTGAGGGATTGTTTTATTTGTTGTTAACAGGTGATATTCCTACTGAAGCTGAAGTTTCGGAAGTAGTGGATGAATTTGCTAAACGTAGAATTTTACCGAGATATATTTATGAACTGATCGATGCATTTCCTTGTTGTAGTCATCCCATGACTATTTTCTCAACGGCCATTTTATCCATGCATCGTGAGTCATTTTTCACCAAAAAATATGCAGCTGGAATACCCAAAGCAGATCATTGGGATCCCATGTTTGAGGATTCATTGAATTTGCTGGCGAAATTACCTGAGATTGCTACCTATATCTATGCCAAGTTATATCGCGATGGAAACAGAATCCAGTCAAATCCGAATTTGGATTTAGGCGGTAATTTTGCATTCATGATGGGAAAAGACAAGCCTTATGATGACGTGATTAGGATGCACTTTATCCTTCACAGTGATCATGAAGCAGGAAACGTAAGCGCACATACCGGACATTTGGTTGCAAGTTCATTATCCGATATTTATCTTTCAATTTCGGCCATGGTTAACGGTTTAGCCGGACCTCTTCACGGATTGGCTAGTCAGGGTGTTTTGCAATGGCTGCAAGATTTAAAAGATAAAATGGGAGGAGAAATTCCTACCGAACCGGAAATGAAACAATTTGTTTGGGAAACGCTTAACTCAGGACAGGTAATTCCGGGATTTGGACATGCTGTACTTAGAAAGACTGATCCAAGATATTTGTTACAACGTGAGTTTAGTAAAAAGCACCTTAAAGAAGATACTTTGTTTAAGTATGTGGATTTGCTTTATAAAGTAACACCACCAATTTTACGAGAGCATGGTAAAGCTAAAAATCCATGGCCAAACGTTGATGCCCAATCAGGAATTATTCAATGGCATTACGGACTAACTGAGTATGATTTTTATACTGTATTGTTTGGAATTGGAAGAGCCATCGGAATTTGTGCCAACATCATTTGGGATCGCGCGTTGATGTATCCGCTGGAACGACCAAAATCTTTAACTACTGACATGCTTGAAGAGATTGCAGGCATCACAGTGCCAATCGTAAAAAGAGATTAAAACCAGATAAAGTAAATATTGATCTGCTTTGATTAAACAAGTAGAATTTACATTACCGGCTTTTGACAGAGGTTATCATTTGATAACAAATGTTGTGATGGAGTTCTTAACAGAATTGCCGGAAACCGGAATCTTGCATTTATTTATAAAGCATACTTCAGCCGGATTAACATTAAATGAAAATGCGGATTCTTCGGTGCGGGTGGATTTCGAAACCATTCTGAATAAATTAATCCCTGAAGGATCTTCTGATTATTTACACACCATGGAAGGGAGTGATGATATGCCTGCGCATGTGAAAGCTTCTTTAATAGGAAGTGGAGTAAGTATTCCAATAACAGACCATCATTTGAATATGGGAATATGGCAGGGAATTTATTTATGTGAATTTCGGAATCGTGGAGGCTCTAGAAAGCTTATTGCTACCATTTATTCGTAATCGAAGTTTGAATTCATTTTTGGGAGTTCAACGGTAAATTTCGCTCCTTTGTGCTTTGTGTTCTCACACCAAACCTGTCCTTTCATTGCGGTTACATATTTTTTAACGATCGCTAATCCAAGTCCATCCTTATTTTCATCATTCGGAATTTCACTCTGGCGCTGGTAAATATCAAAAACCGTGTTTGGATCTTCGGTTTTAATTCCTTCTCCATCATCAATTATTTCAAGACGAACAATGTCTTTCTCGGCAATTAAATTGATATCAACGGTTGATGAAATGGGGGAGAATCTAAAGGCATTCGATAGCAAATTATCAACAATTTGATGCATGTATACTTCATTTACTCGCGAATGGCATTGGCTTAAATTAAGATTTAATTTAAGCTTTTTACGATCGATAACCATGTTGAAATTAAGTAAAACTTCTCTGATTATTTTTGAAATTTCAATGGGTTCGGTTTTTAAACTAAAGGTTTTGGATTCAATGCGATTTATGTTAAGAACCTCATTAATCATTTTGTTAATGCGGTTTAGGGAGTTTTCGATGATTGATGCATACTCAAATTGTGAATCGCTGATCTGATCGTCTTCTTTCAGTAAATCAATAGAACATAAACTGCTGGTTAAAGGGTTTTTGATGCCATGTACCACTACACTCAGTAAATGGTTTTTTTCCTCATTCAGATTTAAGAGGTCATAGTTTTGTTCTTCAAGTAATTCTTTTTGTTTCGAAATGTTTTGATGTTGAAGTTCAATCTCGTCTTTTTGCTTCTGTATTTTCAGGTAACTTTTAGATAATTTTTCCTCGAGCACATTCATGCTCCGCATCCGATTAACCAAGACTTTTAAAACGCCATTTATAATTTCTTTCTTTGCAAATAGAACTTTAAAAAAATCGTCGTGAGTAAGTTTTAACAAGTCACTGGGCTCATCAGCTGTTACCGATGCTGAGCGAGTTTCCGCGTCAATTAATGAATATTCTCCAAAAACACTTCCCGGGCCAAGTTTAGTTAATACATGATTTCCATCATGAACACGTACTTTCCCTTTAACGATAATATACATTTCACTACCGATGTCTCCTTTCCGAATGATCACTTTTTCTTTTCGGGCATGTTTTTCAACAAGGGCATTGGCAATATCAAATAGGACATCTGGTTCTGTTTCAGAAAAAATGTGAGTGTTTTTGAGGATTTTAATTCGACCCTCGATAATTTGTTCCTTTTTTGATTTGGCCATTTGGTGCGAAATTGACAGATAAAAGTAAGGAGCTTATGCTATTCTTGCAAATATAATTTAAAGATTTGAAGAATTAAAAATTAATAATATTCAGTGGACTTTGTGAACTTAACGATATCAGGAAAAAATTGTTGAAAGTCTTGTTCAAAGGCCAAATAATGTTCTTTCAGGTCATCAATTGATTCCTCCATTCGTGAATTATTGGTCGTCCTGCGCGACATGCCTTTAAAAACCCGTTTTAAGTCTTTTAAATTTCCGTAATTGGCCAGCCAATTTTGGGTGATCATAAATGGCAGTAATCTTTTTGATCGTGGGGGTAATAATTTAAAATTATTAATGAGTAACTGATATGCTTCAGCCACAAAATCTTTTAAATCTTTGGTGTGATATTCATCCCAGTTTTTAGCTAAAAAATGGTCGTAGTAGATATCAACAATAACTCCCGAATACCTTTTATACTTAGGGTAAAGCCTTTCGCTACTCGATTTGAAAATCGGATGAGCATCTGTAAATTTATCGATTTCACGGTGAAATAAAATTCCCTTCTGAATTCCTTCTGAATAGGTATCAAATACTTTACCCTTCACTGCATCGGCAATGAAATTACCAAGAATGATTTCTTCTTTTTGTGGAGCTAAGTATAGATGGGCTAAAAAGTTCATAATTCAAGTGGGTAAAAATACAAATATTATGGGTTTTTTAGAATGAATTTATACTACCCGTATGTGGAATTGGCATCAGTAAAAAAAGTAATTTTGCATCAAGAAAAAATATTAAATAATATTTTAGCCTTAAAATAAAAAATATGCAAAAGTTGTTACTGTTGGGTGACGAAGCAATTGCACAAAGTGCTATTGATGCAGGAATGTCTGGAATCTATGCATACCCAGGAACTCCTTCCACAGAAATCACCGAATTTGTTCAAAAATCAAAAGAAGCAAAAGAAAAAGGAATAAGATCAAACTGGTCGGCTAACGAAAAAACGGCCATGGAATCCGCCTTGGGAATGTCCTATGCCGGAAAAAGAGCCATGGTTTGTATGAAACATGTAGGCTTGAATGTAGCTGCCGATGCTTTTATCAACTCTTCAGTTACAGGTGCCAATGGTGGCTTAATCATCGTTTCTGCCGACGATCCTTCCATGCATTCATCACAAAATGAGCAAGACTCAAGATTTTATGGAGATTTTGCCCTGATGCCTATTCTGGAACCATCCAATCAGCAGGAAGCTTACGACATGGTTCGTTATGGATTTGAGCTATCCGAAA
>CALOCL010000002.1:0-175116 GCA_942491855.1 uncultured Bacteroidales bacterium
TCATCAGGTTTATTGGGAGATGAGTGAGGTCAGTAAAACAGCGAAGCGGCAGTCGGTAAAATTAAGTTATACCAGTGCTGACATGGAGGAAGGGTACCCCGGTGAATTAAAAGTGAAGCTAACCTACAGCCTAACTGATCAAAACGAATTAAAAATAGAATACGAGGCTGAAACTTCAAAAACAACCATTATTAACCTCACACACCATTCTTTTTTTAATTTAAAAGATGGAGGAAAAAGTAAAATTGATCACCATTTTATAAAAATAAATGCTGACCAATTCACACCGATAAGTGAAAGGCTAATTCCAACAGGCGAAATCAGATCGGTAAAAGATACTCCTTTTGATTTTACGCAATTTCACGAAATTGGAGAAAGAATTGAAGCCGACGATCAGCAACTTTTATTTGGAAATGGTTACGACCACAACTATGCGTTAAATAAATCGGGTGATGAATTAAGCCTGGCGGCAGCAGTTTATGAAGAAGAAAATGGCAGAGCCATGGAAGTTTATACTACCGAACCGGGTTTACAGTTTTACACAGGAAATTTTTTGGATGGATCGGATATCGGAACTGATGGAACTGCCTACCAAAAAAGATCGGCATTTTGTTTGGAAACCCAATATTTTCCCGATGCACCTAATCATGATAACTTTCCTTCAATTTTACTAAAACCGGGAAAAAAATACACCCAGCAAACAATTTATAAATTTAAGCTGATCCGCTAAGATTATCGGAATGCTTCGGCAATTTCAGTAATTTTTTGATGATCGATTTTGGAAATATTTTCTTCAACTCCGGCGATTTTACGCACGATGGCCCGCTCGAAAAAATTCATTTTATTGAATAAAAATTCACCGCCCAAAATTTCAATTTTGAGTGCATGTTTGCGCAATGCCTCAGGGTAAGCATTGTCAAATTGTTCACGAGCTTCTTCTCCATCTTTCATACAACACAAAAACAAGGCGATTTCCTTTTTCATCAACTCTTCCATATTTGATTTGATGAAATCCTTGATCTTTTTCTGAATAGATCCGGCATGAATGGAACCTCCGATAATAATTTTATCGTACTTTCTCAGGTCCGGTTTTTTATTAACTTTTAAGTCGATGGGATGAACACCTTCCTCATCGATAAGCTTGTGAAGCTGGAGTGCAATTTTTTCAGTCGTTCCATGCTTCGACATGTAAATGATGGCAGTCATAAGGCAAATTTATAAGGCTGATTAAATTCCATACTCAATCAACATTTAGGTGAATGGGTTTAACAAATGTATACTTTTCATTTAAATTTTAATGCGACCTGGCTATCTGTTTTAAGGCATCTGTCAAATAATCGATGTCCTGTTTTGTGATGTAAATGGCCAGGGAAATTCGCAAACCATTCAATCCAAAAACGGACATGGGACGGGTATCAATTCCAAAATCCTCAAAAAGTTTTTCTTTTACATCGTTCACGTTTTTACCTTTCAGCTCTAGGGTTTGAATGGCAGCCGATAGTTCATCCTGTTTTGGGGATTTGAACCTAAAGCTCGGGTCATCCCCAATTTTATTTCGCAGGTATTTTTTTAGCTCATAAGTACGTTTTTCTATTTTTTCACTGCCTATTGAATGATGAAACTCCAGGGCAGTCCCCAGTCCCAAAACATCCGGCAGGTTGCGGGTATTGTAATTCTCCAGTCTGCGGATAGATGGATCACGATGACCATTGGCCACAATCATTGGTTTTAGGTAATGTTGGCTCTCCTGTTTTGCATAAAAAATGCCTATTTCTTTAGGAGAGAAAAGCCATTTATGTGTACTGGCAGCATAAAAATCACAACCCATTTCCTTTAAATTCACCCTGAACATTCCTGCAGCCTGAGCCCCATCCACAGCCACAAGGATGCCTTTTTGATGTGCCATTTCACACACTTCCTTCACCGGCAAAATCATTCCGTTGGTATTCACCAAATGACAAATTGAAATGATTTTTGTTTTAGAGGTTATGGCTTCTTCATATTTTTTTACCAATTCATCAACCGATTCGGGCAAAATGGGAAGTACAGGTCGAACAAGTTTAATTCCTTTGGTTTCCTGCCAAACCTCCCAGGGGATGGTTCCACTTGAGTGTTCATGATCAGCCAAAATGATTTCATCGCCAGGATTTAAATCAAAACTATGGGCAATTAAATTAAAGCCTTCAGTAGTATTATGAATTAATGCAATCTCTTCTTCCGAAACCGATAGTAAATCTGCAGCTGATTTTCTTACCTTCTCCACTTCATTTTTCCAACCGCCCCACATGTACTTGGATGGAAATTCGTCCAAGGTTTTTCGGAATTCACAACTGGCTTCTCTAACCAGCAAAGGCGATGGACCCAAAGAGCCATTATTAAAATATCTTAATCCAGGGGCAAATGGAAACTGCGCTTTGATATCTTCCCAGAATGCTTCTGAATTATCAGTGCTTGCAAAGCTATCAGGAGTATTTTCAATTTTCAAATTTTCAATGTCTTTGCCCAGAGAACTGAGCATGGCAGCTCCGGCAAATCCCGTGAGAGAAGTTTTCAGGAAATTTCTACGTTTAATTTGCGACATTTTAAAAGGCTTATTTCGATTTTTTAATGACAAGGTTTTTGTAGGATCCATCCGAACCATTTCCAGCCCAAAATCCGATCCAGCCCGTTTTCCGATCACTTACTTGTTCTATTTCCAAAGAGGGTATATCAGAATTATTAACATACACCTTTACACTTGGAAATTCAATAACGACTTTAGCATGAAACCATTCATTGGGCTCAGGAACAGGAATTACAGGATTTTCATATTTTTCAGGAAAATTAGTTCTTAGAAAATTCCAGGTATGCTTGGGATGGGAGATGTACTGAACAGAGTGTCCCTTTCTTTCGGGTGATTTAAAATTAAAAGGCCTGAAATAAATTCCATCGAATGTTTCAGCATCCAACCCATGAAAAGCAATGCCAACAAAACTTCTGCCCCTTACATCCTTGCCTTTGATGTCGAGCTCAATCACTCCATTTTCAAATTCAAACTCGTTTAACCACAGGAGGCCATCCTCGGCTTGAGCATTAAAACTAACTGAATTCTCGGATTCATTGTAAGTCACGATTCTGTTATGAACAGTCCAAACTTTTGTGTCGTTTACGTTCGATAAATCAGAAATAATTTGTGCTTTTAAATGACCGACCAATAAAAAAGCAACAAAAAGGAGGGTGGTTTTTTTAATTAAGTTCATTGTTTTCAGGTTAAGGTTAACGGTAAAGTTCATCATTTTTTTACTTATCTCCAATTGATTTAATGGCATTTAATCCTTCCTAAAAATAAAAAAGCAGACCATTTATTAAAACTTCAACTAATGGCCTGCCGTTTAGTGTTTCAGACAATCCCTTTATTTCATAGCTTCCTCCAACAAAAGGGTGTAAGCTTTGGTCATTTTTTGAGCCATCCCTGTCATGGTTTCATTGTAAACCTCGAGGTCTATCTCTCCTCCTCCTTTCAAGAAATTGGCATTGCTTGAAATGCCTTTATTTGTCAAAAATAAATCACCCCCAGCTTTAAAAGCATAAGTTTTCATCCCTCGTCCGGCATTAAATTCACCTAAATTCGATTGGATGCTAATATTAATAAAATCCAAGGTAGGTGCATTTTTCTTTCCCATTCCAAACTTAAACTTAACGGTAAGCGAAGCCTGACAATCGGTATCGTATGCAATTTTTGGAACCATTTTGTTAATTTTTGTGATGGCCCCGATTTTGAGGGTTTCACTGAACATCCCCATTCCTGAAACCGATCGTTTAATACCGGTAGTTGTCACAGACTTCTTGGTAATGCCCCCGGTATAGCCTCTGGTTTTCTTTTCTTCTTTTAAACCGAGTGCAATGTAGTCTTCATTTTCAAGTAATACCTCTTTGTCAAGCACCTCAATACCGTTTTCGGTAAAAATGGCTTTCACAAATTCGTACATTTCATTGGTTAAGGTTTCGTAATAATCACCTCCAATTTCAACGGTTTGTGTTCTTTTAAATAGCGGGGCTCCACTCCATCTGCTTTCCATGGGACCGGGAGCTGTTTCTTTGGAAGTAATATACTCCCCAAAAAATTCAACAAACATTACTTTTTTTACTCCATGCTTCAGGAGCAATTTTGCATTTAACTTTGCCATTTTCTCTGCTTCCTTCATACTCATACCATCCTGACACAGACCTTTAAAGTTTAATAGCAAGAAGAGGCAAATCGCAGAAAAGATTAATTTCTTCATAGGATTCTTGGTTTAGGTTAATAAATGATTTGACCTTAGATCTAAATGATTGAATTCGTTTAAATAGGCTGTAGAAAATTGAATTGCATTAAACAAAAGAACATATGTTTAAAATTTAAATATATAAACATTATCAAATAAATTCAAGGAATATTTCATCTTGTTGCATTATTTCGTAAATTTTAACCTTCAAAAAAACATCTTTAACCTATGAAAAAAAATCTCTTTCTTCTTGCTTTATGCTTTTCAGTAATTCTTGTCCATGCACAAAAAATCGATATGGAATTGATGAATGACTTAAAACCAAGAAACATCGGGCCTGCCGGAATGAGTGGCCGTGTAACCGCCATTGATGTTGATTTATCAAACCCTAACATTATTTATGCCGGAACCGCTTCGGGTGGTTTATGGAAATCGGAAAATGCCGGAACCAACTGGAAGCCTATTTTTGAAAATGAAAAAGCCGCATCCATTGGTGCTGTTGCCATTTATCAGAGAAACCCTGATGTTGTATGGGCAGGAACAGGTGAAGGCAACCCTCGTAACAGCTTAAATGGAGGTTATGGATTGTACAAAAGTATTGATGGTGGGAGAAGTTGGAAGGAAGTGGGCTTGCAACACACCCGACATATCCATCGCATCCTTACTCATCCTACCGATCCGAATGTAGTTTATGTTGGAGCTATCGGAAGCCCTTGGGGTGCCCATCCCGAAAGAGGTGTTTACAAAACAACAGATGGCGGCAAAACCTGGGATCAGATCCTATTTACCAATGAGCATTCTGGTGTAGCCGACATGGTAATGGATCCTGGCAATCCTGATAAAATCTTTGTAGCCATGTGGCAACATCGTCGCCAACCCTGGTTTTTTAAATCGGGCGGCGAAGGGTCAGGGCTTTACATCACCGTTGATGGCGGTGAAAACTGGAAATTACTTGCAGAAAAAGATGGCTTGCCTGCAGGTGAAATAGGACGCATTGGTTTAGCCATCAGCGAAAGCAAACCTGATTATGTTTATGCATTGATTGAATCAAAAAAGAATGCGATTTACCGTTCAACCGATGGAGGCTATACTTGGGAGAAGCGTGGGGATAAAGACATTGGGAACCGTCCTTTTTATTATGCCGATATTTTTGTTGACCCTCAAAATGAGAACCGGGTTTACTCATTGTACAGCCTGGTTAATGTGAGTGAAGACGGTGCAAAAACCTTTACCGGAAGAACAGCCGGAAGTGTTCACAGCGACCACCATGCCTGGTGGATACATCCTGAAGATCCATCCTTTATGATTGATGGGAACGATGGCGGGATGGCTATAACCCGCGATATGGGGAAAAGCTGGCAACTTATTACCAACCTGCCTTTAGGGCAATTTTACCACATCAGTGTTGACAATGAACAACCTTACAATGTTTATGGGGGTATGCAGGATAACGGATCATGGAAAGGGCCGGCCTATGTTTGGAGTAACCAGGGCATCATCAATAACTATTGGGATTTTTTAAATGGAGGTGATGGATTCGATGTTGTTTCTGTTCCAGGGGATGCCAGGTATTGCTACTCTATGTCACAACAGGGTTATCTCTCTCGTAACGATGTCCTAACCGGAGATTCAAAAATGATTAAACCAGTCCATCCTGATGGTGTGGATTTACGTTTTAATTGGAATGCTGCCATAGCACAAAATCCTTTCAATCAAAACAGCATTTATTTTGGGAGCCAGTTTGTACACAAAAGTAACGATCGGGGCGAAAACTGGAAAATCATCAGCCCAGACTTAACTTCCAACGATCCTGAAAAACAAAAACAACACCTAAGTGGTGGAATTACCTTTGATGCCACAGGTGCTGAAAACCATACCACCATTATTTCAATTGCTCCCAGTCCCTTAGATGAAAATGTAATTTGGGTAGGAACCGACGACGGGAACTTACAGCTAACTACCGATGGTGGAGCAAGCTGGAACAATGTTTACAGTAAAATTAAAGATGCGCCCCAAAATGCATGGATTCCTCAAATTCATCCTTCAAAATTTAATGCCGCTGAAGCATTTGTAGTGGTTAACAATTATCGTCAGAATGATTATCAGCCTTATGTTTACCACACCAAAGATTTTGGAAAGAAATGGGAACGCATTGCTGATGAATCGCAAATATGGGGTTATGCTTTATGTTTTGAACAGGATCCTCTTGAACCTAAACTGATGTTTTTAGGGAGCGAAATGGGACTTTATATAAGTGTTGACGCAGGTATAAATTGGACAAAGTGGACCAATGCCTATCCAACAGTTTCAACCATGGACATGAAAATTCATCCTCGCGAACATGACTTGATACTGGGCACATTTGGGCGTTCAATTTGGGTATTGGATGATATTCGTCCGTTAAGAAAATTGGCTCAGAAAGGCTTAGAAATTTTAGATCAAGATTTGCTTGCTTTTGATTTACCAAATGCATACATGGCGGTACCAAGAGTTGCTCCCGGCTATCCTGTATGGATGCGACAATATGCGGGTGATGCGTATTACGAAGGAGAGAATCGGAAAATGGATGCCTTGATTAGTTTTTATGTAAAAGAACCAGATGAAAAAGAAAAGGTAAATATCTCGATTGTTAATGAAAATAACGACACCATCAGAAGCATGGAAGTCAAACCAAAAAAAGGGATCAACCGTGCCTATTGGGGTTTTGACACCAAAGGATTTAGAATGCCCGGAAGACCTGCACCAACAAATCCTGAAACTCAGGGAGGAGGCCCATTGGCACTACCCGGGAATTATACCTTAATGATAAAATACAAAGATGCTGAGGCTTCAGCTACACTTCAGGTTAAAGCAGATAAACGCCTCGATCTTGATCAAGAAGCCATGATTGAGAATCGTAAAATATTGCACGATTTTATAGCTAAAGTTAATGAACTAAACATTGCTTTGGATAAGTTAAAAGAGATTGAGAAGAAGATAGACGTAGTGAATAAACTATTGCCGAAAGAAAAAAATTCAAATATTGATAGTTTAAAACTTTTTGAAAAAGAAATTTCTAAATCGATAAAATCCTTTAATGAATTAATGTATGGCCCGAAGGATGTGCAAGGCATCTATCGAAATCCTAATCAGATCAGCAATAAATTATGGCCGGCCTTCTCGGGTTTGTTTGCCACTACTAAACTAAACTCTAATGAGAAATTGGCCATTAAACAAGCTGAAGAAACCCTACTTAGTTTTACAAAAGAACTTAATTCATTTTTCGAGAAGGATTGGGTAAAATATCAAGAAGCAGTATCGAAAGCGGAGATTCGAATATTCTAAGAAGAAAAAAGGTGCAGCTTAAGCTGCACCTTTTTTACTTCAGTAAAACTATTTTAAATATCAATTTCTCCGATTAGATAAGTAACTGCCGATCCACTAATTTTAACGCGATCTCCGTTCCACTCACATTCCAATTCCCCTCTTCGCGCTGAGATTTGCAGAGCAGTTAAAACTGTTTTATTAAGCTTATTTGCCCAATAAGGGGTTAGGGTTGTATGTGCTGAACCGGTCACCGAATCTTCATTAATCCCAACCTGAGGGCCAAAAAACCGAGAAACAAAATCTACCTCATCACCCCTTGCACTAACAATAACTCCACGACCACCAGCTTTGGCCAATTTTTCGAAATTTGGAGTGAGTGCTTCAACCGCTGATTGCGAGTCAAATATCAATAAATAGTCTGTTTTACCTTTGTAGGTTTCGATCGGTTTAGTTCCTAAGGCTTTAAGTATTACATCCGGGGTTTTTACTTTTTTAAAAGAGTCGGCCGGAAAATCCAGAACCAACTTCTTACCATTTCTACTAACTTTCAGTAAGCCAGATTTACGGGTCTCAAATGTAATTCTCGAAGGTTTAAAATTATAATATTTGAAAAGTACATGGGCGGCTGCAAGCGTAGCATGGCCACAAAGATCAACTTCTACTTGTGGAGTAAACCACCTGATGGCATAATTATTTTCAGAGGGTACTACAAATGCAGTTTCAGCTAAATTATTTTCAGCAGCGATTAATTGCATAGTTGATTCTTCAATCCATTCTTCTAAAATGCAAACAGCAGCTGGATTACCCCTAAAAACCTGATCTGAAAAAGCATCAATCTGATAGATTTTTATTTTCATTTCTGTGTGTTTTTATTAATAAAAGGGAATTCACATCTCAAATTCATTTGTTAAATTACAATTTAAAATTATATAATCAAAAGAGATTATTTATCTTCACAAAGCAAATAAAGATATGTAAAAGCATGAGAAATTTAAAAATTTGTTAGATGTGACTTTTAATGCCGAATACGCTGTTAATTTAGAAGCGATCATTCCTCCATCAGTAAGCCTGAAAGAATCTGAAGGCATTTTTAGCGCATCCGCGACTATTAATCCTAACAGTAACGCTGAATTTTCTCGATATGCGGATAAGATTAAGGACATTGAAATCACTTCAATTTCGGCTAAAGTTATAAGTTTAAGTAAGGCTGTAACAATTAAAACGGCAAGCATTGCCGTATTTTCCGAAACAAGAAGTACGGCTTGGAGTTTCTCAAATGAAACAATTTCTGTTGGAAAGGTTTTAAGCCTGGACAACAATTCAAATCAATGGATAATTGTTCAAGATATCTTGAATGATAAAAATATTTTCACCATTTTTATCGATGGCGAAACTGATGTTAATGATGTCACTTTTACTGTTGAAGTGACTGTAAAAACTAAAATTACGGCCAATCCTTTGGAAGAATAATTGGTTAAATAATCTTACCAATAAAAAAAATAAAAAAAAGCGGGACATTTTTTAATAAAAGGTATTAAACACTGTAAGACATTTATTTTGTTTTACAACATAGGCAAATATTAAAATAGGCATTCAGAGGGAGGATGCCTATTTTTATTTCAGGAATAAATTACGTCTGCAATTCAACACCTTTGATGTCCACATATTTTATAGCTTTGTTATAAAAATAAAATTATGGTAATACTGTCGGGTAATATTGTTAACATAGTTGAGCAAAGAATATTTCAGGGTAAAATTACCATTGAAAATAAAAAAATCACCAAAATATCTGAAGAAGCTGTTGATGAAACTCACTTTATTTTACCAGGATTAATCGATGCACATATCCATATCGAAAGTTCCATGTTATCACCGGCAGAGTTTGCACGAATTGCAGTAACACATGGAACGGTAGCAACTGTTTCAGACCCTCATGAAATTGCAAATATCCTGGGGGTTGAAGGCGTTAATTACATGATTAAAAATGGAGAGAAGGTTCCTTTCAAATTCTTTTTTGGAGCTCCGAGTTGTGTGCCCGCCACAGGATTTGAATCGTCAGGGGCAAATTTGGGGGTGAAGGAAACTGAGGAACTTCTTGGTCGTCCGGAAATAAAATATCTTTCAGAAATGATGAATTTCCCTGGTGTAATTTATGAAGACCAAGAGGTCATCTCCAAATTATCGATTGCTAAAAAGTACGGCAAACCCATCGATGGACACGCTCCGGGCTTAAGGGGTGATGATATCAAAAAATACGTGGAAGCAGGAATTTCAACCGATCATGAATGCTTTGATATCAATGAAGCTGTAGAAAAAATTAAATTGGGGATGAAAGTTTTAATCAGAGAGGGCAGTGCAGCAAAAAATTTTGATACCCTGATACCTCTCATTTTAGATTATCCTCACGAAATTATGTTCTGCTCTGATGATAAACATCCTAATGACCTACTAAAAGGACATATTAATTTACTCATTAAACGAGCCATCTCACTTGGTTACGGCCCAATGCTGGTTTTAAGAAGTTGTATTTTAAACCCAATTAAGCATTACAATTTAGAGGTAGGTTTATTACAGGAAAATGATACGGCTGACATGCTCATTGTTGACAATTTAATCGACTTTAATGTTTTACAAACTTATGTTGATGGCGAAATAGTGGCCGAAAACGGAATTTCTTTTATCAAAAAAATCAAGGACGATTCACCCAATCAATTTAAAGCTAAACCAATCCATACTAAAGACATTGAGATGAGTCAACAGCATGGAAACATTAAGGTTATCGAGGCCATTGAAGGGCAATTAATTACCAACAAACTTGAATTAGCCCCACTTATTTCCAACAATAAAATTGTTAGTGATATCAAGCGTGATATTTTGAAAATGGTTGTGCTAAATCGATATGTTGAAAGCAAACCCTCAGTTGGGTTTATTAAAAACTTCGGATTTAAAAGTGGTGCCATCGCATCTACAGTAGCTCACGACAGTCATAATATTATTGCAGTGGGGGTTGATGATTCAGAAATTGTTAAAGCCATTAATTTACTAATTAAGAATAAAGGAGGCATTGCATTGATTAACGGAAACTCAGAATTTATTTTACCGCTACCTGTAGCCGGAATCATGTCGAACGATGACGGTTTCAAAGTGGCAGAAGCTTATGACTTACTAGAAAAAGAAGCAAAGAATCTTGGATCATCCTTTAAAGCTCCATTCATGACCCTTTCTTTTATGGCCTTACTTGTGATTCCGGAACTGAAGTTAAGTGATAAAGGACTTTTTGACGGCAATAAATTCGAATTCACCTCACTTTTTTGCTAGTTCATCAATAAATTATTCAATTATTTTTATGATATATATACATATTTACTTGGATTTAATATATATTATTTCATAATTTTGCGGAAACTTTAAACCTATGGGAAACTTAGTAATCGACATCGACAAACTAGAAATGGCTGCCAGTAAACTGCGTGCAATTGCTCACCCTATGAGAATTGCAATCATTGACTTACTTAACGAAAGCCCCAAATTAAGTGTT
This sequence comes from uncultured Bacteroidales bacterium, assembly GCA_942491855.1. Lineage (GTDB taxonomy): Bacteria > Bacteroidota > Bacteroidia > Bacteroidales. The sequence continues at coordinate 11,089 of CALOCL010000002.1, forward strand.
ACTGAAATTTATGAAAAGTTAAAGATTGAACAAGCTTCTGCATCACATCACTTAAATATTTTGAAAAACAAAGGAGTATTAATCTCCAGAAGAGAAGGAAAGAAGATTTTTTACTCTTTAAAAAACATCAGTTTAACTGAAATTATTGAATGTATCAATCGTTGTAACGAAGAATAAAATTATTTCAGTTCCCAACTTTGATCTGTTACCCAATTTTCGCGGACTGCAATTTCTGCATCAAGCATTAGTACTCTTTCTGCTTGCCGGTGCATGAGATAATTGCCAGTATCCCAGATACCGTTTCTATTTTCATCCAATATAGCTTTCAACTTATATTTAACAGGCTTTAAATATTCAAATGTAATTTTCTCACTTCCATTTATAATTCTTTGTTTAACAACTTTTTTCTGCTCATCTATTAGTTGAATTATCCACTGTTTCGTAGTATCTGCAGGAGTTGCATTTACAACAATTGTTGCATATTGATCATTACCTTTGGTTTCAAAATTAAAAATGATGCTGTCATTAATTCTTCCTTTCAAATCAAGTATAGCTGAATCTGGGATGATCAGTTTATATTTTGTCTTTTCGTTTAATATTCGATCTAAATAAAACACTCTGTTTACCGAGTCATTGCACCTAAGAGTAGCATGATCCGATAGCGTATCTCCCTCCAAACTTATTTTTGAAAAATCATAGTTGATCAATGGGTATTCACTTTCAAGAATGAACTTTGTTCCCAATTCCATTTTAACAGGGACATTAGTTGTCAGCTTTGCTCGTTCAATCTTGGTTGTATCTACAATTGCATTCGGGTTTATTTTGTTTAAAACAAAATCCAGGGTATCCAAAATTTCTGTGTCAGCCACGAATTCAATACTAAGTGAATCAGGCATATTAGCATTAACCCAGATCAAAATAGTATCGTTTGTTTTATTTGTTTCCAACAAATTCCAATCAGAACTGGGGTAAAAATTTATCGGATTTAACTGAAATGATTCACATGGATACTTTAGTAAAATCGTGATAAGCGAGCCTTTACTTACAGATGATTCCTTAATTTGCTGACTGGAATCAACCTCCAAAAACATAAATAATTCATGAGGTTTGTATTTTTGATTAATGGCAGAAATTGGGTTGATTGATGTACTTGAGTCAGAACTTATAGATTTACTTTTGTCTATCTTGTTTTTTCCCAATTTTTCAACATTAACGGCTTCGCTCTTATCCGAATCTTTACTTATCGCTTTATTATTTTTCTGTGATTTCTTTTTGGTATTTACTTTATTTATTGAATCTACCTGCATCGTATCTGCTGCTGGAATATAAATTTTACGCCCAAGAAATGCAGGTTTGATAATGGTGTCGGAAAATGCAATTTTTTCATTTGGTAAATCATACAAATAATTACTGTTCATATCCAATAAGGCCACTAATTTATACGGGATATTTTTTAAATTATTTAGTTCAAATTCACCCTTATCATTTGTACGCGACACATAAACAGGACGGCTTAAGAACGGAAGAGAATCGATTGGGATACTATCAACATCTAATGCATATAACATGACGGCCACTCCATTTTCGGGCAAATTATCGAAAGCATTTAACACCGTTCCTTTAACTGCCATCGAATCGATGAGAATCCCTGTAGAAAAAACATATTCGAAGTTTTTTAAAGGATTTGCTTCTGTAATATCTACAATGGAATTACCAAAATAAAATGTATAGGTGGTACTATCTCTCAAGGGTTCCTCAATTTCAATGATTACAGATTTACCTCGTGTTCTGATTATTGGTTGCTTAGCTAAAGCCGGAGAAATCATTAGCTCATTGGTAAGCCCCTGAAGCCTGACGTACTCGTCAAACTGAACCGTTAATCGTTCACCTTTAAATTCTGTAGAATAGTTTGGCGGGGTCATTTCCAAGATGACAGGTGCACTTTCATCCTTAGGTCCACCTTCTGGGGCAACCGGATTGGCACATTGAGTGAGAATGAAAGCCAAAGCCACTAAGGAAATAAATTGATATGTTTTATGAAGAAGGTTCAAGGTTTACAGAATATTTATGCAAAGATGTAAAAAAATCTGATAGAACACGCTTGAAAACAATATCCATCTCGAAATTCAAGATCAGTTTTTATTTTTTTAACATTTCATCATCTATGGCAGCAAACTCAAAGCCCTTTACTTGAAAGTGTTCAATCACTTTAGGAACTGAGAAAAGCATCTTAGAAGCGGCCTTTACACTGTCGTGAAAAACAATGATTGAACCAGGTTTTGTATCCCTTACAACCGTTTTCAAACAGGCCTTTGCATTTTTTTTCAAATCAAAATCGCCACTTAAAACCGACCACATAATTATTTTATACTCGTTAGAAATTGCATCTGCCTGATCGCTCTTGATTCTGCCATAAGGCGGTCTAAACAATTTTGATTCAAAAATATTTTTAGTTTTCTCGATCGATTCGAGGTAAGCCGACGTATTTACTTCCTGTGCGTTTAAATGATCCCAGGTGTGATTTCCAATGGCATGACCCTCAGCTTTTATCCGTTCGAACAAATCCGGCTGAGCCACTACATTTTTCCCGATACAAAAGAAGGTCGCTTTTGCATCGTATTTTTTAAGGATATCTAACAATGCATCTGTAACTTTCTGTGTTGGTCCATCATCAAAGGTGAGATAGATTTTTTTATCCTGATTTTTAATATCCCAAACCAAAGGTTTGGGATAAAAATGTCTGAGGATTTTTGTGGTATTAAAATAGGTTTTCAAACTACGCTGATATTAAACTTGAGCCTGTCATTTCTGCTGGTTTTTCAAGCCCTAAAAGAGCTAAAATGGTTGGAGCCAAATCAGCTAAAATCCCATCTTTTAGTTTGGCATCACCATTTCCAATAAGTATGCATGGAACCGGATTTAAAGAATGTGCCGTATTGGTTGTTCCGTCTTCGTTTAACGCATGATCGGCGTTTCCATGATCAGCCGTAACAATTACTTTGTAATCGTTTGCTAAGGCAGCTTCAACAGTTTTTTGCAAACACTTGTCAACGGTTGTAGCTGCTTTCATTATGGCTCCATAAATTCCGGTATGTCCAACCATATCGCCATTGGCATAGTTTAGACACACGAAATCGAATTTCTTTTTATTCAGCTCTTCAACAATTTTTTCAGCTACTTCCGGTGCACTCATCTCAGGTTGTAAATCATAAGTCGCAACCTTTGGCGATGGAACCATGATTCTTTCTTCCTGCCGAAAGATTTCTTCTCTTCCACCCGAGAAAAAATAAGTGACATGCGCATATTTTTCAGTTTCAGCAATCCGCAATTGGGTTTTTCCATTTTCGGCCAATACTTCGCCAAGGGTCCGGTTAACATTTTGTTTATCGTAAATTACCTTAATGCCATTAAAGCTCTTATCGTAATTTGACAAGGTGTAGTATTCCAGATTCAAACGTTTCATTGAATGTTCCGGAAAATCTTGCTGGGTGAATGCCATGGTTAATTGGCGTAAACGATCTGTTCTGAAATTAAAACAAATGACGACGTCACCCTCCTCGATATTCCCAACGGGGTTTTGGTTTTTATCGATCATTACAATGGGATTGATAAACTCATCGGTTAAACCATCGGCATATGATTTCTTGATTGAACCTAAAACATCTGTTGATTTTTCACCTTTACCATGAATCATCAAATCATAAGCCTTACTAATCCTTTCCCATCTTTTATCGCGATCCATGGCATAGTACCTGCCAATTAAACTAGCAATTCTGGCATTGGTTGATTTTGCATTTTTTATTAAGGATTCTACAAAACCATGGCCACTCTGAGGGTCGGTATCACGGCCGTCGGTAATTGCATGAATAAAAATATCTTTTAAACCGGATTCGGTTGCAAGCTCACATAGCTTGTAAAGGTGTTTGTCGAGTGAGTGAACTCCGCCATCGGAAACCAAACCAATAAAGTGTAATTTTTTTTTGTTTTTCAGGGCATGTGAAAATGCTTGTTGCAGCGGTGCATTTTGACTAATTTCTCCGGTCTCAATTTCCTTGTTTACCCGAACTAAATCATGATAAATTTTTCGACCAGCTCCGATATTCAGATGCCCAACTTCGGAGTTTCCCATTTGTCCGTCGGGTAATCCAACACTTTCACCACTTGCCAGTAGTTTTGAGTTAGGTTGTTCTCTCATCAATGACTTAAAAAACGGTGTTTCGGCTTCATGAATTATATCTGCCTTATTTCCTTTTCCCAGTCCCCACCCATCTAAAATTATCAAAAGTACACGCTTATTATCCTTCATCTTCTATCACAATTTTTGTCAATTAATTTGTTTTCAAAGGTAGAATAATTACATTTAATTTAAATATTAAACTTAGTTTAAACTACCATATGATTAAACAATGGGTGATCCCCGATATTCACGGATGCGCCAAGACCTTAAAAAAATTAGTTGAGGTTCAAATCCAACCTACAAAAACAGATGAACTTTATTTTTTGGGCGACTATATTAACCGTGGCTCTGATTCAAAAGGGGTTCTGGATTATTTAATGACCCTACAAAACGCAAAGCTTAAAACCCGGTTTTTAATGGGTAACCATGAGAAATACTTACTTAAAGCCTATAAAACCGAAAAAGCATTGAAGCTTAATTCGAATGCAACAAAATCTAATGATGCAGTTGCTGATTGGCTGGCTCATGGGGGTGATCAATTTCTAAAGAGTTTTGGAGTGAGTAGTTTAGCTGAAGTTCCCAAAGAATACTTCAAATGGATAAAATCGCTTGAACGTTTTATTTTTTTAAAAAACTACATTTTAGTACATGCGGGTTTAAACTTTAAAAACAAAGATCCATTTGAGGACAGAAAAGCCATGCTCTGGATTCGTAATTTCGAAGTTGATCCGAAAAAAATTAATCATCGGGTCATCGTTCATGGCCATGTTCCAAAGCAATTAAAAGCGATAAAGCAAAACCTTCGAAATGAGAATGCCCTGACGGTTTATCTGGATAACGGAATCTACATAGCTAACAAAAAAGGGTTTGGAAATCTTTTGGCACTCGAGCTAAAATCAAAAACACTCCTTATACAAGAAAATCAGGAAGGATAAAAAAAAGATGTAAGCCTTTCGGCTTACATCCCAGAACAAACAAACGTCAGTAAAAATAGTTTAATTCATTTTACACAACCTGGTAGATTCTGCAGTACTGAATTAGGTAGTGTTCTTTTCATTTTTTTAAAAGTTGAAAACGAAATCGGGTCGGCTTAAACTACGACATAAAAGCCGCACCCAATCTATTTTTTAGTTTCTATTACTGATGTTAATTTGATTTTTTATAAATTTCCTTAATACAATTGTGCTGCTGTAATTTTGCATTCAGCTACCATCCAATGATGGATTAATTAAATTGAAAGGAAATTTATAATGCTGGAGGAGCTCGTAAGCCAAACTGATATGACCTAAGTTCAACAAAAGCCGAGATCGCAATTTCTTGCTTCTTAACAAGCGCTGCTGGAAGCAATAATTCGGATAAATCGAAATTGTTTGTTAGGGTAAAATAATTGTGATCAGTTGTTTTTTGAGTAAGATCGGATAACTGAACCGTATCCTCTTTAGTCTTCGGTTTAATCGCCGCATAAGCATGGTCGATTAATTCGGTTCCTAAAATTCGATGGGCATGAAAATTAAGCAAACCACTAAGAAATACCCAGAATACTGCAAAGGCAGTAACTAAGGTGATATTCCGACGGGCTGTTTGTTTTGTAAACATGTATCAAATTTTCTATTACAAATATACACAAGTACCTGGAAAATCACCATTGAGATATATCATGCTCAGACCCTGATAATGTCATTAAAAAAGTCCGGAAAATATTCCCGGACTTTAGCTAAATAATCGGCACATCAATCGTAGCCTTAAAATAAACTACGAAAGGGTCTGATTTTAAATCATTAATTATTTTGTGATGATAATTTCTAAGGTGAAATCATCATAAATCAGTTTATCACCCAAGTTTTTGAAAAATGATTTCGATCTGAATTTTACATTGTACTTACTTCTGTCGATGGTTAATTTCGCCAACAAACGTCCGTTTTCTTTCACAACATCAAATTCTATTGGATGTGTAAATCCTCTAATTGTTAAATCAGCCTTTACACTTGATTTCCCATCCTCAAAAGGAGTACTTTCCTTAATTTCCAGAACCGCTTCCGGAAATTCATCTGCTCCAAAAAAGTCATCCGAAGTGAGATGATCAACCAACTTTTTATTGTAGCCTTCATCTTCAATATCCGTAACGGTAATAGAAGTCATATCAACCACAAATTTACCAGAGGCAATTTTATCCTCTTCCCAGTTTAGATGGCCTTCTTTTAAAGAAATGTTTCCATAATGCGGCGTACCTCCAACTTTACTGGCAGTCCATTTTATGCTTGCCTTATCACTACTTATTTGATGAGTTTGAGCCGATAAAGTAGTTGTTCCCAGCACAGCTACAAAAATCAGAATGTATTTTAACTTTTTCATTTTCTTCCTTTCTTTACTTTTTTAAAACGAGATATTCTTCTATTTCTATGTGTTATTTAGAATGCGTAAAAATAACACATTTTTACGCGTCATCGATAAATGACGTTGTTAAAAAAAGGTTAAAAAGTTAAATGTCAGTATTTATCGGGGATAGATTTTGAAGATTTCAGTTTGGCGCTCGTTGATGTAGCGGAAACCCTCCTTGCCCCAGAAGCCGTCTTCTTCAAGCATAATCCGGATTTCACGATCCCATTCAGGAATAAAAACCTTTACATTTAGCTCAATGGCATAGGCCGTGTTTTCGTACAAGCGGTACTGTCCTGTTCCTGGAACTCCATCCTGCTGATCCCACATGCCGAAAACAGTTCCGGCTGAATGCCCATACAATCCTAAAGGATGGGTGTAAATGGAAGGGTTGATTCCTTCTTTTTTGGCATCAACCAGCGATTTTAACAGAATCTCATCTCCTTTTTTACCAGTTACAAAATTGGAGGTAAAAATGTCCTGCAGCCGGTTTCCCTTTCGCATAGCTTCTTTCAAAAACTCAGGTACATCTTTCTCTCCATCTTTAAGTACGTAGGCATGTTCCTGAATATCCGAATTTAAGCCCAAGTATTTGATGCCTACATCGCAATGCAATAGGTCGCCGGGCATGATTACTTCTCCTTCTACATTCTTTGTAAACACACTTTTAAAATCTTCCATTTCCACATTTCCACGTTGTAAATCGATGGTGGGATGGAACCAGGTTTCGAGCCCAAGCGAAGTAATTTTATCACGTATCCACCACTTCACTTCGTCAGTAGTAGTTTTGCCAGGGTTAATCACAGAATTTGAAAAGGCTTCACCAATCACGATATGCGTAATTTGAACCAATTCAGCAAAATATTTCATCTCTAATTCGGTGCGGGTTTCAATCCAGCCTATGGCAAGGTTTTCTGCTGAAACTACTTTTTTGTGGTACGATTTGGGAAGAATTCTCATAAATTCATCGTAATCGGTTTTGACCAAACCATCAGCAATGCCAAAATCTTTTGAAAAATTTAACCCAATTTTATCAGGATTTCGTTTAACAATGATATCCTTTAGTGCATCCCATTGATTTGGGAATGCATTCTTGTCCCATGCCGTTTTGATGTGCTTGCCCACGTCGTAAGTTGAGACCGCCAGGCGTTCGGTTAAATCATTAGCTTTGTTTCTGTAAAAAACCAAAATCGTCCTTCTGCGAGCGGCAAACCATTTGGCTGGCAACATGCTTCGAATTACCGGATCTTCGTTATACTCGCGCGACATTACTACCCACATGTCGATTTCGGCCCGATCCATTAACTGAGGTAAAAGATTAAGTAATCGATCGTTAATCATTTCATCCCTAACTTTGGCTTGTTCTTTTTCGGAAAGGATTTGAGTTTGAGTTTGAAGTGTTAAAAAGGCGAATAAAAGCAGGAATATTTTTTTCATGAGATGGAATAATTAGGCGTTTATTAATCTCATAAATATAGGAAATATTAATTAGAAAAGGAGCAAGCCCAACGCATGATCAGCTTGCTCAAATTCTTATCTAATTGGCACATAAATATGCGTTTTATAATTTTCGGGTTTGTGTTTTTCGGGATTGCTCAAATACTTTTCAAAACATGGTTTATCTTCAAGTTCGTACTTTGATCCGGGCAACCAGTTTTTAAAAATAAAATTGTAAACCTGCTCCAAATTGTTGTAGGGGCCTTTGTATTTAAAGATGGCATACTTGCCACCTTCAATCGTCTTAACGCCCACCTTGCCTTTTGGCGCTACCTCTTTTTTGACCGTCATGCATGCATCGTATCTGAGTTTTTCACTTTCTGTAACACTGGGGTCATCATGACCAATGCCAATCGTTTCCAATCCGAATCCAAATAGTTTTTCTTCCTTCATGAAATCACACAAATCTGACCAGGCCTCACCTGCCGATTCAGCGTATTTACCAATGGCTTGTACATAAACAACTTTCTTGTCTTTAATTTCTTTGATTTGAGGTTTTAAATTGAGTTCCATCACTTGATTTCTTGAATGAATAAATTCGAAAGGAATCAAGGCTTTTTTGGTTTCGCGAAATTCCGCCGGCGTGGTTCCAAAACGCTTACGAAAAGCTTTGTTAAAAGAAGAAGGCACTTCAAATCCTACCTGATAGGCTATTTCGCTGATGGGGTTTTTGGTAAACTCCAATAATTTAGCGGCATAATCCAATCGCAAACGGGTGACAAATGTGCCAAGTGGTTCATTCAGGTAAGCCCTTACAATTCGATGGAAATGATAAACCGAAAAGTTTGACATTATGGCCAACTTTTCTAGTTCCAACTTTTCATCCAGATGCTCACTGATGTAAACCAATACTTTGTTGATGCGTTCCTGGTAGTCTTTAATGGTTTCTTCTTTTCCTTTCATTAATTTGATTTTCATTCAAAAATAAACCGGAAAATTAGGATGGAATTTTCCATTCTTGCTAAATTATAAAAATAGGAAATTGATACGAAACGGTCACATCGAGTTTAGCAAGATGCGACCTCCAATTCTCGACAAGCTCGAACGACTAGAATAATTCAAATACTTAATGCTTTAAACCAAATGATAACAACCCTCAAATCATTGATCGTCATCTATTATCGTTAGCAATTAAAAGTCCTGACTGGAAGAAGCTTAATCCTTCTAAATGCCATCTAAGTATTCTTTATAAAATAATTATTTTCAAGGCTTAATTATTCAAAATAATCTCTAATTACACCCAATCCAAATCATTATAAATAACCAATTTCACCTTTCTAATAAGATTAAATAGCAAAAAAAATTAAATTTACATTATTTATCTAACTTTAATTATTATGAAAAAGAATTTAATCCTCGTATCACTAACTATCTGTATCGGCATTTTAGCTATCGGTGGTTGTAAAAAAGAGAATGAAGAAAAACCAGGTGAGTCGAATATTTCTGAATTACTAAAAGCTCATGATTGGATCAGTCAGTCCATGCCCTTTATTCTTGAAGATGAAGTTCCAAATAATGAATCCTATAATTTATTTCAGGATTTGACTTTAGTGATAGCTGCAAATGGAACTTTTCATCTGAGCTCATCAAATAGTCAGTTAGGTGAATTAAGTAATGGAATTTGGAGCCTGAGAGATGATAACACGGTAATACTTGCCTCAGATGGCAATACTGGTAGTTCGTTCAGAATTAGTATCAACTTTATTTCTGAAAATTCCTTGCAAATTTCATTTTCTTACACTTATTCTGGTATTATTGAGGCAGTTGTTATTGTTGAGACAATGTGTGTGCCCTTAAACTAAAACAGCCCCCAATAAATTGAGAGCTGTTCACCTTCGATAATATAATATTTAAGTTATTCGTTTGCTGAATGGATATTGAAGTGCATTTCGACTACGCTCAATGTCGTTCAACTTTTTATTTTCTTGAATCGATTAAAATCTCCAGCATTTTAATACCTGATTCAGAAACCACAGTACCGGGGCCAAATATAGCTACAGCGCCGGCTTTGTACAAATAATCATAATCCTGTGCCGGAATTACACCTCCGACGATAACCATAATATCTTCTCTTCCGAGTTTTTTTAATTCTGCGATTACCTGAGGTACTAAAGTTTTATGACCGGCAGCCAAACTTGAAACACCCAAAATATGTACATCGTTTTCAACGGCTTGTTTAGCCGACTCGGCAGGGGTTTGGAACAATGGTCCGATATCCACATCGAATCCCATATCGGCATAACCTGTGGCTACAACTTTTTCGCCACGATCGTGACCATCCTGACCCATTTTGGCAATCATAATTCGTGGCCGACGACCTTCTAATTCGGCGAATTGGTCTGCCATTTCACAAGCTTTTTTGAATTGCTCGTCGCTTCCCGATTCTGATGAATATACTCCTGAAATTGATCTTATCACGGCTTTATACCTCCCAAATATTTTTTCGCATGCATCAGAAATTTCTCCCAATGAAGCCCTTTTCTGCGCTGCATCAACTGCCAAAGCTAATAAATTTCCTTCTCCTGTTTCACAAGATTTTGTAATTGCTTCTAAGGCTCCTTCAACTTCCTCATTATTTCTTTCGGCACGCAATTTCTTTAAACGTTCAATTTGCGACAAACGGACCGCTGTGTTATCAACCTCTAAAGTTTCAATCGGATCTTCTTTTTCCAATCGATATTTATTAACCCCAACAATGGTATCCTTTTTAGCATCGATTCGGGCTTGTTTACGCGCAGCCGCTTCTTCAATTCGCATTTTGGGTAATCCGGTTTCAATGGCTTTAGCCATGCCTCCAAGTTCTTCCACTTCTTGAATCAATTGCCAAGCCTTATCTGCAATTTCCTGCGTTAGTTTTTCAACATAGTACGAACCAGCCCATGGATCAACGGTTTTACAAATATTGGTCTCTTCCTGAAGATAGATTTGGGTATTTCTGGCGATACGTGCAGATGCATCAGTAGGTAGTGCGATGGCCTCATCTAATGCATTGGTGTGCAATGATTGGGTATGACCAACTGCTGCAGCCATGGCTTCGACACATGTTCTTCCTACATTATTGTAAGGATCCTGCTCTGTTAAACTCCAGCCCGATGTTTGACTGTGCGTTCGTAAAGCCATCGATTTAGGGTTTTTAGGATTGAACTGTTTTACCAATTTAGCCCAAAGCATTCGAGCTGCTCGCATTTTTGCAACTTCCATAAAATGGTTCATACCAATGGCCCAGAAAAATGACAGACGTGGTGCGAAGGTATCAATGTCCATTCCTGCATTTACACCGGCACGAAGATATTCAAGGCCGTCTGCAAGGGTGTAAGCCAATTCAATGTCGGCCGTTGCACCTGCTTCCTGCATGTGGTAACCCGAAATTGAGATGGAATTAAATTTTGGCATATTTTGAGATGTGTACTCAAAAATATCCGCAATAATTTTCATTGAAGGCAAAGGAGGATAGATATAAGTATTTCTAACCATAAATTCCTTCAAAATATCATTTTGTATGGTTCCGCTTAACTCATTTAAAGGAACTCCTTGTTCCAAACCTGAAACGATATAAAATGCGAGAACAGGTAAAACGGCTCCATTCATGGTCATCGAAACTGACATCTTATCCAACGGAATTTGATCGAATAAAATCTCCATATCCAGAATAGAATCGATTGCTACACCTGCTTTTCCAACATCACCCTCTACCCTCTCATGATCAGAATCGTAACCACGATGTGTGGCTAAATCGAACGCAACAGAGAGTCCTTTTTGTCCGGCGGCTAAATTCCTTCGGTAAAACGCATTGGATTCTTCGGCTGTTGAAAATCCGGCATACTGACGAACAGTCCAAGGTCGCATCACATACATGGTTGAATAAGGCCCTCTTAAAAAAGGAGCTTTACCTGCCGCATAGTTTAAATGTTCCATGCCAGCCAAATCATCTTTCGAATAGACTGATTTTACATCGATTTTTTCAGGGGTTTTCCAATCCTTATCAATGTGGTTTTCTTTTTCCCATTGGCTGTTAGTCATTGGTTGTTTTTCCTGACTGCTTATGTTTATTTCTTTGAAATTTGGTTTCATTTTATTTTAGAATTTAGATACTAGACGTTAGACTTTAGATTTTTCTGAAAGCCTCGAATCATTTTCTCTATTTCATTAATTTCAATAATAATATCTTTTATGTCCTCTTCAATTAAAAATCCAAGATCGACAGAAATAATTAACTGAGATTCTAACTCAAATGCTGAACCAACAGCCATGTCCAAATACCTATTAAAGTCGAGGTTACTTGAACGACCTGCATCTTCAGCGATATTAGAAATGATAGAAATTGCAGATCGATTAATTTGAGAAATCAATCCATATTGCTCACTTTTTGGGAAATTGGCAGTAAGTTGATAAACATTTTTTACCAATTCTCTTGAACGCTGCCAAATTATTAATTCCTTGAAGTTGTGCATTTTTATCTTTGTCTAATATCTAGAATCTAACATCTATTATCTCATTACTTTATCCCTAACTCAGTTTGAAACTGCTTCAGTGTTTCCAACACATTCGATTTTACATGAATGAAGTGCTCAACTCCTAAGGCTTTTAAATCCTCCATAATCTCTTTCGGAAATCCTGCTACAACAACAATGGCATTTTCTGCAAGTGCTTTTACTGCAGGAACCAATCCAGCATATTCTTCATCTGAGCTACAAACAACGATGATTTCAGCTTTGGCCGCTTTTGCAGCTTTTACGCCTTCTTCTGCAGACTTAAAACCGTTATTATCCTGGACTTCAAAACCGGCACAGGCAAAAAAGTTACTGGCAAAAGTTGCTCTTGCTTTACGCATGGCTACATTACCGTAAGTAAGCATATAGGCCAATGGTCGTTTATTTTCTTTCGAAAATTGATCGGTTTTATAACGCAAAGCTTCAAAAGCCTGAGCTCCACGGTAAGGTTTTAATGTTTTGATTTTTGTTTTTTTAGAACTGAAATCTGCAGCTTCAAAAACATCTTCGTCCAAATTGACTCCAATACTTTCATTAAAATTTGGAAATTGATTGGTTCCTAAAAATATTTCTTTTCGATTTGCAATATCCTGATCTCGTTGCTGCGCGGTTGCATAAATCTTGTCCTGGATAAATCCGGCTTTCATTGCTGCAATGAAACCCCCTTTTTCTTCTGTTGCAAAGAAAATTTTCCAAGCCTCCTCGGCAATCGATGCGGTTAAACTTTCGATGTAGTAAGAGCCGGCTGCAGGATCTGCAACCTTATCTAAATACGATTCTTCTTTTAATAACAATTGCTGATTTCGCGCGATGCGCTCGCCAAATTCAGTTGGGGTATCAAAAGATTCGTTGAAGGCATTGACCGTTAAGGAATCCGTTCCGCCAATGACTGATGACATGGCTTCTGTCGTTGTACGAAGCATGTTCACATGCGGATCATAAACCGTTTTATTCCAATTAGAAGTAGTGGTATGAACTAACATTTTCGCTACTTCGATATTTTTAGGTTTGTAAGCTTCCACCATTTTTGCCCATAAAATTCTGGCCGCCCGAATCTTTGCAATTTCCATAAAATAATTGCTCCCAACTGCAAAATCAAATCTCATCTTCGGAGCCAGCTCATCGATTGAGATTCCTTTATCGGTGAGTTGATTCAAATATTCTGCTGCAGTGGCTAAGGAAAAACCTAATTCTTCAACAGCTGACGAACCTGAATTATGAAAGATGCTACCATGAACCAAGAGCGTTCTGAAATGGGGAAGTTCTTTTGTTAACTTAATGAGTTGTTTAGTTTCACCTAAATTGGGAATCAGCCCCGTTAAAAGCATTTCGGTTAACGGATTGCAAGTAATTGAACCCTTAACCTGACTTAAATCTGCATTTTTATCTTTAAGCGCATCGATGAAATTTTTCAACACTTCTTCGAACTGCGCACCACAAATGAGGTTGATTTCGATGGCTTCCGGAATAATTCCGATTAACAAAGCACGGAATTCTTTAACCGATAAATTTTTAGTCAGAATAAAACCAAGAGAATCAACTCCTCGACTCAAAACATTTAATGCTTTTTCATTAGCTGTTTCAATATCCTCAACAATAATATCCTGTCGGATAAGCCAACTATTGTCTGTTTTGTTTCCACGTACAAACGGAAATTGACCGGGCATCACATCCATATGGCCCAAATCTTTCAGATCTTCTGCACGGTAGTAAGGCTTTACCTTAATTCCTTCTTTGGTTTTCCAGATCAGTTTTCTTTCGTAATCTGCGCCCTTCAAATCTTTCTGAATAATTTCTTCCCACTCCTGGGTAGAAACTTCAGGAAATTCCTGAAATAATTTTTTGGAATTGATATCTTTTGAATTCATAGTTTTAGCTCACAATTCTTTAATAATATGTAGTTTCCATTAAAAACGGCTGCAAAGTTACAATAAAAATTTTCGCAATATCAAGATTATGTTAAAATATTGTTAATTAATTCACAATAACTTTTACGTCGTTGTCAGAATTAAGAAATATCCTATTTTCGTGCTAACTAAAAAACTACCAAATGAAAAAACAAATTTTTGTTACACTGCTTTTTGTGATCGCAGTGATGATTACACAAGCCCAAAAAGTTAAAGTGTACGATGAAGAAGCGGATGCAGCTGCCGACATTAAAACAGCCATTGAAACGGCCAAAAAGGAAAATAAACACGTCATGATTTTTATAGGTGGGAACTGGTGCCCATGGTGTCTAAAACTGAATAAATTCATTAACGAGGATGCTGAAGTAAAAGCTGCACTTTACGATAACTACACTGTGGTTAAAATGAATTACAGTAAGGAAAACAAAAACTTACCTATGCTAACAAAACTTGACTTTCCACAGCGTTTTGGTTTTCCTGTTATCGTTGTTTTAGATATAAATGGAAAGCGAATTCATACTCAAAACTCAGCCTATCTTGAATTCGAAAAATCATACGACAGGAAGAAACTAATGGGCTTTTTTGGCGACTGGACGGTTGAAAAATTGGATCCGGCTAATTATAAATAACTTTTATTTATCCGGATTAGCTTTTAGCCTATCCAGGAGATTTTCTTTGAAAGTAAGTCCGATGGGCAAAAACTCATCCGATACTTTAAGTTGATTACCTTCAACAAAACTCAGATGTTTTAAGGAAACAATGTATGATTTGTGGATTTGAACAAATTCAGATTCAGGAATTATTTCCAATATCCCTTTCAGTGTTTGATGGCTCACGATAGTTTTATCCGTACATACCACTTTTAAATAATCACCTTTCGACTGAAAATATTTAATTTCTGACAAAGCCACCCGAAAAATACGCTTATCTGATTTTATCGAGATAAACCCTTCCTCACTACCATTTCCCTTTTTAGATTTATCCCAACGCTCAATGGCTTTGTTAACAGCTTTAACAAAACGCTCAAAACCAAAAGGCTTTAATAAGTAATCAATGGCATCCAGTTCAAAGCCTTCAACGGCGTATTCGGAATAAGCCGTTGTAAAAATAACAAGCGGCGGATTCTCAATTGACTTAAGCAGGCTTATGCCCGAGAGCTTAGGCATGTTTATGTCTAAAAAGATCAAATCAACCTCCTCTTCTTTCAAAACTTCCAAAGCCTTTAAAGCATCCTTGCATACGGCATGCAACTCAAGTCCCGGAAAATCTGAAATATAGCTTGCCAGGGTTTCAGCTGACAATGGCTCATCTTCAACAATGATGCATTTCATTTTATGAATCCTGCTCATGCAAACTTAGTTTAAGGTTTACTTCAAAAATACCATCTTTATCCTTGATCTGCAGTTCATGCTTTTCAGGATACAGCAATTCCAGCCTGCGTTTAACATTTTTTAATCCGAAACCTGACTTTTCATCTTTTTCTTTTGCCTGCATAACTTTATTGTTACGGGCTAGAAAGTTCATCTGATTCCCATTAACTGAAATATTAAAGTAGGCATAGGTTTTACCAACATCACCTTTCAATCCGTGTTTAAAACTGTTCTCAAAAAAGGGTAATAAAATCAATGGGGCTATCTTCAGTTTGGAGTTTTTAATTTCATTTACAAATACAATTTCCGATTCCTGCTGTAAACGCAAACGTTGTAATTCAACCAGGTTATTCAAGAAACTAATCTCATCCGATAACTTCACAAAATCAACGCCGGTTTCATAAAGTACGTAGCGCATCATATCCGATAAAAGTAAAACCGAAGCTGAAGTTTTATCTGATTTTTTTAAAGATAGTGCATGAATATTACTCAAACTGTTAAACAAAAAATGGGGGTTAATTTGTGATTTTAGTGCACTTAATTCAGCTGTTGTTTTTTCTTCCTGGGCCTGTGCAATCTGCTTTTCGGTTTCTTGCATTTTAAACCAGGCTTTGCTTAGTTTAAACAAAGTTGTTAATACCAGAAATGTAAGATGAAAAATCAAAATATCTCTAAACTCATAGTAGGAAATAAAATAATATCCCGGAAAAATCGAATCTATAAAATCTTCAAAAAGAATCACATTAAAAAATGACCAAAAGCCAAGGTTGATAATACTCAAAATCCCGAAAGCAAGATATTTTTGCCTGGCTAAAAACTTTGGAATCAGATAGAGTACATTCACGTAAACAACCCCAACAATTCCTAACAAAAACATTGAAGTGTAAATCAGGTCAATTTTCTCAACACCTTCAGAAAGCTGAAAAACCTTTAAAAGCACATAAAATGAAATTATCCAGAATACCAAGTGTTGCAGTATTCTGGATTTCATCATCTGTTTAACTGATACGTTCATTTATTCAGAATATGGGTTTAAAACTTCGGGGTCAATAAAAGCATTTTCATCATCGGCATATTTCGAAATAAATTTTTGAAGATCCTTTGTTGAGGCCGTTAAAACTACACTTCCATCCACTACTTCATGTTTAATTCTGATTTTATTTTCGTCAAAAAGTTTCTCGAGCCATTCAGGATCCAGGTGTTGAATCAAAAGTTGCCCATCAAGTACTTGTAGTTTGGCAAAGGTATGTGTGGCAAGCAAATGCATGGATAACAACTCATTCAAATTATCAAGGCTTTTGTTATCCGCCGGATAAAAATCCATAAAATAATGTCCGCCCAGTTTAACAATGTTCACATCCATATTTGCAATTTCTGCTTCCTTAGGGAAAGAACCCTTATCCACCCATGTTTTAACCCTTTTTTTGTCGGTATTGTCTCCAGTGTCCACATATTTTAAAAAATAAGATGGTTTATCCTCAACCTTTGAGAATTCCCAGGTAGGACCAGACTCTGACTGCCATTTTCCAACGATCTCAGGAACCTCCAACCGATCCTTATCATGATACAAGGGATGTAAAGACTGAACACACCCAGTTAAAAATAAGATGACTACAACTAACAGGCTAAACTTTTGCTTTGTTTTCATAATTCCTCATTTTAAAATTAATGATTAATGTTCACAAAGAAAAATGTGCACCTGATGTTGCCCAATTTTTTTCGATGAAATGGGGTTTGCTGCGGATGAAATTAAGGCAATGCAACAAGTATGGACTACATTCTTGAAGAAGAGCTTAGCTTTAATAAGAGAAGTTTTGGTTCAGAATTTGAAAATTTAAGAATGGGACAATACTCAAAGACCCCAACCTTTAACACACCAAAAAAACTTAGTCGTTCACTATCTTTTTAATGCCTGTACCTTGTTATAGGTTAACGATCGCCATATCCACTCTGCCGGACCAAACCGATATTTTTTCAACCATAAAGAACTTAAATAAGCTTGCAGCATAAAAGCTGTAATGGCAATTAAAGAAAGTATGAATACATTGAGCTTTCCTAATATCCCAAAACCATAACCACAGAAAAGCAAGCTAAAAAGCACACTGTTAAACAGGTAATTACTTAAAGCCATTTGCCCCGCACATCTGAACAAATAGAACAGTCTTTTCAACTTCCCGTTTAGATAAAGCAAGGCTACTGTTGAAACCCAAAAGGCAGCTACAAATAATACTGAAGGTTCAAAAAAAGTATAATGTAGATAATGTTCACTATAACCTGGCATAGATTCCAACAAGCCAAAACCTTTCAGTATGCTAGGGATCATTAGTATAAACCCTAATATTCCGCCCCCTAACAGCACTCTTTTTAATTTTATCTTATAATCACTTAAATGGTGGAAGAAATTCTTTTTGCCTACATAGACCCCTATCAGAAATAGCATTAATATTTTAAAAAGACTATGGATTGTATAAATAGATTGTGTATAAAAGAAAAAAGTCAATTCAATACGCGTATTAATAACTTCTATATAGCTTCCTTCAAAAAAAATCCTTCTCCATCTACCCATTTTGCTTTCTTCCTTCTGTACAGCAGGAACAGTATCTTTTGCTGCTATTGTGTCCGTCTTAAGACTTGTGCTATCTTTTGCTTGTCCATTATTCTCCAGAGAAACAACCGCTAACGATACACTATCATTAACAACCGTAGAGTCTGGTTTATTTTCAACGACTTCCGAATTTTCTTTAATAGGTTTTTTGTATTGTTCAATAAAACGATAAGTATTATGAAGGAAAAGCAAACAAAATAAAAAGATAATCCATCTAAAGATTGTTTTGGTTTTTGATTTATGAAAAAGAAGAAGTATAAACCCTACTATTGCATATTCCACTAAAATATCACCCTCGAATAACAAGCATACATGAATAACTCCAATCAGCAATAAGAAAAAGGTTCGCTTTAAATAAAGAAACCAGTACTTATCAGTTTTAATTTTTAATCGCTCCATTTGCAGGCTAAAGCCCAACCCAAAAAGAAAACTGAAAATAGTAAGAAATTTACTTGTAAATAATAGCCCGAAAAGACGGCTGAAAATATGTTGGATACCCTCTAATTTATATGCAACATCAATATGTCCAAACGGAGGCTTATTAAATGCATAAATGTTAACCAATATTACTCCCAATAAAGCAAACCCTCTTAGGATATCAATAAACTCAATACGCTTATTTTGTTGGACAGGTGAGGCTAATGAATTATTCATAAAACTGATTCTTTAAAAAAAAACCAAATGTAATATAAAAATTGGTCGGCGATGAGAATCTAAGGATAAAAACTAACAAAAAGAACTAGGCAAAAAACCTTGGGGTTTTATCAAATGTTTTTTTAAACACCTTCATTTTTAAAAATTTCCTACCTTTGCCGCTTATGTTAAAAAACACCTTAATTCTTCTGGCCTCGGTTTAATCAGGCAGGTTTTAAAAAATAAAATTCCTAAGTCTTTCTCTTGGGAAAGCTTTTGCCTGTCGCCCTTCCGAAACACGTACAAAACTCAAAATATCTTTTGAGTACCCATTTGTACAATTAATTCACTTATTTTTAAAATGATTTTGTTGAAAGGAATCGTGTATTCCACATGCCCAAATTGGTATGCAACAAAATAAAACATGAGCAAACATGAATTTAAAAAACATCATTATACAAGAAACAGAAGCCAATGATTTTAACGACATCATGGAGGTTGAAAGAGCTGCCTTCGGATTTGATAAAGAAGCTGAGCTAGTGGCCGACTTGTTAAAAGATCCCAGTGCCAAACCCATCATTTCATTACTTGCCTTCGACCAGGATAGGGCTGTTGGGCATCTTTTATTTACCAGGGTTTACCTGAATGAATCGGAAAACAAAGGCTTGTTTTACATCCTCGCACCTTTGGCCGTTATCCCCGAATACCAGAAAAAAGGGATAGGGGGATTACTCATTAAAAATGGATTAGAAATCTTAAAAGCCAGAGCTTGTGACCTGGTTTTTGTACTTGGTCATATGGAATACTATCCTAAATACGGGTTTATTCCTGATGCTGAGAGCTTTGGATTTTCTGCTCCATTCCCAATACCCGAAGAACATAAAAATGCCTGGATGGTTCAGGCTTTAAGTTCGGGCGGAATTAAAGCATACCAAGGAAAAGTAAGGTGTGCCGATATGTTGAACAAAGAAGAACATTGGAGGGAATAAGCTATGAAATTAGAAGATTTAGGATACAACGAAAGCTTTGAAAAATTTCGTACAGAACAAGGTTTGGATGGCTTTGAAGTTGGTCGGATTATCGCCGAACACAAGGAACGTTACGCCTTAAGAAACGGTCAAAACGAGTTTGAAGCCGAATTGATTGGCAACCTAAGGTTTAATGCCGTGAGCAGGGAAGATTTTCCGGCTGTTGGCGATTGGGTTGCTTTTTCGGAATACGACGAAAACAAAGCCTTAATTCATGCCATTTTACCCCGACAAACAATTATTGAAAGACAGGCTGTTGGCAAGTTTGGAGAAAAGCAAATCATTGCAACCAATATCGATTTCGCCTTCATCCTTCAGGCAGTTGATCGTGATTTTAACATTAACCGGATTGAGCGTTACTTAACCATTTGTCATACCAGTAAAGTTGAACCCATTGTTGTTTTAAACAAGATCGATTTAATTGAAGAACAGCAGGTGGAGGAACTTGTGAAACTGGTTCAGCAACGGATTAAGGACACCCGTGTAATCGCGATGAGCAATGAAAGTGGGAAAGGAATTGAAGAGGTTCGGGATTGCATTCAGACAGGCAAAACATATTGTTTGTTAGGTTCATCCGGCGTAGGCAAATCAAGTTTACTGAATAATATTTCAGGCAAAGAGTTGATGAAAACCGATGTCATTGGTGAGGGCACCAACCGAGGTAAACATGTTACCAGTCACCGCGAATTAATTGTTCTGGAAGAAGGTGGAATTTTAATCGACAACCCCGGTATGCGTGAAGTTGGTATTGCCGATGCATCAGCAGGGCTTGAACTCACTTTTGAACAAATCATGGAGCTGGCTACTGAATGCCGATACAAAGATTGCACCCATGTGCATGAAAATGGCTGTGCAGTAATTGAAGCAGTTGAAGACGGTGAAATTGATAGCGATGCTTACGAAAATTACCTAAAGATGGAGAAGGAAAAAAACTTTTTTGAGTCGAGCCAGGCAGAGAAAAAGAAAAAGGATAAGGATTTAGGTAAGGTCATCAAACACTTCAAGAAAGAGCGGAAGAAAGGGAAATACTAACTCAGAATGAAGACATCTCGACATACTTCGACAAACTCAGCACAAGTGCTCGAAGTGATACTCAATTAAAGTTGTCATTTCGAAAGCGTGCAACGATTGAGAAATCCCGAATTAATACGGAAATAAAATGAGATTTCTCGCTACGCTCGAAATGACACATAAAAAGAGGCTCCAGTTTTGGAGCCTCTTTTTATGTCAAATAGATTCCTGCATTCGCAGGAATGACAATATGCTATTTTTCAGGAGTTAAATGTTCTAACCAAAACTGCTTTTGTAAGTTGGTAGAATGTTTTCTTTTATTTCCACCCCAACCATGACGGCCATTGGGGTAAATCATAAACTGAAAATCTTTTTCTAACTCGGTTAAAGTATCCACAAACTGAACGATGTGCTGCATGTGCACATTGTCATCCATGGTACCGTGGATCATAAATAATTTCCCTTTCAGTTTATCGGCAAAATTATTTACATTTCCTTTTTCGTATAATTCATTGTTTTTCTCAAGCGTTCCCATGTATCGCTCGGTGTAAACATTGTCGTACAATCGCCAGTCAATTACTGCCGAACTTCCGAAACCATGCGTGAAATAATCGGCACCTTTGGTTAAAGCAATGGCTGTCATGTAGCCACCATAGCTTCCACCGGTAATTCCAACTTTTGTTTCGTCAACAAAACCTTGTTTAAGTAACCATTTAACGGCTACGATATAATCCTGAATATCCACGCTTCCCAGGTTTCCATAAAACTCATTTAAACCAGCTTTTCCGAAATGACCTGAACCACGATGATCCACTTTAAAACGGATTATTCCATTTTCTGAAAGATAATTTCCTTGCGGATTGGTATAGCTGTTTCTCACATTTTTACTGTCGGGGCCACCGTAAATCTGGAAAACTACACCATACTTTTTAGCGGGGTCGAAACCTTTCGGCAGAATCCACCAGGCCGGCATGTCAAATCCATCAGGGTGAGGAATGGTAAATAACTCAACTTTGGCAACCTCTCCTTTAGATGGATCGGCTCCTTTGTCAGCTCCCAAAAGTCGAACATGCTTACCATTGGTATTAAAAAGTTGTTTGTGCGAGGGTGTTGAGATATTGCTATAGGTATCGATAAAATAGCTTGCATCCGGAGAAATCATAACCCGGTGTGTTCCTTCTTCTTTGGTCAGTTGAACCAAATCCGTACCATCCATACTCACTTTATAAAGATGTGACTCGACAGACTTCTCTCCTGTACCTGTAAAATAGACAACCTTATTTTTCTCATCTACCTTGCTAATTCCATTAACTCTCCATTTCAAATCGGTTATTTGACTTACCAGATTGCCTTCCAAGTCGTAGTGATAAAGATTTCTCCATCCACTTTTATCACTGCGAATGATAAACCCAGAACCATCTTTTAAGGCATACAAATTATTGTAAAACTCAATATACTTTTCCTGCTTTTCATCATAAATTTCTTTCTTTTTACCGCTTTCCAAATCAGCTACAAAAATCTTTAAATTGTTTTGCTCTCGATTATTGGTTTGGTAAAAAAACTTTTTCGAATCATTGGTCCAAACAGGAAAAGCGATATACTTATCTTCTTCGCAATTGCAATCGAACCATTGAAGTTTTTTAGTCTCCAGATCAATCACACCCAATTTAACACTAGGGTTTGTATCTCCAACTTTGGGATAACGAGTTAATTCCAATTCACCATGAATTCCATCTGCACGGTATAGCGGAAACATAGGAACCTCGGTATCATCAAATCTTAAAAAAGCAATCTTTTTACTGTCGGGCGACCACCAAAAGGCCTGATGACGGGTTGACCGGCCTAAAATCTCTTCCATATAAACCCAGGATGAATATCCGTTATAAATTACATCAGTCGCATCATTCGTTAGGCGATGCTCTAATCCGCTTTCGATATCGATGAAGTACAAATCGTGATCACGGGTAAAGGCAATTCGTTTTTCATCGGGCGAAAACTCAGGAGTAATTTCTTCCGAAGGATTAGCTGTTAATTGCTTAAACTTTTTGTTTGGGCGAGAGTAATAGTAAAGATTTTTATCTTTTGTTAAAGCCACACTGTTGTAATCTTCTGTAAACACGGTGTAACGCCCCAATTTAAATCCATCAGGCAAATTATTCACAACCTCATCTTTGTAACTAACCGCATCGTAAACAGTCGATTTCCCGCTTTTAGCGTTGACCTTAAACACTTTTGAGACGCCAGCCTCTTTTCTTATTTCTAAATAATTATCATCATCCAACCATCTTGAGATATCTGGAAGTACAGGCTTTTGTGCCATCAAAAAATTTGAAACTAAAACAAAGCCAAGAGTGAGAATCACCGTAGAAATTCTTTTCATATCAATTAGATTTATTGGATTAGCAATTGAAAGTAAAATTACAAAATTAGTTTCGGTTTCGACTACCAAACACAAAATATTATACGAAAGTATAATTCTGAGATACAAAAATGTAAATTATGCCTTTAGGCATCCCTGTGCACGGTATCCGGTGAAAAAGCAGGCAGGCAAACCGCAATGTATTCTGCACCTTCATCTAGTGTGCTGTACTGCACCCACTCCCCTTTTTCGATGATAATGGCCGACCCAGCTTTTACTTCATACTGATCAGTCTTGGTTTTAACATTCAGACAACCTTTTAAGACGATTGTGTATTCATCAAACTCCGGGGTTTGCCCGGGTTCTAACCAACCTTGCGGGCTTTGCATACAGGCGATGCTTAAATCGGAAGTATTTGAATTTACCCTACCGATAAACTCCTGAATGATTTTGGGTTTGTTGCCTGCTGCCTCAATTACTGAAGGGCTTTTTATAAGTTTAGCCATTTTTAAAACCCATTTAAGTTCATCGTTACGGTTGGAATTAAAAGCAATAATCCCAACACAATTAGAATGATCATAAAGGGGGTAATCCATTTTACCCATTTCTCGTAAGGGATTTTTGCAACGCCTAAAACACCAATCAAAATACCTGAGGTTGGTGTAATCATGTTCGTAAATCCATCACCAAACTGGAAGGCCATAATGGTGGCCTGGCGTGAAATTCCAATCAAATCAGAGAAGGGTGCCATAATGGGCATGGTTAAGGCAGCCTTGGCCGAGCCCGATGGAATAAACACATTGATCAGGTTTTGGATGCCGTACATCACCGTAACCGAGCCAAATTTACCAAGGTTATCCATTGAATTCGCCACAGAGTAAAGCATTGAGTCGATGATTTTCCCGTTTTGAAGAATGATTATAATTCCTCCGGCTAAACCTACTACAAAAGCAGCCGATAAAATATCACTGGCCCCGTCTATAAAAAGTTTTACAATTTTATTGGGGTTGTAATTCATAGCAATACCACTGGCTAAACCCATCACTAAAAACAAAGTAGAAATTTCCATGATGTACCATTGGTATCCCATAACGCCGATGATCAGGTAAAAAATGGTGAAGATGAGTAAATGCAGTACAAAAAACTGGGCCGACTTTCGTATAGCCATTAAACCACCTATGGCAAACAAAACCGTAAGAACCGGAATGATGGGCCAGTTCAGGCTTGAATCGGCACCACCGACACTTAAAACCGTCCAGGTGTGGGTATAGCTATAAATCACCATTACCGCTAAAATGCCAATAAACGTAAACCAGGTGGCAATGGATGCCTTGCTACTAGATTCACCAATGCCTTCTGCAGCTTTATCTCTCCAATATTTATCTTCTTCGTAAACCACTGATTTTTGAGGGTTCTTTTTGATTTTTGAAGCATATCGTAAAATAAAACCAATACCAATTACATTGATGATGATCCAGCAAATAAAACGATATTCCAAACCGGAGAAGAGAGGTACATCCGATAAGCCTTGTGCAATTCCAATGGTGAAGGGGTTTAGCATAGCCCCAGCAAAGCCCAGCCCTGCAGCTACAAAACATAAACTCACTCCCACAATGGAATCGTAGCCCATGCTAATGGCCAGAGGCACAAAAATGATCACAAAGGCGATGGTTTCTTCACTCATACCAAAGACAGCCCCCAGCAAACTAAACATGAGCATGATCAGGGTTAACACAATATTGTTAACTCCAATGGCTTTGATAAGTTTAATATTCTCCAATTTTTTGGTAAACTCCAAAAACGACATGATGGCAATATCGATAGCTTTACTAGCATTCATAATCCAGAATGCACCACCGATGAGAAGAATCAGGGCGATAATATCCGCCTTATCCACAAAACCATCGAAAATGGAAGAAAAGATTTGCCAGGTTTGAGGTTCGCTATCGACGTAGTGAAATGATCCGGGAACAATGACGGTTTTACTGGAACCGTCGGGCAATACTTTTTGTTCGCGCTGAAATTCGCCCCCCGGAACAAACCAGGTACAAATGGCAGCAATAACGATGATGTAAAAAACAATGACATAGGTGTGCGGAATTCTTTTCTTTTTAAGCATGGTTCATTTTTTAGGTAAGCTAAAATAGGGAAAAATGAATAATGACTATGGATTAATGATTAATGTAGAATAATTCTATTTTTGTATCAATTATTCATTGGTCATTAATCAATAATCATTTAAAAGTGTTTGTAATTTTTGGATTTGGAGATAAGAAAAGTGAGCAACATCAGTTACAAAAGATGGAGCATTGCTATCATTGTAACAACACTTCACACTGGCTAATCACCAAAACCACCGAACATTTTTCATTGTTTTTTCTTCCGGTTTTTCCATACAAAACGAGCTATTTTCATCACTGCTCCATTTGCAATCACGGCAATAAAATTACGCAGGAGGAGTACGATCGGATGAAGTTTGAATAAGCCCATTTCTCCTAAAAACTTTTGAGCCTTATTTTTTTGGGTTAAAGTGTAACATCCTTTTAACGAAACTCGTCTTATTAGGGTATACAAAACCAAAACCATATGAAAAAGCTAGTTATTATTTCCCTGTCAATTTTATTTTCAATTTCGGCTGTTGTAGCCCAAAACTTTGATTATGCTTTTAAAGAAGAGTTTAAAGTGAGTGGTGAAGTGCAATTGAAAATCAAAACCAGTGATGGATTTATTCACCTAACCCCCCATAACGAAAATACCGTGAAGATTTATTTCATTGTGAAAAGAAACAATCGTTATATCAGGATTGATCGACATGAACTGGAAGATGAACTTGAGTTAATTATTGACCAGAGCGGAAACCGAATCGAGGTAAGTGTTCGTCATCCCAAGAATTATGGCTGGCGTAACTGGAAAAACCAACTGGACGTTTCTTTTGAAATTTATGCCCCAAAAAATATGGTCTCTGACTTAAGAACATCTGACGGAAATATTGATGTTGGTGGTTTCGTAGGTGACCAGAATTGCAAAACCAGTGATGGTAACATTGAGATTTACAACATTGAAGGTGCTGTTTTCGCTCACACTTCGGATGGGAACATTAAAGCCCGCAAAATAATGGGCGACACCGATTTAAAAACCAGCGATGGAGATATTAATGCCTTTAGCATGAGTGGTTACGCCACTTTTAAAACAAGCGATGGTGATATTTACTTTGAAAACGTAACAGGTGATATTCTATGTGGAACCTCAGATGGTTCTATCGAGTTTCACGAAATTGCGGGTTCATTAAAAGGAAGCACTTCTGATGGAAATATTCGGGGAGAGATGGACGATTTGAGCAGAGAACTAAAATTGAGCACCAGTGATGGGAACATTGATGTGGTTATTCCGGGTGATTTAGGACTTGATTTATACCTAAAAGGAGAAAAAATTTATGCCGACTTGGTTAATTTTTCTGGTAACAGAAGCAAGCATAGAATTGATGGACGTATGAGAGGCGGAGGAATTCCGGTTACACTGACAACTTCTGACGGGCGGGTTTCTTTGAAACACCGATAACAGAACAAAGGAGACATTTCTTAAGATAAAACGGGGGGCTACCTTTGGTAACACCCCGTTTTGTTTATTAAACTTAGATGATGAGATTCCGGAACAAGTCTGGAATGACGATTTATTTCAATTTTTCAGATTATTCTTCAATTTCAGGAAGCAGTAATGAATTAAAAAGCAATTTAAACGCTGCTTGGGTTGAAGCCCTGAATTGTGGATTAAATCCAAACAAAACAAACTGGCCTTTACCTTTTTTCAGCCAAATCATGGCGCTTTTTTCTGACAGCAATTCTTCTTTTTCAACATAGCCGCTCATAAAAATTCCTTTCTCCGGGAATTTCCCAATGACTCTCCTATCCATATCAAAGTGAGGAACAGATGTTTGAAAAACCGGATAACCTCTCGAGAAAACACCCAGTTCTGATGGCATTCCGTAGGTAAGTGGATGATCTTTTAATAAATTTATTTTTACCAGAGAACCGGGGCAATACAATCCTTGATTTCTTAAACCTGATCCAATTTCCCTGAAAGGCAAACGAAAATCTTCTTTCCCATCTTTACCCTTATCAATGCTTAGGGTTTGATTGAACAATTCAATTGAGGCTTCCCATGAAATGATAATTCCACCGGACTCAACAAATTTCATCAACTCGTTTAAGCCATTTGATCCCATACCTTTGACATATTCAGGAGGATAACTTGATGGTGAATAATTTTCTCCTCCAGAAGAATACTTCCCAGCCATAAGAATGGATTTATTGCTATTCGGAAAAACAATTACATCAAAATTCTCGCTCAATTTTGCAGCTTCAAGCTCATGCGGTTTAAGTACATCATAATATACTTTGTAGCTATCGAAAACATAACGAGTCCAGCCAGCATCCATGTCATGCATATAGTTTTCAATCAGGGCAATGCGCGGCTTATCCAACGTGATTTTTTGCACATCAGGAATTTCATCCAATAAAGTCGGTTTAACTTTTAAACGGCTATAAAGTTTTACATAAGTTTGATCTTTCCCCGAGTTTGAATGGATCAGAAAACTTCCCTTCGGATAAACCATTCCGTCAACTTCGTAACTCGCTTCCAAACGTTCAATTTTCTTTTTCTCACTTAATGCTGAAAAAACTATTTTATAACTTTCGTTGTTGTTCGCACTGAATAAAACTGCTTTAAAGTTGGGTACTTCTACTTTTACCTGTGCATGCTCACTACCAACCATTTCCAGTATTGTACTCAAATCGATATACGAATTCACTTCGATAGCTTCAACGCCGCGATGCAGTGGCAAAGACCAGGTAGTAATGTCGTAGGGCTGAATAATTTCTCCACCAGGGGTGTAATGTCTCAAAGGAAATTGCTGGGTTTCCAGCACCTCTTTTATGAAGGCTCTGAATGGCTGGGCTAATGGAACAACTAAATCACCACTTACATAATTTTTACCTTCCACCACCAAATCTTCGGTTAACTTAAACACATTAACACCATGCTTTTTAAGCAAATGAACAAGATTTACCAACTCGCTGTAATCATGCTGTTTTTGCGGAAACACATAGTAGAATGGGGCTTCTGTTTTTCCCTTTCTCACCTCTGCTTTAGCCATGTCGTTTCTAAATTCCAGAAGATCTTTTCTGTGTAAAGAAGCCGTTTTTAAAAGTGACTTCGTAGAAGAGATTTCATAATTCACAATATCTCCCAGTCTCCACCATCCACCCGGCCAGGGCTTAGGCATGTTAATACTTTTTTTGTATTCCGATAATCCTTTACCGTTAACCGACAACTCATTGGACTCGATAAAAATGGGAGTTGCAGTTTGAACACTTGCACTTTCGGTCAGTAATCCAATTACATTTTTCCAAAGCGCTGTTTCGGTTGAACCAGGCCAGTACATGTCAAAAAAGGTATGTTGGGCAACACCCTCCAGACCGTCTTTGGTCATATCTTTAATCAGATTTGAGCCGAATATTCCAACCCAGTTCCAAATTCCTGCATCTATATTTTCGGCAATAGGATCGTGAGGTGGAGCTACAAAATATCGAATGCCTGTTGAACCCATTTGGTGTTTTTCAACCATTACCTGAGGATACCAGTCGAGGTTATAAATTTTTGCAATGGCAGCATTATCCGATTGCGATAAAGTGATAAAGTCACGGTTGTTATCGTGCCCAACATATTTGTGGTAAACACCAGGCATTGAACTACCCTCATATTTTGTTCCTTTATAATTCAGATAGTTTTCAACGACCATATTCATTCCATCCGGATTATGATTGGGAACCATCATGTAAACCACATCATCCATCCATTTTAACAATTTTTCATCTTTGCTGGTAATCATCTCGTAGGCGATAAGTGGAGCTGCCTGTGCAGGACCAACTTCACCCGAATGCATCGACAGAGTTCCGAGTATGAACACACGGCCATCTTTTACCATCTGAGACCGTTCCTGATCAGACAGACTGGCATTCAAAGCCAGCTTTTTATTGATGTCTTTTAACTCATCAAGCCGGGCAATATTTTCAGTAGAGGACAAAAAAGCAATATACATGGGTTTTCCCATGGGAGACTTTCCGATTTCAAGCATTTTCATTTTGTCCGATTGTGCATCCAACTGTTGCAAATATCTAATCAGTTCTTCATAGTTAAAGAGCATACGGTCAGCTCCCGGTTTAAAACCAAAAAATTCTTGGGGAGTTTGCATTTTCGCACTTGATTGAGCCTGGGTATCCTTACTGTTGAATACACACAGAAATAAAACGGCTGCAAAAAGGCCGAGTATTTTAAAAAACTTTTTCATTTGATTGAGTTTTACAGATTATATCCGGTTAGTTACACACAATAATAATGAATTAAGTAATGCATCTCTTTTTAAAAGAGCTATTAGTTTGATATGTTCTACTTAAAAATAGAGAAACGAATTAATTTTTAAGATAATTCATTAGTATCTTCGGATCAATGGATTTGGTTCCATCGAGTTTTAAAACTGCTTTTTGATCTTTAGGTAGAAGCCCATACTTTAAATAGCTTTCCCAGATATGCCTGATGTACCACTCTGGTTCAATTCCCCAGCGGGTATCTTTTCTTTTCCTGTCGAAAAATTCAGTATCTGTAATTTCGATAAATATTTTTTTATCGTAGAACGAATTCAGCATAGGGTCATAAAAAGCAAACAAACCTTCGGCAATCACCATGTCGTATTCTGTTTTACGGGCAAGCAATGAAGCCAAAAAATCATCAAAATTGATGGACGCCGGATTTTCCCAATCAGTTTTACCGTTAACTTTAGGGATTTGTGCCTGAGCAAAAATATAGTCGTCCTGGCATAAAACACAAACCTTTTTACGGGGAAATTGTGCCATGATGCTGGCTGCTAAAGTCGATTTGCCGGCCATACTTATACCACCAATTCCGATAATCATAAATGGTTTATTAAGAAGATTGAAAGGCACATTTGACAAGCTCAATGTGCCTTTCAATCTTTTATTTAAAATTTTTCATCGTAGAGTGTCCAAAGTAAATCACCCAATTCCCAGGCCTTCTTAACGACCTTCTCACCATGCAGAAAAGTATAATCTGTTAAGAACTTATCAAGTTCTTTAGGATTCTTTTGGTGAATTTCGAGTGCTTTTTGTTCAAAATCTTTTTGATTGTAGAACAGTTCTGCTTGCATGGGTTTCCAAACATTATCCACATCATGACGCATATCACCCCATCGTTGCGAAGCTAATGTTCCCAATCGGTTAAATGCCCACCAGGCACTTTTATTGGTATACCCATTTTTTCTGCCAGGAGTTTTGTAAGATTCGGGTAAATCTGTTACTCCACTGTAAACCGGAATGTAAATGGAAGTAAGCGCATTGTCTTGAGCCAACCAAACTAAGCCTCCAATATGGTTAGGTAACCAATCGCGGCACTGAATAATGGTGGCATACATGGTGTACCAACGGGCGATGGTTCGCTCACCTCGCCAGCCCCAGCCTCCATTAATTTTCATGAGTTTGTTTTCATCGTAAGGCAAGTTCGGATTTGCCAGCGGTGATTTAACCATTTTCCCCTCTTCATCAGCAACCAACATATCTTTGGTCATGTCAAAAGGAGTATCTTCGTAGTAATCCTGGAAAACCGTAACTAGTTTTTCAAGGGTTACTTTTTCATCAGGCTTAACAGAGAATGGATAATTTTCGGCATTGGGATCAAGTTTCAAGGATGGAGCCAATAAATCAAACACGCGCCATTCTCTTCTGCGTGCTGCCATAGAAGTCCTGCTTTCAGGTGCATATACATAGCAAAAACGGAAGGTTTCCTTTTCCTGATTGTACCAACCGTTTTCTTCAGCTACCGAATAGATATTTTCAGAAGCCATGAAATGATCAGGATCATCCAGGTTAATTTCTTTAATGGTTGAAGCGTTCACATTTACCGAAACATGATCGTCGGGTACACGCTGTGCAACCCAAACTCCACCGGTTTTTCCTTTACCAGGTCCAACAACTTCGAAATGCCAAACTTCATTTGGATCGGCGATGGTTAAAGCTTCACCAGCATCATTCCATCCGTATTTTTCAATCAATTCGCCTGCTAGTTTGATGGCATCGCGGGCGGTGTTAGTGCGCTCAAGCATTAACTGACATAATCGCTGACAATCGATTAAACCATTGTCTGAAATTAGCTCTTCGCGCCCGCCAAAAGTGGATTCGCCCATGGCTAACTGCTCGGTATTCATGCAAGGATAAGCCGTGTTGATGAAGCCATAGGTTTTTGAAACCTGAGGGATAGAACCTATAGGTTTATGTTCGTAAGTTGGCATGATGAAATCATCGTTAGCAACTCTTTTAAACATAGGGGTCGTACTTCCTCTTTTGTGTTTTTTAGCCGGGATTACATCCATCCACGATCGGGTTCGGTGACTGTCGTCAGTATGCGAGGTAATCACCGATCCATCAAAACTTGCTTTTTTACCAACCGTAATAGAGGTACATCCTTCCGGAAAACCATCTGCCCAGTCACTTCTATCAACCTGTGCTGATATGGGATTGCCCACTATTAAAATTGAAAGTGCTAATCCAAAAACTATTTTTTTCATTGTCATTATTTTTAACTTGATTTTATTTCATCCATTCATAAGTATCGTAATGCTCTCCATTCATGCCCACGGCCTGATAAACTTTTTGAGCTCGCTCATTCCCTTTATCAACGTAAAGACGCATTCCACATAATTGTTCATCATTCTCAACCAGGTTTTTCACATACAAGTACATGGCCTTAAAAACGCCATTCTTTCGAAAATCTGGAATCACATAAACCGATTGAAACCAAATAATATTTGCATTCCGCCAATCGCTCCACTCAAAAGTATTTAACATTGATCCTATTACTTGACCCTTAAACTCGGCCACATAATATTTCCCTTTGGCGGGATCATCAAAAACGGCCTCAACCCCCTTTTCTAAAACAGACTTTTCGAGGTTCATCCCTTCCGACTCCATAGCCATGGTTAACTGAAATTCAACAATAATTGAAGCTTCCTGTTTATTTGCTTCTCTAATTTTAATCATAACTTAAGCTTAAAAGAAGGTAAAAATAAAACTTATTAGTGAAGCGCAAAAGCATTTTAATAAATGATTATTTTTGTAGTGAATTTAAACTCCCAAAGATGAGTGATGCAATTAAGCATGAATGTGGAATCGCATTTGTACGATTACTAAAACCACTAGAATATTACCTCGAAAAATACGGCACTGCATTTTACGGGTTTAACAAACTGTATTTGTTAATGCAGAAGCAGCACAACCGTGGTCAGGATGGAGCAGGAATTGCAAATATAAAATTCAATATGGCTCCGGGGCATAAATACATCAATCGAATTCGTTCAAATTCGCCTACTGCCTTAAAAGAAATATTTGGTCAGGTGTACGACCAAATGGAGAAAATAAAAAAAGAACATCCGGCCAGATTAAATGATATTGGTTGGTTAAAACAAAATGTTCCTTTTATTAGCGAACTATATATCGGGCACTTGCGTTATGGCACTTTTGGAGGAAACACACCTGCATCACTTCACCCCTTTATCCGAAGAAATAACTGGAAAACCAGGAACCTTGCCATCGCCGGGAACTTCAACCTAACCAATATGGATCAATTGTTTGATGAATTGATCGGTTACGGCCAGGCACCGGTTGAAACTTCTGATACCGTTACCATCCTCGAAAAAATTGGTCATTTTATTGACGAGGAGAATGATAAATTATATCGTCATTATAAAAATGAAGGGCACAAACAAAAAGAGATTTCTGAATTAATTGCCAAAGATTTAGATGTGCTGAATGTACTGAGTCGTGCTTCAAAAGACTGGGACGGCGGTTTTGTAATTACCGGTATGATTGGGCATGGTGATGCATTTATCATGCGTGATCCTTCAGGCATCCGACCTGCATTTTATTATCAGGATGATGAGATTGTGGTTGGTGCCTCTGAGAGACCAGTGATTCAAACTGCCTTTAATTTACAAACCAATCAAATTAAAGAGCTGAAACCCGGACATGCTTTGATCGTTAAAAAAGATGGAACTGCCGGAATTCATCCTTATACTACAGCCTTGCCTCAAAAATCTTGTTCTTTCGAACGCATTTATTTTTCAAGAGGTACAGATGAAGATATTTATAAAGAACGAAAGAAACTCGGAAGCTTACTTACGCCCGCCGTTTTAAAAGCCATCGATCATAAACTTGACAAAACTGTTTTTTCCTATATCCCCAATACAGCCTCAGTTGCTTTTAGAGGATTAATGGAGGAAATGGATCATTTTTGTGATGGGATTAAATCAGAACAGATCTTGCAACTTGGGGCGAATGCTACCCCCGAAAAACTTGCTGAAATCTTTAAGTTGAAACCCGTTATCGAAAAAGTTGCTGTGAAAGATTTAAAACTCCGGACTTTTATCACTCAGGATACACAACGCGATGATTTGGTGGCTCACGTTTATGATGTAACTTATGGAACTGTAACCAGTGAAACTGACAACATGGTGGTGCTCGACGATTCAATTGTGAGAGGGACAACCCTGAAACAAAGTATTCTTCGAATCCTTGATCGTTTGCGACCAAAGAAAATTATTGTGGCATCTTCCGCTCCACAAATCCGATACCCCGATTGTTACGGAATTGACATGGCAAAGCTGAACGATTTTATTGCCTTTAGAGCAGCCATCGAACTGTTAGGCGATAGCAATCAAAAACATATCATCAACGAAGTTTACAATAAATGTAAAGCGCAGGATAATTTACCCAAAGAACAAATGGTAAATTACGTGAAGGAAATTTACAAACCTTTCACCGCTGAACAAATTTCTGAGAAGATTGCAGAAATGCTTACCCATAAAGATTTAAAGGCCAAGGTACAGGTGATTTACCAAACCATTGAGGATTTACACGAAGCCATTCCCGAACATTTAGGTGATTGGTATTTTACCGGCAACTACCCAACACCCGGTGGCAACCATGTGGTCAACCGTTCCTTTATCAACTATATTGAAGGCCGGGACGAAAGGGCTTATTAAGTGTTAAATTCTATCAGCTGTCATTCCGGTTGAACTGGAACGAAAGACCGGAATCTAAAATTAAAAAATATTTAGATATCTGCATTCGAAGGAATGAGGATGGCTTAAAAAGAGGCCATGTCTCGACTCTGCTCGACATAACCTCTTTTTAAGTTTTGGGGTGACACCATGCAGGCAGTCACCCCTTGTTGCGACTACCTAAATTATATCCGTTTTTTAGGTTCAATCATACTTTCCGGAGCCAATATTTCATCTAATTTTTCTTTAGATAAAAGGTTTTGTTCTAATACCAGTTCGTAAACTCCACGTCCGCTCTCCAATGCATCTTTAACAAGTTTGTTTGCATTATCGTAAGTAATGTAAGGATTAAGATTCCAATGCTGCTTTTAATCATCAAACGACAGTGTTCTTCATTTGCAGTAATGCCTTCAACATAATTGAAATTAAGTGCATCCATTCCGGTCTTGAGCATCTCTATCGATTCGAACAAACTTTGTACAATCACAGGTTCAAAAACGTTGAGTTCAAGTTGACCATGATCAGCTGCATGCCCAACGGTTAAATCATTTCCAATCACTTTAAACGCAATTTGATTTACTACTTCCGGAAGGACCGGATTCACTTCGCCCGGCATGATGGTTGAGCCAGGTTGCATAGGTGGTAAATTAATTTCGTTAAAGCCTGCTCTTGGTCCGCTTGACATCAAACGAAGATCGTTACACATTTTTGAAAGCTTAATAGCCAGTCTTTTTACTGCCCATAAATAGGCAATGAATGAATCGGTATCCTGTGTTGTTTCAAATAAATTGGATGCCAGCTTGATGTCCATTCCTGTGATTTCACGCAGATGATGGATCACTTTATCGCTATAGCCTGGTTCAGCATTAATTCCGATTCCGATGGCTGTATCGCCCATGTTTACTTCCAAAAAATATGCTGCATTGTTATTAAGGTTATTGATTTCTTCAGTTAGTGTAACAGCGTAGGCTTCAAAAGATTGTCCTAATGACATTGGTACTGCATCTTGTAATTGGGTTCTTCCATTTTTAATACATGAGCAAATTCCTTGCTTTTTACCTCAATCTTTAATCAGATTTTCTAAAACTTCAATTAATTTTCGATTACTAAAGATTAAAGCAATTTTTATGGCTGTTGGATAGGCATCATTGGTCGATTGTGATAAGTTAACATGATTGTTCGGGTGACAATATTCATATTCCCTTTTTTCATGACCCAAAATTTCCAAAGCACGATTAGCAATGACCTCATTCGCATTCATATTGGTTGAGGTTCCTGCTCCTCCCTGAATCATATCAACGATAAAGTGATAGTGATAACGGTCAGAAATCATTTCCTGACACGCTTGGATTATTGCCTTGGTCAATGGTTCTTCAATCAATTCCAAATCATGATTGGCCTTTACAGCGGCCATTTTCACCATCGCCAATGATTCGATTAAAACGGGGTTAAAGTTGAGTGTAACACCACTAATCTTCAAATTTTCCATGGCACGCAAAGTTTGTACACCACAGTAACTTTCGTTAGGTACGACCCGGTCGCCCAGTAAATCATGCTCGATTCGGGTTTTACCAGAGATTTACTGTGAAATAATTAATAGTAAGTTTCGATAAATAAAAAAAGGTTATTGATTAGGTGAGATTATTGAAAAATCATCAGCATTTGTAATCAAAAAATGAATTGACTCAAATCGAAATGATGCTTTAAAGTTACGATTATTTTAATCGTCGGAGAAATATTTTAAGAGACTTCTGTATTTTGATAAAACTTTCGCCCGGGAAACAAAACCAAGGTATTTGCCCTCTTTAATTACAACGATATTAAACTTACCCGAATCCCTAAATTTCTGAACAACACTTTCTACGGCTTCATCCGGCTCAATGGTTACTTGTGGAGTGACCATGATCGAAGAAATTAAGGTGGTATGGTATAATTCAGGTTTAAAGATTATTTTGCGAATATCATCCATGCGAACAATGCCTTGCAATATATTTTGACCATCAACAACCGGAAATATGTTTCGGTTCGTTTCAGAAATCAAGTGAATCAGATCGCCAAGATTTTGATCAGGTTTTATGCTTAAAAAATTCCGTTCAATGAGTTTGTCAACCCTCATCATCGAGAGTACGGCCTTGTCTTTATGATGGGTAAATAGCTCTCCTCTTTTCGCCAATTGATAAGTGTAAACAGAGTTTTTTACAAATATTTTAATAGTTGCATAAGAAATGGTGGCAGTGACCATCAGAGGGACAAAAAGTTTATAGCCTCCTGTTAACTCTGCAATGAGGAAGATCGCTGTAAGTGGACCGTGAAGCACTCCGGCAATCAGTCCTCCCATCCCTACGAGCGCGAATGTGCTTTCCGATATCGAACCAATTTCAAAATGATTAATTAGTTGGGCATAGAACAAGCCAGTAAAAGCACCCATAAAAAGGGTAGGCGCAAATATTCCACCAATTCCGCCAGCTCCAAAAGTAACAGAGGTTGCAATGGCTTTAAAGAAAATGATAAAAATGAAGAGTAGAAAGACAATTCCGAAATTGTCTTTGAATCCATAAAAAATACTATTGTTGTAGAGTGGACTAACATCACCGTTCAGAGCCGAGTTAATGGCTCCATAACCTTCACCGAATAAGGCTGGAAAAAAGAAAATCAACATGCCAAGGATGGTCGCACCTATTGCAAATTTCGAATACCATTTTTTAATCTTCGAAAATTTTGACTCGATATAAATATATATCTTGGTAAAATATACGGAAACCAATCCAGCCATGATGCCCAAAAGAATATAAAAAGGGATGTCTTTTAGTTCGAAACCCTGTGTAATATCAGAAGGATATAAAACCGTTTGACCAAGAAAAAGGTAAGAAGTTAACACTGCCGTTGAAGATGCAATGAGCAGGGGTACCACCGAGGCCATGGTTAAATCGATCATGATTACTTCAATGGCAAAAACAATAGCAGCTACCGGTGATTTAAAAATCGCAGCCATGGCTGCTGCACTGGCCACACCAAGTAACAGTATAATTTGCTTATAGTTTAGGTGAAGTAAACGCCCCAAATTTGATCCAATGGCTGCTCCGGTTGCTAAGGTTGGACCCTCCAATCCAACCGAACCACCAAATCCGACTGTAAAGGTTGAGGTAATGATGGATGAAAAAATATTATGTCGTTTGATAACCCCATTCGATTTCGAAATGGCAAACAATACACTTGGTACCCCATGGCCGACATGTTGGCGAATGATAAACTTTATAAAAAGAAGGGTGATTAGAATTCCGATGGCAGGAAAGAAAATATAACGGTAATTTTCATATTCGGTAGCGACATTGCTATTTAAAAAATCATGAATGAAGCGAACAGAGTTTTTAATAACAACTGCTGCCAGTCCTGCCAAAACGCCAATAACGCCACTCAGAATAAGCATAAAGCGCTTGTCATCAACATGCCTTAATCTCCAAACGAGGAACTTTTTTAGAATGGTGTACTTCATTAACTATTTCAAAATGCAATGATAATTATTTAATCATCAGAAAAATATTTTAATAATAACCTGTACTTAGAAAATACTTTGGCCCGGGAAATAAACCCGAGATATTTTCCGTCTTTTATTACTGCTAAATTAAACTTTCCTGAATCCTGAAATTTCTTAGCTACCACTTCCATCATTTCATCCGGATCGATAATGTATTCAGGAATAATCATCAAGGTACTTACTTTAACCTCGTCATACAATTCCGATTTAAACATGATATGCCTGATATCGTCTAACCGAATAATGCCGGAAAAATCACCTTCTTTATCAACTACCGGAAATATGTTTCGCTGCGAACTAACTACAATTTCTACCAAATCACCAAGTGTACCATCAAGTCCTATGGTTTTGAAATCTCTCTCAATCAGCTTATCCACCCTCATTAACGACAATACCGCCTTATCTTTATGATGTGTAAATAGTTGGCCTTTTTGAGCGAGTTGTTTTGTGTAAACCGAGTGAGAAACAAAAAATCTGATGGTTCCATAAGAGATGGTTGCGGTAATCATCAACGGAACCAATAAATGATAACCCCCTGTGATTTCAGCAATTAAAAATATTGCAAATAGTGGTCCGTGAAGCACCCCGGCGATAAGTCCACACATTCCTACCAAAGCAAAGTTTCCTTCGGACAGCATACCCAATCCAAAATAATTGATGAGTTTGGCAAAAAATAATCCGGCAATGGCACCGATAAAAAGAGTTGGGGCAAAAATACCACCAATTCCGCCGGCTCCGAAAGTGACAGAACTTGCTACCACTTTAAACAAAATGATGAGTAGAAACAAACCAAAAATAACTGTTATGTTATCCTTAAAATCGTAGAAAATGCTTTTTTCGTATAAAAAACTAAAATCACCACTTAAGCTTGAATTTATTGATTCATAGCCCTCTCCGTAAAGCGATGGAAAGAAAAAGATCAGGATTCCTAAAATGGAACCTCCAATAATTAACCTGGTATACCATTTTTTAACCTTTGCAAAAAGGCTTTCAATATAGATGTGGATTTTTGTAAAGTAGATAGAGATAAGCCCTGATAAAATTCCAAGGATAATGTAAAAGATGGTGTTTTTTAGCAGAAAAGTTTCTCTGATTTCGAAAGGATACAAAACAGCCTGTCCGAGAAAAAGGTATGAAGAAATCACTGCCGTAACTGATGCGACTAAGAGTGGCAGGGCAGATGCCATCGTTAAGTCGAGCATTAACACTTCGAGTGCAAAAACGATAGCTGCAATGGGGGACTTAAAAATAGCTGCAATGGCTGCAGTAGTCGCTACTCCAATCAACAAAATAATTTGTTTGTAATTTAAATGAAATAAGCGGCCAATATTTGAGCCTATGGCTGCACCGGTGGCAACAGTCGGTGCCTCCAGTCCAACAGAACCTCCAAAACCTACCGTAATTGTTCCCGCCACAATGGAAGAAAACATGTTATGCCGTTTGATAATTCCATTGTTTTTCGAAATGGCGAAAAGAACACTTGCCACCCCATGTCCAATATCCTGACGAATAAATATTCTGAGGAACAAAACAACGATAAATATCCCAATCATTGGGAATGCCAGATAACGATAATTTTCGTACTCGTTGGTAAAATTACTGGTTAAAAAAGTGGAAATAAAATGAGCAGAATTTTTAATGATTACAACTGCGATGCTTGCCAAAAATCCTACAAGCGCACTTACCAACAGGATGAATTGCCTGTCTTTAATATGCCTGATTCGCCAAGTCAAAAACCGTTTTAATACTTTATACTTCCTCATTTTTTTGCGTGTGCAAAATAATACAAAATTCTAGTTAAGCGCAATTAATTGATTCATTCTTTTTATCTTAGCCCTTCTATCAATAATTAATTTAAACTAATTAAAATTTAATATTTAGAATGAAAAAAATAATATCATATAATGTAAATGGCATCAGGGCAGCCATGAAAAAAGGTTTTTTAGAATGGCTTACAGCTGCTAACCCTGACATTGTTTGCATACAAGAAACCAAGGCTCAGGGAGATCAAATTCCTGTTTTTGATTTTGAAGCAGCAGGCTACAAAACCTATTTGGTGTCTGCAGTTAAAAAGGGATACAGCGGTGTTGCCATCCTTACCAAGCAAGAACCTGACAATGTAGTTTACGGCATGGGCATTCCTAAGTATGACGAAGAAGGTCGTTTTATTAGGGCTGATTATGGAGATGTTTCGGTAGTAAGTGTTTATCATCCATCAGGCTCGAGCGGAGATGCCCGACAGGCCTTTAAAATGCAGTGGCTGGATGATTTTCAGAAGTACATTGATGAACTAAAGAAAGAACGGCCTAAATTAATTATCTCGGGTGATTACAATATTTGTCATAAGCCCATTGATATCCACGATCCGGTTGGGAATAAGAAAAGTTCAGGTTTCCTTCCCGAGGAAAGAGAATGGCTAAGTGGTTTTATCGATACCGGTTTTGTGGATTCTTTCCGTGCCTTTAATCCCGAACCTCATAATTATTCGTGGTGGAGTTATCGCGCCAATGCCCGTGCTAATAACAAAGGCTGGCGCATCGATTACCACATGGTAAGCGAAAACTTAAAAGATAAAATGACCAGGGCTGTAATCCTACCGGAAGCCATGCAATCTGATCATTGTCCGATTGTTTTAGAGATTGATTTCCAATAAAAAGGGTATGTCATCGAGATAATTTATTAGAACATCTCTAATTCCTATTTCTTATCAATCAATTATTTTGAGATTCCTTTCAAGTATTTTATGAACGATACTCCTATTGTAAATCGCATTTTCATTTTTAGGATCAATTTCAAGTGCGGAATTAAAACTTTCAAGTGCAGCTTGCAAGGAATTCGCGCGATATAATAAATATCCTTTATTGTTATAGGCCTGCACAAAATCTTCTTTTAGTGTTATGGCTTTGTTATAACTATTGAATGAATCCATTAACCGATTCACTCTACTCAATGCAATGCCACGACTGTTATAAGCTTCAGGGTAATTAGGTTTGATAATGATAGCAGAATCAAAATCACTGATGGCTTCACTGTAGATGCCAGACAGACAGTTTGCCAATCCACGGTTATGATAGGCCTCTGCATAATTCTTTTTTAACTGTATGGCTTTGGTGCAGTCCCATCTTGAGTTTAATTTGTCTTCTACTTTATAGTATGCCAAGCCACGGCCATTGTAAGCTTCTGCATAATTGGGCTTTAACGCGATGGCTGCAGAATAGTCAGAAATGGCACTGTAATAATTTTCAAGGTTTAAATGGGCGCTTGCTCTGTTGTGATAAAGAACCGGATTTCTTGGATGTAATTCAATAATCTCATTATACAATACAACGGCTTTTTCATACTCACCCTCATCAAAGGCAAAATTTGCTTTTCCCAATAATTCTTCTTGATTTTCATCGGGAGCAAAGATTAATAAAACGATTAGAAAAATAACAGATGAGATGACAATAATTAATTGAGTCTTACGGTTTATGGTCGTTTTGGTCATGAGAAAATGCCTTAAAGATGATTATTAATTAACTATAAATTTAGTTAATATGACCCCAAAAATTATGCCAGAACTTTTTTCGATTGACTGTTAAATACAGGGGATATGTTTAATGATTAGACTTAGATATTTATTTTTTGAATGATTCTATATTAAGTTTATGCATAAGATTATTGGATGATTTATGGCTCAGGTTTAGGCATATTCCTTAAATTGCTTCATCAAATTCAATTTAAAACCTAATGCCTATAATAATGAAAAAGACTAGCCTATTTTTAATCTTAATGACTGTAACTGTTTTAGTTTTTGAAGGATGCGATAAAATTGAATCTTTACTGAGAGGTAAAAAGGATATTGGCTACAGTTGTACCAATAATTCGAGTAGGACTGCAAGTGTATCTTATGTGAATGCAAATGGTGATAATATATTTGTTGATGTGGCACCACGCATGACTTGGGGTGAAACCATTGAAGTTAAAAAAGGTGACTGGGTTCGTATACAGGCACAGAGTAATGCAACCAGTGGAGAGTTAAAGATTTCGATTCGTTGTAATGGGTGTGAGAATATTGGCGATAAAGATGAAAAACTTCAAGCCTCAGTCAATTTGGCTGTTAGAAATATTGTGGAGTTATCGGCAACAGTGGAGTAAATTTTGGGCATAAAAAAAGGAGCAAAAGCTCCTTCTAAAATTTAGGCTGATTTGTATAAATAATATCGGAATTGCATTTCTACTTACAGGTATCCGATAATTATATTTAACACATTCTATTTATCATCTGGCTCCAGGCATCGCGATTTTTAACAATAAACTTTAGCTCTTTCCCTTCCTTGGTAACTAAATTTAAACCATTTTGCAAAAACATCCGCGTTTTAAAATACATCAATTCCCGAATATCTTTAGGTTCAATTTCTAAATTAAATCCATTCTTTTCAGTTAATGGTTTAAAATAAATACGTTGATTGGTTAGTATGAGTTTCCCTTTAACCTGATTGTCTGGATTTACGTACTGTGCATTGCCCGCTTTTGTGACAACTTCGTTGGCGTATAGTTCGATGGTCATAATGGTGTATTTTAAAAAATTCTAATAATGCTGTTACTATTTAAAGCATGAATTGTGCCAAAAAATTTAATGTATTGTTAAAGAGTAATAAACAGCGATTTTACCCTATAATTTTTTTGGGTAATTGTTCGGTAATATGCTATAAGTGTCCGATTTTAAGCAGTTTTAGCCAAATAGAAGGTGGAAAACATCTTCAATTTTCTGAACGGGAGTGATGGTTATCCTTGGATTTTTGAGGTCTAATCCTTTCAAATTATATTTTGAAACAAAAACTTGCTCAAAGCCGAGTTTCTCAGCCTCCAGTATTCTTTGGTCGATTCGATTAACAGGCCTGATTTCTCCCGATAACCCAACTTCGGCAGAAAAACATATTTTTTGTTCGATGGGAATATCTTCACTGGAGGATAAAACAGCACTCACCACTGCCAGATCCAGTGCAGGATCATCAACTTTAATTCCACCAGCGATGTTCAAAAAAACGTCTTTAACTCCTAATCTAAAACCACTGCGTTTCTCAAGCACTGCAAGTAACATGTTTAATCGCCTGAGATCAAAACCAGTGGAAGATCGCTGGGGTGTTCCGTAAGCAGCAGAGCTAACCAAAGCTTGAATCTCGATCAACATGGGCCGGATGCCTTCGATGGTTGAGGCAATGGTTACACCGCTTACGTCTTCATCTCTTTGAGAAATTAATATTTCTGAGGGATTTGGAACTTCACGCAAACCGGTACTTTGCATTTCAAAAATACCAAGTTCTGATGTTGAACCAAACCTGTTTTTTGTAGATCTTAAAATTCGATATCCATGATTCCGGTCTCCTTCAAATTGTAGGACGGTGTCAACCATATGTTCTAAAACTTTTGGACCCGCCAGGTGACCATCTTTCGTAATGTGACCGATCAAGAAAACCGGCGTTTGGGTAATCTTTGAGTATTTTTGTAATTCGGCGGCGCACTCACGAATTTGTGAAATACTACCTGCCGAAGATTCAATAAAATCGGTATGAAGTGTTTGAATAGAATCGATGATCAAAACATCAGGTCGAATTTGTTCAATTTGATTGAAAATACTTTGGGTAGAGGTTTCAGTTAAAATATAAAAATGATCGCCTGATAATTTTACCCGTTCAGCACGCATTTTAATTTGTTGGCCACTTTCTTCACCTGTAACATATAAAATTTTTTGATGTTTCATTTTAAGAGCTACCTGAAGCATTAGGGTGGACTTACCAATTCCTGGTTCTCCTCCAATTAAAACCAATGAACCCGGAACCATTCCTCCTCCAAGGACGCGATTAAACTCATTGTTGCCAGTATCAATTCTGTTTTCTGCATTAATAACGATGTCCTTAATTAGTAGAGGTTTACTTTTCTCGCGCGAATTAACAAAGGATGGGGTATTCGTATTTTTTGATTCTTTTTGGATAATTTCTTCAACATAGGTATTCCACTCACCGCATGAAGGGCAATTGCCAATCCATTTTGAAGATTGGGCACCACAATTCTGGCAAAAATAAGTGGTCTTGGTTTTAACCATTGATTTATTTTTTCTAGAAGATAAAGGTATTAAATTATTTTAGGTCTTTGATTTTGTTTTCAATACTTGTCGTAGAATATCCCGGAAGAAAATCGATGGTGATGATTTGGCCACCTTTAG
The DNA here is from genome assembly GCA_942491855.1 of uncultured Bacteroidales bacterium. Lineage (GTDB taxonomy): Bacteria > Bacteroidota > Bacteroidia > Bacteroidales. The sequence goes on from CALOCL010000002.1 coordinate 55,404, forward strand.
CTTTCACAATGTCGTATCCCACAATATCTTCAACTTCATAATCACTCCCTTTAATTAAAACATCGGGCTGAACCATTTCAATCAGTTTTAGTGGTGTTTCTTCATCAAATAAAATGATGGCATCCACAAAAAATAAGGAGGCTAAAATGGCAGCTCTGGATTTTTCATCCGTGATGGGGCGACCTGGTCCTTTTAATTTTGCAACTGACTTATCGGTGTTTAGGCCAATAATTAAAAGGTCACCGTAATCAGAAGCTTTTGATAAATAATCGATATGACCGAGATGGAGCAAATCAAAGCATCCATTGGTAAAAACAATTTTTTGATCTTTAAATTTCCAAAAATTAAGTTTGGTTTTTAAAGATTCAATCGAATAGATTTTTTTGTTTATCAACTCAGTTTTTTGCATTATTCGCAATTTTTCTGGCGCTAACCAGCATAAAATAAGAAAAAGAACCCACAACAACTAACATCAAACTTTGAGAGGTATGAATTAAGGTAGCCCATGTAGCCGCCATTTCGTTAGGTACTTTATAAATTTCAAATAAAGTTGCTTTAACAATAAAATGATAGGCGCCTAAACCACCTGGTACTGGAGCGGCCATTCCCATACTTCCTAGCGCAAGTATGATAATCCCGTCGATGATGGTTAAGTGCGAAGTTGCCTCGAGTGAGAAGAAAACCACATAGGTCATCAAAAAGTACATTCCCCAGATGAGTAGTGTTAGCCCTAAAAAAGCTATTCTTTTTTTCAATTTCATGATGGTTTTTACACCATCCAAAAATCCCTTGAAAAACTTACAGGTTTTAATGTAAATACTTGATTGTTGTAAACGAGATTTGAATATCCGGTACAAAACATAGACGACAAGAATTACAACAGTTAGAATAATGAGGAAAATTAAAATTCCGAAGAGGTTATTTGAAAATTTGGCTAAAATTGGATCAAAAATTACTTTGTTTACAAAGCCGCCAACCTTTTCAAATTGGAATACCACAATCGAAATGATTAAAATAATTAAAATCAATAAATCAAATACGCGTTCGGCCACTACCGATCCGAATAAAGAATCGAAAGGAATATTCTCTCTTTTACTGAGCACTCCACATCGTGAGACTTCACCTAGCCGAGGTAAAGCCAGATTAGCGAAGTAACCTACCATCACCGCATAGAATGTTGTTTTGGTTCTGGTTTTATACCCCATTGAGTTAATTAAAATATTCCATCTTATTGCCCGGGCCAAATGGCTAATAAGACCAAAAACGAACGAAAGAAGTATCCACCAATAATTTGCCGCAAATATTGATTGAATAACATTTCCTACATCAACTTTTCTAAATACCAACCACAGCAGAAAAAATCCGATTAAAAAGAATACTAAAAAATTTAGTGTAGAAAAGAGTTTCTTTTTCAAAAGTTTATTTTAATTGGTTATTCTTATTGGGAAATAAAATATTGGGTTTAAACGTTTTTGCTTCTTCAAAATCCATACTGGCATAGGAAACAATAATTACACTATCTCCAATTTCGGCTTTACGTGCAGCGGCTCCATTCAATGAAATAATGCCTGAACCCCTTTCTCCTTTAATAACATAGGTGTCTAGTCGTTCACCGTTAGTGATATTGTAAATATGAACCCTTTCATTCTCAATCAAATTCGCAGCATCCATCAAGTTTTCATCAATAGCAATGCTACCAATGTAATTTAAATCGGCTTGAGTAATTGTCGCCTGGTGGATCTTTGATTTTAGTACATCAATCTTCATATCGCAAAATTAAAAAACAATCTCACAAAATATTAAATTTAATAAAAGATTTAGAAGTTTAAGTTAATCTAATATTATCAATCAAACGCACATCTCCTAAAATTGTTGCAACAACAGCAATCGTTTCGCCACTAACTTGTGTCCCTTTTTGAAGAGGGAGTAGAGTTTTGCCATTAACAATTTCAAGGTACTCAACCTCCATCCCATCCTGACTGTTCAAATTCTCAATTGCTTTTAATCTTAATTCTTCCCAATTTTTATCCTTATGCAATTCCTTAATCATTATTAAATTTTGGTGAATAAGGGGAGCTATTTTTCGTTCTTTTTCAGATAATCGGGAATTTCTTGAGCTCATGGCAAGTCCATCACTTTCTCTAATTGTTGGACACGAAATGATCTGAACTTTTAAATTTTCAATTTCAACCAACTGCTTGATGATGGCCAATTGCTGAAAATCTTTTTCTCCGAAATAAGCACGATCAGGTTCAACAATCTCGAATAATTTTTTTACTACGATGGCAACGCCATTAAAATGACCGGGTCTGAATTCGCCTTCTAATATTTTATCCAGCTGGCCGAAATCAAACTGAGTACGATCAGGTACAGGATACATTTCCGAATTGTCCGGAACAAACACCATGTGGCATCCAACTGATTCTAATTTTCTGTAATCAGTTTCTAATTCACGGGGGTATTTTTCAAGATCATCTTTCTTGTTAAACTGAATGGGATTCACAAAAATGCTACAAACACACAAGTCATTTTCATTAACTGCTCTTTTAATTAATTCCAAATGCCCTTGGTGCAATGCACCCATAGTTGGTACAAGGCCAATGGTTTTACCTGCCAGCCGATCAACTGCGAGTGCATTTTTAAGTGCTTTTATGGTTTGAAAATTAGTCATTTAAAAGAGATTCTATTGATTTTCGTTTACACTTCTTCATTGAAGAATTTTAAGCAAATCATGCTCCAGTGTTGTTTTCGGGTTCTCAACGATACGTCCTATTTCAACATTTTCGCGGTAGACAATGAAGGTTGGAACATATTTTATTTTGAGTCCATCAATACTAGCTTCCTGAGGTTTTTTCATCCGATCAACCCCAATTATGCTTATCTGATTTTCATCAAATCCTATTAGATCCAAAACTTTCATAAACCTTGGAACTTGCATTTTGCTATCGTAACACCACGATCCAAATACCATTTTAATGGAGATGTTTTCCAATTGATTCTTTAATTCGTTAATAGCCTCTTCGTTAGGTGAGTAAGCTAAATGTTGTGCAGCAAAAAATTGTCCAAAGGCACCTTCCTCTAAGCCAGCACGATTACAGTGATCAATTAAGATTTCACTCCCGACTCTTTTATCCAAATATTTTTTGTTGAATTCCTGAGTTAAGGCTGAATTTGAAAATAAGGTTACAAATAGGCAATAAATAATTATTTTTTTCATGACATCTGTTTTATTAAACAAAGATAAAGATAAGCCTTTTGAAAATTAGAATAAATTTACATACATTTGTTAAGTCCTATAAATAATCAAATTAAGCTCCCTTAAAATGAAAGCTTCCTCCGCGGTCGAAAAATTCCTAAAGTCTGTTTATAATTTCGAAAATCGTAAACAAAAAGCGTCGGGCACAAATTTGGCTTCAAGCCTAAAAATTTCTCCTGCAGCCGTAACAGATATGGCCATTAAACTTTCTGAACAGGGGCTCATTAATTATCAGAAACACAGAAAGCTTTCACTAACTTCAAAAGGCAGGAAAATTGCGATCATGGCTGCCAGAAAACATCGCTTATGGGAAACTTTTTTACATAAAGTTTTAGGACTTAATTTAGATGAAATTCACATTGAATCAGAGTTGATTGAAAGTAATACATCTGATTTTTTACTTTCAAAAATGGAGGAATACTTATCTTTCCCTGAATACGATCCACATGGTGACCCCATTCCGGATAAAAAAGGTGTAATGCCGGAAGAACAGAAGTTTACACCCCTAAATGAAAATGAACCCGGGCAATATCAAATTGAACGACTGCACTTTGAAAGCAATGAATTGAATGACTTTTTTACAGAATATCAATTTAAGGTCGGGGATGTTTTAGAGTTGGCCTTAATCTTTAAAATGGATAATGCACTTTTAATCAAAAGAAATAAAGTAACCATGGTTATCAGTGAGAATATCGCCTCAAAAATTTTAGTAAGTAAAATCATCGAATAAAATGGATACAGGGAATATATTATTTGCTTTTGGGCTCACACTTTTTGCCGGTTTGGCGACAGGAATTGGGAGTCTTTTGGCTTTTTTTACCAAGCAAACCAATACCAAGTTCTTATCCATTTCACTTGGATTTTCTGCCGGTGTCATGATCTATGTTTCACTGGTTGAAATCTTTGTTAAAGCCAAGGACTCATTAACGATTGAATTAGGAGTGAAAGGTGGATATTGGGTCACTGTTGCCGCATTTTTCGGTGGAATTTTGCTTATTGGAATAATTGATAAGTTAATTCCATCTGTGGAAAATCCGCATGAATTTAAAAAGCTTGAAGATTTTGAAAGCCTGAAGAATGGGGTTAAAAACCCTAAATTAATGCGAATGGGTTTGTTCACGGCTTTGGCCATTGGAATTCATAATTTTCCGGAAGGACTTGCTACATTTACAGCTGCCTTAACAGATCCTAGCTTAGGAATTGCCATAGCGGTGGCTATCGCCATTCATAATATTCCGGAGGGGATTGCCGTTTCAGTACCCATTTATTACGCAACTGGAGATAAGAAAAAAGCTTTTTGGTATTCTTTTACTTCAGGTTTAGCTGAGCCAGTGGGCGCTTTACTGGGCTACTTAATTTTAATTCCATTTATGAGTCCAATCGTTTTTGGAGTCCTCTTTGCCGGTGTAGCGGGGATAATGGTATTTATTTCATTGGATGAATTACTGCCGGCCGCACGAGAGTTCGGTGAACACCATTTATCAATTTACGGATTAATTGCAGGTATGGCCGTTATGGCTATCAGCTTACTACTCTTTGCTTAAGGAATAAATTTTTACTTTATTTGGAAAAATTCTAAATAATAATTAATATCTTTGCACTTTAATCTAATTAGGTACTAAGTTTAAATTTTCAGAAATGAAAAAAATTGGAATATTTTACGGATCGTCAACAGGAAATACAGAAGTAATTGCAGATAAAATTCAACAACATTTTGGTGAAGACAGGGCTGATGTTTTTAATATTGATGCCGTTGAAAAAATAGAAATTGAACAATATCCATATTTGATATTTGGAACTTCAACCTGGGGACTGGGTGATTTACAAGATGATTGGGAAGAATTTGTTGAAGTATTAAAAACCATAGATCTCTCACAAAAAAAGATCGCTCTATTTGGTTTAGGTGATCAAGAAGTTTATGCACATAGTTTTGTAAACGGAATGGGCTATTTGTATGAACACGTTGCAAAAAATACTGACATTGTTGGTGAGTGGCCAACCGATGGTTATACTTTTACCACCTCAAAAGCAGTTAAAAAAGGAAAGTTTGTAGGTCTAGCAATCGATTTTGATAATGAGCCTAAAAAGGCCGACAAAAAAATCGAGATTTGGGTCAAACAACTTAAAAAAGAATTTATAGACTAAAAATAGGCTGTTAACTGAATAGCAGCCTATTTTGTTTCATGCTCTTAGGAGGTTTCTGATCCTATCGTTACAACCATGTCTTGCTTTTTTCCATCCATGCGAATCAACATGGGTTTTTTGAGCCGAATATGCCTGAAGTACATGCTTTTATCAACTACCTCCTGTTCTTTAAATAATTTCCAATTAATATAGCTATCTGAAAATTCTTGTTGGATTGAGTAGTACCCTACACTCATGGCAGTCACGTTATGAAAAAAGTGCGATCCTGATGAACCGTCCAACGGATAACCCTGCAAACTTGTTTCGATGATCACGGCGGCATTCGAAATTTGAGGCCAGCGTACAGGTATTCCAATCCACCTGTCATGAGTACCCCATCTGCCAGGACCAATTAAAATATATTTTCGATTTTCTCTGATCATTTTTTGATTCAGCTTCTCAATTTCGTTTGTCATTAACATGGTTTCTGACTTGTCAAACTTTGATTCATCTACAAAAATGACATCTTCAATTTGGTTTAATAGGCCATTTCCCATTCCCCTTTCAGCGTAAATCAGAATTTCTTCTTTTCTAATTTCTTCGATATTGAATTCAAAATTATTGGTATTTGCAAATAGTGGTTTTATCTGTAAAAGGTAAAAGGATGCCTTATAATTTTCATCTTTATTTAAATCCACCGCATATTCAATTTCAACCGGTGAACCCAGAGCCTCTTGTACAACGTCAAGCACAGTTTCGATTGTTTGAGCAAGTGGGGTGTAATTGTATTTCAGGATATTTGCAAAATTTACGATTCGTGGCCCTGGTTTATCGATTCCGGGTGAAATGGAATTGTTATTTGCTTCATAAACGGAGGCGCAGTGTTTTAAATTGCCATGTTTTTCAGCTACATCAATATCTAAATAAGATAAGCCGGCGGTATCACCTTCAAGCAGGTTTAAATCCTTTTTACCAAGATCAACTGCGTAATATTTCAGCTGAGAATTTTTAAATTGATCTTTTGGGGAGTTAATTTCAGTTTGTGGATATTTTGGCGAAAAGCGATAAGCTTTCTCACCTTCAACCACATATTTTCCGAGGCCAACAGCGGCAACAGCAAAACCCTCTTCCGGTTTCATGTGACCAAAAGGATAATAATTGTATGACTGAGCAACTCCGGAAATGTGAGGATAAAAATAACTTCCGTAAGTATTACCAACTACTTCCTGTAAAATGATGGCCATTTTTTCATCCTCTATTTTATAATTAACAGCCTCGATATACGCTTTTGCCACCGGCGAATAAATAGAAGCATAAACCAGTTTTATGGCATTTAAAGTTTGTTCCAATCGAACATTAATATCAGGATGGTTATTTGGCAAGAGAAAGGTGTCGAAAATACCCGCAAACGGCTGCATCAATGAATCTTCAAATAAGCCAGAAGATCTAATGGCAATGGGTTTTGTAATTTTTCGAAGTATGGTTTTTAGTCTTTTCGTAAGCGTATCTCCTAATTCACATTTAATGAATATTTTTTTAATGCTTTCATAATCAATATCTGATACCAGGATCTCACGGAGGTTGTTTTTTTCAATAAATCGCTCAAATTCATTGGTGCCGATAACAGACGTTTTGGGTGATCGAATATTAATATCTGCCACATGCTTTGAGAAATTATAATTATAAATTAAAGAATTGATAAAAGCCAAACCTCTTCCTTTGCCTCCCAGCGATCCGTTTGATAAACTAATGATATTTGATTCATCAAGAATTGAGTTTTCATCGTAGGGAATAATTTTTCCGCTGTTTTGCTCATTCCGGTATTTTTGTAAAACATCAATCAGAACCTCTCTAAGATGCTGAGGATTTCTAAAATCAGTAGCTTTATGAGGACGTAAAACTTTTGCAGCCTGAATTTCGCCCCTAGCCATTAACCAAAGTGAGAAATGATCCCGTTTTCCGTGGTACATTAAAGTATCATCAGGAATGGTTTTAAGTTGATTTTCAAATTCTTTTAATGAATGTGCAATGCCGATCTGACCACCTTTCTTATCGCGATAAACAAAACTTCCAAAGCCTAGGTAATAGGTGATAAAACTTTGAAAATCCAAGAGCAGTGATTCCGAATTTTTATTGATAAAAGTTGATTTAAGTTCATGTGCTTTTTTCGCATTTTCCTGATCGGATGACTGAATAATGATAGGTAAACTCGTAATTCTGCTTTTCACAAATTTCGTCAATTCAAAACCGGCGTTTGGATTATCCTCACCTTCTTTTTGATAACTAACATCTGTTATTAAGCAGAGCAAATTATCCTGATATTTTTTGATGATTTCAGTTGCACCTTCATAAGTTGATGCCAGGAGGATTTTTGGGCGAGCCCTCATTCTAAGCACTTTAAATAGCTCGTCAGTGCTAACATCATCAATGATTCGCTTGGTTTGTGCCATCACAATTTGATAAAGCAGTGGCAGGTACCTCGAATAATAAATGGGTGAATCTTCAACCAACAGAATAATCCGAACCATCCCTATTTGTGTATCATTCTCAACATTGATCATGTCTTCAACTAACTTGATCATGGAGAAGAATATCCTTGAGTCTCCATTCCAGACAAAGGTGCGGTCGATATTTGCAGATTTTTTGGTGGTTTTTTCATAAAAATCGATATCACTGTTATTGTTTAGCAAAAGAAAAATAGGGATGTAAGGGAATGACTTTTTTATTTTTTTTGTGATATTATGAGGAGTTGTTTTATCAACTCCAACCATTAAAATGATTAAGTCGAAATGTTTAGAATTGAGTTGCTCAAAAGCTTCTTCACTGGAAGAAACGCCAGTAATTCGAGGCACAGAGGTTAGGTTTAATTGATGATATTCTCCTAAAACATATTCCGAAAAATTCCCTTCTTTCTCAATACTATAGGCATCGTATAAATTAGCGATCAACAAAATCTCCTTTACCTTGAAGGGCATTAAATCGTGATAGATGTCACGGTTGGCATTACTTTTATTTAAAAACTTCTGTAAAAGCTTGCGACTTGAAATTGAGGATTTAAGCGAAGCTTCAGTTGCTTGCGTAAGCTCCTGATCTGTTTTCGATAATAATTGTTTGGCTCTGACGCTGTTAATGTAGCCAACAATTAAATTAGAAATATTTAAAATTAAATGTCGCTCCTCATCCAAAAAGGGCCCTTCATCAAAGTCAGGAAATTTTTTCAGATAAGCCACTTCAATCAATCCCTTTTGTCCATCCACACTTTCAAAATCCTGACTTTGAACCCACTTTGTTTTTCTGAAAGAAGGTGAAGTACATTGTACCGAACCATAGGTAATTCTTACAGAAGTATGCTTTGGATATTGGTAGGCTTGTGGAAGCAAAAGGCAGATCTGTTGCAGCGATTCATTAATTGGTTTGCCGGCTTTTAAAATGGCTGTTGTTTCATTAATGGCTGCCAATTCTTTCAACCGTTCAATATTCTCTTTCTGTAACTTTTTGTAACCTTTTTTTGAATCTGGAGCCATATTTTAAATGTTTACTACAAAACTAAATGAAAATGCATTGATATTGAATTTTAGAAGGAATTAAATTAGGCATTTTTGCAGAAGATTATTAATTTCGCATGCTTTAAAAACCAGCGTTTCAGGTTAGATGTCGAAGATCAGAATATTTATCGTTGACGACCATCAGGTTGTTTGTGACGGGATCAAATCCTTGTTATCGGATGTAGACGACATTGAAGTTTTAGGTACAGCAAGTAATATTGACAATTTAATTGCGAAGACAAAAGAAATCTACGTCCATATTTGTTTGATCAACATCTATGATCCAACTGATGCTCAGATTGAAAATATCCGAAAGTTAAAAACAGAATTACCCAATATGAATTTGCTCATCCTCTCGATGAACAAAAGCAAAAGTTTTATTCTGAAAACATTAAAGGCAGGGGCAAGGGGGTATTTAACCAAGGATACCAGTCGAAGTGAATTAATTGAGGCCATTTATACCATCCGTGGCGGTTACGATTACTATGCCAAATCTATAGCCAATATCGTTTTAAATAATTATTTAAAAGAAACGGATATTGAGCACCAATTAATTGATCAGGAAGAAAAGAAACTTTCAACAAGAGAAATTGAAGTGTTGGAATTATTCGGACAAAGCCTCACCAACAATGAAATTGCCGATGCACTTTTTATAAGTGTACGAACAGTTGAATCGCATAAGAGTAATGTGATGAAAAAATTAAATCTTCGTACCACTGTCGATCTTGTCAAATTTGCAATTGCCAATAATATCATTAAAATTTAAAAGACAGTATGGCTCGAAATTACTTGCTAAGGATGTTGATATTGCAATCCTTGGTAGTCAACTCTCCACTAAATACCAGTACAGGATCCACTTTAAAAGTAATGCTATCTCCAATATTGATGGTCAAATAATAGCGATCCCATTCAGGATTTGTGAATTGATCATCAATGGCAACCGGTACATCATCTTTACTGTAGAAACCATTGGCATCGGTGTAAGTTGTAAATGCAGCACTCGAAAGTAAGCTACTCCATAACATGACTGCATTAGGTGCCAGGGTAGTTCGGTTAATCGTCACAACGCCTTGAATTCGGGCATCTGGAATTGGAATATGGATTATTGGGAAATTGAATTCATAAGAAGTTTGTTCTGCGATGTAAGCATTTTGTATTAAAGTTTCTCCAACTTCCGATATTATTTCAATCTCATATTTTGAACTGTTCAGACTAGACTCCTTGAGTGCTTTGTTAAAAGAAGAATGTTTAAAACCACCCTGACTGATTTGCTTTTTCATCCCGGGTATAGCTGAAATATGACTGATTTTTCCTGCAATTGTTCCCGTTTCAGTTTCAACGTAAAAAACATAGGTTCCGCTTTTAACAGAGGAACCTTTCCAAAACCCTTCATACGATTCTAAAACAGGATTAAAGCTTAGTTTAACGGTGGCTACCATTCTTCCATTCATGTCGATGATACTTCCAGCCTTACTGATTTTTTGCCTGTGCTTTATCAGAATGGCATGATCCGAAGCCATCCCATTATTTGAAATGAACAACAGATTATCTCTGTCGCGAAAATTTGAAATTTCAGCAATCCCAACAAAATTACCCAGGATTGGCAACCGATCGATAATCAACTCACCATTTTGATCGGTAAGTCCTTCCTTAACAAGCAATTTAGTTTGATTGATGGTGTCAACCAACGAAAATTTAACCGTTGCATTCGGCAATGGAAACTCGAGGATGGAAGTTCGAACTGTAATTTGCCCTGAATAGGTTGTATCTGATTCATTCCCACTTTTTAAGTTCTTTAACACGGTAGAATTCCCATTCACCATTAAACCAGTTGATAGCAAAAGGAGAAACGTAATGATAATGATGAATCTCAATTTGAAAGGCATTGTACTTTTTTAAATGCAAGATACGCAATTTTCATGCTTTTTTGCTAAAGTTCTAACTCATAGCTGTTAAAAAACATCAGGAAAATTCGGGGCAAAATTTTAATGAAACATGGCTTTGCGTGTTTTACGGAATTTAATACGTGAAGTACCCAAATTAGGTTGTAAAATGTAAAATCTAGGCTTAAAATTTCTAATATTGAATTACGAAAAAATGAAACTCAATTAAATAATATTTTAAAAAATTAAATTATGGCATTAGATCAAAAAGTTAATGATTTTATGGCAAAAGTAATTGCCAAAAATCCGGGTGAATCTGAATTTCACCAAGCCGTTCACGAAGTAGTTGAATCTTTAATCCCTTATGTTGAAGAGAATCCTAAGTACAAAGCTGCTAAAATTCTTGAAAGACTAACTGAGCCAGAAAGAATAATTTTGTTTAGAGTTCCTTGGTTGGATGATAAAGGAGAAATCCAAATCAATAAAGGATACCGAATTGAAATGAATAGTGCCATTGGACCTTACAAAGGTGGTTTACGTTTCCATCCTACCGTTAATCTTGGTGTTTTGAAATTTTTAGCTTTCGAGCAAGTATTAAAGAACAGCTTAACTACACTCCCAATGGGTGGTGGTAAAGGTGGATCTGATTTTGATCCTAAAGGAAAAACAGATAACGAAGTAATGCGTTTTTGCCAAAGTTTTATGACAGAATTGCAACGTCATATTGGACCTGACACAGATGTTCCTGCTGGTGACATTGGTGTTGGTGGACGTGAGATTGGATTCTTATTCGGTCAGTACAAAAGATTACGAAATGAGTTTACGGGTGTTTTAACTGGTAAAGGACTTGGTTGGGGTGGATCATTAATTCGTCCTGAAGCAACCGGATATGGAGCTACCTATTTTGCACAAAATATGCTTGCAACCAGAGGTGATTCGTACAAAGGAAAAGTTGTTGCTATTTCAGGTTCTGGTAACGTTGCTCAGTACGCAACAGAAAAAGTTACCGAATTAGGTGGTAAAGTAGTTACTTTATCTGATTCTGCCGGTTATATTTATGATAAAGATGGAATTGATGCCGAGAAATTAGCATTCGTAATGGAGCTTAAAAATGTGAAGCGTGGCAGAATTAAAGAGTATGCTGACAAATATGGTTGTGAATACATTGATGGAAAACGTCCTTGGGGTGTTAAATGTGATGTGGCAATGCCTTGTGCTACTCAAAACGAATTAAACGAAGAAGAAGCTAAAACACTTGTTGCAAACGGATGTTTTGTAATTTCAGAAGGAGCAAACATGCCTTCTACTCCTGATGCAGTTGCTGTTTTCACAGAAGCTAAAATTCTTTACGGTCCTGGTAAAGCGGCTAATGCTGGTGGTGTTGCTGTTTCTGGTCTTGAAATGTCTCAAAACTCACTTCGTCTTTCTTGGACTCGCGAAGAAGTTGACACCCGATTAAAGCAAATCATGAAAGATATTCACCAAACTTGTGTTGATTTTGGAACACAAGGTGAGTATATCGATTATGTTACCGGTGCAAATATTGGTGGATTTGTAAAAGTTGCAGATGCCATGTTAGCGCAAGGTGTAGTATAAACACAAAAACCAACTAACCTAATTAGTTAAGCCCTGTCATTTTTTGGCAGGGCTTTTTATTCATTGTCCTTTCTTTCTCTGACAGGGGTAGGCCGGTTGATGTGAAACGAAAGACCGGAATCTAAAATTAAAAAATATTTAGATATCTGCATTCGAAGGAATGAGGATGGCTAAAAAAGAAGCCATGTCTCGACTCTGCTCGACATGACCTCTTTTTATTGCTTTCGGGCTTAACCCCTGTATTTTACAATTCAGAAAAAGCTGTAAAAATTTGGCCAGCAATCTCAACCATCTCCTCCGCAATGAGCTTTAGCTTTTCACGGCTAAAATTAATTTCGTTACCCTCAATTAAAGGAATCAAGTGCACATGGGCATGAGGAACATCAAGTCCGTAAACCACAACCCCTACCCTTTTGCAACTAATGGTATTAGAAATGGCCTTGGAAACTTTTTTGGCAAAGACGTGGAGGGCTCCCAGGTAATCATCTTCCAAATCAAAAATATAATCGATTTCCTGCTTAGGAACAACCAGGGTATGCCCTTTGGACAAAGGATTGATGTCCAAAAAGGCATAAAATTTTTCATCCTCCGCTACTTTGTAAGATGGAATTTCCCCCTGAATTATTTTTGTAAAAATAGATGACATGGTTTAATGTTTTAAATGTCGCGACTGATCTCTAAAATTTCGAAAGTGATGGTTCCTGCAGGAACATTAATGTCGGCATGATCGCCTACCTTTTTTCCCAGCAAACCTTTAGCAATCGGTGATATTACTGAAATTTTGCCGGACTTTAAGTCTGCTTCTTTTTCAGGAACTAAAGTATAAGACATTTCAGCATTGTTCTTTAAGTTTTTTAGCTTCACTTTCGAAAGAATCAAAACTTTAGAAGTATCCATTTTTGACTCATCAATTATACGAACATTACTGATCATGGCCTGCAATTTTGAAATTTTAAGTTCTAACAAACCTTGGGCATTTTTAGCCGCGTCATATTCAGCATTTTCCGACAAGTCACCTTTGTCCCTTGCTTCAGCTATTTGTCGCGAAACAGATGGACGTTCAATGGTCATTAATTGCTCCAGCTCATCCTTTAATTTTTTTAAGCCTTCCTCTGTGTAATACCTAATGTCTGACATAACTTCTTTATTTATAACTAGATTAAAAAAGACCCTAAACTAAGGTCTTAATTTGTTTTTAATAAAATCAATGACACAAATTGATTACTCAATTTATGCGTTTTGGCCATCTAAGCCATGAGTATCTTTAAAATATATGCAAAAATAGTAAATCATTTTTAATTTGCTATAATTCGTTGATTCATTGATGAATCAAATTTTTAGTGCTTGATGTATGGTGGATTTAAAATCTCAGAATAAATGACTGCTTTTTTCAAATCAAACTCATCCTTATCGAATAAAACTTGCTCAACCATACCTTCTTCCTCTTCCCCCTCATCATATTCAATTTCAGATATTACTGATTCTGCTTTTGTGCCAGGTTCGGTTGCAAATGCTGAAACGCCTTCCGTTTCAGGATGAAAATAAGTTGAATCATCTTTTTCTTCAACCACATCAATTTCTGAGTACGGACTATCCAGATATTCATTTGTTTGTTCCTCGACCTCAAAAATATTATCCAGGTTAAGTTTTTTATCCAAAAAAGATTGGAGCTTTTGCTCAATTCCTGGCAATTCTTCTTCAGAATTAACCTCAGTTTGTTCCTGTTGCTTACGTTTTTGTTTCTGACCTTGGCTATAAATTGAATATGCGATCCAAGCGATACCTACCAAAATATATATAAAGTCTTCCATCTTAATTAATTAACAGAATACAAAAATAATTAATTTTTATAATTTGCAGTCCAAAACAAGCTTAAAGTTATAATTTATTATGGGTTTTTGTATCTATTCCTGGAAATATATTCTTTTTACCCGACGGGAAATACCAGTGAGTATTTCGTAAGGGATAGTGTTAATCGTTTCTGACATTTTCCAAATGGGGTAATTTTCACCAAAAATGATAACCTCATCTCCCTCCGATGCAACTATCTCACTAATATCAACCATACACATATCCATGCAAACATTTCCAACAATAGGAGCAAATTTTCCATTGATCCAAAATTTCCCAATGCCGCTTCCAAAATTCATACTAATACCATCCGCATAGCCAACAGGTACTATCGCAATGATCATTTCCTTATCCACTTTTGCAGAGCGATTATATCCTATTGTTTCCTCTGCTTTGATTCGCTTTATTTGAGAAATGGTAGATTTCAGGGTGCTTACATTTTCAAGTTCTCTCTGTTCCGTTTTATCAGTAGAAATTCCGTACATCCCTATGCCCAGTCGAACCATATCGAATTGCGCTTCAGGAAAACGGCTGATGCCTGCAGAATTTAGGATATGTCTGAGCACAGGATGATCATCTGCGTGAGAAATAATTTTCTTACTCATTTTATCAAACCGCCGGATTTGAAGTTTTGTAAAATCATCAAATTTTTCGTTCGAACTGGCTGCTAAATGTGAAAATACCGATTGTAAATAAATTGACTTATTTTGTTTTAAGCGCTTTAAAAGCTCGTCCAAATCATTTTCCTCAAAACCCAATCGATGCATTCCGGTATCTAATTTTATATGAATTTTGATGGGTTTATTCGCCGGGATAATGTTTTCCTTAATCGATTGCTCTAGAAAATCCAGTATTCTAAAGCTATAAATTTCAGGTTCTAAGTTATGTTTGATGATGCTATCAAAACTTTGCCAATCAGGGTTCATCACCATGATGGGGGTGTTAATTCCCGCTTTTCTAAGTTCTACGCCTTCGTCGGCATAAGCTACCGTTAAATAATCAACATGGTGGAATTGAAGTGCATTGGCAATTTCAAAACTTCCACTACCGTATGAAAAGGCCTTAACCATCGCCATGATTTTAGTAGCAGGGTTCTTCAATTTATTCCGATAATAATTCAGGTTATTGATTAAGGAATTCAAATTAACCTCTAAAACCGTTTCGTGTGCTTTTTGCTGAAGTGCCCGGCTGATTTGTTCAAATTCAAAAACCCTGGCTCCTTTTAAAAGGATGGTTTCATTTTGAAAAGAGGTAAATGGAAATTTATTTAGGAATTCTTCGGTGCTGGAATAGAAATATTTCTCCATGTTGAATCGCTCCGAATGATTAGCAATTGAGTCTCCAATCCCTATTAACTTTTGTATCCCTTTGCTTTCCAAAAGCTCGGAAATGTATCCATACAAATCCAATTCATTACGTCCACTTTGCAAAAGATCGGATAAAACAATGGTTTTCTTTGAGTGCTGTTTTTGTTGCTTTAAAAAATCTAAAGCAATGCTCAGTGAGTTAATGTCCGAATTATAACTATCGTTGATAATCGAGCAATTATTAATTCCCTCTTTCATCTCCAAACGCATAGCGATAGATGCAAGCTTGGGCATACGCTCCTTGATTACGGCTTGATCATAACCAAGATAAAGCATAACGGCCCAGCAATGAATTGCATTCTCGACAGAAGCATCATCGATGAAAGGGATTTGAATTTTCAGTTCTTCATTCTTGTACTTCCCGCTTATGCTTGTAACGTTATTCTTCCTTTCAAGCTTAAGGCTATGCAAATCAGCTGCCTCTTTATAACTCCAGGTGAATGATTTAATTCGGTTCAGAATTTCTGACCGAATAATCACCCCTTGAATTTCAGGATGATCGGCACAGTAAATCAAGGTCTCAACTTTGGTAAAAAGCTTTAGTTTTTCGCCGGCCTTCTGTTGTAGATTGATAAAATTTTCATCGTGGGCATGCCCTATATTTGTAAACAATCCAATGTTTGGCTCAATGATTTTCCGAAGTTTTTCCATTTCCTCGGTTTCAGAAATGCCGGCTTCAAAAATGGCCAATTCGTGTTCTTTACTCATCTGCCAAACGGATAAGGGTACCCCTATTTGAGAATTATAGCTCTTCGGGCTTCGGATTATATTTTTATCCGCGCGCATCAATTGGTAAAGCCATTCCTTAATGATGGTTTTACCATTACTACCGGTTATTCCAATCACCGGAATATCAAATCTTTTTCGATGATGAGCAGTTAATGACTGTAAGGCTTCAAGGGTGTTTCTAACTTTTATGAAATTTGCTTTCTCAAAATTATGAATGTTTTTAGGCAAGACCGACACCATAAAATGTCTGATTCCTTTTTCGTAAAGTTCCTGAATATAATGATGTCCGTTATTCCTTTTGCTTGAAAGTGCGATAAACAAACATCGATTTGGAGAAATCAATCTTCGGCTATCGATCAGAATATCGCGAACCGTTTTCCGATTGCCGGTACCCGGATAAAATTCACCCTGTACGATTTCTACGATTTCGTTTATTTGATAATCTGGTGTGAGCATAATTGCCTAGCTAGCCGATTTGTTATTTTCTTGTTCTGCTTTCTTCAAGGGATTTTTTGTCAGTTCCTGATGCATCATTCTGTTTTTATAAATCTCTATGCCTAAGTAGATGGCACTTAAGAATGATTCGGGAGAAGAAATATTTTTACCCGTAATATCGTAAGCTGTTCCATGTGCCGGAGAGGTTCTTACAATAGGCAGTCCTGCCGTAAAATTAACCCCACTTTTAAATGCAATGGTTTTAAATGCGATCAATCCCTGATCGTGATACATGGCGAGTACAGCATCAAATTTTGCATAGGCCTGCGATCCAAAAAATCCATCGGCAGGATAAGGTCCGAAAGCCAGAATGTCTTCATCAGCAGCCTTTTGGACTACCGGAAGGATCACTTCGCCATCTTCAGTTCCAAGCAAACCTTCATCTCCTGCATGAGGATTTAAGCCAAGCAAGGCAATTTTTGGTTTTCGAATTCCAAAGTCAACCTTCAAGCTTTCGTTCATAATCCGCAACTTTTCCATAATTAAATCAGTGGTTAAAGTTGAAGAAACATCTTTTAATGGAATGTGACCCGTAACCACACCCAAACGTAGGTTATCGCATACCAAAAACATCAAGAGTGTTTTTGATTCAAATTTTTCGGCTAGATATTCTGTATGCCCGGGGAATTTAAAATCATCTGATTGGATGTTGTGCTTATTAATGGGCGCAGTAACTAAAATTTGAATATCATTCTTTTTCAAACCTTCGACAGCCTCTTCCAGTGACTGAAGTGCCATTTCGCCAGCATCACTTCTGGACTTTCCCAACTCAATTTTAATTTCCTTTTCACAACAATTAATCAGATTTGCCTTCTTCGGATTAATCTGATCTGCCGATTTAATGATGTTGAAACTAAATTCGTTCAAATTAATTGCTTTTCGGTGATAGGAAGCAGCTTTCGAAGATCCGTAAACAACCGGTGTAAAAAGCTCAAGTATTCTTTGGTCGCGAAGAGCCTTAATGATGACTTCGTAACCTATTCCGTTAACATCTCCATGAGAGATTCCAACATTTATATTTGTTTCTTTGTCCTCAGGTATACTCATTCTATTGATTTTTAAAAGGAAATGCAAAGATAATATTTAAATTACGTTACAACAGCAGCATGCAAGCTATATTAATTTAGTACTTGGTCGAAACAAAAATCCTGTTCACAAAATGGAAAGGATCAGAAATTAGAAATGAATTTACAACTACAAAGTTTTTTGTTTTGCAAAATCGAATAGCAGTCTAACTCCAACTCCGGTTCCACCAAGCCCGCGATAACTATCTTTTTTGTTTAAAAAAGCGGTACCTGCAATATCAATGTGGATGTATGGATAATCGGTAAAATGTGCTAGAAATTTTCCTGCGGTGATTGCCCCTGCAGTCGGACCACCAAGATTTTTAATGTCGGCAATAGGTGATTTTATTTCTTCATCAAATTCTTCCCAGAAAGGAAACTCAACAATTCGCTCATGAACCCGATAGCCACTTTCTGCTAGTAGTTTCAATTCATTTTCAGATTTTGTTCCCATCGCTACAGATCCGTTATGGCCTATGGCCCGTTGAGCTGAGCCCGTTAAAGTTGCCAAATCAATCACCAAAGCTGGATCATATTTTTTTGCGTAAGCTAATGCATCAGCAAGTATTAATCTGCCTTCGGCATCTGTATTTAACACCTCTACGCTGGTTCCGTCGTACATATTAATCACATCACCACTTACGTACGCATTTCCATCCGGACGGTTGTCAGTTGCGGGGATTAAACCAATGACATAAACCGGTAATTTAGCTTTTACAATTGCATACATTGCACCCGTAACTGCAGCACCTCCTGCCATATCACATTTCATGTCGTTCATGTGATCTTCAGTTTTTATGTTCATTCCTCCGGTGTCGTATACAACTCCTTTCCCTACAAAAATGTACGGTTTATCATTTACAGCATTTTCAGGTTTAAACTCAATAATATTAAAGGTTGGTGGATCAACACTGCCCTTGTTAACGGCCAATAAACCGCCCATTTTCAAGCTTTCAATCTTCTTTTTATTCAACACCTCAACCTTGGCATCTGTTTCTTTAAAAAGCTTTTTAATTTCCTCAGAGAATTTCTCGGCTGTAAGATAAGAAAGTGGTTCGTTCACTAAAGTTCTCGCAATGCCATTCGCTTCTGTGAGAATATTTAGCTGCTCAATACTTTTGGTTTTAATAACATTTGAAATGATTTTGATTTCAACTAAAGAGTTCGCCTTTTTCTTCTTTTCTTTAAAATACTTGAGGAATTGATAATTGCCAAGCGCCATTCCTTCAGCAAACGGGAGTGCAAGTACTTCATCTTTGCTATAATCCAGGACTGAAACACTAGCTAATTTTTGCTTATTTATTTCTCCCAAGAGCAAATCTGCCGATTTTCTGGCAGCTTCTTTGGTTCCATTCTCATTCGACTTTAGCTCAATTAACTGAACAAAAACCCAGTGCGTTAACTTATTAAGCTGAATACTTTTATTCTCCTGATCAAAGTTCTTTCGTATGAAATTTATTTCGTCTTTTGTTAAAATATCTTTTGGTAATTGTTTAGCATCAGTTACTAATATGATAAGGTTATTATTAGTGCCATACTTTTTTGCACATTTAATTTCAGTCATTATTTTTGATTTATGTTTATGATTTAATCTTCTATTAATTGGGATAAATACTTTAAAATCACACTTGTTGCCCCGATATTTTGAGCCACATACTGTTGATTTATTCGACAAGCCTCTTCATACAATGTTTGGTCACCGGTCAACTTTAGAAAAACATTCTCAAGCTCATCACTATTTCGGATTGCAAACGCACCACCTAAATTAATAAGATCGACTGCTTCCTGAAAATTTAGAAACTTAGGCCCGAAAATAACCGGAATCCCAAAGGTGACCGGCTCTTGAATATTGTGCAGACCACTGCCAAACCCGCCTCCAATGTACGCAAATTTGGCGTATTGATAAAGATGGGCGAGTATCCCAATGCTATCCACGATAAGTACCTTATAGTTAGCAATATCTTTACTATTTGTTTTTGAGAATAAAGCAGCTTTCGATCCGATTCTTTTTTGAATTTGCTCAACCCTTGAAGCATGTACTTCATGAGGGGCGATAATAAATTTATGATTCGGGAATTTTTCAATCACCGGAATGAGCAAATCTTCATCAGGAAGCCAGGTGCTACCCGCCACAATCAATGAATGATTTCCCCTAAAAGTTTCAATAATTTCAAATTTTTTAGGATTTTTGGCTAGTTCAAAAACCCTGTCAAATCGCGTATCTCCGCAAGCGGTTACCCGTTCAATTCCAATTTTCTGCAAAAGTCTTTTCGATTCTTCATTTTGAACAAAAAAATGATTAATTCCTGCTAGTTGCTTTCGAAACCATGCAGCATAGTGCTTAAAGAAATATTGACCTGGCCTGAAAATGGAAGAAATAAAAATGACCGGAACTTTTTGCTTTCCTAGAGCGCTTAAATAATTAAACCAGAACTCGTATTTTACAAAAACAACAAATTGGGGTTGTATAATTTCAATAAATTTTCGTGCGTTTGCGATGGTATCAATTGGCAAATAGGAAACAATATCTGCAAATTCATAATCTTTTCGTACCTCATATCCAGAAGGAGAAAAGAAAGTCAAAATTATTTTATGGTTTTTAAGCAATTTTTTTAGCCCTTCAATAATCGGTCTTCCCTGCTCAAATTCACCTAACGAGGCACAATGAATCCAGATGTATTTTTCCTTTGATGAAACTTGATTTTCAAGATTTCTAAAAACATTCTTTCGTCCATTCACCCATTTACGTGCTTTGTCATTAAACAATGAAGCAATGCTTAGTGCGATTTGAAGCAAATAAATTGAAATATGATAAAGGAATCTCATGTAGGATTTAATCGATAAATACGGGTTCAAAGATATTACAAATTTGCCGATTCTAATCATTTTAGTAAATAGAAGGTCACAATTTTAAGCAATTTACAAAACTGGTTAACGCTCCGAATTAAATATTTTTCTTTTGGTAAATATCCCTAATTTTACACCGAAAAAATGATTTAGCAGACGAATGAATAATTTTCTGCCTACAAAAAACCTAAAAAAAACAGAATGAATAAAATTAACATGGTCGACCTGAAAGGTCAGTATGAAAAAATTAGTGGAGAAATAAATGAAGCCATTCAGGAAGTACTTGATACAACATCTTACATTAATGGCCCTGCAGTTAAGAATTTTCAAACAAATCTTGAAAAATATTTAGGCGTAAAACATGTAATTCCATGCGCCAACGGAACAGATGCCCTTCAAATTACCATGATGGCTCTGGGACTAAAACCGGGCGATGAGGTCATCACAACTTCCTTTACTTTTATTGCTACGGCAGAAGTGATAGCCTTGTTAGGCCTAACTCCCGTTTTAGTTGACATCGATCCGAATACTTTCAACATCGATCCTGAAGCAGTTCGCAATGCGATTACAGATAAAACCAAAGCCATTGTACCGGTTCATCTTTTCGGGCAATGTGCCGATATGGATGCCCTAATGGAAATTGCCAAAGAATTTGACCTGAAAATTATTGAAGATACCTGTCAGGCTATTGGTGCCGATTACACTTTTAAAAATGGAGAAACTAAAAAAGCAGGTACCATTGGCGATTTTGGATGTACCTCATTTTTCCCTTCAAAAAACCTTGGAGCTTATGGTGATGGAGGAGCAATCTTTACAAACGATGATGAACTTGCAAACCAATGCAGAATCATTGCCAACCATGGAATGGTAACCCGTTACTACCACGATGTAATTGGCGTAAATTCAAGACTGGACAGCATACAGGCAGCAATTCTAAATGTTAAATTGAAGTATTTGAATGAATATTCTGATGCCAGAAATAAAGCTGCTCAGGCTTACAACAAAGCTTTTAAAAACAACCCTAACTTACAAACACCTGTAAAATTTGAGCGCTCAAACCACGTTTTTCATCAGTACACTCTGTTAACAAAAAATATCGATCGCGATGCTTTGCACGAGCACATGCAAGAGAATGGAGTACCTGCACCTATTTATTACCCGGTTCCTTTACATTTGCAAAAGGCATATACCGACCCACGTTACAAAGAAGGTGATTTTCCGGTAACCGAAGAAGTTTGTAAAAGAGTTATATCTTTACCTATGCATACTGAACTGGATGAGGAACAAATCGAATTTATCACTTCAACTTTATTGGAATTTGTAAACAAATAAACATGTCAAACGATTATTCTGCACATTCAACTGCTGTTATCGATCAGGGCTGCCAGATTGGATCAGGCACTAAAATCTGGCATTTTTCGCATGTCATGCAAAACTGTGAGATTGGCGAAAATTGTAATATCGGCCAGAATGTGGTGGTTTCGCCCGAAGTTGTTTTAGGTAACAATGTGAAGGTGCAGAATAATGTTTCAGTTTATACTGGAGTAGTTTGCGAAGACGATGTTTTTTTA
This sequence comes from uncultured Bacteroidales bacterium, assembly GCA_942491855.1. Lineage (GTDB taxonomy): Bacteria > Bacteroidota > Bacteroidia > Bacteroidales. The sequence goes on from CALOCL010000002.1 coordinate 77,732, forward strand.
GGCCCTTCGATGGTATTTACCAATATCAAAAACCCTCGAAGTGCAATTAGCAGGAAACATCAATTTGCTAAAACTTTTATTAGAAAAGGGGCAAGCATAGGTGCCAATTCAACGATAATTTGTGGAGTTGAAATTGGTAAATTTGCCATGATTGGAGCCGGAGCCGTTGTAACCAAGGATGCGAAGCCATATGCTTTGGTTGTAGGCAACCCTTCAAAACAAATTGGATGGGTTAGTGAATTCGGGCATCGGTTAGAATTTAATTACAAAGGCATTGCGACTTGCACGGAAAGTGGTGAGCGATACCAATTAAAGGATGAACAAGTTTCCAAAATATGAACATTAATCAATTGTCATTAATCATTTTTCATTTATGAAAATACTTGTAACAGGAGGCGTTGGCTACATTGGGTCGCACACTGTTGTTGAACTGCAACAAAAAGGAATCGAGGTGATCATTGTTGATAATCTTTCTAACTCCAGGATTGAAGTGCTGGATGCCATTGAAAAAATCAGTGGAGTTAAACCTGCTTTTGAGAATTTTGATTTGGCCGATTCGCAAAAAACAGATGATTTTTTTAAACGAAATGTTGACATCGATGGCATCATTCATTTTGCTGCTTTTAAAGCTGTAGGCGAATCGGTTGATTTGCCCTTAAAGTATTATCGCAACAATATTTTTTCGTTGGTAAATATTTTAGAGGGGATGAAAGAAAACAAGATTTCAAACCTGGTTTTCTCTTCTTCCTGCACGGTTTATGGCCAACCTGAAAAACTTCCGGTAAGTGAAGATGCCCCTGTTCAAAAAGCCGAATCGCCTTACGGAAATACCAAACAAATTTCTGAAGAAATTATTTTTGATACCGTAAAATCATCAAGCATCAAAGGCATCGCTTTGCGGTATTTTAACCCGATTGGGGCACACGAAACTGCCATTATCGGAGAACTTCCACTGGGCGTCCCAAACTGTTTAATGCCTTACATCACTCAAACTGCAGCCGGTATTCGTAAACAACTCAGTGTTTTTGGCAGCGATTACAACACCCCCGATGGAACTGCTATCCGCGATTACATCCATATTGTAGATCTGGCGAAAGCACATGTCATTGCCGTTGAACGCATGGTGAATGAAAAAATGAAAAAGCCTTACGAATATTTTAACCTGGGTACCGGCAATGGTTACTCAGTTCTTGAAGTAATCAAATCTTTTGAAAAAGTTTCAGGCGAAAAACTAAAATATAAAATTGTAGGACGGCGTGCCGGAGATGTCGAGCAGGTATGGGCCGACACCAATTTTGCAAATGATGAGTTAGGCTGGAAGGCCGAAAAAACTTTGGATGAAATGACGCTTTCGGCATGGAAATGGGAACAAAAATTAAAACAAAACTAAAAGATGAAAACCTTACTAATTACAGGCGGTGCCGGATTTATCGGATCTCATGTGGTACGATTATTCGTAAACAAATATCCTGATTATAAAATTGTTAATCTTGACAAATTAACCTACGCTGGCAACCTTGCCAATTTAACCGATATCGAAAAAGCTCCCAATTACGAATTCGTAAAAGGAGACATTGTGGATGGTGATTTTATTCAGAAATTATTTGAAGATAAAAAGTTTGTCGGCGTTATTCATCTGGCAGCCGAATCGCATGTGGACCGTTCTATCTCAAATCCGATGGAGTTTATTTTCACCAATATCGTAGGTACTGTTAACTTATTAAATGCGGCTAAACATATTTGGAAAGACGACATGGAAGGTAAACTTTTTTACCACATTTCTACGGATGAGGTTTATGGTTCCTTGGGTGAAACCGGTCTGTTTACAGAAACAACATCATACGACCCTCATAGTCCTTACTCGGCCTCTAAGGCTAGTTCTGACCATTTGGTAAGGGCCTACAACGACACTTTTGGCTTACCCATCGTCATTTCGAATTGTTCGAATAATTACGGAGGATATCAATTCCCTGAAAAATTAATACCGCTTTTTATTCACAACATTAAAAACAACAAACCATTACCGGTTTACGGTAAAGGCGAAAATGTTAGGGATTGGTTATACGTTGAAGACCATGCCGCAGCCATCGACTTGATTTTTCACAGAGGGAAAAAAGGAGAAACCTACAACATCGGTGGAAACAATGAATGGACAAACATTGATCTGATTAAAGTTGTTTGCAAAAAAATGGATGAAAAGCTGGGGCGTGAAATCGGCACCTCGGAAAAGCTGATTACCTATGTAAAGGATAGGGCCGGACATGATTTACGATACGCCATCGATTCTTCTAAACTCCAAAAAGAATTGGGATGGGAACCTTCTCTTCAGTTTGAGAAAGGCATTGAAAAGACCATCAATTGGTATCTAGAAAACGAAGATTGGCTAAACAACGTCACCTCTGGTAGCTACTTAAAATATTACGAAGAACAGTATTCGGAAAATAGATTTTAGAAACTGTCGTTTGTCATAAAAAGGTTTTTTCGAAAATTTTACAGCATGGCTTTAGTAAGATTACATCTGAGCAAAAAGATGAAAATCGGATTGATTAACCCCAATCGAAACCTCAAGGATGCTGCCATTCACCTGGGGTTGGGTTACCTGGCTTCCTATGCACGCCAGCAACACCTCGACCTGGAATTCAATTTATTGGATACCCGCATTGCCCGCAATAAAGATTTCGAAGAGTTTTTTAGTCAATCGTATAAATTATTTGCCTTTACCGCTTCCAGTCAGGTTTTTGACGAAGCCGTTGAAATGGCTGAAAAATTAAAACAGTCTTACCCTGAATCACTGATATGCATTGGTGGCAGTCATGCTTCAACCGAAAAAGAAAGATGTTTGGCCGATTACCCATTTGATTTTGCCATTTACGGCGAGGGAGAACAAACCTTTTCTGAGCTTATCGATCACGTTAAAGGAGAGCGGATCCTTGATAGCATTAAGGGCTTGGTCTACAAAGATAAGTCTGGTCAGATTCATGTAAACCTACCCAGAGCCTTAATCACCAATGTCGATCAAATTCCTTTTCCTGCCTACGATTTGTTTCAAATGAAACGTTACCCCCATCATCGCTTAGCGACGAGTCGGGGCTGCCCTTACAACTGTGTATTCTGTAATTCATCTTCGCTCTGGACCAATAAATGGCGCAAGCGATCACCCGAAAACATCCTTGCTGAAATTAAATTTTTGATTAAACACTACGGTAAGCGAACCATTGTTCTTAACGATGACAGTTTTAATATTGATGCGAAACGGGTCATCGAATTCTGTAATTTGTTGATCGAAAAAAAATTGAACCTCATCTGGACCACTTCCATACGGGTGGATTTGGTTACCCAAGAAGTTGCTGATTTGATGCGAAAGTCGGGCTGTTACAACTTAAGCGTTGGGATCGAATCGGCCAACGATGAAGTGTTAAAACAGATGAATAAGAATACCACCAAAGAAAAAATTTATGCCGGCATTCAAATCCTTAGAAAGGCAGGAATTGATGTGACGGGGCAATTCATGATTGGTAACCCCGGCGACACTTTGGAAACCGTTGCCGAATCCATTGAATTTGCAAAAACTTCAAATTTAACAGGCGTAGAATTTTACACGGCCCTTCCCTATCGTGGTTCCTTGCTTTGGGAATTTGTGGAAGAACACGGCAATCTCCTAACCGATGCAGAGCCTTACACTTACCATAACATTAGCCCACGCATCATTTTTGAAACGCCTGAGTTTAGTTACGACGATAGGTTAAAAGCCATTGGTATGGCTACTAAAAATGGATTTTACCATGCCCTTACCCAGGACAACAGAAACTTAATTGTTGATGGCGGGCGGGTCATGGCACTTTCCTTTCAGCAGGTTTTAAAAGGTAAGGTGGGGAACAAACTTTACCTGGGTTTACGTAAGGCTTACCGGAAGATGAAATAAAAAAAAGGAGCGCCACTAACGCAGCACCCCTTCTCCATTATTAACCCAATCCTCTAACTATGAAATCTTAATTGCTTTTTTAAGTTTTGCTTCTGCAATTTTTGGAATGATGATGTTTAAAACGCCATTTTTGTGTTCGGCTTTAATATTTTCAGCATCCACTGTTTTTGGTAATTTAAATGATCGGCTAAATGCACCGTAAGCAAATTCTCTTCTTGAAAAATTCACCTCATCATCTTTTACTTCTTTTTCTGAAGAAACAGTTAAAACGTTATCTTCCAAATTGATTTTGATATCTTCTTTTTCAAAGCCCGGAACTGCAAGGCTTAACTCAAAATTATTTTCGTTCTCTACAATATTTGCAGCAGGTTTTCTGCAATAACTGTTATATTCATCATTTCTTAATTCATCATTGAACAATACATGATCAAAGAAATTTGTAAATCTTGGTTGGTTATTCCATCTAACTAAGTTCATCTTTTATCCTCCTATATTTTTTTGTTATTTTTTATTTGTTTTTGGTTTGTTCTTTTCAATTCTTGTACCATCACCAAAAATCATTAAAAAACAAGTCATTATGTCAGTTTGACGAAATTTATTGTGCCATATTGTCGTTATTCAGGTTTTTATTCTGCACTAATTGCATAAAATAAAATTGATTTGATTTTGCGATTGCATTAAAAGCATTGCTTATTTTTACCGGATCAAAAAACACCCATGGCTGAAGAAGCAAGTAAGATTTTAAAGCATTTTAATTTCAAAAAAATTATCATTCCGGTAATTATCGGAATTGGAGTGGCTGTTTATCTGATTCTTCAGGATTTTGACATGCAGGTGTTCCGGGATGCACATTGGACCTGGGTCACTACTTTTTGGATTTTTGTTGCCATCCTTTTGATGGCTGTAAGGCATTTGGCCTACATGTACCGTATCCGGCTTTTAACCGATAAAAAGTTAACATGGAAGAGAAGTTACCAGGTTATCATGCTTTGGGAGTTTGCTTCATCCATTACGCCTTCAATTGTTGGGGGTTCCGCTGTGGCACTTTACATCGTAAACAAAGAAGGTATTAGCATGGGCAGGACCACTGCAGTGGTACTCATCACCTCTTTACTCGATGAACTTTTCTACATCATCCTGGTTCCGATCATCATCGTTATGGTTGGTTATGACCAGATCTTTTTCAGAGAGGAAAGTTTTTCCATCATGAATATGGATGTTGGGATGTTTGGAATATTTGTGGCTGGTTACCTTTTCATCATGCTGCTTCAATCCATTATTATTTACGGAATTTTTATTAATCCTCGTGGTGTAAAATGGATGCTGATCCGACTTTCGAAACTGTCTTTTTTAAAAAAATGGAGACACAAAGCTGTAGGTACAGGTGATCAAATTATTGCGACTTCAAAGGAACTCAAAGGGAAATCCATTATTTTTTGGGCCAAAGCGTTTTTAGCGACCGTTTTTTCGTGGACAGCCCGATTTTGGGTTGTCAACGCCATGATACTTGGCTTTATCGCTGTAAACGATCACTTTCTGATTTATGCCCGTCAATTGGTGATGTGGGTAATTATGTTGATCAGTCCTACCCCTGGCAGTAGCGGCGTTGCTGAATATATTTTTACCGACTTTTTAGGGGAGTTTATTCCATTAGGATTGTCGCCAGCCTTAGCGCTACTCTGGCGATTAATCAGCTTCTACCCGTACATTATTTTAGGAGCCATCGTTTTACCCGGATGGATTCGCAGGGTTTACGGCTTAAAAGAAAAAGGCACCTTTTAACAGGTGCCTTTCCCTATTTTTAATTTTCAAAAGGTTTTATCCGCAATAAAAATACTTGGTCACAACTTCCATTATTTTTTCCTGATCGTCACCTAATTCAGCTCTTAAATTCTGATCGTTGAATTCTTTTAAGTGCTCAACAAACCACTCGACCATGCGAGGGGTAAACACGCCATACTTGGTATAAATATCGGATTGATTTGCCAGCTGTTCCGCTGACTCGAAACATGAGCTTGGTAATTGCGAAAGTTGACTTAAACGTTCTTTACTGGATTCTTCAAAAATATTTACATCCACATAATTTTTCTCGGCAAACTCCAATGCATTTTCCATTTCCAGTCCGTGACGTGCAGCAACAGCCAACCCGGCCAATAGCAAGTGAATATCAGCTGATCCATCCGGACATCTGAACTCAACGGTTTGTTTGTTACTGAAGTCAAATTCAATATCCGGCTCTTGCGGATTTGCATGTTTGATCATGTTATTTTTACCCGACCATCCCAAAGGAACTCTAACCAAAACTGAACGGTTACGATCGCCCCAACAAATATTTGTAGGTGCTTCCTGGTGAGGCACCAATCTAAAATACGATGTTGGATTGGTATTTCCAAAAGCAGTTAATGAAGGAGACAATGCCAAATATCCTGCAATGGCTTTTTTAGCGATATCACTTAATTTACCATCATCAACCATGGCCGTTTTACCATCCTTAACGAGTTTGGTATGGATGTGCAATCCGCTACCAGCTTTACCAGTTGTAATTTTAGGAGCAAAAGTTAAATCCACTCCGTAATGATTCGCAAGGCTTCGTAAAATCCATTTGGCAATGATTAATTGATCGGCTGCCTCTTCGAGCGGTGCCGGCAAAAACTCAATTTCATTCTGCTCATAAATTTTATCTCCCAAGGTGAAGTTACCAACCTCGGCATGACCGTATTTGATGTAACCCCCACATTGGGCAATGGCTTTCATGGCATGTTCTCTAAATCCTCCCCATTTGGCAAAGGGGTAGGACTCGTGATATCCTTTTTGATCTTCAGCTTCAAACAGTTCTTCTTTATCGCTGATGACGTAATATTCTAACTCGCCCATCACTTCGAAAGAATAACCGGTTTTTTCAACCATGGTTTCATGTGCTTTTCGCAACACATACTCAGGAGAACTTTCAAACGGAACTCCATCCTTGGTGTAGTAGGAACACAAAATATCCAGTGTTGGAATTTCGGTAAACGGATTTAAAAATGCTGTGCTATATCTTGGAATCACGTACAAATCACTTGATCCTGCTTCCATAAACGAAAACAAACTACTTCCATCAACACGCTCACCCGCCGTTAAAATCGCATCTAAATGTTCTCTGTCGTTGATGATAAAATTTAAGGTTTTTAGCCGCATATCCCAACCAACATACCTGAAATTTAGCATTTCGATATTGTTATCTTCAATGTACTTTATCAAATCGGCTTTGGTGAAATCCTTAGGGTACTTATTTAAATATTGAACCAATGGATTTGGGTTCATCTCAATTGAGTTTCTCATAAATAAATATTTTTCTAGTTAAAAAAGTGGACGGCAAACTTACTAAAAATCAACGTAACAATTCAATATTCCGAATCAAAGTATTTATTTTTATACAGTCTAAATTTCTTTCCGTAATTTTGCTCATTCTTAAGTTTTAAAAATGCATAATTTCAGCGAAATACTTTTCTTTACCGTTTTCCTTTTTTTCATTACCATCATCTTGATCATCGATTTGGGACTCTTCAATAAAAAAAGCCATGTGATCTCTTTGAAAGAATCACTTTTGTGGACCATTTTATGGGTGAGTTTTGCACTGGGGTTTTATGTGATTATCATTACTCATGGAAATTTAATTCATGGAATTACAAATTTGGAAGAACTAAAACAAATCGTTGAAAATTATCAGCATCCCATTCAAATTGAAGGTTTGGCCTACGATCAGGCGCTTAAACTTTACGAAAACAATCTGGGGCTTGAGTACCTTACCGGTTACATCATCGAGTATGCCTTATCCATCGATAATGTTTTTGTGATGATTGTGATTTTTATGGCTTTTGGCGTTAAAAAGGCATACTACCACCGCATTTTATTCTGGGGGATTTTTGGTGCCATCGTGATGCGATTCATTTTCATTTTTACGGCTTCGGCACTGATACAGGAATTTTCCTGGATCCTTTACGTGTTTGGTGTTTTATTGGTGTTTACCGGCATCAAAATGTTTTACTCACGCAACCAACCCGATGAAGTTGATACCGACTCTCATCCTGTGGTTCGTTTTGCATCTCGTTATTTTTCGGTGGCAAAAAATTATGAGGGGCCTCATTTTTTCACCAGAATTGAGGGAAAAAAACACATCACCCCTTTATTCCTGGTATTACTTGTAATTGAATTTACAGATGTAGTTTTCGCGGTAGATTCGGTTCCGGCAATTTTTTCAATCACCCATGACCCCTATATCGTTTTCTTTTCTAACATCTTTGCCATCATCGGACTTCGATCCCTGTTTTTCCTACTCAGCAATGCCATGGGACATTTCCGGTTTTTGAAAATCGGACTTTCGGTTCTACTAACTTTTATTGGAGTAAAACTTTTGGCTCATCATTGGCTGGAGCAGATTGGGTTTGAAACCGCACATTCCTTATTTATTGTACTAGGGATTTTATCAACTAGTATCCTTTTATCCTTAATAATTCCCGATCCGGAGAAAAGGAGAAATTCATCACTTCAATAACTCAAAATACTTGTCCAATATTTTTTGAGAAGCTACGTAAGCACTTACACGATTGCTTAAAATGTCAGTCTTGAGTTCTTCTAAATATTTTTTTATTTCCTGATGCTGAAACAAACTATCTCCCAATTTCTGAACGATGGCATCCATCATGGTTTGAATGGCTTGCTTTTGACGGTTTTTATCAAAATAGTCGTTAGCTTTTGAAAGCGAAACATAGTCGAGAATATTGTTCCAAACAATCTCAATTCCTTTGTGGTTTAATGCCGAACAGGTTTCAACCTTAGGGTACCACCCCGATTCGGTTGCCGGAAATAAATGCAAAGCGTTTTCGTACTGAACTTTTGCATTCTTGGCTTTTTGAACATTGTCGCCATCGGCTTTGTTAATCAAAATCATATCGGCCATTTCCATGATGCCGCGTTTGATTCCTTGAAGCTCGTCGCCGGCACCGGCAAGCATTAGTAACAAGAAGAAATCAACCATGGAATGTACAGCCGTTTCGGACTGTCCAACTCCCACAGTTTCAATAAAAATGGTATCAAATCCGGCAGCTTCGCATAAAATGATAGTCTCGTTGGTTTTACGAGCTACACCGCCTAAAGATCCTGAAGAAGCAGATGGTCGGATAAATGCCTGAGGATGATTGGCCAGATCCTCCATGCGGGTTTTATCACCCAGGATACTTCCCTTGCTTCTCTGACTGCTGGGGTCAATAGCCAACACGGCGATCTTTCTTCCCTTACCGATCAGGTTCATTCCGAATGATTCGATGAAGGTACTTTTGCCAACTCCTGGAACACCAGTAATTCCTAAGCGGATTGAATTTCCTGAAAAAGGCAAACATTGCTCAATGATTTTTTGAGCCATCTCCTGATGGGCAAGTAGTGAGCTCTCAATTAAGGTGATGGCCTTACTCAAAACCATGATATTACCCTGCCTTATCCCTTCCAGATATTCATCAACTGAAATTTCGTGAACTTTGCGCTGCCTGTATTTTTCTGCCACTTTTTTATTGATGGAAGATGGTTGTTCAATCCCTTCGTTCACATGCAAAGCTGATTTTATATTTTCGGACTTTTTAGCCATTTTATCATTTCAAAATTCTAAACAAAGATAACCAGAATAAAACTTTTCGATTTGATTTCGGTTGTAAAATTATTGGCGCCTGCTTAATTCAGTAGCTATGAACTCACAAAAAGTTCAGGAATTCAAGAATTTATTTTTTATATTTATCCAACTGAACCTAATATTCACTAAACTACATCAACATGAGCTTACTGTATTTTATACTAATTGGAATTTTTGCGGGCTATTTGGCAGGTAAAATTGTAGAAGCAAAAGGCTTTGGCATTGGAATCAATCTCTTGATTGGAATTGCTGGAGCAATTATTGGTGGCTGGTTGCTGGATGAATTAGGAATTTACATCGCCTCAGGTTTAATCGGAAGTTTGATAACTGCCCTGATTGGTGCCATCGTACTTCTATTTTTAATTAACTTACTAAGGAAATAACAAAACCCGACACTGAAAGTTCAGTGTCGGGTTGTAATTTCTTAATTTAAATAAGTTTGTTTTCTCTGAGTAGTTTTACATTTTGGAGCAAACGATTTATGCCTTCGGTGATGGACTTTCCGGAGATTGATGCACCCGAAATGGCATCAATATTTTTACGAAACATCAAATTATCTTCTGATGTTTTTCCAATGAATTGTAGTAGCCATCTTTTGTTTGTTATTTCCACACCGTGTTCCTCTCCATATTCAAGCACACGAACCAACCGAACACTTAAATCCTTGTTAAAGAATACAACGAACGTAAAATCATGGTAACGGCCCATGGCTGTTTCGACAATGTAAAATCCTTCATCGCTATCTTTCGATTCAAGTTTAAAGATTTGATGACCGAACAACTCTATGCCTGCCTCATCAAGTTGCTCATTGCTGATGATTGATGACACTTTTTTAAAATCACTAAGGCCTAAATCCCGCTTAATCACTTTGTCAAGTTTCTTTTCAAGCGCAGCTGAAGAAATGGCAAATGACTGAATACTAAGAAACCCAAGTAAACAGATCAGAAAAACTTGTTTTATTTTATGAATTAAAACCATACCGCAACTCCTGCGTTAAATTGCTTGGAAAATTCGTCCTGAGTTTTGTTTTTATAAAATCTAAAATCTGATTTCAAAACAACCCCATCAGCAATTTTATATCCAACTCCGGCAATAATTTCTTCTACCGCGTATTTGTCATCTTTAATGGTATTTCCTTCAACCTTAGACTGGGTATTGAAATTCTCATAACGTACAAAAAGAGTTAAACCATTAGGGGTATCCGAATTTACCAACACATCGTAAGCAGCTTCGGCATAAAACCCGTTCATGGCCGATCCGGTATTACTTCCTGTAAATGCATTGTATTCTTTGGTGTTTCCAAGGCTTCCCAAAAACATAGCACCTCTGAATGAAAATCCGTTATTGGCATAACGTAAATCCAAACCGATCATGCTCATGTTAACTACCGACGAATCAGCCATCATCATTAAACCGTTGTTGTTTTTATCAATCCCATCGTAAAGGGTAGATTGGGTTTTACCGAAATAACCTGCCAAGCCAAGCTTCAAATTACTGGCACCAAAATAATCCAGTTTAAACGACAAGTTTGGAGAACTCATGTAGGACTCTGCACCTTTTTGTCGTCCACCTCTGATTCCGCCTCCTGAGATTTTAGCCGTGCCATTATACCCATTTAATCCATTAACAAGGTATAACTGATACTTTAAACCAAGGTCACTAAACTTACCACTAATTCCAGCTCCAATTTCGCGCCAGGTAGTAGGTACAATTTTACTCGCTACGTTAGGTCTTTCAACACCATTAAAGGTAGTAGGTTCGTGGTACTCGTTCACGATTCCCATAGGGATTAAAAGCAATCCTGCCCTTAATGCCATAAAATCATTTAATTTATAACGGATAAAAGCCTGCTCAACGAAAACTTCTTTTACATGCTCAAATTCAAGTTCCGTTACAAAATCCACACGTTCGTTAAACTGATAACCAAATAACATCACCATGCGGTGCACATCCAATTTCCCATTCGAACGAATGTCGTTTCCGAAATTTTGGTTAAAATCAATTTGCCCATAACCACCAATGGTAAGTTTCCCCTGGTTGTTATTCAACAATTTCGTAGCCGCATTGGTAGGCTCATTTTGAGTTTGAGCCAGCATCACATTCATCGACAGGATGCTGACTGAGAGTAATAGTACTAGTTTTTTCATAGTTGTTTTTAGCGTTTGTATTTATTTAGAACAAATAAGAATAGTGCAAAAATAGACATTTTTGGGTTTTCAATACTTCTTGTGATTATTCTTAGGAGGTGATAGATATCATATTTCTAAATAAGCAATTTGGGTAGAAGTAGTCAAAAAAATTATAACGGGGTACGATTTTAAGGCTTAAAACGCACTTAAACTGTCTAAAAATAGTATCCTTATTTTTATTTACTAAGCAGCAAAGTTTGCTCTTCTTTATCTCTGACTTGTGTACGCTCCTCTTCTGTTTTAACTCCTACGGCTCTTTTAATTAGTTTTTCACCAAAACGCATTTTTATCCGATCCATGGCCTGATATAAGCTAGTCATCTCGGGGGTATCTTCAAAAATATTTAACTGCTGCCAACCCCCGACCAGCCCGCTTAATTTCACCCCAATTAAGCGTAGTAACATCCGTCGTTGGTAAAGCCGATCGAATAAGTCCAAAGCTTCATCTATCAAAACATGGTCGAAAGTGGTATACGGAATATGCTTTTGTAAAGTATGGGTATCGAAGTTTGCATACCTGATTTTTACGGTAATCACAGAGGCGAGTTTATTCTTTTCTCGTAATTGAAAGGCCAATTTCTCTACCATGCTAATTAATTTTTGGCGGAGCCAGATTACATCAATCGTATCAGTTTGAAAGGTGCTTTCCGTACCAATTGACTTACGTTCGGAATAAGGCTTAACCGGTGTAGGATCAATTCCATTTGCTTTACGCCAAAGCACAATTCCATTTTTCCCCATCACATGCTCCAGCATTTCCGGAGGAACCAAACTCAAAACCTTAATCGTTGTAATCCCCATTGAACGTAGCAGATGGTATGACTTATCACCAATCATTGGAATTTTCCGAATAGACAAAGGGAACAAAAAAGGTTGAACCTGATTCGGCTGAACATGTAATAAGCCATTAGGTTTGGCTTCGCCAGTCGCAATCTTAGAAACGGTTTTATTCGTCGACAAACCAAAAGAAATGGGTAGTCCCGTCTCATGAATTATTTTTTGCCGAAGTTCGCTGGTCCATTTAAAATTACCGAAAAAACGATCCATGCCGGTAATGTCAACATAATGCTCATCTATCGAAGCTTTTTCGAACAAGGGTGCGTTTTCCTCGATGATGCTCGACACCATGCGCGAATACTTACTGTACTGATCCATATCACCTCTAATCACAATGGCGTCCTTACAAAGCATGCGTGCTAATTTCATAGGCATGGCCGAATGAATCCCAAAAGTACGTGCCTCATAACTACAACTCGACACAACCCCCCTATCCGAAGATCCGCCAATCAGAATGGGTTTTCCAATCAGCTTACTATTCAAAAGGCGTTCAACCGACACAAAGAATGTATCCAAATCCAAATGCACAATGGTACGGGTATCTTCCTTCATTTTTCCAAAAAACTTGACAATTCAATTTTTTATATTATCTTTGATTAGTTTTTAATCATTTTAATGATTACAATATAATCATTTTGATATGCCACAGGCAAATTATTCTTAAAATATTTTAAGCGTAGAAAGACATCAGATTTGCCTAAGATGCGACATAAAACTCAGTTTTGTATTAAAGAATTAAACGCCATGAATACTTTCGGAAAAAACATCAAATTCCTTCGTAAACGACAAAAACGTACCCAAGACGATCTTGCCTTTACCCTTGAAATGAAACGATCAACACTAAGCGGATATGAAAATGGAGTTGCTCAGCCAAGTGTGAACGCACTCATACGCTTTTCTATGTACTTTAAAGTAGCCATTGATACTTTGGTTAAAACGGATTTAACCGAGCTTCCGGAAAGCCAGCTTTCGCAAATTGAGCGAGGTTACGACGTTTACGTTAAAGGAAGCAATATTCGTATCCTTACTTCAACCATCGATCAGCACAACAATGAAAATATTGAGCTGGTTTCGGAAAAGGCAAAAGCAGGATACAAGAGTGGTTTTGCCGATCCAGATTATATCAGGGTGCTTCCTACCTTTCAATTGCCGTTTTTATCACGCGATAAAAAATACCGGACTTTTCAAATAAGTGGCGATTCGATGTTGCCAATCCCCGACGAATCGTTTGTAACCGGAGAGTTTGTTTTGGACTGGAACACCATTAAAGACGGGTATCCCTACATTATTTTAACCATTGAAGACGGAATTGTTTTCAAGGTAGTTGAAAACCACATTAAAGCTGACCGGAAGCTTACACTGCATTCTTTAAACTCCCTTTACGAACCTTATGATATCGATATTGCCGATGTGAAGGAAATCTGGAGGTTTGTTCACTACATTAGCTCTGAAATGCCTCAGCCTAACCAGGAAAAACAAGATCTGGTAGATACGGTTAAACAACTCCGTAAAGAAGTCCAGTCCATCCAAACTCAATTAAATATCTAACAGTTTATCTTCCCATCTAATGTTGTATGCTGTCATTGATGTAGAAACCACAGGTCTTAGTCCAAAAACGGAAAAGATAACTGAAATCGCCATTTATATTCATGATGGAGAGCAAATCATTGATGAATTTTCAACCTTGATTAACCCTGAAAAGAATATTCCATATCAAATTACAAGGCTAACAGGCATCAACAATAAAATGGTAAGAGATGCGCCCAAATTTTATGAAGTTGCTAAAAAAATAGTTGAGCTTACCGAAGGGAAAATTTTTGTAGGGCATAACGTTTCTTTCGATTACAATTTTGTGAGAAGTGAGTTTAAAAGCCTGGGCTACGATTTTAATCGCAAAACATTTTGTACCGTAAAACTTGCGCGTAAACTCATTCCCGGAAAGAGATCTTATGGTTTAGGCAAATTATGTAAAGAACTTGACATTCAAATTCTAGACAGGCACAGGGCTCATGGAGATGCTTTAGCCACTGCTAAAATTCTTGAATTACTTCTTTCAATCGATCAGACAGCTGCTGACAAAACATTAAGAGGGTACAATTCTAACCTCAGCAAATCCCTAATTCAAGAACTTCCGGAACAAACCGGCGTGTATTATTTTTATAACACTAAAAAAGAATTGATTTATGTAGGTAAGAGTAAAAACATTCATGACCGGATACTATCGCACTTAAGCAATAACCTGACCCGGAAAGCGATAGAAATGAAAGATGTCATTGCTGATATTGATTATCAAATTACCGGAAGCGAGTTGGTTGCTTTACTTCTCGAATCGCACGAAATAAAAACCCATAAACCTCTTTTCAACCGGGCGCAGCGCAGAACCATGTACAATTACGGTCTTTATAAATTTAAAGATGAAAACGGTTATTTACAGCTAAACATTCTTAAACTCATTGATGGTGCAATACCTCTAACCTCATACACCTCAAAAAGCGAAGCGAAGCAACATCTTTATACTCTGGTTGAAACATACCAATTATGTCAAAAACTTTGTAACCTCTACGAATCTGACGGAGCATGTTTTCATTATCAAATCCATCAATGTTTGGGTGCCTGCATCCAGGAAGAAAGCCCAAACGATTACAATCTTCGTGTAAAAGAAGCTATTAAGAATTATCAATTTAAAAATGATAGTTTTATCCTGGTGGATGAAGGAAGGAATAAAGAGGAAAAGTCGATAATTAAAGTTGAAAAGGGAAAGTATATTGGATTTGGATACTTCCCTGTAAACGGAGAAAAAATAACTATTGAGGAAATGGATGATTACATTGATGAATACCAGGACAACAAGGATGTTCAACAGATCATCAGAAGTTATCTGAGGCGAAATCCCGTAGAAGCAATCATTAACACCAAGTAACCCTCATTTACGACAACAATAAAAATCCTTATCGCACTCCCGGAGGACAATTACTGACCAAAAAATTTGTAAGTAAAGTGTACAGGTGGCGTGTTGTATTCTCACCCTCATATATTCCATGCGACCTGTTTGGGTAAGGCATAATTTGGAATTGCTTGTTGTGTTTTATTAATTCATTTACCAGTGCTTCTGCATTTTGATAATGCACGTTATCATCACCTGTACCGTGCACTAACAATAAATTACCTTCAAGGTTTTTTGCATAAGTTATTGGCGAACCTTCTACAAAGGCCTCCAGGTTTTCAGAAGGCAATCCCATATATCGCTCCTGATAAATATTATCATAGTAAAGTTGATTTGCAACAAAAGCCACCGCCATTCCGGTTTTATAAATTTCAGGATATCGAAACATTAAATTGAGGGTCATGCTTCCTCCTCCGCTCCATCCCCAAACAGCAACTCTATCTTTATCAACAAAATCCCATTTCAAAATTTCTTTTGCTGCCATAGCCTGATCGTGTGAATTGATTATCCCTATTTTTTTATAGATGCTTTTTCGCCACGAACTGCCTTTAGGCGCTGGTGTTCCGCGATTATCGACACTTACAATTACATAACCCATTTGAGCCAGCAAATGTTCCCAGCCAAATTTCCAAGTGTCAACAACTGTTTGTGTCCAGGGTTCTCCGTAAACATAAAATAAAACGGGATATTTTTTTGACGGATCAAAATTTAATGGTTTTAAAATTTTTCCATCCATTAAAATTCCATCAGCTGTTTTAATTTTAAAGAACTCATATTTAGGCAGACTTAAATTTTTTATTTGCTGAGCATAAATTTTATTTGTTACAAATTTTTTAAGAATTTTATGATCAGGTAAACTAATCAAATTGTAGGTTGTTGGGGTATTTGAATTGCTAAATTCATGGATGGCATATTTCCCATTTGGCGAAATATTGTATTTATTAACCCCACTTAAATTTGAGGGCGTAACACACTCACAATCTTCATCTTTTGTTAATTTTATTTTATACAAATATCGTTGTGTGGCATCGTTTGGAGAAGCTGAAGCATATAAAATTCCTTCTTCTTTATTTAAAGTATAAGTAGAAGCAATATCATACCCTGTATTTGTAACCTGTAATTCATTTTTTCCGGTTAATGAAACTTTATAAATTTGTTTCCAACCGTTTTTTTCAGTCAAGTGCAAAACTGCATTTCCATCGTCCACAATTTCCAAATCATCCATTCCCCTCCTTTTAACACTCAGGTCAGGATTCATAATATCTATCCACGAATCAGTCTTTTCGGTATAAATTAATTCAGCTTTTCCGCTAACAGAATTACATTTCCAAAACTTTAAAGTGTTCTGCTTACGATTAAGTTGCTGGACCAAAACCACATCCCCAACCCACTGCATTCTAGGAATATAATGTTGTTTTTCATCTCCCGGAATACTCATCCAAACAGTCTCTTTTGATTCAATATTCACAATCCCGATTTTTGCACTTGATGGGTTTTCGCCAACCTTAGGATACTGCAATGGAATGATATGGGAGTAGACAGAATCCGTATAATTTATCATCAAAAAGTTCTTGATTTCTGAAGCATCCAACTGCCAGTATGCAATCGATTTTCCATCAGAACTCCACCGAAAACCATCCTTACAAGAGAACTCCTCCTCATAGGCCCAATCGAAGGTACCATTAATAATGTCGCGGGTTCCATCAGTTGTTAACTGAGTAATTTCTCCACTGGAAAGGTTTTCAACATAAATGTTAAAACCACTTACAAAAGCTACACTTTTTTGATCGGGAGAAAACTTTGCAAACATTAATGATAACTCAGGGAGGCCTTCGCCTAGCTGTTTCAATTCTGAATTATTCCTATCATAAATCCAATAATCACCCCTCGTATTGGTTCGCCAAACTCTTTTTGAGTTTGTAAAAATTAATACTTTTGAATCGTCATTCGACCACTGATAAGATGCAATTTCAAGCGGCATTTCCAATCCTTCGGGAATAAGTTGCTCGGCAGGGATAAGAACCTTGCTTGCAGATGCTTGGATATCATATTCAACAATATTTTTACCTCCGCTCAGGCTTGCTGATTCCTCCAGAATAGTGTATGAATTTCCATTTTTAAACCACTGAATGGGCTTTAGACTTTCCAGTTTAAATTCATCCGAATTAAATAATCTGTCTATCGTCAATAAATTATCCCTATTCTCCTTTTGGGCAAAAGATTGTAAAAAAAGTATCCCAGAGAAAGTAAAAAAAAGCAGTAAAAAAATTGATTTTCTGATCACGATGTATAGGTTTTAAAATTTCGCATGTAAATCTACGCCATTTGTATAAAATATAGTACTGATTGACTATAAATTAATGGGTTTTTTGTTTCTTTTTAATTAATCTATAACTTGCATAGTCAAATTTGCAAAAAACCGAATAAATCCAAAAATTATGAACGCACCCGAATTAACTAAGAAAATTGGGATAATATTTCTTGTGTTTTTTCTGACTCTCAATATTAGTCATGAGCTATTTGCACAAAAGGTTATCCAACAAACAAATGCTAAACAAAGGCTGGATTGGTACAACCAACATGTAAAACTGAGCCAGAATTCTTTGTTTAAAAATCTGCCCTGGCAATTTGTCGGGCCAACCAATGTTAGTGGCCGGATGACAGATGTTGAAGTTGTTTCGCCCAAGGGGAAATTTTACACCATTTATGTGGCTGGCGCATCAGGCGGAATTTGGAAAACCGAAAATGAAGGAACAACATGGAAACCTATTTTTGAACATGCCATGGCAACCTCATTTGGAGATTTGGCCATCGATCCGCAAAATTCTGAAATAATCTGGGCCGGAACGGGTGAAGCCAATATTTTCAGGAGTTCGCAAGCCGGTGCCGGAATTTTTCGATCGAAAGATGCCGGTGAAACATGGGAACACCTGGGATTAATTAATACCAACACCATTTCAAGAATTATTGTTCACCCAAATAATTCCGACATTGTTTATGTTGCAGCGGGTGGAAATGAGTGGACCAACAATAAAGATCGAGGTATTTACAAAACTACTGATGGGGGTAAAAACTGGAACAAAATCCTTTACATTAATGATGAAACTGCTGCAAATGATTTAGTGATGGATCCAACAAATCCAAACATTCTTTATGCTACAACCTGGCAACGAACACGTAAACACTGGAATGATCCAAGAACTGAAGAAAATTACACAGGAACATCAATTTACAAAACTACTGATGGGGGTAAAAACTGGAATGAAATCAACAATGGACTTCCGATGGCCAACGAAAGAGGTCGAATTGGAATCGACTTATGCCAGGCTCAACCCAATATTTTATACGCATTTGTAGATAACTACGAAAAACTGCAGGCTAATGATGAGTTTAACGACCAAACTGATGCATACGGACGGCCAAGCAGCGGACGGATTAAAGGAGCTACTGTTTATCGCTCCAACAATTCCGGCTCTTCCTGGGAACAAGTGAGTGAAGAATCAGCTTACATGGAAAACATGTCGGGCACCTACGGTTGGGTTTTTGGACAAATTCGTGTTGACCCGGTTGATCCTGATAAAATTTATGTTATGGGCCTGGCTTTAAACATGTCAGAAGACGGTGGTAAAACATTCCGTCCACTCCGAGGTATGCACAGCGACCATCATGGCCTTTGGATTGATCCTGAAAATACCGATTACCTGGTTAATGTTAATGACGGAGGTATCGCCATTTCCTATGACGGCGGTGATAATTTCCGTACTTTCTACAACAACCTTCCATTGGTTCAGTTTTTTAATGTGAATTACGACATGGCACAGCCATTTCATGTTTACGGATCCATCCAGGATCATGGAAGCAGAAAAGGCATTGTTGACCTCAGCAACGGACGTTCAAAAATACCAAGTGTGGATTTTGAAAATGCACCGGGAGGCGAAGGGAGCAACCATTTTATCGATCCAACCAATCCCGATATCGTTTATTCTGCAGGCTTTTATGGTAACATCACACGCTCTGATGTTAAAAAAGGCACCAACAAAAGAATTATGCCACCGGTTCCGGAAGGGATAGATAAATTGAGAGGGCAATGGTTGGCTCCATTTATCATATCACCCCACAATTCTCAAATTATTTACCATGGCACCCAGATTTTACACCGGTCATTTAACATGGGGGAAAGCTGGGAACAAATCAGTCCGGATTTAACCTATAACCTAGATGATAAAAAAGGGGATATTCCTTACCAAACCATTTTTAGCATTTCAGAATCTCCTTTGAAATTTGGTTTAATTTACGCCGGAACAGATGATGGACGAACGTGGGTTACCCAAAACAGTGGAAGCGATTGGAAAGAAATCAACAAAGGGCTCCCTTATCGGAAATGGGTTTCTCAGGTTGAAGCTTCAAAGTTTGACCTGGGTACTGTTTATCTGACGCAAAACGGGAAACGCGAAGATGATTTTACTGCCTACATTTGGAAATCATTCGATTTTGGAGAAACATGGATCGATATTTCGTCAAACATCCCTTGTGGCCCGGCAAACGTGATCAGGGAAGATCCGCACAACAAAAACATCCTTTACGTAGGAACCGATTACGGAGCTTATGTTTCGATTAACGGAGGAAAAGACTGGCATAGTTTGTCAGGGAATTTCCCTACCACCTATGTTCACGATTTGGTGATCCATCCGAGAGATCATATTTTAGTAGCCGCTACGCATGGACGTGGAATCTGGGCCATGGATGCGGCATACATCCAAAACCTCCCCGAAACTTATGCCACAAAAGATTGTTTCATTTTTGACATTGAAGATGCCATGCTGCCCTATGGCACAAATTATTGGTACAGAAATACCGGCAAGAACCCGAATTTCTGTTATGTGCTAAATGGAAATGAAGTTGAAAATATCAGTATCCTTGATGAAGCTGGTGATAAAATTACCGATTTAAAAGGCTCATTTGAAAATGGTCTCAACTTTATTGAGTGGAACCTTAAGTACACCAAAGATGACACTGAAACATTGGTAAAAGACGGAACTTACAAATTGAACATCGTTGTTAACGGCAAGGTATTTACCAAAGAATTTAAAGTAGAAAAATTCAGAAGATAGTTTTTGATAGGAGAAGTTCAATCTCATGTTGATTGAACTTCTCCTATTTTGAAAAAACCTAAAAAATCATTTTAAAGGTAGTTCCTACGTTAACCTTTGAGTTGACTAAAATTTTACCATTGTGAACTTTCATGATTTGCCGGCAAAGGCTTAAACCTATTCCTGTTCCACCTTCTTTAGTAGAGAAGAAAGGTGTGAATATGTCTTCCAAAAATTGAGGTTTGATACCGGAACCATTATCCTTAATTTCAATGACAGGTCTGTCAATGTGATCAAAATATGCTTTTAAATAAATTTGCTTGCTTTTGGTATTTTCCAATGCAGTGATGGCATTTTTAATCAGGTTAATAATGGCTAACTCGATTAAAGTTTTGTCCATAACAATACTGAACTTTTGCGGGTCAACAAACACTTTCAGTTCAATTTTTTGGGTTGCCATTTCTTCTTTAAGCAAAAGGGCAATCTTATCAAAAAGCCCTGAAACATCCACTTCTGAGATCTGAGATTGGGACAGGGCTGTTAAGTCTCTATGCTTGCTTACAAAACTCAACAGACCTTTTGAAGTGTCCTCGATGATTTCCAATCCGTCGAGTGTGCGCATTGCAACATCTTCATTAATGGTTGAAGTTTTTTGCGCTTTACCAGGCCCGTTTCTGATCTGTTTTTGCAACGAGGCTGCCAAAGAAGCAATGGGTGTAACAGCATTCATGATCTCATGGGTAAAAACTTTTATTAGCTTTAGCCATGAGCTCAGTTCATTTCGATCCAACTCATCCTTTATGTTTTGCAACGAAATGAGCCTGTACACTTTTTTATCAATCTTAAAAACCGATACCTTAAACAGCAAATGCAATATTTCATTTTCAATATTAATTTTAACATCCATCGGCTTTGATGGCATTATATTATTGATCAGGGTTGATAGTCCTTCCGAAATCTTTTCAAAATCATTAACCGATCTTAGCTTTTCAACTTTTAATAATGATTTTGCCGCAGGATTTAACAATTCAATTTCTCCATTTTCATTTAGCAAAAACAAGCCAATACCAATATGGGTAATTATGTTTTCAAGGAAAACATCCCTTTTAAGATACTGTATCTTACTATCCTGTAGTAAGGATTTTACATGATCAAGTGATTTTTGAAATTCATCAGAAACTCCGTTTTTTTCAATGTTTCTGAAATTAAACGAAAAGTTTTCATCAGTAATTGATTCCAGTAAATAGCCCAAATTATTGTTTATTTCATTTACATACCTTACCAACAAATATATTTGCAGTAAGAGCAATGCAATCAGTCCGATAAGTGTAAGGTACAATTCTTCGTTTAAGCGCGATGCGAAATAAACCAGCCCTAAACAAGTAATGGTAATCAGGACAACGCGAAACAAAATATTTTTGAAAAATCCTTTTAAAATCATAAAATCTAAATTTTATATTTTAACATTTTATTGTATAAAGTTTGCCGGGCCAAATCAAGTTCCCGGGCAGCCTTAACCACACTACCCCTGTTATTTTTCAGTGCCTGTTCAATGGCCTGTTTTTCAATTTCAGAGAACGTAAGAGGTGATTTTTCATTTGATGTAGCAGTACCGGTTCGGTTCAAGAACAAATCTTCGGAACCAAGAATTTTTCCTTCCGAAAGGATAACCGCCTTTTCAATAGTGTTTTGCAACTCGCGAACGTTTCCTGGCCAATCATGTTGTTTGATCACTTTTAATGCCCCAACATCAAAGCGCAAGCCTTCTTTTTCATATTTTTTTTTGTACCTGTTCAAAAAGAATTCAGCCAAAAGAGGGGTGTCCCCTTCTCGCTCACGTAAAGGAGGCAATGATATTTCAATGGTATTTAGTCGATAGTACAAATCTTCCCTGAACAAACCATTTTGAATAAGATCGTTCATGTTTTTGTTTGAAGCACTGATTAATCGGATATCAAACGGAATTGCTTTTGAAGCACCTACACGTACCACTTCTCTGTTTTGCAATACCTGGAGCAATTTGGCTTGTAACGAAACAGAGAGGTTTGAGATTTCATCCAAAAACAAGCTCCCTCCCGATGCCAGCTCAAAACGTCCAATCTTATCTGTTTTCGCATCGGTGAAGCTTCCTTTCAAGTGGCCGAACATTTCACTCTCAAAAAGGCTTTCAGTCAAAGAACCCATATCCACTTCTATAAACACCTCTGCTGCCCTGTTTGACAACCTATGTATTTCACGGGCAACCAATTCTTTACCACTCCCGTTTTCGCCCAAAATTAACACATTAGCATCTGTTTTTGCTACCTTTTAATAGTTGCAAAAACTTTTTTCATCGCATCAGAATTCCCAAGAAAATTATTCGATGGTTGATTAAACTCAACATTAATTTGCTTTTGTTTCTGCTTTGTTTGTTCAAGTTCTAAGGAAGTTTGCCTGAGTTTAAGTGCAGCATTGATGGTTGCCACAAGTTTATCATTATCCCAGGGTTTTAAAATAAAATCTGTTGCTCCGGCCTTGGTTGCTCTTACTGCCATCGAAATATCTCCGTAGGCTGTAATCAACAAAACACTCATCCCGGCATCAAATTTCAAGATTTCATTTAACCAAAACAAACCTTCATTTCCAGAGTAAACTCCCGCCGAAAAATTCATATCAAGCAACACCACATCAAATTTCTCCGTGCGTAAGGTGTGCGGAATTTGATTGGGGCTTGTAATTGCCACAATTTTTTCAAATTCCGGCTCCAACAAATGCGTTAAGGCCCTAATGATATTTTTATGATCGTCAACAATTAAGATTTTCCCTTTTTTCTTTAAATCCATTCCTTAAATTACTTTCTTTGAATAAAATTACTGCAAGGTATGGAATTGGATAAAGGCAAGCAATGTTTTGTCCAAATAATTGTCATGACATGTCTATTTTTTGGACAACCAAAAGAAGTATCCGACAAAAAAACCTGACATATACCTGGCTATCAACAACTCTCAATTTATGGCATTGGCTTTGCGCTTCCAAACAAAACTTTGAATATGATTAGGAATAACATCAATACTTCATTCAGGAACATTGTAAAACATCGCAGTAACTCAATAATAAATATTATTGGCCTTTCAATTGGGATTGCCATATTTTTTATGATTATGATGTTTATCAGGCACGAACTCAGCTACGATAAACATTTGAGCAATTACGACAGGATTTACAAGCTAAGTCTTGGAAATGAATCCAATCACAGTGGAATGATAGCTCCTTTACTCAAAGAAAACTTTCCTGAAATTGAGAACACTTTCAGGTTTTATATTTTCATGTACAACAACCCCCTCGTTTCCTATAAAAACAAGCACATAAAAATCGACAACTGTGCACATGTCGATTCCACCTTTTTATCCATGTTCTCATTCCCTGTTCTTTCGAGAAATCAAAAAGACCCCTTAACAGACCTAAACACCATTGTGTTAACCGAAAGTGTTGCAAGTAAGCTTTTTGACGACGAAAACCCCATCGGAAAAGTTATTAAGGTTGACAACTCACGTAGTTTAAAAGTAACAGCGGTATTAAAAGACCTCCCTTACAATACTACATTTCAATTCAATGCATTGGTTTCAATGGCAACTTTTGAAACACTCCGTGAAGGGATGAATGAACTGGGAAACCCATGGTTCAACACTTATATTTTAACGGCTAAAGGAACGGACAAATTAAAGCTACAAGACAAAATCAATGTATTTTTTACCGACCACTTAAAATCGACCTATGATTATGAGCTGCCTGAAAAGTACTACCTGCACAAGTTAGAGGAAGTGTATTTCAACAACAACTTACAGTACGATCATTCAAAACACGGGAACTATTACTTTGTTCAGATATTTTTTATTATTGGAATTGTTGTACTCATTATTGCAATCATCAATTTCATCAACCTGAGCTCGGCCAAATCAAACTTAAGGGCAAAAGAAATAGGTGTGAGAAAAGTACTGGGATCACTTCGTTCTGACCTTGTGTGGCAATTTTTAATGGAATCCACATTTTTATCATTCATCTCCACTTTTATTGCCCTCATCATCGTTGAACTCCTTAAACCTTTTACCTTAACCCTTACGGGCATTCAACTTGATATCGGTTATCTGGATAACCCCTTGGTTATTTTATACATACTGTTATTTTCATTCGTCCTTGGTGTAATTTTAGGGCTTGCACCTGCCCTGTTTTTAAGCTCTTTAAAAATTACCCACTTGTTTAGAAACCTGAACATTGGAGGACGGGGAAGTAAAATCTCAAGAGCCATTTTAATCGTTCTTCAGTTTACCATTTCAATGATCCTCATTATTACCACCATTGTTATTATCAGACAAATTCAGTATTTAAAAAATAAAGAACTCGGATACAACAAAGAAAATGTGGTTTTCCTAAATATGGGAAGGTCGGCAAGAGAAAGCTACCAAGGATTTAAGCAGGAGCTCTTAAAAAATCCTAACATCAGTACTGTCAGCTATTCAGTGCACACAACAGGAAGCCCCGTTTATGACTATCTAGAGCGAGAAGTGGACAGGCAGGCAGTTGGATTTTATGCAAACTATGTGGATGACAGCTATCTTGACTTATTGGAAGTAAATCTTGTTGAAGGACGTAATTTTTCAAATGAAATCCAATCTGACCGCAACTATCATGCAGTGGTTCTAAATGAAACTGCCGTTAAAATGAATCATATTGATGATCCGGTTGGCAAAGAGTTTTACCTGTTTGACTCGAAACAAAAAGCTAAAATTGTTGGGGTTATGAAAGATTTTCATTTTAAATCTTTACGCCATACCATAGAGCCGTTTGGGTTTGTTTTCGCAGCCAGCAATTTTAATTTTGCAAACATTAAATTTTCAGGTGCAATTACAAGTGAGACAATGGATTACATTAAAAATACCTGGGATAAATTTTATCCAACACATCCTCTTGAATACAAGGAAATGGAAAGCTATATCCACTCGCTGTACAAAACAGAAAGCCAATTAATGCAAATTCTTATCTACTTTACTTTCTTTGCAATTTTCATTGCCTGTCTGGGTTTATATGGCCTGGTTTCATTTATTACTGAACAGCGATCAAAAGAGATTGGGGTTCGAAAAGTTCACGGAGCATCTATCATGTCAATCATTTTTTTGGTTACGAAAGATGTCAGCAGGTGGATTGGCATTGCGTTTTTACTGGCCTGCCCTGTTGGTTATTGGTTTGCCAGCAAATGGCTAGAAAATTTTGCCTTCCAAATTTCGATACCATGGTGGATTTATGCCATTACCGGATTACTTGGTTTATTAATTGGATTGCTAACTTTAATCTTTGAGGCCTATAAAGCGGCTGTTAAAAACCCGGTTGATTCGATCAAATATGAATAATTGGTTTTTATAACGGTAAGCATTCTTCCAGTTTTATTAACAATCTGTTGTAAGTATCCTGCTATAACTCGATATTTCTTGCAACCAAAAATCCTTACCTTTGAGTTTGACCCTTTAACCCAATCGAACTTAATGCGAAATACATTTTTTATTTTAATACTTTACCTAGCCTTCTTTTTTAAAGGGTTCTCGCAAAAGCCATTCACTCAGGAAATCGGAATATACACTGATAACGATGCATACACAAATCTTTTTAATGATGGGTATTATACTAACGGATTCACTTTATTCTACAAGTACTTATCAGAAAGCACAACCCTCTCTTTTCCTAAAAAAATTGTAGAATGGAATTTAGGCGTGAAGATGTACACCCCTGAAAATGGAGATGCCCCAACTATAGTTGAACAAGACCGACCCTTTGCTGGTTATCTTTATGGCAAAGCCATTATGAACTATTTCTATGAAAATGAATCGTACCTTAAACTTGAAGCAAGCCTAGGACTTATCGGACCATCCTCAGGTGGAGGAAAAATACAAGCCAGATTTCATAAGTTCTTCGGTCTTTATGACGTTGATGGTTGGGATTACCAGATTCATGACATGTTAGCCCTTAATACTAATCTTTTCTACTCTAAAAAACTAGCTCGTGTTTGTGGTAACAGGGTTGATTTTAGTGCATTGGCTGATGCAAATTTGGGTACTGTTGAAACAAATTTAGGTCTAGGACTGATGGGTCGCTTCAGCATTTATCCTGTAAATAAAATTTATCGATCAGGAACCTATGGCAGTCTTGCCGACCATCAACCTTTAAAAAAGAGTTTGCGCGTCTCGGAATTTCTTATTTTTTTCAAGCCAGTGGTTTATTTTCGGGCCTACGACGCAACCATTCAAGGCAGTATGTTTAACGACAAAAGCCCTGTAACATATGACATTGAGCCATTACTTTATTCCATTGAAACCGGAATTATTTTTCAAATGTATAGAATTAACATAAAATACGCAGTTACCTTTAACAGCGTTGAGGTATTAAATGATAAAGTTTATGGACAAACTTATGGAACTATAAATATCTCATACATTTTTTAATTGATGTAAACTTTTAAAATTTAAACAATGAAAACAAAATATATTTTTCTAAGCTTACTCCTTCTGCTGACCAGCTTAATTGTAAAATCACAGAAACTATTTACTCGTGAAATTGGGATTCAAAGCGATAATGACACTTACGTTTCGTTATCAGAGGATAAATATTACACCAACGGATTAATGTTTTTCTATCGTTTTATTCCTGCTAAAACTGATCCAAAAACAGTAAAGCAAGTTGTTGAGTTTCGACTAGGGAATAAGATGTACACGCCATCAAACGCAAATAAACCAAATATTGAAGACCATGATCGTCCATTTGCAGGTTATCTTTTTGCCAATGCACAAATCAGTAAATTCTACGCAAATGAATCCATGTTAAGGTTTGGTACGCAGGTTGGGATCATGGGGCCGGCTAGTGGAGTTGGTGCATTTCAAGATTTTATGCATGATTTTATTGGCTGGTACAGCGTTGACGGATGGGAACATCAGATCACAAATACCATCGGACTGAATGTACATGCCATGTATTCAATGAAAGTGGCAAATTATTTGAGTAAGCAGGCCGACATTAACCTTTATGGATTTGCAAATGCCGGTACAATCAACACGAACATTGCTGTTGGTTTTTGGAACCGAATAAGCATACTTCGAATTAATAAAGTTTATGAATCAAATCTTTATGGAGCCTCCATTGTAAAGGATCGTAAAGTAAAAACAGAAAGAGTAAGTGATTTTTTCTTCTTTTTCAAACCTCAACTTGAATACCATTTATACGATGCAAGTATTCAAGGCGGTTTATTTAATGACAAAAGCCCGTTAACTTTCGATATTGAACCTATTCAGATGACCATGGAATTTGGTTTAATGTTTCAATTCGAGAGAGCAAATATTTGGTATTCAGTAACACTTCAAAGCAAAGATGTAAAAAATGATCTTGTAGAAAGATATGCCTGGGGTAGTTTAAAATTATCCTGGATGATATAAAATTAATAAATAAAATCCCTCAACCTCCTAATTAAGTGCAAAATGCCTATCAAGAAAATCTTAATAATTGATGACAATCAAAACGATTTAATTTCATTTAAAGCAGTACTTCAAAACCCTGAATTGAACTACAAAGTAATTACTGCAAATGATGGAAATTCCGGCCTTGACTTAGTATTAAATGATCTGCCTGACATTATAATTATAGATGTCAAACTACCAGATATTGATGGATTTGAAATTTGCAAAAAACTGAAATCTAATTCTGTTACTAATAATATCCCTGTTATCATGATTTCCTCATGGGGTTCCAATACAGATAATCGGCTTAAATCTCTAAATGCGGGCGCAGAATCATTTTTTTCGAAACCAATTGAAATTGATGAATTATTGGCTCAAACAAAGGTATTGCTCCGGATAAAAGAAGCTGAAGACAAATTAATTAAGGATCGAGATAGATTTGAAAAAATTGCCACGCAGAAGACAAACAAACTAAAGGAGCTTAATAATTATCTTAACATGCAAATCAGAAGGATGCCGATTGGGCTTATCACATTCGACATCACTGCAAATATTAAATCCTGGAATCCGGCAGCTACCCAAATTTTTGGGTATACCGCTAAAGAAATAACAGGTAAATCTGCCTTTGAACTCATTCTCCCATCAAAGTTACAAAAATCACTAAGTCCCATCTGGAAAAAGATTATTCAAGGTGATAAGTCGGCACACAGCATTAATAAAAATTTGACAAAAGATGGGAGAATTATTATTTGTGAATGGACCAACACCCCTTTATGCAACGATCAGGATCAAGTTATTGGGGTTCTTTCAATGGTAAAAGACATTACAACTCAACATAATCAAAACAAGTTAGAAAATGCAATTACACATTTAAATAAAAAATTATTATCCGAATTAGGTAAGAACTTTCTGAAACAATTTGTGTTGCAGTTAGCCAATACATTGGAAGCGAGCATAACTTTTGTGGGCTTACTTAATGAAGAGAAAACTGCTGTTTCAACCATTTCTGTTTGCAGAGATGGAGAAATATCTAAAAATTTCAAATATCACTTAAGCGATACTCCATGCGAAAGAGTTATAAGTCATTCGGTTTGCACTATCCCTGTGAATGTTAATACTTTATTCCCAAAGGATAAATTCTTAAGCGATCATCAAATTGAAGGCTATGTTGGGTTGCCGTTAATCGACTCCAGTGGCGAGATCATTGGTTTAGTAGTGGCATTATTTAAAGAAATTATACCCGAAGTTCAATTCTGTGAATCTATCATTCAGATTTTTACACCAAGAGCTGCTGCAGAAATCGAACGGATAAATTTTGAAAAAGCCATTCGGGAAAGCGAAAAACAATTCCGAATAATACTGGAACGATTCCCTTATCCTTTGGCTCTAACCGAAGGTCATAAGAATACTTATGTAAATGGTAAGTTTACCTCCCTGTTTGGATACACTTTAAAAGACATGCCTACCATTAATAGCTGGTTTAATCTTGCTTATCCGGATGAAAACTATCGCGAACTGGTTAGAACAACATGGAATCGGGCAGTTGAAATTGCCATTGTTAACAAAACTGAGATCAAAACCCAGGAATGGAATCTTACAACAAAAGATGGATCGATAAAAACATGTGAGTTTAATATGGTTCCTGTTGATAACAGATCACTGATTGTCATGAAAGATATTACAAAACGGAAACGGGCTGAACTAATCCAAACAGTTCTTTATCAAATCTCAAATGCAACCAATACTTCTAAGAATTTAGTAGACTTCTTAAAGATTATCAGAGAAAATCTGAGCAATGTTCTTGATACAACTAATTTTTATGTGGCATTTATTGATGAAGAAAGAAACCTGCTGTATTCACCCTATGAGGCTGATGAAAAAGATGAAATATCATCCTGGTCGGCCGAAAAATCGCTAACTGGTTTTGTCATTAAAAGTAAAAAACCTTTGTTTATTAAAAAGGATGGTATACTTGAGCTACATCGTGAAGGTAAAATAAATTTAATTGGAACCGTAGCGGAAATATGGATTGGAGTTCCTTTGTTTGTAGATGGTGATATTTTGGGTGCTTTTGTGGTACAAAGCTATTCAAATCCTGAAGCATACAATGAAGAAGATGTACAGTTACTGGAGTTCATCTCACACCAAATTAGCACCTCAATTCAACGAATTAGGCATGAAGTTGAACTTGAAGATGCATTGAGTAAAGCCATCGAATCTGATCGATTAAAATCGGTCTTTTTATCTACAATGTCTCATGAGTTTCGCACACCCCTTAATGCAATCATCGGCTTTTCTGAATTAATGAATTCATCCACCAATCCAACTGAGGTTGAAAAGTTTGCCAAAACAATTTTTAATAGCGGGAATTTATTACTCGAACTTGTTGAAGGACTATTCGACATCACATTAATTGAAGCTGGCGAAATAAAAATTGAAAAGAAATTTCACAATTTAAAATCAATAGTAGAGGATGTTGTTGAGGTAATAAAAGCCGAAAGAATAAAAACAAGCAAAGAAATGTTGGCTATAAACATTGGCGAATATCCCTTGAGAGATAATTATGAAATTTATACCGACTCGGGTAAACTTAAACAAATCCTGATCAATCTCTTAAAAAATGCGCTGAAATTCACGCATAAAGGGTCGATAGATTTTAACCTTGAGAGTGTAAGAATTGATCAGAAATCATTTATAAAATTTATTGTAAAGGATACCGGTATTGGCATTGCAAAAGATAAGTTCAAATTAATTTTTGATATTTTTAGGCAGGCAGATGACACCCATACACGAAATTATGGTGGTACAGGCATTGGATTGTCTGTAACTCAAAAGCTTACTAATCTTTTAGGGGGTGAAGTTGATGTTGAATCGGAACTAAACATTGGAACAACATTCTCCGTTTTCATACCGATAGCTAATGGAAATTCAACCATAAGAAAGGATTCGGGGAAAGAAAAAAGTATTGAAATTCTTTATCCTCAAAAAACAATTCTTATTGCTGAGGACGATGATTCAAGTATGAGTTTAATGGAGTTCAACATGAAGAAATTAGGAGTAAATATTGTACAAGCAAAAAATGGGCAAGAAGCTGTTGACATAATCCGCAATAATAAAAAAAGTGTAGATCTCATTTTTATGGACATAAATATGCCAATCATGAATGGATATAAGGCTACCCGATTAATTAAGGAGCTTAACCCCACTATCCCGATTATTGCACAAACAGCATACGCTATAGCAGGAGATCGCGAAAGAGCCCTTGAATCTGGCTGTCTTGATTATTTAGCAAAACCAATTAATGCCAAACAATTAATTAAACTAATAAAAAAGTATCTTTCATGATTTCTTAAACTTTGGTGTTTGAAAATCGATCGGTACAATGATCCATTCAAAACAGATATTTCTTTTACCTTTGCAATTCCATACCTTTAAAAAATGCATGAATTATCTATAGCTTCTAGTATCATTGAAATTGTGAATGATGAGGCCGCCAAAGCGAAAGCGCAAAAAGTAACAGACATTGAACTCGAAGTTGGGAGCCTCTCAGGCATTGAGATAGAAGCACTTGAGCTAGCAATGGAGGTTTCAATAAAAGAAACCATCATGCATAATGCAACCATAAAAATAACACGAAAACAAGCAATGGCTCATTGTAATATTTGTGAAGAAGATTTTAGTTGTAGCTCATTTTTCGAACCATGCCCTGCATGCAATGGCTTTAGTTATGACGTTTTTCAAGGTCAAGAAATGATTGTTAAATCCTTAGCTGTTGAATAGCCTTCCAACAGGAATAAAATCAGATCTCTTAGAATATTTGTTTGGCAATTGCTTTAATGTTATCAGAAATTCCAATCGAAAAATAATGAATTGCTGGCACACCAAAATCCTTAAGCTCTTTTGATTGGGCTATGCCCCATTCGATGCCAACCTGAAATGCTTCCTTGTCACTTTTACATTTTCCGAGCTCCGATACCAGTGCATCGGGAATATCAATATTAAAAACTTTTGGTAATAAGGCTAAGTCTTTTAACGAAGAGATTGGTTTTATTCCCGGAATTATAGGCACTTCAATACCAATATTGCGACAGCCTTTTACAAAATCAAAATATTTTTGATTATCGTAAAACATTTGAGTTACAACATAGTCAGCACCAGCATCAACCTTCTTCTTTAAATATTTTAAATCATACTCCATGTTTGGAGCTTCAAGATGCTTTTCAGGATAACCTGCAACACCAATTGAAAAATCTGTAGCAGTTTTATTCTCAAGGTGTTCATCTAAGTACTTCCCATGATTCATGTGAATGATCTGCTCAACTAGTTCAGAAGCATTGGTGTGGCCATCTTCCTCTGTTTGAAAATATTTTTGCCCTTTTAAGGGGTCACCCCTTAAAACCAACAAGTCGGTAATCCCTAAAAAGTGCAAGTCAATCAGTGCATATTCCGTTGCATCCTTAGAAAATCCACCACAAATAATGTGAGGAACAACATGAACATTTGGGTACTTGTATTTAATTGCAGCTGAAATTGCAACGGTACCCGGTCGTTTACGAATTGTTTTTCTTTCGAGTAAGCCACCGGGGTGTTTTTTATAAACGGTTTCTTCCTGATGATACGTAATGTTAATATTTAATGGATCAAATTCTACCAGGTTATCAATCGTATGATATATCGAATCGATATTATGACCTTTTAAGGGAGGAAGTAATTCAAAGGAGAAATAAGGAGTTTCGGCCTTTTCAAAATGCTCTATAACTTTCATCAGTAAATAATTTTAATAAATAAGTTGGATGGAACTTGCATATAAAATGTTCATTCTTAAATATAATTTAACGAATATGCTCGTTTCATGCCTAATTATTTATAATTTAAATTTGAGTTTAACAATCTTTCTGCTTTTACAACATCAATCTTTTTTCGACCGGCATAATCCAACACCTGATCTTTGCCAATTCTTCCAACATTAAAATACTGAGATTCAGGATGAGAGAAGTAATATCCACTAACAGAGGCCGCAGGATACATCGAATAGTTTTCCGTAAGTGTTATTCCAATATGTTGATCTACATTCAACAGGTTGAACAGCGTTCTCTTCTCAGAATGCTCCGGACAAGCAGGATAACCTGGTGCAGGACGAATTCCCTGGTAGTTTTCTTTAAGCAGCTCCTGAATGTCAAGAGATTCATCGGGGGCATAATTCCACTCTTTCTTTCTAACATGTTCATGCATGTATTCAGCAAAAGCTTCAGCCAACCGATCTGCTAAAATCTTTAACATAATGGCATAGTAGTCATCAAGTTCTTCTTCATACTGTTTAACCCACTTTTCAATACCTATACCACAAGTAACGGCAAATCCACCAATGTAATCAACTGCTCCGTTCTCCTTAGGTCTGATAAAATCAGCCAAAGACAGATTTGGATATCCTTCGGATTTTAACTGTTGATTTCTTAAAAACCTGAAGTGATCAATGGTTTCTGATCTGTTCTCGTCAGCATAGATTTCTACATCTTCATCCACAGCATTGCAAGGGAAAAACCCGATCACTCCTTCGGCTTCTAACATTTCATTTTCGATGATTTTATCCAGAAACTTTTGAGCCTCATCATAAACTTTTTTGGCCTCGCTTCCTTTAATCGGATCTTCAAATATCTGTGGGTATTTTCCGTTTATTTTCCAGGCATGGAAAAAGAAGGTCCAATCAATGTATTTTCTAATTTCTTTTAGATCGAATTTTTTAAAAACCTTGACACCTAAGGTCTTGGGTTTTAGAACAGGGCTCTGATCCCAATCAAGACGGAGCCTGTTTTTCTTAGCTGATTCAAAATCAATGGTTTCTTCCACCTCTTTGTTGTTATGTTTTTGTAGCAGTTGATTGTATTCCTCTTTTATTTCCTTATGAAAAGCATCATGGAATTCTTCAGAAAGTAATGTGGAAGACACTGTTACTGCTTTCGAAGCATCCCTGACATGGATAACCGGAAACGAGTATTTAGGGGCAATTTTTACCGCAGTGTGAATTTTTGATGTAGTTGCACCCCCAATCAGCAACGGAACTTTAAATCCTTGCCGCTCCATTTCTGCCGCAACATCCACCATTTCTTCTAAGGAAGGTGTAATTAATCCGCTTAATCCAATAATATCGACCTTTTCGTCAAGTGCTGTTTGCAATATTTTTGCAGCCGGTACCATCACACCCAGGTCGATCACTTCGTAGTTGTTACACGCCAACACAACACCAACTATATTTTTCCCGATATCATGAACATCACCTTTAACGGTTGCCATTAAAATTTTGGCCTGTACATTGCTTTCCAAGCTTTCAGCTTTTTCCTGCTCAATGTAGGGAAGAAGTTTGGCAACCCCTTTTTTCATTACACGTGCACTCTTAACGACTTGGGGAAGAAACATTTTCCCGGATCCGAATAAATCACCCACCACATTCATTCCATCCATTAATGGCCCTTCTATTACCTCTAAAGCTCTGGGATAAAGCGGCCTTGCTTCTTCAACATCATCTTCAATAAAATCAACAACCCCCTTGACCAATGCATGTTTTAATCGACCCTGTACATCCTGATTTCTCCATTCATCCTTTTTTACAGCAACTTTTCCTTTTTCCTTTACCTGATCAGCATAAACAATCAATCGTTCTGTTGCATCTTTTCTTCGGTTAAGAATCACGTCTTCAACGAGTTTAAGTAAGTCGGAAGGAATGTCATCATAAATTTGCAACATCCCGGGGTTAACAATTCCCATATCCAAACCGGCTTTTATGGCATGATATAAAAAGGCTGAATTCATGGCCTCCCGAATCACATTATTTCCTCTGAAAGAAAAAGAAAGATTGCTAATTCCACCACTCACTTTTGCATATGGTAGGTTTTCTTTAATCCATTTTGTTGCTTTAATAAAATCAACCGCGTAATTATTATGTTCATCTATCCCGGTTCCAATGGTTAAAATATTGGGATCGAAAATGATATCCTCAGGCGGAAAATTAACTTGCTTCGTAAGTATGTCGTACGCACGTTTACAAATAGCTATTTTCTGATCAAAATTAGCAGCTTGGCCTTCCTCATCAAAGGCCATCACAACCACAGCAGCGCCATACATTCTGATACGCTTCGCATGATTTATAAATGCCTCTTCGCCCTCTTTTAAACTGATGGAATTTACGATGGCTTTTCCTTGTACACATTTTAAACCTGCTTCGATAACTGACCATTTTGAGGAGTCAATCATAACAGGTAATCGGGCAATGTCAGGCTCAGACGCTAACAAATGAAGGAATTTCACCATTTCATGTTCGGCATCTAACATGGCATCGTCCATGCTAACATCTAAAACTTGTGCACCGCCTTCAACCATATCTTGGGCTACGGACAGGGCTTCTTCGTATTTTTTCTCACGGATTAGTCTGGCAAATTTTATCGAGCCACTAACATTGGTTCGTTCTCCTATATTTATAAAATTACTTTCCTTGAAGATCTTTAATGGCTCTAAGCCACTCAATTGCAATTCAGGTAATTTTACAGTCGGGCGATGAACTGATGCTTTTTCAGCAATTTCAACAATTGCCCTGATATGCTCAGGAGTAGTTCCACAACAACCTCCAATAATATTTACAAATTGATTATCGATGAAATCCTTAATTTGAACAGCCATCATTTCAGGTGTTTCATCGTACTCGCCAAATTGATTTGGCAAACCAGCATTGGGATGGGCACTGATAAAAGCAGATGATTTTGAAGATAATTCGGCCAGATAAGGACGCAGTTCTTTCGCTCCTAACGCGCAATTAAGACCAATACTTAATAAATCGATATGCGATACAGAATGCATAAAGGCCTCAACGGTTTGACCAGAAAGTGTTCTGCCGCTGGCATCTGTGATGGTACCCGAAATCATAACAGGAATTCTTGTTTCCTTTTCAGTCATCAGTTTCTCAATGGCATAAATTGCAGCTTTTGCATTTAATGTATCAAAAATAGTTTCAACTAAAAAGATATCGACGCCTCCTTCCAACAATCCGGCAGCCTGCTCGTAATAAATTCTCACCAAGTCATCAAAGCTAACCTCACGATGTCCGGGGTCTTCTACCTTTGCCGACATCGAGGCAGTTTTATTGGTTGGCCCAATGGCTCCGGCCACGAAGCATGGTTTCAAAGGATTTAAAAGCGTAAACTCATTGGCAGCTTCCACCGCAATTTGAGCAGCCGCCACATTGATTTCAAATGCTAAATTCTCCATTTGGTAATCGGCCAGAGAAATGGCATTGGCGTTAAAGGTGTTGGTTTCAAGAATATCAGCTCCCGCTTCCAAATACTTCTGGTGAATTTCTTTTATGGTCTTAGCCTGAGTGAGGTTCAATAAATCATTATTCCCTTTTAAATCAGTAGGATGATCCTTAAATCTTTCTCCACGAAAATCTTCCTCGCTGAATCCATAGCCTTGAATTAAAGTGCCCATCGCACCATCCAGAACTAGAACTCTGTTTTTTATTTCCTTATAAATATCTTTTACTATCGTCATGAGAATTGAGTAACTAATTGATGAATACACAATACCTAATAAATATTAGGCATTGCATTTAAGCTACATTTAAAAATGTAATTAAAACTTGTTATGCATTCGATGGTTCATAATCATTGTGTTTACTTATCATTATCCACCTAGGCGGATTAGGTTGTAGCACCTTTTTCCGGTCGTCGAAATGGTTGCTAGAGGTTCGCGGAGCCTAATCTCTCCCCTCTTCTTTATAAATCAAACACCTTTACAGAAAGGAATATTTGAATATGATGCAAATGTATATCAGTTGATTATAAAATACAAATTTATTTGTATTAATTTTAAATAGGCGACATAACATATGCGAGAATATGATCGTGGATTATTTTGTAATCAATTGGGAAATCGAGCGATATGTCATTTTTTGTAATGGCACCGAAAATTTGGCCTTCATTCTGAATGCGGAAGGGTTTTATCGAAAGATTTCTTCTGAAATCCATGTTCCCCCTTCCATCCATTTTAAACAGAGCTTCTTTTGCCGACCAGATTAAAATCAGGTATTCTGTTAATGCATTCGTGGCATGCAGAAATAAGCTTTCGGCATCGGAAACAAACTTAGGCCTGATTTTTAATATTCGGGGATGTATTCCTTCTATGTCTATCCCAACTTTAAAGTAGCGACTTAAAATAACAGCCACATACCTTGAAGTATGCGAAATAGAAATATGATGTATCCCATCATTAACAATGGGCCGACCATTTTTCTCATAAACGACTGAAAGTTCATTGGTGCCAAAGATTTCATTTAATAAAATCCTGCTGATCAGCCATTGTTTAGCTCGATTTTCATTTTTTATGGCATTAAAACTGATTTCTTCCGAACTGTTAAGCGGGCATAAAGCAGACAGTGATTCGAGTGTTTCATCAATTTCCCACACGCCGATAACTACTTGTTCATTTTTTAGGCGCTGCTTTACAATTAATGGCATTTCAATCTTTTTTTAAATAAGAATACGATGATTTTTGATCTCTCAAAGATATTGATTAATTTTGCGGTCGCAAACAGAAGTACTAAATTAATGATTTATAAAATGATAGAAACAACTACCGATTACAAAATAGCTGATATTACCTTAGCTGATTTTGGAAGAAGAGAAATTGAGATCGCGGAAAAAGAAATGCCAGGTTTAATGTCGATCCGAAAAAAGTATGCTGCTGAAAAACCTTTAAAAGATGTTAGAATTTCCGGCTCATTGCATATGACCATCCAAACTGCAGTTCTTATCGAAACACTAGTGGAACTGGGAGCCAATGTTAGATGGGCCAGTTGCAATATTTTTTCAACTCAGGATCACGCCGCAGCAGCCATTGCTGCTTCAGGGGTACCAGTTTTTGCATGGAAAGGTGAAACACTTGAAGAATATTGGTGGTGCACGAATCAGGCTGTTACTTTCCCCGGAGGAAAAGGACCTGAATTAATTGTTGATGACGGAGGAGACGCTACTTTATTAATTCATAAAGGAGTTGCCATCGAGAAAAACCCGGAACTTCTGAAAAAGACTCCAGGGAATCAGGAAGAAGCAGTTGTTTACAAATTGCTTCAGGCAACCTATCTTGAAGATCAAACAAAGTGGACTAAAATTGCAGCTGATTGGAAAGGTGTTTCTGAAGAAACCACTACTGGAGTGCATCGTTTGTATCAAATGATGGAAGAAAGTGAATTATTGGTTCCGGCCATTAATGTCAATGATTCGGTAACGAAATCAAAGTTTGACAATTTGTATGGATGCCGTGAATCATTAGCAGATGGAATTAAACGCGCTACTGATGTAATGATTGCTGGAAAAGTAGTGGTTGTGTTAGGTTATGGTGATGTGGGTAAAGGTTGTGCTCACTCAATGAGATCATACGGAGCAAGAGTAATTGTTACTGAAATAGATCCAATCTGTGCATTGCAAGCAGCAATGGAAGGATTTCAGGTTACTACTGTTGAAGATGCTTTACCGGAAGGAAATATTTTTGTTACCACTACCGGAAATAAAGATGTGATCACTTTTGATCATATGCAAAAAATGAATGACCAGTCCATTGTTTGTAATATTGGACACTTCGACAACGAAATTCAGGTTGAGAAACTTGACGCTGCCAAGAATGTAGTAAAAACAAATATCAAAGCTCAAGTTGATAAATATACTTTCGAAAACGGAAATTGTATTTACATGTTGGCTGAAGGACGATTAGTAAACCTTGGCTGTGCAACCGGACATCCATCCTTTGTGATGAGTAATTCATTCAGTAATCAAACACTTGCGCAAATCGAACTTTGGAAAAACAAATACGATATTGGTGTTTACAGATTACCCAAAGAATTGGACGAAGAAGTTGCGAGATTACATCTAGAACAAATCGGTGTAAAACTTACTAAATTAACTCCTGAACAATCAGAATATTTAGGTATTTCAATTGATGGGCCATACAAACCTGATCATTACAGATACTAAAATAATATTCATCCAACAAAAAAGGGCAGTTGAATCAACTGCCCTTTTTTGTTTTACGATCTCCAGATCAATTAAAAACATGCAAGTACTGACCTTCAAGTCGAGTACGATATTGCTTTAATGGTAAAACTGCAGGGCCTTCGTAAGGAGACCCATCGAGCAGAATAAACTTTGAGCCACTGCATTCATCAACAGCGATAACTCCTGATTCGTCAACTTTAACTCTGCAATTAAAATCATTTGGGAAATTAACGGGAGACGTTCTTTCATAAGCCAAATATTGGTCCCCAATCAAGTGATAGATGATGATACCGCGATAACCTCCAGAAACATAAGTCCAGTTGCCGGGAATATTCACATTATTATAATTAACTCCGGTTACATTAAATGAAAAATTGACAAAAACATAGGGGATTAACTTATCAACTGGATTATCCTTTCGACAACCAATATTCAGGCTAAGAAAAGCGACGGTTAAAAAGATCAATCCGATTTTATGTAATTTGAAATATCTCACATCAAGAGTTTAGGTTATTAAAACGATTAAGTAAAAATATTATTTTGTTCTCAAACACACACTTCTAATTTAATTATCTTTATCATCAATGGATTAAAAATGAAGATGCCTATGATTTCACGAAAACTCAAACTAATTCTTCTTTTCACAGCTGTGGTTTTGTCAATATCTTCTTGCAGCATTTTAAAATCGAGTCAGATTAAAAAGGCCGAAAAAGTTGAAAAAGAACAACTAAAGGAATCAGAAAAGGCTTATGAGCAACTAAAAGAGGATCACTTGAATCGACAATCGGAACTTGCAAAAAAACGAATGGAAACCACCAAAAAGAGATCTGAATTCAATAACCTTTCGAAGAGGCGTCCTACATTTTGGCAACGTATTTTTGGTAAGAGAGATAAAAAACGACGATAAGTTTTTTGAAAATATTTAATCGCACCAACTAAAATTTTTCTAATTCATCAAAACTGCCCTTGGTTTTTTTAGCGTCAAATTTCTCACAATCGAACTCTACATTCATCCCGTGTATGGGTTTTTCAAAATCACCTTTAGTAATTCCTAAACTAGGATCGTTATAGATTTTTTGCATGTACAAAGCCCAAATGGGTAACGCCACATTGGCTCCCTGTCCAAGCGTTAGAGAACGAAAATGAGCAGATCGGTCTTCACAACCCGACCAAATACCAGTGGTGAGCTGTGGGACAATACCCATAAACCACCCATCTGATTGATTATTGGTCGTCCCGGTTTTACCTGCAATCGGGTTTCTTAGTCCGTATTTCCAAACCAACCGTCTCCCGGTTCCGGTTTCAACTACACCTTTCATCAACTCCAACATTAAATAAGCAGTTTCCTCATTCATGGCTTCCTCTTTACGGGGAACAAAGTCAGCGATGATATTTCCATTTTTATCTTCAATTTTAGTAAAGAAAAGCGGTTCAACATAAACACCCTTGCTGGCGTAAGTATTCATCGCCCCTGTCATTTCAGTAAGCTTCAAATCTGCACTTCCCAATGCAATTGAATACACAGGAGGGATATAACTGGTCACCCCCATTTTACGTGCAATTTTTGTTACCGCTTGTGGAGAATACTGATTGATTAAATGCCCAGAAATCCAGTTATTCGAATTTGCTAATGCATACTTTAAAGAAACTTCCTGACCTTTAAATTCCTCATCATCATTATTAGGTTCCCATACATTTCCATTGGGCAGCTGGATTCTGGGTTGAATATTCGGGATTTTTGAACATGGAAAATATTCTCCTTCCTGCATGGCCAGGGTATACAAAAAAGGTTTAAAAGTTGAACCTACCTGTCTTTTTCCCATGGTAACATGATCGTACTGAAAAGTATTGTAATCAATTCCACCAACATAGGCTTTTACGTGTCCGGTATGGGGTTCAATTGACATCAATCCGGAATGATAAAAAAACTTATAATATCTTAACGAATCCATCGGACTCATCACGGTGTCAATCATTCCATCCCAACTAAACACCTTCATCAACACAGGCGTATTAAAAATCATCTTTATTGAATCCATAGGCTTACCGGCATTTCGTAACAGGCGATAACGCTCAGTTCTACGCATGCTTAAATCCATCACTTCTCGCACATCTCTTTCAACAGAATCTCCTTCAAAAACAAAGGGGGCATATGAAACGCTATCCCAATGACGATAATGGGCGGGTTGGATATCCAACGACAAATGCTCTTTTACCGCTTCTTCAGCGTATCGCTGCATACGTGAATCTATGGTTGTGTATATTTTTAAGCCATCTTTGTACAAATCATAAGGAGTCCCGTCAGGTTTAAAATGATTGGCGCACCATTTTTTTACTTCTCCTCTCAGATATTCACGAAAATATTTTGCCTGCCCTTTGGTATGATCCAGTATTCCATAATTCGACATATCAATAGGAATCTGAGAAATAGAGTCATAGGTTTCCTGAGTGATATATCCGTACTTTTTCATCTGGCTTAGAACAACATTACGTTTGTTAAAAGCTCTTTCTGGATTTCGAACAGGATTGTAATAGGATGGTGCATTTACAACACCTACCATTAATGCTGCTTCTTCCAACTTAAGTGAATCGGGTGTCGAATTAAAGAAGGTTTTAGCGGCTGCTTTAATTCCGTAAGAATGACTTCCAAATGCAACTACGTTCAGATACATGGCAATAATTTCTTGCTTGGTGTAATTCCGCTCAAGTTTAGCAGCGGTCACCCATTCTTTCAGCTTAGCAATTGAAAGGGTAAGTATGGATGGATTACTGACTCGTGGGAATAAGTTTTTGGCCAACTGTTGTGTAATTGTGCTTCCTCCGCCTTTACCCGGATTGCCTGTTACAACTCCATATGCTACCCGAAATAAAGCTCTAAGATCAATTCCGGAGTGATCGGCAAATCGAATATCTTCGGCTGCAATTAAAGCACTAATAAGAAAAGGTGATAATTCGGTATAATCAACATTGGATCTGTTTTCGATATAATAAGTGCCCATTAAAACCCCATCGGCTGAATAAACTTCAGAAGCTAAACTACTCCTTGGATTTTCCAATTCCTCGAAACTTGGCATAGGGCCAAACCATTCATTTGAAATTCCAACAAACATTAAGATAATCATCAACATAAAGGCTGAGAAAATCATCCAAAATTTGGTGATATAATTAAATCTCAATTTGATTTTTTTCGCTTTTTCTTTCATAAAGCAATCATTATAAGTCTTTAATTTGCAGATGTTTTGCTAATTTGAATTCCAATATCGGAAAGCCCAACCAATTCATCTTCCCGCATAGCCTGAACAAAGCTAATTCGATAGGTTCCGGTAACAGGAAATTGTAAATTTTGACTGATGAGTAGTTTATTCTCCTTAATATCTCCCAATCCTGTACCATACCATTTCCCTCTGACATCTGCCAATACACATTCAATCGTATCACTGGTTAAATTTCCGTTAGGGAATTCAGTATTCACAAAGAAATAAATATTCTGATATGGATAGGTTATCCCGTGCCTGATATTTATAAAAAAGTCGAAACCTGAAAGTGAATCACTAATCTCAAAATCAAATCCTATGGTATCACTTTTTTTCCAAGAGCCTCCTGCTATGGCAGTATTCTCGCTGATAACCAAATCAGTAGTACACGAACTCATGATCAATAAGCTCAAAAAGGAAGAAAGAATTATTGTAACAGGATTAAACTTCATTAAAGTCATTTTCTTTTAAATGATTTTTTTCTGGATTTATTGTTCGATGTTCTTTTTTTATCGAAGCGATTTAAATCGTCTTGTTCAAATACATGACCAAAATCATTTCTTTCCTCAACCAATTCAGTGAAATCTTCCAGATTCAGCGGTTTCTTATTCTTTTTGTTAAGGCTGATGATATACTTTACCTTATCCAATGACAGAGCAATAAAATTATTAGGTGCATCCTTGTATGCATACCAAAGCTGTTTGTTGAAGATATCTGACTTCTGATAGATCGCATCTCCTTTTTTTGTTTGAAGAATTAAATCCTGATTAGGAAATTCACCTAAAGCTTCAACATAGTTATCATACTCATAATTGAGACAACACTTTAATTTTGCACATTGACCTGCGAGCTTTTGCGGATTCAGTGATAGTTGCTGAACTTTAGCAGCGTTGGTTGTTACTGACTTAAAATTCGTCATCCAGGTTGCACAACAAAGTTCTCTTCCGCACGATCCGATCCCACCAACACGTGCAGCCTCCTGCCTGACTCCAATCTGTTTCATTTCAACCCTGACTTTAAAGGCTTCAGCCAATTTCTTTATCAATTCCCTAAAATCAACTCTTTCTTCTGCCGTATAGTAAAAGATGGCTTTGGTACTATCTCCTTGGTATTCTACGTCATTCACTTTCATCCCGAGCTTCAATTCACCGGCAATTTGACGTGTTTTAAGAATGGTTGCAGCTTCCTTCTCAACCGCATTTATCCATTTTTCGATATCGTAAACGCGCGCATGCCGGTATAATTTCTTAATTTCTGTTGAATCAGGATCGAAATTCTTTTTCTTCATTTGCAGGCGTGCTGTTTCGCCAACAAGAGAAACGATACCAATATCATGACCTGGTGACGCTTCAACTGCTACAATATCACCAGTTTTCAATTCAAGAGCTTCGGTAACTCGGTAAAAATCCTTTCTGCTATTTTTAAACCTCACTTCAACACAATCGAATACAGGAACAGATGCAGGCTGCGAAATATCCTTTAACCAGTCAAACTCGTCAAGCTTACAGCAGCTATGCATGAAAACATTACCATTTTTATCGTTGG
The DNA here is from genome assembly GCA_942491855.1 of uncultured Bacteroidales bacterium. Classification (GTDB taxonomy): domain Bacteria; phylum Bacteroidota; class Bacteroidia; order Bacteroidales. Next base: position 121,685 of record CALOCL010000002.1, read on the forward strand.
TACTGGGTTTACAACCGCAGCCTCGACTCATGAACGGATGCTCCTCTTTTATTTTATTTAGCTTATCATTCTCCATTGATTCAACTTAATTTGCAAATTTACAAAATTTGACCAAGCTATGCGGGCTTTAGTTTTAACAGCTTTACTGCCTTCAATGAGATGTCCATAAAAAGGATGGATGGATTGGCATTTCGTTCTATGGCATAATGTGCGTCATTAAACTCCTTTGAAAATTCATTGATATTGGCAGCATTAATAAATGGCGAAAATCCCTTGATTAGCCAATTTGCCTCTTCTTCACCTAATTTCAGCAAAGACTCCTGACCATAGTTAATTAGCATGCAACTCCTTATCACCTGAAGTGCGTATTTTAAAAAACTTTTTTGACGTTCTCTTCCTAGCTTTGAGAAATCACTTACAAAATTTGAAATTTGAGAAATATCCACTGCATAACAATACCTCATCCATTCCTTAAACTTATTAAAATTCAGTTTCTCCATTTCGCTAGTTTGAAGATGTTGAAGAGCCAGTTTATAACTCCCTTCCGACAATTTTACAACGCGTTTTAAATCTGCAGATTGAGCTTCAGGTTCATTTTTTAATGCTGTTAGTAATTCCTCATTCGTGATTTTTGGAACCTTTACTAGTTGTGTTCTTGACAAAATGGTACTAATAATCTGGTCTTGATTTTCGGATATCAGGATAAAAAGTGTTTTCTCAGGAGGTTCCTCTAAAATTTTTAAAAGTTTTGGTGCGGCTGCATGAAATAATTTATCAGCCATCCAGATAATCATCACTTTGTATTCTGCTTCGTAAGACTTGTATCCCAGTGTTTTAATAATTGAATTACAATCCTCAACATTGATGATTCCCTGCTTGTTTTCTATGCCAATCTTTTCATACCACTCACCAGAACTTACATAAAACTTATTTTGAAAAAGCAATGATCTCCAAGATTCAATGAAATCAATACTTTTAGGCTTTTTAACTTCTTTAGTAGAGGCAACAGGGTAAATAAAATGCAAATCCGGATGTATGAGTTTCTCGTATTTTATGCAGCTGGGACAAACCCCACAAGAATCTTCATCAGTTCGGTGTTTGCAATTGACATATTGCGCATAAGCAACGGCCAGTGCTAGTTTACCAATTCCGCTAGCACCAATAAATAATTGGGCATGACTCACCCGGTTTTCTTTAACGGTGTGAATCAGGTGTTGAATTACTTTTTTCTGACCTACTATCTTTTTAAATAACATTTGAATTCAAAGATAACCAATTTGTAAAACAGTCTAACGAATAGAAAAGCCTGCTAATTCGATGAATAGCAGGCTTTTTATCAATAAAATATATTTTATTAAGTTAATTTTGCGCCTAAAAATTCCCGATTCATGCGTGCAATATTTTCAACGGATATACCTTTAGGGCATTCAGCTTCACAAGCGTAGGTATTGGTGCAATTTCCAAAACCAAGTTCATCCATTTTAGCAACCATATTCTGAACCCTTTGTTTACCTTCAACTTTACCTTGCTCAAGTAAAGCATACTGCGATACTTTAGCGGAAACAAACAACATGGCCGAGGCATTTTTACAGGCTGCAACACATGCTCCACAACCTATGCAAGTTGCAGCATCCATGGCCTCATCCGATTTTTCTTTATTAATTAAAATCGCGTTAGAATCTTGAGCAGATCCGGCGTTAACTGAGATGAAGCCACCTGCCGACATGATTTTGTCAAAAGCGTTTCTGTCAACAATTAAATCTTTCATGACCGGAAAAGCTTTGGCCCTAAATGGTTCAATCACAACGGTACTTCCATCTTTGAATGATCGCATATGCAATTCGCAAGTAGTCGTTTTTTCAGCAGGCCCATGCGGCTGACCATTAATGTACAGACTGCAGCAGCCGCAAATACCTTCTCGGCAATCGTGCTCAAAAGCAACAGGCTCGTCACCACCAAGAATTAGTTTTTCATTTAAAGCATCTAACATCTCAAGGAATGACATTTCGGTTGAAACCTCATCCAGTTCATAATCCACAAATTGACCTTTTGCTTTTGCGTTTTTTTGTCGCCAGATTTTTAATTTTACTTTCATATTCTAAAGATTTGAAGACTTTAGATGTTAGATATTAGACTTAGATAAAACCCTTAGTGATTTAACTTAGCATGCCTTTTACAAAAATAAGGCATCGTCTAATGTCTAGCTTCTAATATCTAAATTCTACTTATAACTTCTTTCTTTTACTTCAATAAATTCATAATTCAAAGGCTCCTTATGCAGTTTAGGAGGCTTGTCGTCTCCTAAATATTCCCAAGCTGCCACGTATGCATAATTTTTATCATCGCGCTTGGCTTCACCGGTTTCGGTTTGGCTTTCTTCGCGGAAGTGAGCGCCACAGCTTTCTTTTCTGTTTAAGCCATCAGTGATGATTAATTTTGCTACTTCAAAGAAATCGGCAATTCTAGCGGCTTTCTCTAATTCCTGATTAATTTCATTTTCAGTTCCAGGAATTTTCAGCTTAGTCCAGAATTCTTCTTTAAGTTCTTCAACCAATTTTAATCCCTTCTTCAATCCTTCTTCATTTCTAGACATTCCGCTGTAATCCCATAAGATTTTACCCAAACGTTTGTGGAATGAAGTTGCAGTTTCGGTACCATTAATCGCTAACAGTCGATTAATTTTATCCTGGGCTTCTTTTTCTGCTTCTTCAAATTCAGGAGATTCCGTAGAAACTCGCGGAGTTTTTATTTCATCGGCTAAATAATTACTGATGGTATAAGGAGCAATAAAAAATCCATCACCGGCACATTGCATTAATGAGCTGGCTCCAAGTCGGTTGGCACCATGATCAGAAAAATTAGCTTCTCCAATCGCGAATAAACCTGGCACTGTCGTCATCAAATTATAATCGACCCATAATCCTCCCATGGTATAATGTCCGGCCGGATAAATACGCATAGGTTCAATATAGGGATTAAATCCGGTAATCTTCTCGTACATCTCAAATAAATTGCCATACTTGTTTTCGATGGCAGCTTTTCCCTGTTTTGCGATTGCATCTTTAAAATCAAGATTTACGGCCAAACCGGTTTCTCCAACTCCGTAACCTGCATCACATCTTTCTTTGGCAGCCCTTGAAGCTACATCACGTGGAACCAGATTACCGAAAGCAGGATATCGTCTTTCCAAATAATAATCTCTTTCTTCTTCAGGAATGTCATTGGCATGACGCTTATCACCCTTTTTCAGTGGAACCCAGATTCTGCCATCGTTTCTCAACGACTCTGACATCAAGGTAAGTTTAGCCTGATAATCATTTAGTACAGGAATACTTGTAGGGTGAATCTGAATAAAACTTGGATTAGCAAAGAATGCTCCTTTTTTGAAAGCACTCCATGCAGCACTTGCATTTGAGTTCACCGCTAAGGTTGATAGGTAATAAACTGTTCCGTAACCACCTGTAGCAAGAACTACTGCGTGGGCAGCATGTCGTTCAATTTCTCCTGTTACCAGATTACGAACAATAACGCCTCTGGCTTTTCCATCTATCACAACAATGTCGATAATGTCACGGCGAGGATACATTGTAACTGTTCCTGCTTTCACTTGTCGCATCATTCCTGAATACGCACCCAATAAACATTGCTGGCCTGTTTGTCCTTTGGCATAAAAGGTTCTTGAAACCTGAACACCACCAAAAGATCTGTTATCCAAAGTACCTCCGTATTCACGAGCAAATGGTACACCTTGAGCTGTCAGCTGATCGATAGTTGCATTACTAACCTCAGCCGCACGATAAACGTTGGCTTCACGGGCACGGTAATCACCACCTTTAATCATATCATAAAATAAGCGATAATCACTGTCGCCATCATTTTTATAGTTTTTGCTGGCATTAATTCCGCCTTGAGCAGCTACCGAGTGGGCTCTTCTGGGTGAGTCCTGGAAGCAAAATGCTTTAACATTATAGCCCATCTCTCCTAAACTAGAAGCTGCGCCTGCACCGGCCAGCCCGGTTCCAACCATGATAATGTCAAGCTTTTTTCTGTTGGCGGGATTCACTAATTTGGCATTGGCTTTATACTTAGTCCATTTTTCTGCCAATGGCCCGTCCGGAATTTGTGCATTGAGTTTTGTCATTGTTTTAATCTTTATATGCTTGCAAAAAATTATCTTAACCTAAAATCATAAAATACAAAGGGATGATGATATACCCGATTGGAATTACGATGGAATAAATTTTACCTATGGTTTTAATAGCAGGAGTGTATTTTTTATGATTCAATCCTAAGGTTTGAAATGCCGATTGGAAGGCATGATTCAAATGGATTCCAAGAAAAATAAAGGAAACGATGTAAAGGATTGAATATCCAATTTCATTGGTAAACAAGTAAACCGCTAATTCATAAAAATGCTCTTCTTGCGGATGCGCAATATTTGCAATTTCGGGCGCTGCAACAATACCCAGCTTAATAAAATAGAAATTGTAAAAGTGAACCAGTAAAAATAAAAGCACCATAATGCCGGTATAAATGATATATTTCGACATGAATGAAGTTGTGCTTTTATTTTTCACTTTGTATCCTTGGCCTCGAGCCGCCCAATTCTGGAACTGCAAGATGAAACCGATAACGACATGAAGTAAAATGGCACCCATCAAAACAATTTCAAAAACTTTGATAATCCAATTGGTACCCATAAAATGCGCTGCCGCGACAAACATCTCCTGATGATTTTCGGTGATCGGCAGAATAAATAAATTTATTCCAAGATGCACCATCAAAAACATGATTAAGAAAAGTCCTGCAATGGCAGTTGTAACTTTTTTAGTTATGGATGAAAAAGCGTTTTGATAACTCATAATGTTGTTTATTTAACAGAAATATTTCAATACTTTTTGTGAGATAATTCAGAATTATTTTTTTTGAATACGTATCGTTGGCATTTAAGGAAGCAAATTTCTATTTTTGTTGCTAAGATTGATTAACAAATTTAAGTTTTAATTTCAATTTAGCAGAATTTAGCAACATATTTTTACTGTTTATAAATAAAAAAACACGCAATGAGATATGACCCAATTAGTTCAGATTTTTTTACTTCAAACCGCAAACACTTTTCTCATAAACTAAAGCCAAACTCTGTTGCTATTTTCAACTCAAATGATGAATATCATCGCAACGGAGATCAGAATTTTAGCTTTCGTCAAAATTCCGATCTTTTTTATTTAACAGGCATTGAACAGGAACAAAGCATACTCATTTTAGCCCCCAATCATCCCGAACCAAAACTACGCGAAGTACTGTTTTTACTTGAGCCCAACGAACAAATGGAAATATGGTTTGGGTATAAATTAACCATCGCCGAAGCACAAAAAATTTCAGGCATTAAAAACGTTATGATTATGCCAAGATTGGAATTTGTGCTCAACGAGATCATTCTGGCATCCGAAAACATTTATCTCAATTTTAATGAATACGTAAAGTACTCAACTGAAGTCCTGTCGAGAGATCGGCGCTTTGCAGAAAAGATTCAAACTAAATTCCCCGGTCACAATTTTGAACGATCTGCACCCCTTTTATCCGAGCTTCGCACCATCAAATCAAAAACCGAAATTGAGCTCATTCAAAAAGCCATTGACATCACTGAAAAAGGTTTCCGAAGGGTATTAAAAAACACTAAGCCTGGTCAAAAGGAATTTGAAATTCAGGCAGAAATAGAATACGAATTTACTACCAACGGAGCCAATGGTCATGCCTATCCTCCCATCATTGCCTCAGGCATCAATGCCTGTACTTTACACTACATCGAAAACGATAAAGTTTGTAAAGATGGGGATTTATTGCTCATGGATTTCGGAGCTGAATACGCTAACTATGCAGCCGACTTAACCCGCACCATTCCAATTAATGGTAAATTTACGAAACGACAACGTGAAGTTTACGATGCGGTGCTGAGGGTGCAGAAAAAAGCCATTGAAATGCTGGTAGTTGGCAATACCGTTGACAAACTCAACAAAGCCGTAAACGAACTGATGAAACAGGAATTGGTTAGCCTGGGACTCATGAAACAGGAAGAGTATGATGATCCGATAAAAGCCAATTCAATTTTATTCAAATACTTTATGCATGGCACATCCCACTTTTTAGGATTGGATGTTCATGATGTGGGCTCAAAATATGAAAAAATGAAAGCAGGCATGGTTTTTACCTGCGAACCTGCTTTGTACATTCGAGAAGAAAATATCGGGATCAGGCTGGAAAATGACATTCTTGTTACTGAAAATGGACCTGTTGATTTAATGAAAAACATCCCCATCGAACCTAGCGAAATTGAAGCATTAATGGCAAAATAATTGGTTAATTTGATGATTTGAAAATGTGCTAATTATAAGGAGTAAAGCCACTATTTTGACATTGAAAGAAACTTGACACTTAGTAATTACAAAAGATTAAAAAATTAAAACAATAAATTAAAATAGAAATTATGTTTAAAAAAGAAGTTTATATCGACCGCCGAAATCGATTAAAAAATGAAATAAGTTCTGGCCTTGCAATTATTTTTGGAAATGCCGAAGCTTCATACAATTATCCGGCTAATACTTATCACTTCCGTCAGGACAGCGATTTCCTATATTTTTTCGGATTATACCATCCTGATTTTGTAGGAGTTATTGACATCGACAACAAGAAGGATTACATTTTTGCGAATGATGTTGACATTGAAGATATCATTTGGATGGGTCCTCAACCCACCGTAAAAGATCAGGCTGCCGAAGTTGGTGTGGAAAACACAGCACCTTACACTGAATTAGCTGATTTTCTGGCTAACAGGATTAAAGAGGGGCAAAAAATTCATTTTCTGCCACCATACCGTGGCGACCGATTGGTTCAAATCAACCAACTCATGGGAATTGAGGTATCCAAAGTTAAAGAACAGGTTTCTGAAGAATTGGTGAAAGCCGTTGTAAAACTTCGTTCGATTAAAGATGAGTATGAAATTGCTGAAATCGAAAAAGCGGTGGATATCGCATACGACATGCATACCACTGCTATGAAAATGTGTAAACCTGGTGTTGTTGAAAGAGAAATTGCCGGAACCATGGAAGGAATTTCACTGGCTCAGGGCGGACCGGTTTCTTTCCCTATCATTTTAACCATCAACGGCCAAACCCTGCACAACCATTACCACGGAAATACCTTAACCGAAGGGCGCATGATGATTGCGGATGCAGGTGCTGAAACCACCATGCATTATTCAAGTGACATCACCCGTACCACACCTGTAGGTGGAAAGTTTAGCGAGCGACAAAAAGAAATTTACGAAATTGTTTTGGAAGCTAATGTGAAGGCAATTGAGGCCATCAAACCCGGCATCGAATATCGCGAGATTCATTTTCTTTCTTGTAAAGTCATTGCCGAAGGTTTGAAAAAACTAGGCTTAATGAAAGGCGATATGGATGCTGCTGTTAAAGCAGGAGCACATGCTTTGTTTATGCCTCATGGCTTAGGCCACATGATGGGAATTGATGTTCACGACATGGAAGGTCTTGGTGAAAACCTGGTGGGTTACGACGAAAAAACTAAACGTGCAACCCAATTCGGTACAGCTTACTTAAGATTGGGCCGTGAGCTACAACCAGGCTTTGTCCTAACCGTTGAACCTGGATGTTACTTTATTCCTGAGTTGATTGAAAAATGGGAGAAAGAAGGAACCAACACCGAATTCATCAATTTTGATAAAGTAAAAGAATATTTGGATTTTGGCGGGGTAAGAATTGAAGACGATGTACTGGTTACCGAAACAGGAAACCGTGTACTTGGAAAACCAATTCCGAAAACAGTTGCCGAAGTGGAAGCTATGGCTGCTTCGAAATAAAATTGGCACATCGAGCGAAGTCGAGATGCGACTTCGGCTACGCTCAGTCACCAAAAAGAAGGGACGAGATGCTCGTGAGTATCTCGTCCCTTTTCTTTAATTTTTGTCAGTTCGAGCCTGTCGAGAACTGCAATAAACTTAAGAAAGAAACATCTTGACATTTGTCCACCTTCGGTGGAAGCTCGATGTGACTTCAGATAAATTCTATCAACCCAATTATTTTAGAATCACAGCATCAACTTCTTTTTCCTTCACCATTTTATTAAAAGCAGGAACTTCGGTTTCAAACACTTCTTTAAGTTTATTCAACTCAACATCAATCAAAGCAGTTACTTCCTTTTTAAAAGCAATTGCCGATGCTGTGGGCTTGTAGTCACCTGAAGAAGCCAGCGAATTTAAATGCCCCAATTTATTGTTTAACCTAATCGGAAAATTCAAAGGATCCTGGCGGCTTTGGTTTTTGGTTTGATACAAAGCCTCCTCTATTTCTTTCATCGCTTTCAAAATCGATTTGGCTTTTTCATTGATTTCTTTAAAATCATCGCCATTCATTTTAGAAGTGACCAGATTAATCTGTTTTCTGGCTTCACGAATTTTGGTGATGGCATGATGGGTTTCCGAAAGTTTATCCCTCACCGAAATCAGAAAATCAAATTGTTCCCGAAGATCGGCCATACTGGCGTTATTCCGGGGATCTTTCAAAATCTCAAAAGCAGTTTCGTGAATTTCATCATTTACAGTTAGCTTAGCTTTATATTTTCCTGGCAAGGCTTTCGGCCCGTTCATGGAAGCTGCCCATAAAATCATCCCATCAAAACGATCTGCACCCGGATACATCATATCCCAGACAAAACGGCTCATTCCTTCTTCCACAACCAGCTTTTCTTCCTTTTTGTTTTTATCAGGATTGGTACTAAATGCTTTAACAAAATCACCATCCTCTTCAAAAATCGCTAATGAAATTTTATCTTTTTCATTTTTCTCTCTCAGGTAAAAATGGATCATTACTCCTCCCGGATGGTTAGTTCCTGCCGTGCGACTTTCAAAACCACCTCTTCCGTCGATTCTCCAACTCGGCATAGGCTGATACAAATGGGAATTACTTTGGACAATTTCATCATTCAATTGATGAAGGGGTGTTAAATCATCAATCATCCAAAAGCTACGACCCTGGGTTGCAGCAATTAAGTTGTCATTTTTAATGGTTAGATCAGTAATGGGAACGATGGGTAAGTTCATTTGGAAGGATTGCCAATTGGCACCATCATTAAACGAAATGTACATACCGTTTTCAGTTCCGGCATAAAGCAAACCCTGTTTTTTAGGATCGGCACGCAGCACCCTTGTAAAATGTTCAGCACTAATTCCGGTGGTAATTTTTTCCCAGGTTTGTCCATAATCTTTTGTTTTGTAAAGGTAAGGCTCATAGTCTCCCAGTTTGTAGCGGGTAGCGGCAACATAAGCGCCTCCTTTTACAAAAGGATCGGCATCGATACTGTTAAACATCATAAATTCAGGTATTCCTTCTGGGGTAACATTGATCCAGGTTTTGCCACCATCTTTACTAACATGAAGCAAGCCATCATCAGAACCGGCCCAAAGCAAACCTTCCTCGTAAGGAGATTCACATGCTGCAAAAATGGCACAGTAGTATTCTACGCTGGTGTTGTCTTGTGTGATTGGTCCACCGGAAGATTTCATTTTATCAGGATCACTCGTAGTTAGGTCAGGGCTAATAATTTCCCAGGTCTGACCCTCATCCGTTGATACATGAAGGTGGTTACTTGCAGCATAAAGTTTTCCAGGATTGTGGGGTGAAAAGAAAATGGGAAAATTCCACTGAAAACGATATTTCATCCCTTCGGCTCCATAACCCATCGGATTATCAGGCCAAACATTAACAGATCGGCGTTCTCCGGTACGATGATTAACCCGAACCAAATAACCTCCATAACTTCCTCCGTAAACAACCTCATTATCGGTTGGGTCAACAGCGATGTGGCCACTTTCTCCTCCGGCCGTTGATTCCCAGTCTTGTTCACCAATCGACCAACCTAAAGTCCGGTGTGCAATCCGGACGGTTGAATTGTCCTGTTGGGCTCCATAAATCCGGTATGGAAAATGATTGTCAGTTGTAACCCTGTAAAACTGTGCTGTAGGCTGATTCATCATGGTTGACCAGTTATAGCCCCCATCATAAGTAATCTGAGCACCACCATCATCGCCAATTATCATGCGTTGATTATCCTCTGGAGAAATCCACAAATCGTGATGATCACCATGAGGTGCATTAAACCGTTCAAAGGTTTTTCCACCATCTTTTGATCGATGATAGTTCACATTTAACACATAAACAACATCAACATCTTTGGTATCCGCATAAATTCGGGAATAGTACCATGCACGTTGCCGTAAAGACCTACTATCATTTAATTTTATCCATTTCTTACCTCCATCATCCGATCGAAAAACACCGCCATTCTCATTTTCGATGATGGCCCAAATGCGGTTAGAATTGAGCGGTGAAACTGTAATTCCAATGATTCCCCATACACCTTTCGGCAATCCATCATTTTCGGTGATGTTTTTCCAGGTATCTCCACCATCTGTACTTTTCCATAAGGCAGAACCTTCTCCTCCACTATCCAGGCTAAAAGGCGTTCTTCTAATTCGCCAAGTACTTGCATACAAGATTCTTGGGTTATTTGGATCCATCACCAGGTCAACGGCTCCCGCATCTGCATTGGTAAATAAAATCCGCTCCCAGCTTTTACCACCATCTTCTGAACGGTAAACACCTCGTTCTTCAGACGATTTGAACAAATCGCCCATCACGGCTACATAAACCAGGTCGGCATTTTTAGGATGGATTCGAATACGGGAAATATGTCTTGAATTTGGCAATCCTATTGATTCCCAGTTAGCACCGGCATCTACCGACTTCCACATCCCGGATCCGGAAGATACATTTCCCCGAACGGTTTTTTCACCACCGCCAACATAAATGACATTGTTGTCCCATTCGCTCACAGCCACTGCTCCGATGGAACCTCCAAAAAATCCGTCGGAAATATTTTCCCAGCTATTTCCGGCATCTATGGTTCTCCAAATACCGCCACCGGTTGCCCCCATATAGTATAAGTTAGGTTTGCCCGAAACTCCGGTTACCGCTGCCGAACGTCCGCCACGAAATGGACCAATGGATCTCCATTCAAGGGCATTAAAAAGTTTTTCGTCATACGAGAACTCCGTATTCTTATTCTTCTTTTTTGCTCCCGAAACCTGTATTACGGGCAACGTCAAGAGTAATATTAAAGTTAGGATAAGTAGTTTTTTCATGAATTTAGTTTTTTGATTTCAGCTATTTTGCAAATCTGATTTGCAATTGCTTGGGATAAATTTATTAAAAAAAGGTGTTGGATTAAAATAAATTCTATCAACAGAAAGATTAAACCTATGTAACTAATTTTTAGCTCCAACTAATCACAGATTCAGGATAACAATTTTCAACAAGGAATAATTTTACAGTTCGGCTCCGCACAGATGACAAAATTTTGAGTCTTCAGTTGCCGGATTTGTATGGCATTTCGGACAGTTTTTCTTTATGGGTTTTTGATTGGATTGCATCATTTGACTGGTTACTATGCCCGTTGGTACCGCAATGATTGCATAGCCGATAATCATTAAAAAGGAAGCAATTGTTTGTCCCAAAACAGTTACCGGTGCAATATCGCCATATCCAACAGTAGTGATGGTAACGATGGCCCAATAAATGCTTCGAGGGATACTACTAAATCCATTTTGGCCATGTTCGACCAGATACATCAAGGTTCCGACGACTACCACGATAATTATGACTGAGCCAAAAAACACAATAATTTTATGTTTACTATCGATCAAAGCCTGGCGAAGCATCGTGGCTCCTCTAATGTAACGACTGAGTTTTAAAATTCTGAAAACCCGAACCAATCGGATAAATCGGATAATTAAAAGTGTTTGTGCACCAGCCACAAAAATGCTGATGAAAGTGGGGAGAATGGCAAGCAAATCCACAATTCCCATAAAACTGAGTGTGTATTTCCATTTTCTTGGCGAAGAAACAATTCGTCCGACATATTCAAGAGCAAATAAAATGGTGAAAATCCACTCGATGGTTCTCAACTGTCTCCCGTAATCAATGGCAATCGTGGTTACACTTTCAAGCATAACTGCAAGCACACTAAGGATGATAACGATAAGCAAAACAACATCAAAAAGCCGACCCGCAAAAGTCTCATACCCAAAAATTACTTCGTGCAATTTTTGTTGCCAAGGCTTCATTTCGAGATATTCTCTTGAGCTATTTGCTTTCATGATTGAGGCTTTACTTTTTATAAAAATTCATCTCTTTGATATATTCGCTAATTTTTGGTGGCAGCATGTATTGAATTTCTTTTTGTTCTTTTATGCTTTGGCGAATAAAACTCGAAGAAATTTCCATTTGCGGCGCCTCGTACAATTTAATTTGGGGATGGTTTTCAAACACACCTAATTCGGAATCTGGCCTTTTGTAAACATAAAACGGAAACTGCTTTAGAAGGATTTCATGATTTTTCCACTTATGGAAATTTTTAAAAATATCTGATCCCGAGATTAAAACAAAAACATTGTTGGGGTATTTTTCATTTAGACGGATAAGTGTGTCGATGGTGTAAGATGGGCGCGGCATGTGAAATTCAATGTCGATGGCTTTAAACCGACGATCGTTTTCGATGGCTAAATTAACCATGTACCAACGGTGATTATCAGCCAATAAGGTTTTCTTTTCCTTTAAAGGATTTTGAGGTGAAACCACAAACCATAATTCATCCAAATCCGTTTGCTCAACCATGTATTCTGCGAGTACCAGATGACCGATATGAATCGGATTAAACGAACCAAAAAACAATCCTACTTTCTTCAAAACTTATGGTTTAATTAATATTTTCCCGGTACTCATGTTTCCGATATAAGCACGGATACCATTCACAACCTCTTCCAGTTTATAGGTTGATTGAATATCTGTTTTTAATGTTCCATCAATAAACAAATCCTGCAGAAAATCGGAAACATCTTCGAATTCTCCATCTTCTAGATTTTCTATCCAGTCCATTAAATTAAAACCTGATAAAATTTTTCGGTCGAAAATCACTCCCATCGGATCGATTCCTGAAATTTGATTTCCTGACAATCCTCCATACAAAATCACTTCCGAATCGTCGGGCATGGCATTTAAAAACTGAGCTGTAGTCTCTCCTGCAACGGCATCAAATGCCATGGTTGCGTTTAGCTCATGTGCCAGGGACTTTAATCGTTCAGGAAATTCTTCAGAACCTGAATCCAAAACATATTTTTCACCTTCAGCTTTTAATTGTGTTAGATGTTCTGCTTTCCTAACAATGTTAATCGTATTCATTCCATCCCTTTGAGCTAAGACCCTGATAAACCGCCCGACTTGTCCAGTTGCCGCGTTTTGAATGATGCATTGGCAATTTTCCGCTTGCGCCATTTCGTATAAGCCATAGGCGGTAAACGGGTTAACAGCAAAGCACGCAGCTTGTTCGATGGGCATTTCATTTTTAATCGAGATACAATCTGTAATATTGGCAACCACGTATTCCGACCAGGTACCTGCATCATCATTTTGAATAAAACAACTCACTCTTTTTCCAATGAATTTTTTATCGATGCCGGTTCCAACCTGCGAAATGACTCCACAACCTTCAAAACCAGGAATGCATGGAACTGATTTTTTAATATTGTAACCTCCTCTTAAAAAAGCAATGTCGGATGGATTGCAGGGTGCAGCTTCCATGCGAATTTGGACCTGACCTTCAGCAGGTTCAGGAATTTCCTTTTCTTCCACTTTAAGTCCGAGCAAGGCTCGAATCAAGTTGTGATTATAGTTTGGTAAAACGACTGCTCTCACTTTATGATAGTTTAGTTTTATTTGTAGTGTTTAAAGTGCCTAGAATGTCTAAAGTTAAATAAATTCAGATTTAGAAATACATTCTACTTTAGGTACTTCAAACTCTAGTTCACTTTAAGTGCTTTTTACTATTCAACAGACAAAAAAGAAAACACTAAGGCACTCGTCTCATCAATGGCAACCTCTAAATCATCATTTACAATTTGCACGTCAAACTGATCAGCATAAGTCATTTCATGTTCGGCTTTCTGTAATCTTTTATTCAAACTTTCTTCATCCTCTGTTGATCGTCCTCTAATTCTATCGGACAAAACTTCCATTGAAGGTGGCATAATGAAAATTGCCAAGGCTTTATCCTTAAAAATCTTTTTAATATTTACTCCACCAACAACATCCACATCAAAAATCACATCTTTTCCCTTAGCCCAAATGCGATCTATTTCGGATCGTAAGGTTCCGTAAAATTGATCTTTGTAAACCTCTTCCCATTCCAAAAATTCATCCTTCTCAATTTTATTTTTGAATTCCTCGATGCTCATGAAGTAGTAGTCTTTACCGTCTACTTCATTTTCACGCTTTGGCCTGCTGCATGCTGAAATTGAAAACTCGAGTCCGAATTCCTGCTTCAGCATCTCTTTAACGATGGTGGTTTTACCTGCCCCTGAAGGCGCCGAAAAGATAACTACTTTCCCATCCATACCTATAAAATATTAAATAATTGTTCTTTTATCTTTTCCAATTCATCCTTCATCTGGATAACGATTTTTTGCATGTTAACTTCGTTGGCTTTTGAACCTAAAGTATTTATTTCTCGTCCAATTTCCTGAGAAATGAACCCTAATTTTTTCCCTAAACTACCATCTCCTTTAATCGTTTCCAGAAAATAATCGCAATGTTGTTTCAGCCGAACCTTCTCTTCGGTGATGTCTAATTTCTCAATAAAATAAATGAGTTCTTGCTCAAAACGGTTTTCATCAACTTTAATATCCGACTGCAAACTTTCCAGGTTTTTCTGAATACGCGTTTTAATTGTTTCAAGACGAGTACTTTCAAAAGGCTCTACTTCTTGAAGCAAGGTTAGAATTACCTGAATGCGCTCAGTGATTTCTTTTTCTAATAAAATTCCTTCCTGCAAACGGAATTCATCCAACTGAATAATCGCCTCAGCAATCGTTGCTTCTATTAGCTTCCATTCATCTTCATTCAAATCTACCTTATCCGCCTTTAAAACGTCCGGCATTTTAAGTAAAACTGGGAGGTAATTTTCAAAATCAGTTTGATCAATTTCAATAGCCAATTGCCTGATTTCATTGTAATATTTTTTGGCAAGTGCTTTATTCACAGTAAATCCAAAATCTTCTCCATTCTGATCGAGTTGTATGCTCAACTCAATTTTTCCACGCTCAAGTTTTTCACTTAATAAATTCCTGATCAGCAATTCTTTTGGCCGGTACACAGTAGGTATTCGCGTGTTAATATCAAGTTGCTTACTGTTTAAAGTTTTAATTTCAATACTAATCTTTTTATTCTCCAGTTCCGTTTCAGCTTTTCCGTAGCCGGTCATCGATTTTATCATAAAGGCTTGTTTTTGAAGCAAAGATAAGAATGATACCGCGTTAATCAAACTCTTATAATTTTTGCAAATTTTTAAAAGCATTTCAAATTTTCGTATCTTGTTCACAAATCTGAATAATAGATCCCTCTAGTCATACTCTCAATTCTGCCAAATGAAAGAAATAACGGAACCCTTCCATATTTTTGACGATCCCATAAAATATTACACTTCAATGCTTGAGGACATTGAGGGTGCTAAAAAGTATGTTTACCTGCAAACTTATCGCATAGGCAATGACTCTATCGGAATAAAATTCAGGGATGCTTTAACTAAAAAAGCAAAAGAGGGCGTTGAGGTAAAAGTACTCATTGACTCCTGGGGCGGGAATGCTTTATCGGATAACTTTTTTAAAGAGATGTCTGCATACCAGGGTGTTGTGAGGTATTTCGAGAAACTAAAATTCAATTTTGATTTTTTTACCAAAGGCCACCGTCGCAATCACAGAAAACTTTTAATTATCGACGACCATCTGAGTTATATCGGCTCTACCAATATCACTGAATACAACTTAAACTGGCGCGAACTGGTGATGCGTTTAAAGTCAGATATTGCAATTAAATTCAAGAAAATATTTGAAGAAGACTGGGTAAATTACAACAAACACAAGGTTCTGATTGATAAAAAAAACAATTCGCGGACTATGAAACATGAGACCTGTGAAATTTTAAGGGATGTGCCTTCAATCACCATCCAGCGTATTAAAAAACGTTATGTTCAACTCATACAAAAGGCAAAAAATCAGGTAATCATTGAAACTCCGTATTTTTTACCCGGTTATCAGCTTCGTAAATCAATGATGGATGCAGCTAAAAGAGGGGTTGATGTTACTGTAATTATCCCAAAGCATTCGGATGTTGGCCTGGTTGACATATTACGAAACAAATATTTGGGTCAACTTTATAAAAATGGGATCAGCTTTTTATTTTACATTCCTCATAATTTACATGCCAAAGTGATGTTGGTTGATGATGAGGTTTACTCCATTGGCTCTTCAAATTTCGACTATCGGAGTTTTAGGTATATGTATGAGATTGTGCTGATTGGTCGTCGTAAGGACATCATCGAACAACTCGAAAAACATTTACAAGAAACCATCCTCAACTCGCAGCTTTTCGATTTTGAAAAATGGCTGCACCGTCCGGTAATCAATAAGTTTTTTGAGTGGATACTTCTGCCATTCAGACATCTCTTATAATTCATTCGAATTTGATAATTGGGTAATTTGAAGATTTGGGAATGTATTCTCCTTGTAAAAAATGCGTTGAAAATAATTGGAGTCATTGGACTTCATCTTCTGGGAAAACTCATAGGTACTGTAAATCTTGTCGTTAAGAAAGAGCGAGAAGGTACAGTTCACGAAAACGGAAAGCAAAAGGGAATTTTCAAATTAGCACATCTTCAAATTCTCAAATTAACTCATCCTCGATCAAAGAAAATATTTTTTGAAGCTGAAGATAACGGAATGGTGTAAATCACCTTTACTTTTTCATCCATCATTTTTAAATCTAACACAGCTTGACCGGCTGTGTAAAAAATTCTGTTATCCACGCGGTTATCCATGGCTACACTTACAGCAGAACCTACCGCAATTCCCAAATCAGTTGTATTAAAAACGCAAGGATGGTTTGGATGTTTATCTTTTTCGGCACAATTTTTAAACCCACACATGCCACATTTTTTAAGCCCAACCGATTTAATCTCGCAGCCCAAAATGATCATGGCATCAGCTTTTAGTAAATTATTGGCATCGCGGGTAAAAGCCGGAAAGTTTAACTCTTTATCAATTTCAAACATGCGTTTCGCAATTTTTTCAATGTCTTCACGCTCGGCCAATGCCACATAAACATGATCTATACCACGGCCTTTAGGAGCAGTACGGGCCGCCACCATCATATCACGTGCAATATTCTTTAGAGTTTTTTCGCGGAGTTCTTCTTCGTAGATAAGTGCCATAATTTGGATTTTTTTGTATGGTTTATTTCTACTCAAAAATAAGAAAAAGCTTTGGTTATTGTTAGTCTTCTCACAATTAAAAATCATACCTTTGCCCTGAATTTAATTAATTATAAACCATTTAAATCAATTTTTTAAGATGACAAAATTGACTTCAAAAATGGCAATTGAACTGGAAGATAAGTATGGAGCACATAACTATCATCCATTGCCAGTAGTGTTATCGAAAGGTGAAGGCGCCTTTGTTTGGGATGCCGAGGAGAAAAAGTATTTTGACTTTCTTTCTGCATACTCAGCCGTAAACCAAGGACACTGCCATCCTAAAATTGTTGATGCCATGGTTGACCAGGCTCGTACTCTTACGTTGACGTCCCGTGCATTTTACAATGACCAACTTGGTCCTTATGAAAAGTATGTAACCGAATATTTTGGTTACGACAAAGTATTACCCATGAATACGGGTGCAGAAGCAGATGAAACTGCTTTAAAATTAGCTCGTAAATGGGCTTACCTAAAAAAAGGAATTCCTGCCAATCAGGCAAAAATTATTGTTTGCGAAAACAATTTTCACGGACGAACAATTACGATTGTATCCATGTCGACTGACCCTGATGCAAGAAAAGAATTCGGACCTTTTACTCCGGGATTTGTAACAATTCCGTATAACGACTTGAATGCACTGGCCAAAGAACTTGAAGATCCAAATGTAGCTGCATTCCTTGTTGAACCTATTCAGGGTGAGGCTGGTGTTTTTGTACCAGATGAAGGTTATTTGAAAAAATCTTACGAAATGTGTAAAGCTAAAAACGTTTTATTCATTGCTGATGAAGTACAAACCGGTATTGCCCGTACAGGTAAATTATTAGCCGTTGATCATGAAGATGTGCGCCCTGATATTTTAATTTTGGGAAAAGCCCTTTCTGGAGGTGTATTCCCTGTTTCTGCTGTTCTTTGTGATGACGAAATCATGCTTTGCATCAAGCCGGGCGAGCATGGAAGTACTTTTGGAGGAAATCCGATTGCTGCTAGAGTAGCCATGGCAGCTTTAGAGGTTGTTAAAGAAGAAAATTTAGCAGAAAATGCTGAGCGTGTAGGTAAAATTTTCCGTGAAGAATTAAGAAAAATTGATTCGGATATGATTGAATTGGTGAGAGGTAAAGGTTTATTAAATGCCATCATCATCAAACCTAAAAACGAAAAAGAAGCTTGGGATGTTTGTGTTAAAATGGCGGATAATGGTCTTTTAGCAAAACCAACCCACGGGCATATTATCCGTTTTGCTCCTCCATTGATTATCACAGAAGAGCAAGTAATGGAAGCTGTTGAAATTATTAAAAAATCAATTCTTTCGTTTGAATAGAATACCGACATGTTGGAACGAAGTTCGGCAAAGCCAATTTATTTCAGCATCTCATACTAAGTTAAACACTGAAACATCTTCAGGATGACGAATAAAAAAGCCCATTCCGAAATTCGGGATGGGCTTTTTTTTATGATAGGATTTTCAATTACATAGATTCTATTCTACTTATCATTGCATCCAAATTTCTCTTTGCATAATATGACAAACGACCAATAGCACGTCTATTACGTTCATTCTTTCTTTTAAAGTTGGCTTTACGGATGCCTTCGATCCTTTTAGATATTGCTTGGCACATAACCAAAGCCTTATCATACTCGCCTTTAATAATATATTCCTCAATTTTGTCTAGTTGGCTAAAGGAACCATTACCTAACTCCAGCCCTCTACTATCCAGGGCATTCAAGTATATCGTTACAGAGGAATGATACCTACTTATAGAATTAAAATCTGAAATGGAAGCATTCACGGAAGTCGACAAGAGTGCAACAAATACCGTTAAAAGCGCAAGCTTATTTAATTTCTTCATAATTATATATTTTTATTCTTATTTAGACTGTATTAATATTGCAATGGTAAGTGATTTAATTATACTTTCCTAATTTGGAGGGAGGGAATATACTTTCTCAGTACTTAATTTACGATTCATGACAAAAAAAAGACCTTAAAAATTAAGGTCTTTTTTAGCATACTTTTACTTAATTTTAGAAACTCCAACGGAATTTAACCCACAATTCATCACCTAAATCCCACCAACGGTCTTCAGCAGCCCGTGCAAAATTACTTGAGTATTCAGTTAAAAATTCTTTACACAACTTTGTCGGATTTCCATTTTTAGCACTTTCCTGATCTTGCGCGTACAATTCAGCAGCACGTTTTTCAACATAAACACTTTCATCAAATAATTTATTTTCAAACTCCGAAACAACGGGTTCAACAATTTCTTTTCCTTGTCCCCATTTAACCATGGCTAAACGAGCAGCTCTTCGATAAGCCCATCCGGCAGCATCACGACTAAAGTGATCCTGATTATCAATTTTATAACTTTTAGGCATATCCATGGTTCCTGAATAAATTGGAATACGTGGAGTTAAACGAGGAACATCAATTCCGAATAACAAACGGCCACCAATTTCATCAGGTAACCAATCACGTAACTGAACTACAAAAGAATAGGCACAATATTGCACCGCAATCGGACGATCTCTTACCACGGCATCCTCTTTTAAACTGTTTAGTAAGTTCCTTTTGTCTCGATCCATCCAGGGATGAGCTGAAGGACTGATGATTGTTTCGGTGTATTCTTCCCCATTTTCGTCTTTTTTCTTTACATCAACTGTAAGGTTACGAATCATCTCCCATTGTGTTCCATCATAAGTTTCGCGGTAAAGTTTTAATACATCCTGTACACTTAATTTCTGATCTGGTTTAACCGAAAATGGCAGTTCTTCGGCTTCGTAGTCTAGATTTAAAGAAGGTGCTACGGTGCTTAAAACATAAAAATCGCGAATAGCAAATGGTTTTCTACCCGTGTATGCTTTCCAAAATTTGAAAGTTTCTTTTCCATCCCAATATTTCATTTTTTTCGCAACATCAAAAACATTTTCTGAGGCCATAAAATAATCCGGGTTATCCAGATCAAGTTCTCCTATTCTACTAATATTTGCAGAAACACCAACATGTCCATCAGGAATTCGTTGTGCTGCCCATACGCCACCTATCTGGTCAGATCCTTCTCCCATAATTTCCAACTGCCAAACCTCTTTTTTATCGGCAATGGTGATACATTCACCAGCGTCTCCGTAACCATATTCTTTTATTAATTGACCGATAAGTGTAATGGCCTGCCGAGCTGTTGTACATCTTTGTAAAGCAATGCGTTCCAGCTCTTCAATCAAAAACATTCCATTTTCATTTCTCAACTCCTTTTTGCCACCAAAAGTTGTTTCGCCTATCGCTAATTGCTTTTCATTTAAACTTGGATAAGCCGTGTTTAAGTAGGCATAAGTTTCTTTTGCCTGTGGAATAGTTCCTTTCAGAACTAAATTTTCTTTACTCCATTGGGTATGCGTATGCATGGTTTCCCAGTAAACCTGGTGCATAGCACCTTCTTCATATTTCATGGCTGGAACTATGTCTATCCAAGTGCGATAATAAGAATCACAGGTATGAGCTGTCATTACAGATCCATCAGTACTGGCCATTTTTCCAACCATAATACTGGTACAACTTTCGTTGTATTCCGGATCATCAAACTGAGCCTGCACATTTGGGCTAAGAACTACTGAAATTGCAATTGCTAAAAATGCAGATTTAAAGAAATTAGAAGTTTTCATGTTTCGTTTTAATTAAAAATAAGTGCTAAAGATAAAAATTATCGCCCAACCTACTGATGTACATCGCTATTTTTAGACATTATAATCTACCAACAGCGAATCTATTTAGCACAACAACATAATTTTTGATCCTACTAGTTTTTAGGATGTTTGAATTATAAATGAATTAAGATATTCTATGCATGAATCAATGACTTAAAATAGATATTTGATCTACTATATTTACAATTATTTCATGAATAAGTATTCGTATGACCTATTTCATGAATGATTGGTAAATTTATATTTAGTACACCTGATTTATAATAAACCGGAGTTAATTTACTAAATCTTTACAAATTATAACCCGTTGTGCATTTAGGCGATGTTAATTTTTAAGTTGTTTATATTTCTTTCAAAAATAAAATTATTGATGTATTGAATAACTGTTAACGAAGTTATTTTTGATAATATTCTTGTTTTGAAACCATCAAATGTTTTGGCATAATTTCTTCTTATCATAAAATGGTCACAAAGTTGAGAAAACAAGGTTTCAATTCTCTTTCGGGACTTCCTAAAGATATAAGACTGTTTCTTATAATTATGTTGATTTTTTCTCATTGAAACCTCTAATTTGATCTGCTTGCTTTCAAATAAATCCAATTGATAATCAGCACTTAAACATCCTTTATCTGCTAAAATTACACAATCATTAAACTGTAATTTAATGTCCTTCAAATAATGTATATCATGAACAGAAACTTTGCTAATATCGAAACTTTTAAAAACACCATTTATTGAACAAACTGCATGTATTTTGTAACCATAATATGTCATGTTTTGACTTGCACAAAATCCTATATTTGGTGAAGTATCGTAAGACTCTTTACAAATAGTACTTCTGCTACTTCTTGATAATTTTGTAACTTCTAATGGCATACTATCTACAATATAATGATCTTCAAACTCATTAAATCTTTCAGAGAGTTTTTGCCTAATCAGTTCCATTGAGCTGAATAACTTTCGTTTTCTTCTATTATAAACTGAATGTTCAATTTTTTGGCTTAAGACTTCGGGAATAATCCTAAATAACTGACATTCACTACCAATACTCATGTATTCAGAAGTTAAGTTCATGGCAATTAACTCAATATCTTTAAGTTTAGGGGCTCTTATCTGCGTTAAAAAACTTTCTTTTTTTGTAATTGATTTTAATATCTCTAAAATTTTGTCGTAATTTGATGTAAAGTTGTTCATGTATTTAGTTGTTTGATATTCAAATAAATACACGGTTTTACAAACCAATGAATAACTTTTTTTACACATTTTTTCAAAGGCACAACGGGTTAATTATAATATTGGGATTTTTTCTATATCTCTTCAAGTACTGTCTCCCAAACATAATCCCGATCAAGGGTATATTTTTCAAACCACTCCAGTTCAACGTTCATTTTGAACAAGCGATGGCGTAATTCTCTCCATCCGTGAGGTTCGCGCGGGGCAATATATAATTGAGTTGGAACACCATTTGACTTCAAAGCCCTAAATAATTCAATTGACTGTGGAGGTGGAACCCTCACATCGTTTTCACCAACAAAAATAATGGTTGGTGTTTTAACTTTCCAAATATCTTTTAATGGTGAACTATTCCAGTAAACATCTATCGGTGCGTCTTTTTCCCAAGGAGTACCTCCAAACCAAGGGGTTCTATATATCCGGGTATCGCTCTGACCGTACATTGAAATCCAGTTAACAGCTCCAGCACCGGAAGAAGCAGCTTTAAACCGATCGGTAAAAGTGATGATTTTATTGGTCATGTGGCCACCTGCACTCCAACCTACTTTAATCAGTTTATTTCCGTCAGCAATTCCTTTTTCAATCAGGTAATCCACGCCGGTCATTACATCTAAATGCGACTGAAGAAAATAATTTCCAACCATATCACGCAAAAATTCATCACCGTAACCAATACTTCCACGATAGTTAGGAGATAAAATGGCATAACCTTTTGCGGCTGCAACGGGATAGTAATTTCCCCAGCCACCAATGCCGTACTGATCGGTACTCATGGGGCCACCATGAGTACGAACAATTAAAGGGTATTTTTTGCCTTTTTCATAATCAACAGGATAAACAAAAATTCCTTCAACCTCCACGCCATCTTCCCCTTTCCAGGTAATAGCTTCTACTTTTGGCATTTCAAATTTCTCATCCAAATAATCGTAAACACTGGTAACTTTTATAGGTTCCGATTTCGACTTGCTTTCGTAAATCCAAACATCCCCAAGAGAAACAGAATTGGCAATTTTTAGCAAATGTTTTTCTTGCTCAGGTTTGTACAACCATCCTCTTAAGGTGTGTTTCCCATCAGTAAGCTGTTTAGCTTTTTTCGATTTCAAATTATAAACAAAAAGCTCGGTATGAACCCCCATATTGGCCGTAAAATAAATGTCTTCTCCGTTAGCCGACCACGAAGCCTGGGTGATGGCATAAGGAAGTTTTGGCACAACCATTTCAACCTTTTGTCCATCAATAGATGAAACAAAAAGATTATCGTTGTAATAGGTTTCAAATTTCTCATTGGCATCAACAATGAAAATAATTTTTGAATTATCAGGTGATATTTCAATATTGGATTCAGCCACTTTGTTATTGGTAATTTGATTTATTGCTTTGGTTTTTAAATCCATCACACAAATTTCCCTGCGATTGTTGTCATCCATGAGTGGTGATTTAGATTTCAGAAATGCAACTTTCGTTTCATCGCGGCTCAACTGATAACCCATAACCGAAAAGTCACCATTCGTAATTTTGGTTTCACTGCCACCACTCACCGAAATTTTCCATAGATGACGTTGTTCGGAAATTACATCGTACACAATCACATCATCTTTTAACTCCAACTTTCTTTTGGCTTCTTTCGATTTCTCATCGGAGGCTAAAAAGTAAATACTCATCCCGTCATTCGACCAAGTGATAGAAGACACAGAGGTTGGGTGATAGCTCAACTGAATGGCCTCTCCACCAGAATTATTTAACAAATAAATCTGGGTATTTTTATTGTCGTTGCGTTTACTTAAAAAAGCAATCTTGTCGCCTAACGGTGACCAAACAGGGTTTGAATCCCCGTTTTCACCAGAACTAAGTTTCTGGTTTTCGGTCCTATCCACGTTAATTCTCCAAAGATGACTGATTTGTTTATTGGCTTTCCAGTTTGTTTCTGACAAAACATAGACGATTTGTTTACCATCCGGAGAAATATCTCCGGCACCTAGTTCCGGAATTTCCAAACGATCGACCAAAGTCATTCTTTTCTTGGCTTGGGCTTGTAAAATTGATGGAATTAGAAAAGTAAAAAACAGGATTACTTAAAGGCGATTTTTCATATTAATAAAGATTGAGGTGAATAAAAAATAAAATTACGAATTCAGATTGATAAAAGAATCAAGCTGTCAAACAAATTAAAATCTGTCAGAAATAACACACTTTTACTTTTAATACCTCAAATTAACATAGTTTAATCACACTATTTCGTTCTATTAATGGCAAAAAATCATTAAAATATTATCTTTGAAACAAATTAAAAATTTATAGTTTTTTAAATAATGAATTTCAATTTTTCAAATATCAAAGTCTGGGTATTACTTTTTGTTTCGGTAATATTTCTGAATGCTTGCAAAAAGGAAAGCAGTTATACTTTTTCTAAAGATATTAAAATTGAAATTTTGCTTGCTGATGGCGAGGGAGAAGATTTATTTAACCCTGAATCTTTTTTTTACTACAACAAAGAAAACATAAAAATATTTTACCTCATCGATGGGGAGGAAATCGAGATGAATAATGAACGTTTAAACCCTTCTCGTAATTTTTTCATCAACTTTTATGATGAGAAATATCGAATGCAGTTATATCCTAATCATGATGCTTCCGAAGAATTTCCGGTCACCATTATTAAATGGAACAGCTCAAAAACCGATCTGATAAAATGTGGATTTGACAGAAAATCAAATTCGATCCGTTGTAATAAAATTTGGTTGAACGATCAATTGGTTTGGGAATTGACAGCATCGAATCAAAACAGATCGTTTGAGATTATCAAAGTCGATCCTTAAATAAAATACTCATTAATTCCATAAAGAGTTTCACAAAACGTAATCACACATTTAAATACTAAAACATGCGAAAATTATTTTTAAAAATCACAGCAACTTTACTTTTAGTAGGCTTTGCCATTACGCTAAAAGCAGAAAAGGATGTTCGTTTATTACGATTTCCTGACATCAATAAAGATCTAGTAGCCTTCGTTTATGCAGGGGATATCTGGACAGTTTCTGCCAATGGCGGAGATGCAAAACGCCTCACTTCTCACGAAGGCTTTGAATTGTTTCCTAAAATTTCGCCTGATGGCCAATGGATTGCTTTTTCGGGTGAATATTCTGGTACCCGACAAGTTTTTGTAATGCCTGTTGAAGGAGGCGTACCGAAGCAACTTACTTACTACAACAGTGTTGGACCCATGCCTCCAAGAGGTGGTTTTGACAATGTGGTTCTTGACTGGACACCAGACAGTAAAAATATTATGGTTCGAATGAATCGTACGGAATTTGGCCAGCGTAACGGTAAATATTTTTTGGTTAGCATTGAAGGTGGATTTGAAAAACCACTAGAAATCACTGATGGTGGTTTTGGTGTATTTTCACCTGATGCCAAAAAAGTTGCTTTTGCACACATCGCGCGTGAGTTCAGAAGCTGGAAACGCTATAAAGGAGGTCGTGCAGCTGATATCTGGATTTATGACTTAGAAAATCACAAAGCTCAAAAAATTACCGAATTTAAAGGTAGTGACCAAATTCCAACATGGTATGGCGACAAAATTTATTTTGCCTCTGACCGCGATTTCAGATTAAATCTTTTTAGCTACGATGTGAACACAAAAGCCATCGAAAAAGTAACCAACCACACTGAATATGATGTGATGTGGCCTTCCGGAGAAAATGGAATGATAACCTATGAAAATGGTGGTTATATATATACCTTAAACTTAACAACTAATAAAACAAAAAAATTAAGTATCAATCTTAGTTTTGATAATCCAAATTTACTTCCCTATTATAAAAGTGTAAAAAATAATATTCAAACAGTTGATATTTCTCCAAGTGGGAAGCGTGCCATTTTTGGTGCTCGTGGTGATATTTTTACTGTACCTGCAAAGAATGGTGAAATTGTTAATTTAACCAATACCCAAGGAATAAGAGAAAAAGGTGCATCGTATTCGCCCAATGGAAAATACATTGCCTATGAATCTGATGCCACAGGTGAATACGAAATTTATTTACTAGAAAATAAAGAAGGGGCAAAAGCTCGTCAGTTAACTTCTGGTTCCAGTGCATGGATATATGACCTTAACTGGGCAGCAAACAGTAAATACATCGCTTTCTCAGATCGTACATTGAAACTCAAATATATTGATATCACTACTGGGATTGTTAAAATTGTAGATGCTGCAACTGAAAGCGAAATTAGGGGTTATAATTTTTCTCCTGATTCGCGCTGGATTACCTATACCAAAGAAAGTGAAAATTCACAGTCTGCTGTTTGGGTTTATAATACTGAAAGTGGAGAAGCCAAGCAATTAACAACGGATGAATATAACGACTTCTCTCCTGTTTTCTCAAAAGATGGAAATTATCTTTATTTCATGTCGAATAGAGATTATAATATGGCATTTTCTTCTCACGAATTTGCTTACTTATACAATAATGCAACTCGTATTTATGCTTTAGCATTAACCCATGAAAGTCCTGTGATTTTCAAACATAAAGATGATGTAGTTAGGGTGGAAGAAGACAAAAAAGCGGTACCTGAAACGAGCAAATCTAAAAAGAAAAAAGGGACCGTAGCTCCAAAAGCTAAAGCTGAAAAACAAGTTAAAATCGACTTTAATAATATCCGTAATCGTATCATCGCACTGCCTATGCGCGCAAGCAATTATGGCAATTTACAAGCCATTGAAAATGGTTTTGTTTATATGGCTCAAGGTAATTTGATGAAATATGAATTGGGCGAAGAAAAACCAGAAACTATTTTGGAAGGGGCTCGTTATGCTATCATATCAGCTGATGGGAAACAAATGCTTTATCGCTACCGTAGAGATTTCGGAATTGCAAAGTTAACTAAAACAAAAGCTGGAGAAGGCAGATTAGATCTTTCAAATATGGAAGTAAAAATTGAGCCACGAAAAGAATGGAATCAAATTTTTAAAGATGCCTGGAGAATTTTCCGGGATTATTTTTACGTAACTAATATGCATAATGTAAATTGGGAAGCTGAAAGAGAACGTTATGCTCAGCTCTTGCCTTATGTTAGCCATCGAGCCGATTTAGATTACATCCTAAGCGAAATGGTATCTGAATCAAATACCGGTCATGCTTATATTAACTTTGGAGATTTTAAAAGAGTAAAACGTATTGAAACAGGTTTACTTGGCGCCGAACTTGAAGCAGATTATTTGGCTGGCCTTTATAAAATTTCTAAAATCTACCAGGGAGAAAACTGGACTCCGAACCGTCGATCGCCTTTAACAGAGCAAGGAGTGAATGTGAATACAGGCGATTATTTGATTAAAATCAATGGCCAGGAAGTAACAACCAAGGAAAATCCTTACAAATATTTAGAAAACACCATCGGGAAAATTGT
This sequence comes from uncultured Bacteroidales bacterium, assembly GCA_942491855.1. Taxonomy (GTDB): domain Bacteria; phylum Bacteroidota; class Bacteroidia; order Bacteroidales. The sequence goes on from CALOCL010000002.1 coordinate 149,447, forward strand.
TGAAATTACCGTTAACGCTAAACCAACAGCCGATGGTGCCAGAACTTATAAAATTAAGCCTATTAACAGCGAAATGGAGTTAAGATATTTGGATTGGGTAGAAAGCCGACGTGCCATGGTTGATAAACTCTCGGGTGGCCGCATCGGTTACATTCATGTACCCAACACAGCCGTTGAAGGTAATCGTGAATTGTATCGCGGCATGTATGCCTACCACACCAAAGAGGCTTTAATCATTGACGACCGTTACAACGGTGGCGGATTTATTCCGTGGCAAATGGCTGAACTTTTGGATCGTAACAACATGAGTTATTGGCATCGAAATAACCTGAAGCCAATGAAATATCCCAATGTTGCTCACGACGGACCCAAAGCCATGTTAATTAATTATTATTCTTCATCTGGAGGAGATGCATTTCCACACTACTTCCGTCAGTTAGGTTTAGGTAGTATTATTGGAACCCGAACCTGGGGTGGTTTAGTTGGTATTTCAGGAAACGCAGGTTTAATTGATGGTACTGCAATGAATGTTCCTCGTTTTGGAATTTATGATGAAAGTGGTTGGATCATTGATGGAATTGGCGTTTACCCAGATATCGAAGTATATGATCGTCCGGATTTAATGGCCAAAGGGATTGATCCAAGTGTGGAAGCAGCTGTGAAACATCTGCTAAAAGAATTGGAAACAAAATCTTATAAAAAACCTACTGTTCCTGCTGAACCAGATCGATCTAAATTTATTGAAAAAGAGATTAAATAGCAAAACACAAATTGTCACATCGAGCTTGTCTAGATGTAAACTGTCTAAAATTAGTTCTCGACAGGCTCGAACTGACTAATAATAATGTCTTTAAAAAATTTCAAAGAAAACAAACTGTGTTTAATAAATAAAAAGCCCTCCGAAAATTCGGAGGGCTTTTTATTTTGGGTTGATTATTCTTACTTCTTATCGTCAACCTCTTCAAAATCAACATCAGTAACTTCATCGTCACCACCTGCATCGCCACCTTGTGGGCCAGCATTTGGATCAGCACCTGGCTCTGCTCCCGGAGCAGCTTCACCTTGGGTGTTTTTATACATCTCTTCGCTTGCCGATTGCCAGATGGTATTTAATTTTTCCATGGCAGCATCAATGGTTGTAAGATCTTTACTGGTGTGCGCAGTTTTTAATTCCGCAACTGCAGTTTCGATTTCTCCTTTTTTATCTTCAGGAAGTTTATCGCCATATTCTTTAAGCTGTTTTTCAGTTTGGAAAATTAATGCATCCGCACTGTTCAGTTTATCAATCTCTTCTTTTTGTTTTTTATCCGAATCAGCATTCGCTTCTGCTTCATTTTTCATTCTGGTGATTTCATCATCCGTTAATCCTGAAGAAGCTTCGATACGAATATTTTGAGATTTACCGGTTGCTTTATCTTTAGCACCCACATTTAAAATTCCATTTGAATCAATATCAAAGGTCACTTCAACCTGAGGAACCCCTCTTGGAGCAGGTGGAATTCCGTCTAAATGGAATCGACCAATGCTTTTGTTTTGATTTGCCATTGGGCGTTCACCTTGTAAAACGTGAATTTCAACGGTTGTTTGATTATCGGCAGCGGTTGAGAAGGTTTCAGATTTTTTAGTCGGAATGGTAGTATTCGATTCAATTAATTTTGTCATCACACCACCTAGTGTTTCGATTCCTAATGATAAAGGAGTCACGTCTAACAACAACACATCTTTTACCTCTCCTGTTAAAACACCACCCTGAATGGCAGCACCAACCGCAACAACTTCATCAGGATTAACCCCTTTAGAAGGATCTTTTCCAAAGAATTTTTTAACAACTTCCTGAATGGATGGCATACGGGTTGAACCTCCAACCAATAAAACTTCATCAATATCTGAAGGTTGTAAACCGGCATCTTTTAATGCTGCTTTACATGGTCCGATAGTTGCCTGAACCAAATCATCAGTTAACTGATTAAACATGTTTTGAGTTAGCTTACGAACAAGGTGCTTAGGAATACCATCAACTGGCATGATATACGGAAGATTAATCTCTGTTTCTGTGGAAGATGAAAGCTCAATTTTAGCCTTTTCAGCAGCCTCTTTTAAACGCTGAAGTGCCATTGGGTCTTTACGAAGATCAATATTTTCGTCTTTCAAAAATTCTTCGGCAAGCCAATCAATCACTTTTTGATCAAAATCATCACCACCTAAGTGTGTATCACCATTGGTTGATTTTACTTCAAAAACGCCATCACCAAGTTCCAGTATGGAAATATCAAAAGTACCTCCACCTAAATCAAAAACGGCGATTTTAACATCCGATTGCTTTTTGTCAAGCCCATAGGCCAAGGCCGCAGCGGTAGGCTCATTAATAATTCTTTTTACATCAAGACCAGCAATTTCACCGGCTTCTTTCGTAGCCTGACGCTGAGAATCGCTAAAATATGCAGGAACGGTAATAACCGCTTCTGTTACTGTTTGTCCCAAATAATCTTCTGCAGTCTTCTTCATTTTTTGAAGAATCATTGCTGAAATTTCTTGTGGGGTATATTTTCTTTCATCGATAAGTACACGTGGTGTGTTATTATCGCCTTTTACAACTTTATAAGGCATCCTTTGAGTTTCTTTAGTTACTCGATCAAAGGTTTCGCCCATAAATCTTTTAATTGATGAAATAGTTTTTGTAGGATTGGTAATCGACTGTCTTTTTGCAGGATCACCAACTTTGCGCTCTCCGTTTTCTGTAAACGCAACAATTGAAGGTGTTGTTCTTCTACCTTCACTGTTTGGAATTACAACAGGCTCATTACCTTCCATTACGGCAACGCAAGAGTTTGTAGTTCCTAGGTCAATTCCAATTATTTTTCCCATTTTGTTCGAATTTTATTTTTTTGATATGTTTTTAAGGTTGATATCCAAGCTACTCAATCATTATGCCATTAGCCGTACGAGGTCTTGATTTTTTTTTGAATGCGAAGAAAAAAAGAGAGGTGTCTTCAATGTAAATGATGTTTTAGGCTGATTGTCTTCACCTTATGTTTTTTTGTTTGGTTTTTTTAAATTCAATAATTCAAGCTGTCATTTAATGACAAAACGACAGAAAAAAGTCAGGATATCTCAATTAATACCCTGACTTAATCCTTTAAAATGGATTTGATCTTTACAGATTAAATACTAGTTGATTACGAATTAGCTGTTTAATTCGTTTAGGGCAGTTTTAATCCCAATTCCGGATTCAGTTTGATGACCGCATTTTTGTAATCCGGCCTCTATGGCGCCAATGGTGGCAAGAACATCTGCTTGGTTAACTGCGCCCATGTGCCCCACCCTAAAGTAATTACCCCTGATTTCGGGCAATAAACCGCCAGCTAAAATTACTCCGGCATTGCCTATTTCTTTTAAAAGAGCCGCACCATCAATTCCATTTGGGAAATAAGGCGCGGATAAAGTATTGGCACAAATGGTGTTCTTTTTCGGGATCACAGTCAATCCCATGGCAGCGAATGACTTTCTAAATGCTTCAGCAATTTTTTCATGTCGCTGGATGCGCGCATCCATTCCTTCTTCTAAAATTAATTTTAAACTTACCTCAAGCGCTGCAACTAAATTCACAGCTGGTGTTCCGAAGTATGATGGCCTTCTTTCAGCATAGGCCGTCATAATGGGTAACCAATTCGTCCAATCGGCATAGTAATTGGCAACCGGTGTTTTTCTGTTCTTCCATGCTTCCATTGCCTTTTCCGAAACAACCAACAAGGCTAAGCCCGGAGGTACGCCAATGGCTTTTTGGGATGCCGTCAACACAACGTCTATTCCCCATTCGTCTTGCTTAATTTCTTCACCGGCTACTGAACAAACCCCGTCAAGCACTGTTAAAACATTATATTTTTTACCTAATGCGCCAATAGGCTGAGGGTCAACTTTTACCGCTGTAGAAGTATCAACATGCGTAAACGTAAGTAATTTATAATTGTCTGATTTTAATGCATTTTCGATTTCTTCTTCAGAAACTACTTCGCCAACAGGGGCTCTTAATATTTTTACCTCTGCACCGTACCTTGTTAGCAGATCGGCAAAACGTTCTCCAAAATATCCGGTAGAAATAACAAGAGCTTTATCACCAGGCTCGATTAAATTTGCTCCTGCCAGATCCATGGCCAGTGTCCCCGTACCTGCAATAATGAAGGGTTGCCCCGACGGACTCTTCCAAACTTTCTTCATTAGTTCTAAGGAATTTCCAAATATTTCGATAAAATTGGGCGCCACATGACTTGCGGTTGGCGAGCCCAAAGCACGCAAAACAGCAGGTTCGAATTCGATGGGTCCGGGAATCATTAATAATTTTCTACGCTTCATTGCAATGGTATTTAAAAGTGAACGATTTCGTTATTGATTAATAATTGCTCAATAATTTGTTGTTGGTTTTCATTTAAAGATTGGATTGGTTTACGAGAGATTCCACCGTGTAGTCCAAGGATATCCATGGCGTATTTTAAAGCTGGTATTCCCATCCCACTTGTAACAGCAGCATTTACAGGAATCATCTTTAGCTGAATTGATTGCGCGGCTTCAAGATTTGCTTGATTGAAATTTTTATAAATATCCAGGCATTGCTGAGGTGCAATATTCGCCAAGGCTAAAATTCCACCAATTGCACCAACTGTTAATGCAGGCAATAAAAATCCGGCTGAGCCTGCCAAAATTTGAAAATCTGGATCAACCAATCTTTTTAGATCTCCCATTTTAGTGAGATTTCCTCCCGAATCCTTCATCCCAATAATATTTTCGTGTTTTGCGAATTCCGAAATTAGATCTGCGCCCATGTCCATTCCACTATTGGCTGGCATGTTGTAAATAATAATAGGAATTTCGGAAGCATCAGCCACTTCGAAATAATGATGTTTAAGGGCCTCTTTGGTCATTAATCCTTTGTAATAAAAAGGATTGAGAACCAGCGCAGCATCAGCACCGGCATCTCCAGCTGCTTTGGTTAAGCGAATGGTTTCGAGGGTTGAGAGCCCACCCGTTCCGGCAATCATCAACTTTGATTTGGGAATGGCTTTTCTCGATTCCTGATATACTTTTATTTTTTCTTCTTCGCTCAACATTACCAGTTCACCATTCGAGCCCAACAATAAATATCCGGCCAATTCAAATTGATTTAATCGAGCGATATTCAAATTCATTTTATCAGTAGCAAGTGCCTGATTCTCATCAAATGCCGTTGGCAGCGGAGGGAACACTCCGTTCAGTTTAATCATAAAAGAATCATTAAATTAGGATTATTAATGTTGACCCTCAAAGTTAAAAAATATGTTTCAATTTCAATAAATAAAAGCTTTGAAAGCATTCTAAATAAGCTCGATTTCATAATTCTTTTAAAGTTTTGAAAATAAAGTTTTGAAAATGAAGGGAGAAAAGTTTTATTTTTGCAGGGCACTGACAAAGAACTTTTAAATGTCCAAATATTTGGAACAAACCATTAAAATAACCTAAATACGAATGAAAAAGATCATCCCCATCTTATTTATAATTCTGTTTATAACCCAATCATGCAAAAAAGAAGAAGATATGTTAACCTCAGCTGAACAGTTAAAACTGGACGTTGAGTTAATTAAAGACTACATTGCAACTAATAATTTGAATGCCCATCAAACTAATTCGGGACTGCATTATGTAATAACCGAAGAAGGCCATGGTTCGGATTATCCAACATTGCAGGACAAGGTTAAGGTACATTATAAAGGATTTTACCTGAATACAGGAGGAATTTTTGATCAAACCTCTGCGGATGAACCACTGACAATACTTCTGGGTAATACGATTAAAGGATGGAAAGAAGGTATTCCATATTTTAACAAAGGAGCCAAAGGAATGTTGTTAATTCCTTCCGGACTGGCATATGGTCCATATCCTCCTCTTGGTGTTACTCCAAATGCTGTGATGGTATTTGAAATTGAATTATTGGATTTCTTTCAATAATATATCTTCGTAATTAGTTTTCAGACTTTTTTATAAAAAGAAATAATGGAAAAATTTAGCGTATACCCCAAAATTACAACTCATGTTCTGCAAGAGATGAAGTTGAAAGGTGAAAAAATTGCCATGCTTACTGCCTATGATTATACCATGGCCGGATTGGTTGATGAAGCCGGAGTCGATATCATTTTAGTTGGAGACTCGGCATCAAATGTAATGGCAGGCCATAAAACTACTTTGCCCATCACATTGAACGAAATGATTTATCATGCAAGTTCGGTCATGCGTGCAGTAACCCGTTCACTGGTTGTTGTTGACCTTCCTTTTGGAACCTACCAGGGAGATTCGCTCGAAGCTTTGCACTCAGCTATTCGAATTATGAAAGAATCGGGCGCCAATGCCATTAAAATGGAAGGGGGAAAAGAAATTGTGCAATCGGTAAAAAGAATTTTATCCGCAGGTATTCCTGTTTTGGGTCATCTTGGTCTTACTCCTCAATCTATCCATAAATTCGGGACATATGTGGTTCGTGCTACCGAAGAAGATGAAGCCAGAAAACTGGAAAAAGATGCCATATTACTGGAAGAAGCCGGTTGTTTCGGAATTGTACTGGAAAAAATCCCGGCTGCTTTAGGTGCAAAAGTCACTAAAAAATTAAAAATCCCAACCATCGGAATAGGTGCAGGTAATGGTGTTGACGGACAGGTTTTGGTTTTACACGACATGCTTGGTCTTACTCAAAAATTTTCCCCTCGTTTCCTAAGAAGGTACAACAACCTCTCTGAAGAAATTAAAGGGAGTGTTCAAACTTATGTAAAAGATGTTAAGACGCTTAGTTTTCCTAACGAGCGTGAGCAATACTAACAAACCACATGGATCAACTAAAAAGTGTCCGTGAGCAGATCCTTTACGAGGATAATCATCTTATCGTTGTTAATAAACGACCCTCCGAATTAGTACAGGGTGACAAAACCGGTGATGCATCCATCATCGATAATGTCAAGAACTACTTGAAAATATTCTACGAGAAACCGGGAAATGTTTTTTTAGGTTTGGTTCATCGTATCGACCGGCCTGTAAGTGGTGCAGTTATTTTAGCAAAAACCGGTAAAGCCTTAACCAGACTTAACGATCAAATTAAAAATAAAGAAGTTCAGAAAACCTATTGGGCCATCACCAAAAATATTCCTCCACAAGAAGAGGGGCATCTGATTAATTGGTTGATTAAAGATGAGGCCAAAAATAAATCAAAAGCGTACGATACCGAAAAACCAGGCACTAAAAAGGCTGAGCTAAAATACAAACTCATTTCTAAAAGTAAAGATTACGTGCTTTTGGAAGTTAATTTAATCACAGGTCGCCATCATCAAATCAGGGTCCAACTTGCAAAGATTGGCTGCCCCATAAAGGGTGATTTAAAATATGGCTTTCCCCGGTCTAACAAAGATGCATCCATTAGTTTACATGCTCGCAAAGTAAGTTTTATTCATCCTGTAAAAAAAGAAAGAATAGAAATTATTGCACCTCCACCCAAAGATCCCTTGTGGGATTTTTTTGTTGAAGAAAATTAGAAAGGGTTCAGCAGACCAATCACTCATTTTTTCATTCCATTTAAATTAGATTTAGTTTTATCTTTGGAAATGCACATTTCGATGAAAAGGGTTTTTTTTCTTTCCGTTATTCTAATTTTAACGCTTCCCATGGTTAGAGGCCAATATTACAGTTCAGGACAAGATCCGGCTTCAACAAAATGGCTTCAAATAAATACCTCAAATTTCCAAATCATCTTTCCTGAAACTGCTGAAAAACCAGCGCAATACCTTGCAAATATTTTAGATTCAGCTTATTCACTGGTTGCTCATTCATTGGATGGGAAAATAAAAAAAACTTCTGTCATTTTACACAACCAATCAGTGCTGTCAAACGGAACCACCGCCTGGGCACCAACCCGAATTGACTTGGTTGCAACTTCACCACAAAACACTTACCCACATAAATGGCTGGATCAATTGGCACTTCACGAAATACGTCATTTGATCCAAATTGAAAAGCTAAACACTGGCTTAACCAAGGTGCTTAAAGTTATTTTAGGTGAACATGTTTTGGCGTTTATGACCGGAATCTTTGTTCCACAATGGTTTTTAGAAGGCGATGCCGTTGTTACTGAAACGGCTTTAAGTGAATCCGGCCGTGGCCGGGAACCTGCTTTCACCATGCCTTTTAAGGCTCAGCTGCTCGACAAAAAAATTTATTCTTACGAAAAAGCTGTTCATGGCTCCTTCAAAGATATGGTACCCGAAGCCTATCCTTTAGGCTACTTGTTGGTTGCTTCCGGCAGAAATAAATTCGGATCAAAAATATGGAAAAGCAGTTTAACGAATACCGGTAAAAATCCATTTCTGATCACCCCCTTTTCGAAAGCCATTAAAAATGCAAGTGGTTTAAGTAAACAGCAATTCTATACTTCTGTAATGGAAGATTTAAAATTTAAATGGGACTCCATCCTATCCTCTCAAAACGCTAGTACCTACGATCAGCTCACTAAAAAACCAAAACACTTTACAAATTATCGTCATCCGATGATTTACAAGAATCAAGAGATCATCAGTGTTAAGAAGAGTATGGATGATGTTAAACGCTTTGTTAAAATCGATTCTTCGGGTGAGGAAGAAATTATTTTTACACCCGGTCCAAATTTGGGTGATCGTTTGTCGTATGCCAATTATTTACTTTGCTGGTCCGAAATTGAATTTGACACCCGTTGGCAAAACAGAAATTATTCGGTCATCAAAACCTACAATCTTAAAACCAAAAAACTAACGCAATTAAGCAAAAAAAGTCGTTATTTTTCACCTGCCCTTTCAAACGACGCAACCAAAATTGCTTTAGTAGAACAAGGATTAAATGATGAATCTGCTTTAGTCATTCTTGATGCGAAAGATGGTCATGAACTGAAACGATATCCTCATCCCGACTTAGTAATGATGCCTGCCTGGTCGGCTGATGATGATGAAATTGTTTTTATCAACTTAAATTCAAAGGGCAAAGGGATTCAAACACTTCATGTAAAAACAGGAGAAACAGAAAAAACACTATCGGAAACATTCGAACAAATTTCTTCCCCAAGAATTACTGATGCTTACATCTATTTCACCGGAGCGTTTTCGGGTACTGATAATATTTATGCTGTTAACAAATCTACTAAACACGTCTCTCAAATTAGTCAGGTGAAATTTGGAGCCGATCATGTGTTTGTTGATGAGCAAAACGAAATTATTTTGTTTTCAAATTACACCTCTAACGGCTATGAAATCGTTAAACAGAATTATTCACCAGACGAATGGATTCCATTGGATAAAATTCAGAAGACCACACTTAATTTAGCGGAAACTTATTCAAGACAGGAAAAAGGCATTCTTAACATCAATCAAGAAAACAACAAAGAATATGAGGTAAAAAAATATTACAAAGCAAGTGGGTTACTAAATATTCATAGTTGGGCTCCGACATCGATTGATGTCAATTCGTATGAGGTTAAACCCGGTTTTTCGCTCATGTCGCAAAACAAATTAAGCACAGCATTTGCCACCATGGGTTACGAGTACGATCTGAACGAATCACTCGGGAAATATTATTTTAATTATTCTTATCAGGGTTTTTACCCCATTATTGATCTCTCTGTGGATAATGGTAAAAGAAGAAGGTTTTATAGCGACTCCACCAATCAAATAAAGAGTTTTACTTACAAGGAAACAAATATTGAAACTGAAATCAAGCTACCAATCTCACTTTCGAAAGGAAGATACCAAAGAGGGATTCAGCCCTCCGTTAAATTTAAAAATTCATTTTTAAACGAATTGCCCGGCTCAAATATTAAGTTCAGTCAAAATGCAGTTCACTCACTTCATTACCGATTGTATTTTTACAATACCCAACGTGCTTCTTTACGTGATCTTTATCCAAAATGGGGGCAAATTTTAGATTTAAGAATTGGGAATACACCGCTGCAAAATGAAAATAAAAGTTGGATAGCCTCAGTTTCTTCGGTACTTTATTTCCCCGGTTTAGTTCATCATCACGGGTTTAAAATTTTTAATGGATATCAGAAACGACAAGAGGGAGTATACTATTTTCCACAACAAGTCAATTACCCCCGTGGGTTTTTTAATCGAAACGACACCGAGCTGTACCGAACAAGTTTAAATTACAAAATGCCCTTGTGGTACCCCGATTTTAATGTGGGCTCCCTGATGTATTTAAAGCGTTTGAAACTTGCATTCTACTACGATTATGCATTTGGTAAGCATCCCGATGGAAATACAACTTACCGTTCTACTGGTTTTGAGTTAACATCCGACCTTCACCTGCTTAGTTTGATTGCCCCCATCGATATGGGTTTCAGGTATATTTATTACCCTGATAAAAAATCCAGCGCTTTTGAATTTTTATTTTCTATTGATTTCTCAGCACTTTATTAAATTTGTAGATCATTTGTCATACTTGATACTTGATACTTGATACTTGATACTTAAATCTAAAATCTAAATTATGAAAAGCCGCGTGCTTGATTTTAAACCTCAACTCGAAAAAATTATAAATAACTGCGATGTTTGTCACCTCTCCATGGTTGATAAAAATAACATGCCTTATGTTTTACCTTTTAATTTTGGTTATGCTAACGATGAGATTTTTCTGCACTCAGCTCAGCAAGGGAAAAAAATTGACATTCTAAAAAACAAACCCAATGTGTGTGTGGCCTTTAGTGGAAGTTATGAACTCAAGTATCGCGATGAAGAAGTTGCTTGCAGTTACAGCTGGAAATACAAATCAGTTTTAGCTTATGGAAAAGTAGAATTTATCACTGAAATGGATGAAAAAAGGGCAGCACTGGATGTGATCATGGCTAATTATGCAGAACGCAAATTTAAGTATAACGACCCAGCCGTTAAGGATGTAAATTGTTACAAAGTAGTGATTGAGAAACTTGAAGGACGGGCTTACGGGCACTAAATTCAAATGATCAAGTATTAATGGCTATTGATTATTCGGAAAATATCCAAAATCGATTTGTTGAAAAAGCCAATACTGATATTACAATCTAATCTTATTTAGATCAGATTCTTATTTAGAACGTGTATTAATTACCAGCTTTTACTATTTTTGTAAACTTATTTACAAGACCTTAGTGTTTTGTGTAAATTGAACAAAAATTAAACTTATGAAAGTTGGTATTCCAAAGGAGCTTGAACCCAAAGAATTTCGGGTAGCCGCAACTCCTAAAACCGTTAAACGCTTAATCAAACAAGGATTTGAAGTCCTCATCCAAAAAGATGCCGGTTTAAAAGCAAATTTTTCAAACAAAGAATTTGAAGAAGCAGGTGCAGAAATTGTTGCTTCTGAAAAAGAAATTTATCAAAATGCAGACATAGCCTTAAAAGTATTAGTTCCTCAAAATCATGAAATTGATTTAATGAAGGAAGGCCTGGTTACTTTAAGTTATTTATGGCCCGCTCAAAATCCTGATCTACTCAAAAAACTAGCTGATAAAAAAGTGAATGCCATTGCCATGGATGCCATCCCACGTATTTCCAGGGCACAAAAAATGGATGTACTTTCTTCGATGGCAAATATTGCCGGTTACCGATCAGTTATCGAAGGATCCAATCACTTTGGTCGGTTTTTAAACGGACAGATTACAGCTGCCGGTAAAGTTGATCCTGCAAAAGTTTTAGTGATTGGTGCAGGGGTGGCTGGTTTGGCGGCTATTGGGGCTGCTAAATCTTTAGGAGCTATCGTAAAGGCCTTTGATACCCGACTTGAGGTTGCTGAGCAAATCCAATCGATGGGTGCCGAGTTTCTAAGTGTAGATATTGAGGAAGATGGTGCCACCTCTTCTGGTTATTCAAAAGTGATGAGTAAGGAGTTTATCGAAGCTGAAATGGCGTTGTTTAAAGCTCAGGCCGCCGAAGTTGACATCATCATTACCACCGCTCAAATTCCGGGAAGGGAAGCGCCGAAACTGATTTTGAAAGATCATGTTGAAGTGATGAAGCCCGGTTCTGTAATCGTTGACTTAGCTGCTTCCTCAGGTGGAAATTGCGAATTAACCAAAAATGATGAAATATATGTTACTGATAATGGCGTGACCATCATCGGTAAATTGAATCAGTTACCCAATCAGGCTTCTCAACTTTATGGAAACAACCTGTGCCATTTGCTAGATGACATGGGAAAAGCCGAAAACTTCAACATTAACATGGAAGACGATGTGGTGAAAAGAGCCATGGTTACTTACCAGGGTAAAATCAACTGGCCACCCGAACCACTTCCGGTAAGTCCGCAAAAACCAAAGGAAACAGTCGTTGAAGAAAGCCCTGAAGAAATTGCTGCCGCTAAAACGAAGGCCAACAAAAAGAAAGCAATAGGAATGATTGTGAAACTAGGCGTGATCGCATTGTTTTTATTCCTACTTGGGAAAGTAGCTCCGGCTGATTTTATGGGACACTTTACTGTTTTCGTGCTCGCAGTATTTGTTGGTTGGCAGGTAATCTGGAATGTATCACATTCGCTTCACACTCCTTTAATGGCTGTAACCAATGCCATCAGTGGAATTATTGTGATTGGCGGATTATTGCAAGTTAGCACGGATATCTCAAGCCCCATCACCATTATTGCTTTTGTAGCCATACTCGTAGCCAGCATCAACATTGTTGGCGGATTTTTAGTAACTCACCGAATGTTGAAAATGTTTAAAAAATAAAGAAGATGATATCGACACAAATACAAACAGCAGCCTACCTATTCGCAAGTATTTTATTTATACTCAGCTTAGGCGGATTATCTTCTCAGGAATCAGCTAAGAGTGGTGTTTTATACGGCATTGTGGGTATGATCATTGCCATTTTAGCCACAGTTTTAGGAGCAGAAGTTGAAGGACATATTTATATTTTAGCGGCCATTGCAGTTGCATCAGTGATTGGAATTGTAGTAGCGCGGAAAGTGGAAATGACCTCTATGCCGCAATTGGTAGCCATTCTCCACAGTTTTGTCGGTTTGGCAGCCGTACTAGTTGGCTTTGGTTCTTACCTCGATCCACATACGCATTTACTTACTGGTGCAGAACACAATATCCACTTCGTGGAAGTTTTCATCGGTGTATTTATTGGTGCCATTACCTTTACTGGTTCAATCGTAGCATGGGGAAAATTAGAAGGAAAGATCAGAAGCAAACCACTCCTTTATCCCGGACGTCATCTGGTAAATATTAGTTTAGTCATTGTTTCAGTTGTGCTTGGTGTTTTATTCACCATGGATGATGGATCAAATGGTTTAATGTACCTCATCATCATGACTGCCATCGCTTCATTTATTGGGGTGATGTTAGTAATGGCCATTGGTGGAGCCGATATGCCAGTAGTGGTTTCTATGCTTAATTCTTATTCGGGATGGGCAGCCGCCGCAGCAGGTTTTATGCTGGGAAACGACCTTTTAATTGTAACCGGTGCCTTGGTTGGTAGTTCGGGAGCTATCCTTTCCATCATCATGTGCGAAGCCATGAACCGTTCTTTCCTGTCAGTTATTTTTGGTGGATTTGGAGAAGTTGAACATGGCAGTGCCGCTGAAATGGTTGGAGAAGTAACCTCAACAGATCACGAAACTGTTGCTGAGTTATTAAAAGATGCCAACTCAATTGTGATTGTTCCGGGCTACGGAATGGCGGTAGCCAAAGCTCAGCATCCAATTCACGACTTGGTTGAAATGTTACGAAAAGAAGGCAAAACAGTTCATTTTGGAATTCACCCTGTAGCCGGGCGCTTACCAGGCCACATGAATGTACTCCTAGCCGAAGCCAATGTGCCTTACGATATTGTGCTGGAAATGGAAGAAATTAATGATGATTTGCCAAACACTGATGTAGTGATGGTGATTGGAGCAAACGATATTGTGAACCCGGGGGCAGAGGAAGACAAAGCCAGCCCAATTTATGGGATGCCTGTAATTCAGGTTTGGAATGCCACTAATGTAATCGTGATGAAACGCTCTATGGCTGTAGGGTATGCCGGCGTACAAAATCCGCTTTTCTACAAAGAAAATACCGATATGCTTTATGGTGATGCCAAGGAGAGTGTGGATAAGCTGAATTCGTTTATTCGGGGATAATTGATGAATTTTTCCAATTTGATTTTGTAATTCCGGCCGTAGTGCCGGAATCTAAAATAATTGATATGTTCTTTTGTCTTAACACAAAAGAACCAAAAAGTTAAAACCGAATTTATGAGGTTCACGAATACCTTTAAATATTAATAATTCATGAGTAAAGATTCCGATCCAAACCTACGCACAGGCCACTCCTTGACATCGCGGAATCTTGGGCCTGCGCACAAATGTAATATCTGTGTTTTTTATCTTTTTCAACAGCATAATATTTATTCTTCGTTAAGAATTTCTGAATCCTTGTAAGAAATTTAGAAGAATAAATATGGTTTTTGAGCTTGGCTCAAAAAATGCCTTTGAAAAAGACTCTTTTCTTTTGGTTCGTTTTCTTTGGAGGAGCAAAGAAAATGAACACACAGATTTTTAAATATTCTTTTTTAAAAAAAAGAACCAAAAAATATGAAAAAACGATGCTCCCTGCACACAAGCCAACGCTTGCTCGCCGTTTTTTCTGGCCTGCCCTACTTTAACAAAATGCATTAATTTTTTTCGATAAATCAGCAATTTCATTCATCACCTTTTCATCCTTCTTTACATCCCCAATATCGTAAGCCTCGGCAGTAACCCGCCCTACAAACTCCATTTTTAAGGATCGGGCCATGCGTGTGAACATTTCGGTAGTCAGGTCGCAATCTTTTTCTCCTACACCCGCAGGAAGTAAAATCGCCATTTTCTTTCCTTCTAACCTGCTACTTCCGTAGTAAGGAAGAAGCCGGTCAAGGACTAATTTCATTTTGGCACTGGGCGTAAACCAATAGATGGGGGTGCCAAAAACCAGGATGTCTGCTGCATCAATTCTCGTGTAAATTTCCTGCATGTCATCCTCAACGATGCAGGATAAGTTGCCTCGTTTACAGCCCCGGCAGTCGGTGCAGGCTTTAATTTCAACATCGTATAAAAACGTAAAGTTGGAAGTGAATTTTTTTGTGTCGAGATGCTTGTTTAAAGCTTCAGCCATCACTGCTGTGTTGCCTTTTTTTCGGGGGCTCCCGATGATGAATTCTACTTTTTGCATATTTTATTTTTAAAGAGAAGGTCGTATTAACATCAAGTTAAACATTTGATTGGGGATCTCTCACTTCGTTCGAGATGACAATTTGCTGTACAAAGAGAACAATAAAAGTCCCAGCAAACTACCAAATACCGCACCAACAATTACATCTCCCGGATAATGCACACCTAAGTAAATGCGACTATAACTCACAAAGACAGCCCAGGACAAAATCAAGGGTGTAAAGTATCGATACTTTTTACCCAGGAATTGAATGAGGAAAACAGCCAGTGCAAAAGTATTGGCCGCATGTGAAGAGATAAAACCAAACCGACCACCACATTTACCATTCACTAAATGCACCAAACCTTCAAGCTCAGGTTCGTGACAAGGCCTAAATCTTTGAAATACATTTTTAAAAAGATGGACGGATAGCTGATCGGCCAGTGTAATCAGGACAATCACAGCCACAAAAATCCCAATCGTTTTCCATTGATAATTTTTAATCAGGAGGTAAACAAAATAAAGATAGAGTGGAATCCAGATAAGTTTGTTGCTGGCCCAAAACATTACAAAATCCAAAAAGGAATTGTGCAGGCCGTTTAAGGCCAGGAATAATTCAGTGTCCAGTTGTTTTAGGGCTTCTATCATTAATTATTTAGCAGTTTCCAAATCTCATCTTTCAATTGCGAAACATTAAGTCCCGTTATGGAAGAAATGAAAACCTTTTTAACATTTGGTAATTCCTGTTTCATTTCAGCCATTAACTCTTCATCAAGCATGTCGCATTTGGTAATGGCCAGCAAACGTTCCTTATCCAAAAGTTCAGGATTAAATTGCTTGAGCTCATTTAAAAGAATGGCATGCTCCTTACGAATATCTTTGGCATCGGCCGGAACCATAAATAATAGCATGGAATTTCGTTCGATATGTCGCAAAAAACGCAGCCCCAATCCTTTTCCTTCGTGGGCTCCTTCAATAATTCCGGGGATATCAGCAATCACAAAAGATCTGTTATCCCGATAGGAAACGATGCCCAAATTAGGTCGTAAAGTTGTGAACGGATAGTCGGCAATTTCAGGTTTGGCAGCCGAAACTACAGACAGAAGGGTCGATTTTCCTGCATTCGGGAATCCAACCAAACCAACATCCGCCAAAAGTTTTAACTCAATAATTATAGCTTCTTCCTTACCGTCTTCACCAGGCTGAGAATACATCGGTGTTTGATTTGTCGAGGTTTTAAAATGATCGTTGCCCAATCCTCCCCTTCCTCCTTTTAAAGCAATGAATTGCTGATCATGTTCAGTAATCTCACCAATAACTTCATCGGTCTCAGCATTTTTGATCACCGAACCCAAAGGAACTTCAATAATTTGGTCGGCACCATCGGCACCCGACGAACGTGATCCACTTCCACTTTCGCCATGTTCAGCTCGAATATGCTTGGTGTAACGTAAATGCAGCAAGGTCCAAAGTTGATCGTTCCCTTTTAAAATAATATGGCCGCCTCTACCGCCATCGCCACCATCAGGTCCTCCCTTTGGAATATATTTTTCGCGTCGAAAATGTGAAGACCCAGGACCTCCTTTACCTGATCGGCAAAATATCTTTACATAATCGACGAAATTTGAATTTCCCATCTTACTCTACAATTTTATAGATTTCGGGTAAATTTCGAGCTTGCCCGTCGTAATCCAAACCATAACCGATGATGAAGTCGTTAGGAATTTCCAACCCAATATAATCAATTGTATAATCTTTTTGGAAGGCTTCCGGCTTGTACAAAAGGGTAGCAATTTTTACGTCTTTGGCCTCCAGTTTTTGAAGCAAAGGAATGGTATGTGCCATGGTTATTCCGGTATCGATAATATCTTCAACCACTACAACCGTGCGCCCTTTTAAAACGCGATCGAGGCCGATTAACTCCCTTACTGTGGAAGTAGTCTGAGTTCCGACGTACGACGACATCTTAACAAAACTCAACTCACACTCAATGTTTATTTTTTTAAATAAATCTGAAGCAAACATAAAAGCCCCGTTAAGCACCACGATGAATAAAGGATTTTTTCCTTTTAACTCTACGTTCATGCGGTCTGCAATTTCCTGAACTGCTTTCTCAATCTGATCTTCACGAATAAAAGGCTTGAATTTTTTATCGAGTACCTGAATCACTTTCTGATCTGCTTCCATGTTAAAATTTTAAATGCGCTGCTAAAAATTAAAGGTACAAAATTAGTATTTAAACGGATTGATCGTTAGAGGCTTTAGAAATAAAAAATTAAAATGTAATTTTGTACCTATAATTATTGAACATTAAAATCATTAAAACATATGAAGCCACTTGTAAGCATTATCATGGGTAGCACTTCCGACCTTCCGGTTATGGAAAAAGCTGCTAAATTTTTAGATGAAATGGAAATTCCGTTTGAACTGAACGCCCTTTCTGCACATCGTACTCCTGAAAAAGTTGAAGAATTTGCCAAAGGCGCCTATGATCGCGGAATTAGAGTGATCATCGCCGGAGCTGGTATGGCCGCTCACTTACCAGGCGTAATTGCAGCCATGACCCCAATGCCTGTTATTGGTGTACCTATCAAAGCTTCGCTTGACGGAATGGATTCACTTCTGGCAATTGTACAGATGCCTCCCGGAATTCCAGTTGCAACCGTTGGAATTAACGGTGCCTTAAATGCCGGAATTTTAGCTGCACAAATGTTATCGACAGGGAATGACGAACTTTTCGCAAAAACTGTTGCCTACAAAGAAAATCTTAAAGGTAAGATTGTTAAAGCCAATGAAGAATTGGCAGCAATCAATTACAAATTCAAAGTGTAATCCTCCGAAACTTTTAATGAAGGAGGGTTATTTTATTAAACCCTTAATTACTACTTGCAGAAAGGCCTCACGATGTGGGGCCTTTTTTTGTTTGTCATTCCGACGAATGAAATGAGGAGGAATCTCATTTATAGAAGGAGCTCTCTCAGTCGCTTAGCTCCCTCGAGATGACAAATGCAGGAATTGGGTATAAAGAGATAAAGTATTCATGGCTCTCTTTCATAATTATTTTGTTTACATCATGACAAACAAACACAGAAATGTAATCTACATTGGTGTCACCAGTGATCTTAAAAAGAGGGTTTTTGAGCATGAAACTGGTAAACATAAAGGTTTCACAAAAAGATACAACTGCCATTACCTTATATTTTATGAGCACTTTAGTAATGTTAATCATGCAATAAAAAGAGAAAAAGAAATAAAAAAATGGAGACGAGAGAAGAAAGATAAACTTATCACCACTACTAATCCCGAATGGAGATTTCTAAACAAAGAAATTTAAACTGAGGTTTTTCAAGGGGATTTCTCCCCCGATAAATCGGGGTCGAAATGACAATTCAATTTCTTTGTCATTCCGACGAATGAAATGAGGAGGAATCTCATTTACAATTGGAGATTTCTCGGTCGTTTTACTCCCTCGAAATGACAATTGGCCTGAATTAGTGATTATTCCTAAAACTGTATCTTATAACTGATATAAGGAAAAATCAATGTCAATCCATAAGGTTCAACTTCATTGGTTTTGAAATTAAAAGCATGCCCCAGAGATTCTTCTTGCATCAATAAATTTTTGGCATGAAAAATAATAGACTGCGAATATTTAGGTTTGTTGATGGTGTAGTTTATCGACAAATCGATATAAAAACTGGTGGGTAGTTGAACTTCAAAAATCCGGGTATCATCATAAACTACGTACTGCAATTCATTCGAACGTTCATAATTAACCGGAGATTGACGCTTCCCTCCCAGTACCGTAAATTTTCCGTTCATCCCAAAAGTATGGTTCTTTTTGGTTTGCCATTCTTTACCAGCTAAAACATTAAAAACCAAATTTTGGTTGTAACGGGTATTTCTCTCTACACCATCTCCTCCGGTGTATTTTGATTCAAAAACCGAGGCCGTAATCATGTAATAAAATCCCTTCGACATGAATCGTTCAAGCGTTAAATCAACTCCCATATTGGTTGCCTCTCCATCATTTTGTAAGGCCTTATTAAAAAATGTCTCGCTGGTGAAGTTAATTACCGAAAAGGAACTGTCGGCAATAACTGGCACATCATAAAGCTTTTGAAAATAGGGCTCAATTTTTAAATGAGTATTGGCTGTTAGTTTTAAATCGTAGCTAAAAACAAAATGTTGTGATTTGGTAAGCGCCAGGCTTGTGTTGGGCTTTACAAACAAATCTCCAAATGACACACTCATTTCATAAATCCTTAAGGGCTCAATTTTACTATGTTTTCCATAGGCCATACTGATTTTATTTGCAGGATTGATATCCCAGTTTAATCCAATTCTTGGTTCGAGAACTAATTCCTCGTTCAGATCAAAATAGCTTAGGTGTGCGCCTAAGTTTAAGTTTAAGTTTTCTGCAAGATAAATTTTTGACTGCGAATAAAATTGATAACTAAAAGTATTTCCGGTACTCGCATTGTAAGAAGGGATTTTTTCAAAGACTTTTAGGAAACCATCATGACAAAGATCTTCCGCCTCCTCGTGATTTGTCGCGTATCGCAAACAAACCCCTTTCATCACTCCGTAAAACATCTCAAAAAGCCTGTTCTGCTGAAGCTTGTCGCTTCTTTTGCAGCCCTCAATGACCTCTTCAAGGTCATAAAGCTATTGGGTGTTTCATCATTCAATGCTCTATAGACGTGAATACTTATAAAAGGTTGCCTCTGGATTCATTAAAAGTATCAAATTCACCTAATCCCCTTTGTTTCTTGACTTTTAAAGTGATTTAAAGTGTCAATATAGATACGTCAAAGGTTCAAAAATGATACATTTGCCAGCCTTAAAATCGATTTACAGATTTAATAAAATATTGAAATGAAAGTAACTGTTGTAGGTGCGGGAAATGTAGGATCAACCTGTGCTAATGTGTTGGCGCACAAAGAAATTGCCAATGAAATAATTCTTCTCGACATAAAAGAAGGAGTATCTGAAGGAAAAGCCTTGGATATGTGGGAGACTTCTCCAATCAATCAATACGATTCTAGAGTGATTGGTTCGACCAACGACTATGAGATGACTGCAGGTTCTGAAGTGGTGGTTATTACTTCTGGACTTCCTCGAAAACCTGGTATGACTAGAGATGACCTCATCGCGACAAATGCGAAAATCGTAAAATCAGTTACTGAAAATGTAATTAAGCATTCGCCAGATGCTAAAATTATAATCGTTTCGAACCCTCTTGATGTAATGACCTATTGCGCATACCTCACTGCAAAGGTTGATTCCAATAAGGTTTTTGGAATGGCTGGAATTTTAGATACGGCCAGATATAGAAGTTTTCTCGCCCTTGAGTTAAATGTATCGCCAAAGGATATTCAAGCAGTTTTGATGGGCGGGCACGGAGATACAATGGTTCCACTTCCTAGATATACAACTGTCGGAGGTATTCCTGTGACAGAATTGATTAGCGAGTCAAAACTTGACGAAATCGTTGAACGCACTAAGTTTGGCGGCGGAGAAATCGTCAAACTACTTGGAACCTCAGCATGGTATGCGCCAGGTGCTGCAGCGGCTCAAATGGTTGAGGCCATTGTTCGAGATCAGCGAAGAGTGTTCCCTGTTTGTGCATGGCTTGATGGAGAGTACGACCAGAAAGGTATTTATTTAGGTGTTCCTGTAATTTTAGGAAAAGCGGGAATTGAAAAAATTATTGAACTTGATCTCAATGAAGATGAGAGAGCTTTGCTTGATGAATCAGCTACGGCCGTTCGCTCAGTAATGTCAGTTCTAGATACAATGGATGTATAATAATTCGGCTCCTCTTGGAGCCGTTTTCTTTTCTTTTTATGGATTGATTTTCAAGCTTTTTTGGACTTGAAAAGACCTTTACGTTTTCAGCTTGTATAATTCTATATTTGCAGGCTTCAAAAAAATCTGAAACAATAGATTAACGATTATGCAGAACAAGAGTGCGATTTGGGTATTTACTATTTTGCTAGTACTCGCCTGTCTTTATGAGATGTCATTTTCTTTCTTCACAGGAGAAACCGAAAAAGACGCAAAGATTGCGGCACAGGAAAAAGTTGACTCTCTCGATTCGGAGGGATTGACTTTTACTATTTCAGAAAAGGACTCAATTTTACAAGCCTTCGAGTCAGACTATATCAATGCGCATTCTAACGACGAAGTTGTGCCCTTGTTAGGTACGAAGTATAAGCATGCGAAACAAAAAGAAATCAACCTTGGACTTGACCTTCAAGGAGGTATGCACGTTACGCTTGAAGTATCTGTTCCAGACTTGGTTAAGGCTCTGGGTTCCAATAGTCAAAATCCGACATTCCAAAAGCGCTTAAGCTCGCTGAAGATAGAATGGTCGAGGCTTCAGACGACTACGTAACACTTTTTGGTCAAGCGGTAGAAGAAATTGATCCTAGTTCCAAGCTTGCTGCAATTTTTCACAATAGGGAGAACAAAGAGAAATTTCCAAATCGAAATGCGGATAACGCCGAGATAATCGAAATCATTCGTGCGGAAGCAGTTGATGCTGTAAAGCGAACTGAGCAAGTGCTCAGAAAGAGGATTGACAATTTAGGTGTTGTTCAACCTAAAATTCAAAGACTCACTACTTCCGATAGAATCATCGTAGAGCTTCCTGGAATAAAAGAAGTTAAAGGGTGGGAGAAAAGTATTGCAAGGAACTGCAAGGCTCGGATTTTGGGTTTGTTATAACAACCAAGAGATCTTCTTCCAGTATTTGAAGAACTTAGTGCTGCACTAATTCCCGATCGCGCTTTAGTCGATTTAATCGCTGAACCTTCTTCAAGTAACATCGACGCTGAGCCAGCTATTGAAGGGGAGGCTCTTGGATCTACTGAAGACAATGAGTTGGATAACCTTCTAGCTACAACAGATTCGGATTCTTCTTCGGATGTTTCTGATATGCTTTCAGAAGAATCTGTTGATTCTCTTGGAATATCTAATGATTCTCTTCCAGCAGCCGAAGGTCAGTTTAATCCATTGTTCGAAGTTCTTTTGGCAAATGTCAATTTTGAAACAGGACAAGCGGGAGAAGGCCCTGTGATTGGATTTGTGGCAATAAAAGATACTGCAAAAGTTTCTTCCTATTTAAATAGAAGAGAAGTTCGTGAGTTATTGACTCCTGAAATGCGAGCAAATCAAGACTCGATTCTTTTGGGCGGTAAATTCACCAGAGGAGGACAATACCTATATGCGCTTAGTTGCCATCAAAACAAATCGTGAAGGAATTTCGGAATTGCAAGGAGATGCGGTTGTAGATGCTGTTCAGATTGTGATAATTATGGTAAGCCTGCTATTACCATGAGAATGAACAACCGTGGTGCTGTTACTTGGGCGAAAATTACTTCTGAGAACATTGGTAACAGTGTTGCCATTGTATTAGATAACTATGTCTATTCTTTACCAACAGTGAACTCTGAAATCAAGAGTGGTGTTTCAGCAATTCTGGTCAGTTTTACTCTTAAGAAGCCGAGGACTTAGCGAACATGTCTTGAAAGCTGGTAAGCTTCCGGCTCCAGCCAATATCATTGAAGAAGAGGTAGTTGGACCTTCTTTAGGCAAGGAGGCCATTGACAGTCGGGATTGCGTTCGTTTATTCATGATCGCTTTATTGATCATCCTCCTTTATATGGTGTTCTATTACAGCAAAGCCGGTATCGTATCTGATATTGCATTGTTGATTAATATGTTCTTCATCTTCGGTGTTTTGAGTTCCTTAGGTGCTGTACTTACTCTGCCAGGTATTGCTGGTATTGTGTTGACCATTGGTATGGCCGTTGATGCGAACGTACTTATTTACGAACGAATCCGTGAAGAGCTAGCTCTTGGTAAGGGTATCAAATTGGCGATCCGAGATGGATACAAAAATGCATATGCAGCCATTATTGATGCGAACATTACAACTCTACTAACAGGGGTAATACTTGATGTGTTTGGAACAGGTCCTATTAAAGGATTTGCAACAACACTTGATTATTGGTATTCTGACTTCATTGTTCTGCGCCATTTTCATTACCCGTTTGGTTTTATGAGCGATGGTTGGAAAGAAGCGCAATATTACTTTCAGTACTAAATTAACGAAGGAGCCTTTAAGGGGAATCTAAAATCGATTTCCTCGGCAAGCGTAAATTGTATTACATTATTTCTGGTATTGTAATCGTACTTGGACGAATCGTTTCAATAATGAGGTATCAAAAGGTCAGAATATGCAGACTTCAGAGGAGGTAGAAGTTATATTGTAAGATTCGATGACAATGCAGATGTTGAGAAAACGGAAATTCTTTAAAGAAGCTGCATTCGTGAATGATGGAATCAAGCAAAGGCCATACTAGTTTTTTTCGGAAACTTGAATCAGGTTAAGATTACAAACTAAGTACCTCATCGAATCGGAGACGTTTGAGAGGCTATGACAATGTAATGATGGTGGATAACGGCGAGGGAATTATAAGCGCTCCGCAGGCGCTCCATGCACGAGGAAACACTACGGGCAATACAAAACAACACCGCCAACACTGCCCGGGGGACTGAACAGGTGAACGGGGCGGTACTGTGGTCAACACTCACGGGGCAACGACTGAGCAAATGATGCAATCTCAATTAACTGTTGATCGACGAAATTTATCAGGGATTAGGTCTCTAATGGCATTTTTCAGGGTTGTACTTCCTTCTGGAATTTTCTCATCAAAAAGAATACGTATACTGCCACTAATATTGAATGGCCCACGGCCCAGACTCAGAGAAATATATCGAAAGTTTTTCGACTATTAGAGATCAAAAAAATGCAATTAAATATAGCGGTTTTCAATCTAAAATATATCGGCTTCAAGAGAATGACGGCAATGATCATGAACTTGATTTATCTATTATGTTCGTTTGTCTACTTCCCGTTGGGCGGTGCGGTGGATTCTAAAAAAACATTGCACCGGTTGTTTAGGTGGTGGTGCGGAGATACAATTTTATGATGGATTCGGTGATACAGACACACAATACCGGGGGCGCGGGTCAATGCCGCGGATTTCGTTGATTCTAATGAAATTTATCGGGCGCATCCATGATTCTAGCAGTATTTGAAATGACAGATGTGTTAATGCTGACCATTCCAAATGATGATACGAAGACACTAACATCAGCCTGAATAATGTACGTGGCCCGGTGTTTCCTAATCGCATGGGCTTAAAAATGCATACGGTGCAATCCGATAAAAATAAGTATGCGGCGACACACCGGTATCATGGAACCACTTCTGGAAAATTGGAGAATTGGAGGAGATACGAGCCGTCCAGAGGTGACCTTGGTTGTACTGGCACTGACAATTGCTGCTGATGGATACAACCCAACGACAATGATAGATAACCGAAATAGAATGTTAACCGATGCTTTTTGGCCGTACGCTGAAAGCTTGAGAAAGTAAAGGGGGGGCGTCTTCGATTTAGACTCTATCTTATGAGTCTCCTGCACCTTGACACACTTTTTGGCGCTTTTTTGATGACAGATAATACGATGGATGACTACACGTTGACCGGAACTATATTGACGCTCGATCTCGGGACGCTGGTTAATAAGGCGAGTTACAGTGATATTATCAGAAATAACGGGTATGCGCTTCGAATCGATGATACAGGTGGCCCGGGGGCGACTAACACTGTGTCCTGGCGGTTCTCGCTGATTATTCATTCTCGGTATTCTGCCAATTTATGATTGATGATATTCCTGACCACCACAGATGCGTATTTAACGCTTTGGGAACTTCTACTGACGGATCAAACTATGTTCGCCTTCGCTGTGAGAGAAACGACGCTACAACCGGCACATTTTCGAGCTTATATTAATAATGGTGGGTCCACTTCCGATATTGAGACGGTCGGAACTTTTGAGTATGGAGTCTGGCAGGATGTTTGTTTCTATTCTATGATCGATATAATGATTTTGTGGCAATCTATTTTATGCCCTCCGCTTTGACATCCTTCACAAACCACCTTGAAGAAATAACTACTTAACCGATGAATTTGAGGATACGCTAAGCGCGGCAGTCTATCCGGCTCAAACAACTTGGACTACCGCGAGACTATTATTAGAGGGGCATTACCGTGGTTAAAATCGAAAGAGGACAACATCCTGAATGTGTTTTTTATGACTCACACATCGCCGGGAATAGAGTATAATACATTGAGACGACATTGCTATACTTGGAACAATTTAACGGACGGAACATGGCCTAAATGAGTTTGCAGGTGAAATTGCTCTTGTTGCGGTATTAGAATTGTATGGGAACACATACTATGTTACCGATCGTGATGGTATAACCCTCGATGGTAATGCTTATGTTAACGCCGTTTCATCTTGGGAATGCAGAGTTTTTGGGAAATATCGGGAAGGTTTTCGGGTCGGCAATTTCTCTATGCAATTAGCAACTGGCGAGAGGGTTACAAATAATGGATATCGTTTTGAT
>CALOCL010000003.1:0-162073 GCA_942491855.1 uncultured Bacteroidales bacterium
TACTCCTTGCGGCGACAGCTGGTTTTGCCTTTTCGCGCCGTATCCGGCGTCGCGCTGCCTTGCACCGATGCTGTATTTTTCTGCCAGCTTTGTCCTATCGTCGCTGATTCAGCGTCAAAACCCAACCGATCACATCGGATTTTCAGCAAGAATCTGCTGCGGCCCAGTGCCCTCCCCCGCTCAGCGGCGCATGGGGCACGCGCCGGGCTGGCCATCAGTCTGATTGGTCTAGGCCGTCAGCGGCGGCGGCGGCGCAGCTTGCCTGCCGCGCCCAGCGCCACAATACCGGCGCCCAACGGGGCAAACGGAGCAGGGACCGGAACGGTCGAAGCCGGTGAATTGTCGTAGAACTCGATCTCGCTAGCCATCACCCACCTGCTGGTGCTGAGCGTCTGCAACTGCACGTCGAAAGACGATTTGGCAATGTTCAGGCCAGAGACCGTAAACGAGAACGGCGCCGAACCGGCAGGCTCGCTGATCGTGTAGTTGGTTCCATCCACATTGACCCCGCTGGGCGCAAACACGCCGCCATAGCCATTCGAGTCATCGAAGTAGAACACCACATCCGTGATGACCGGTGCGCCGCTGAAATTGAACGTAATCACGGGATTGATGCTATGCCAGCCAACATAGGGACCAATTGGCGGCCTGCTCTGCAACGTTCCAGTTTTGCGTGGCGATCACGCCATCGGTCAGATCGCCCAAACCGCCGCTGAGCGCAGACAATGTCCCTTGGGGATTGCCGCTGCCCGTGTAGGTTTCGTCGTAATAGGTGAAAGATCCGGTTTCACCGTTCAGCATGTCGTAGCTGACCGGGGAGATCTGGCCCGCCTGCGCCGCGCCTGCGAACAAAACACATGCACACGCACTTAACATTGATCTGAACATTGCTCTAACCTCATTTTATTTACTTATGTACGATGCGTAGCAAATCCGGCTCTCATGCAAAAGTGATAAACATCACAATATTTCCGAAAATTATCCGATGATGGCGTGGGGCAAAAATCTTGAGGTATCGCGTGTTACAGGCGTTGAATCCTCGCGGATGCCAAGGCCTGCAGGCTTGCCGCCGACGACCCACGAACCGAGCACGGTGTAATTGCCGGCGATCTGCGGCAGCGGGTGCAAGGCCTGCACAATCGCGCCTTCATCGCCATAGGGGCCGTCAACCGAGAAACGCCGGCCATCGCTGCCCAGCCATTCGACATTCGCACCTTCCCGGCTGAACAGAGGCTTTTTGACCATGCCGCCGGTAATGTCCGACACGCCTGCCTCCCCCTCGAAATAGGCGGGCAGGAGGTTGGGGTGCCCCGGAAAGAACCGCCAGAGCAGCGGCAGCAGGCCCTTGTTCGACAGAACCGCCTTCCACGGCGGTTCCAGCCAGAGAACATCGGCGGCGGGGACTTTGCCGCCGTAGATGTCGGTAAACATATGCTCCCAGGGGTAGAGCTTGAACAGGGCGTTGATGACGAAATCGTCGCCATCGGAAAACTGCCCGCGGGCATCCATGCCGATCTTTTCCAGTGGCACATAGGCCGTTTGCAGGCCCGCCTGCCTGGCGCAGTCCTCCAGATAGTGGACAGTGCCCCGGTCCTCGGCATGGCCTTCAGCGCTGGCAAAATGCAGGGTGCTGACAATGCCGGTGCGTGCCAGAGCCTCCACCAGTTCTTCCTGGATGGTGTTGAACTGGTCTGCGTCCCTGGGCACGAGGCCGAAGATGCGCGCCTGCTCCAGCCAGACCCACTGAAAAAAGGCTGCCTCGTAGAGCGAGGTCGGCGTGTCGGCATTGTATTCGTACAGCTTGGCCGGACCCTGGCTGTCATAAGCGAAATCCATCCGGCCATAGAGCGCCGGTTCCCGCACCCGCCAACTGGCCGCCACAAAGTCCCAGTATGCCGCTGGAATCTTCAACTCGCGCAGCAGGGACTCGTCCCGGCAGGCGCGGTCGACCACTTCCAGGCACAGGGCCTCCAGCTCTGCCGTGGGCTTTTCGATGTCGTCTTCGATCTGCCGCACGGTGAAGCGGTAGTGCGCACGCTCGTCCCAATAGGCCTCGCCGCCGATTGTATGGAAATGAAAGCCGAGGGAGGTGGCCTGCCCCCGCCAGTCCGGGCGCTCCTGGCTTGGGACGCGCAGCATCAGCGGCTCAATTCGCGCACAGCGGCGACCAGGTCTGGCGAATCCCACTCCGCCGGGCCGATGTAGCGGGCAGTCAATTCACCGGCCGCGTTGATGATGTAGGTGCGCGGCAGCCCCCGCCCTTCCATGGCGCGCGTGAACGCGCCCGACGGGTCGAAATAGGGCTTCAGCGCATCCAGCTCGTGCGCCGCCATGAACGCGTTCACCAAGTCCTGGCCGCCATGATCGGAAGAGACGGCAAGCACCTGAATGCCATCGGCCTCAACCTGCTTTTGCAGGCGGTTCAAAGACGGCATTTCCCGCACGCATGGGGCGCACCAGGTGGCCCACAGGTTCACGACCAAGCCCTTGCCCTTGAAGTCCGCCAGTGTTAGGGGCGTGCCATCGGCCGCTTGAAACGGGGTCTGGATGGCTGCCGCGGACGGGTCGTAACGGTCCAGCTTCTCCGCCCATTCCGCCCCGCTGCTGGCCGCCGGCACAGCATCCGGCAGGGGCACCAAAACCACCTCGTTTGCGCCGTCGCCTTCCCCTTCGGACATCACCATGCCATAGAAGACGGCTGCCGCACCAATCACCGCTGCCAGCAGCACAAAAGTCAGAGTTCGCATGTCCGCTTCTTCTTCCGGTTCATCATCAAAATCCCCCGCAGCCAATCAGCTTTGGGGGGGCCGCTTTGCTGCCGGCCCTTCCGCTATTATGGCGGAGATCAACGTTTCTATCGGCTTTGACAAGCGCCTTGCCGCGCAAGACCTGGCCGGAAGCCGCGCCCACGCCGCCATGCTGACCGCGCAGGGCATTATCAGTGCTGCCGATGAAGCCGCCATTCAACAGGGCCTGAACCAGGTTGAAGCCGAAATCGCCGATGGCAGCTTCCCATTTAGGGACGAATACGAAGACATCCACATGAATGTGGAGGTGCGGCTTCGCGAACTGATCGGCGAGCCTGCCGGACGCCTGCACACGGCGCGCTCGCGCAACGACCAGGTGGCGACCGATTTCCGCCTCTGGGTGCGGGAAGCCTGCGAGGCCGCCGACGCCGCGCTAGCAGACCTGCAAGCCGCCCTTGCCGACCAGGCGGAGGCCGCCGCCGATGTGGTCATGCCGGGCTATACCCATTTGCAGAACGCCCAGCCTATCACCTTTGGCCATCACCTGCTGGCCTATATGGAGATGTTCGGGCGGGACCGGGGCCGCTTTGCCGATGCGCGCGCCCGCATGAACGAGTCGCCGCTGGGCGCCGCCGCGCTGGCGGGCACCCCCTACCCCATCGACCGCCGCCTGACCGCCCGCACGCTGGGCTTTGACCGGCCGACGGCAAATTCCATCGACAGCGTTTCCGCCCGCGATTTTGCGCTGGAATACCTGTCTGCCGCCGCCATTTGCGCAACCCATCTGTCGCGCCTGGCCGAGGAAATCGTGCTGTGGTGCTCCGAAGGGTTCCGGTTCGTGAAGCTGACGGATGCGTTCACCACCGGCTCCTCCATCATGCCGCAGAAGCGCAATCCGGACGCCGCCGAACTGGCGCGGGCGAAGAGCGGACGCATGATCGGCTCGCTCACCAGCCTGCTGGTGATGATGAAGGGCCTGCCGCTCGCCTATTCCAAGGACATGCAGGAAGACAAGGTGCCGACGTTCGAGTCCGCCGACGCCCTGATGCTGACGTTGGCCGCCATGTCCGGCATGATACGGGATCTGACTCCGCAGCCGGAAAACATGCGCGCCGCCGCTGCCCGCGGGCACATTACCGCGACTGATCTTGCCGACTGGCTGGTGCGGGAACTGGGGCTGCCGTTCCGCGATGCGCACCATATCACCGGCAGCCTTGTCGCCGAAGCCGACCGGCAGGGCTGCGCGCTTGCGGAACTGCCGCTGGAGGCGATGCAGGCGGCCCATGCGGGCATCCACGCCGGTGTCTTTGACGTATTGTCCATTGAAGCCTCTGTCGCCAGCCGCACCAGCGAGGGCGGCACATCGCCCACCCGCGTGCGGGAGGCAGTCGCCGAAGCCCGGATGCGCTTTCGCCTGGCAGCCAATGGAGACGGCCAATGATGCGCATGACCCTGATGCTTCTGGCCGTGACCATCGGTGGCCTTTCTGGTAACGGCGTGCGGAAAAAAGGGCGGCCTTCAGCAGCCTGAAGACGTGCAGCCCACCTATCCACGGACCTATCCAAGCAAATGAGCGCATTTCACTATCGTAACGGCGAACTCTACGCCGAGGACGTAGCCGTTTCGGCCATCGCCGCCGCGGTTGGCACGCCCGTCTATATCTACAGCACGGCCGCGCTGGAGCAGGCCTACCGCGAATATGCCGATGCGTTTGCGGGGATGCCCGCCACCATCTGCTATGCGGTGAAGGCGAACGACTCCCTGGCGGTGCTGCGCACCCTGGGCAAGTTGGGGGCGGGCGCGGACATTGTTTCCGGCGGCGAACTGCGGGCAGCGATGGCAGCAGGCATTCCGGCGGACAGGATCGTCTTTTCCGGCGTCGGCAAGACGCGCGAGGAACTGGCCTTTGCCCTCGACCAGGGCGTGATGCAGATCAACGTCGAGGTGGCGAGCGAGCTGGGCGTCATCAGCGAACTGGCCTCTGCACGGGGCGTGAATGCGCCCGTCGCCATCCGCATCAATCCGGATGTGGATGCCGGCACCATCGCCCAAATCTCCACCGGCAAGAAAGAAAACAAGTTCGGCATCGCCTATGACAGCGCCCCTGCCCTGTTCCGCCTGGCGAGAGGCCTGCCGGGCGTGGAGCCGGTCAGTGTTGCGGTGCATATCGGCTCGCAGATCACGCGGCTGGCCCCCTACCGGGACGCCTTTATGCGCGTGCGCCAGATGGTGGAAGCCCTGGCCGAAGACGGCATCAGGCTGCAACGGGTGGACCTGGGCGGCGGTCTCGGCATTACCTATGACACGGAGCAGCCGCCCGCCGTCGCCGAATACGCCGCCATGATTGCGGACGTCTTCCAGGGCATGGACGTGCAGTTCCTGTTCGAGCCCGGCCGCCGCATCGCAGGGCTGGCGGGCATCATGGTGACTTCAGTGATTTCGGAAAAGGACACAGAGACCAAGCGCTTCGTCATCATCGACGCCGCCATGAACGACCTGATCCGGCCGGCGCTCTATCAGGCCTACCACCCCTTCTATCCCATGCGGGAAAGCGGCCCGGAAAGCGGCTGGACGCCCGCCGACATCGTCGGCCCCGTCTGCGAGAGCACCGACCAGTTCGCCACCGCGCGCGCCCTGCCGGCGCTCAATCCTGGTGACAAGTTGGTGATCGGCGCCGCCTTCAAATTGCATTTTTTTCTTAGTTTTGTGACACTCAAATTAAATAAATTTAACGACTAAATATCGATTAAGAATGGCAAAAGTTAAAGGAGTAATTATTGTTGACAATGAAAAATGCAAAGGCTGTGAAATCTGTGTTGGAGCTTGCCCTACAGATGTAATCTCAATGTCGACCAATGTGAACGGGAAAGGGTATCACTATGCCTATTCTAAAAATGCTGATGCTTGTACAGGGTGTTCAAATTGTGCTATTGTATGCCCCGATGGTGTAATTACAGTTTATAGAAAAAAAATAGCTGTTGAAGCTTAACCTAAGTTTAACCTAAATTAAATAAGAAAGCATAATGGGTGAATTAAAATTAATGAAAGGTAACGAAGCCATCGCTGAGGCTGCCATTAGAGCAGGAGTTGATGCCTATTTTGGTTACCCCATAACACCTCAAACAGAAATTATAGAATACCTGATGGCAGAGAAACCACATGAAAGAACTGGAATGTTGGTTTTACAGGCTGAAAGTGAAGTTGCGGCCATCAATATGGTTTACGGAGCTGCCGGAGTCGGAAAAAAATCAATGACTTCTTCATCCAGTCCTGGCGTTAGTTTAAAAATGGAAGGGATTTCATACCTGGCAGGAGCGGAACTGCCAGCAGTTATTGTTAATGTAGCTCGTGGAGGACCTGGCTTAGGTACCATCCAACCATCTCAGGCCGACTATTTCCAAGCAACCAAAGGTGGTGGACATGGTGATTACCACATGATCGTACTCGCACCTGCATCTGTTCAGGAAATGTCAGATTTTGTGGAATTATCTTTTGATCTGGCATTTAAATACAGCAACCCGGTTATGATTTTAAGTGACGGAGTTATCGGTCAGATGATGGAGAAAGTTGAATTAAAAGATCCTATCCCCAGATGGACCGATGAAGAAATCAAGAAAATTTCACCTTGGGCTACAACGGGCAAACCAGGCATTCGTGAGCGAAACATCATCACTTCCCTAGATCTTGACCCTTCGCGTCAGGAACGACATAATGAAAAACTTCTGGCAAAATACGACGAGATTAGAAAACAAGAAATAAGATTTGAAAAAATCGATTGTGATGATGACATAGATTATTTGTTCGTTGCCTATGGTTCAAGTGCTCGTATTGCTCAAAAATCAATTCAATTATTAAGAGAAAAAGGAATCAAAGTTGGACTTCTTCGATTAATAACCCTCTTCCCATTTCCTTACCAGGAAATTGAAAAAATGTCAGCCAAGGTTAAAGGAATTTTAGCAGTTGAAATGAGTGCCGGACAAATGGTTGAAGACGTGTTACTAGCCGTTAAAGGAAACGTGAAAGTAGCTCATTATGGACGTATGGGCGGGATGATACATTCACCTTTCCAGGTTGCTGAAGCCCTGGAACAAAAATTAATAGGAGGTTAATGAAATGAGAGACGAACTATACAACGAAATTGTTCAGCCAGAAAACCTGGTTTATCAGAAAACCAAAAATATGACTGATAATGTTCTCAGTTATTGCCCGGGTTGCGGACATGGTACAGCACACCGCATTACAATGGAGGTAATTGAGGAATTAGGTATAACAGAAAATACTATTGGCGTTGCCCCGGTAGGGTGTTCAGTGCTAGCCTATGATTTTATGAATATTGACATTCAGCAGGCAGCACATGGTCGAGCTCCCGCTGTTGCTACAGGAATTAAACGTTGTTGGCCTGATAAAATTGTTTTTACCTATCAGGGCGACGGTGATCTTGCCGCCATTGGTACAGCTGAAACCATTCACGCCATTAACCGCGGAGAAAATATCGTGATCATTTTTGTGAACAATGGAATTTACGGAATGACCGGTGGACAGATGGCACCAACAACTTTACCAGGTATGAAGTCCTCGACATCACCTTACGGGAGAGATGTTGACATGATGGGAAGCCCGTTAAAAATGACAGAACTTATTGCAGCTCTGCCCGGTGCATACATGGTAACTCGGCATGCAGTTCATACACCAGCCCATGTTCGTAAAACGAAAAAGGCATTAAAAATGGCATTCCAAAATCAGGTCGACAAAAAAGGCGGGGTTTCATTTATTGAGATCGTCTCCAACTGTAACTCTGGATGGAAAATGAGTCCTGTTCAAGCAAATGAGTGGATGGTTGAAAATATGTTTCCGTTTTACCCCTTAGGTGATATCAAGATCGATGGCGTGATGGTGCAGAAATAAGTAGATTGATTCAAAAAAAGAAATAAAATAAAATAGAATGACTGAAGAAATTATCATTGCAGGTTTTGGTGGACAAGGTGTTTTATCAATGGGTAAAATTCTTGCCTACTCTGGAATCATGCAAGATCAAGAAGTAAGCTGGATGCCTTCCTATGGCCCTGAAATGAGAGGTGGAACTGCCAATGTTACGGTAATTATCAGTGACGAAAGAGTGAGTTCACCTGTTTTAACTGAGTTTGACACAGCCATCATCCTCAATCAGCAATCGATGGATAAGTTTGAGAAAACAGTTAAGCCCGGAGGATATCTTTTGTACGATCCAAATGGGATTTTACGTCACCCTGTGCGTACTGACATCAATATTTTTAAGATTGAAGGAAACAAACTCGCTTCAGAAATGGGGAATACCAAAATATTCAATATGGTTGTTTTAGGGGCTTATCTAAAAATGCGCCCGATTGTTAAAATTGAGAACGTAATTAGTGGTCTTAAAAAATCATTACCTGAAAGATACCATTCAATGATTCCACTGAACGAATCAGCCATTAAAACGGGCATGGAGAATATTGTAAGTGCACTGTAATTATTGGCCAAAGAATACATTAACCTTCTCTCATGTTAACATGATTGAAGGTTTTTTTGTTTAAAACCGAAATAAAATGAAGAATTATATTGAAGAACTCCTTAAATCTAACCAACAGTTTATCAACCGTACTGGAAAAGATTTTTTTGAAGACCATATAGAATTGCAAACCCCGTTTATGACGCTCGTAACTTGTTCCGATTCACGGGTTCAAACTGAAGCTATTCAAAATAACCCAATCAACGAAGTTTTTGTAATCAGAAATATTGGCAATCAGATCTATTCTAACGAAGGTTCGGTTGACTATGGGATTCTGCATCTTAAAACACCGGTACTACTCATCTTAGGTCATACTGATTGTGGTGCAATTAAAGCATTTACAGCAGGTTATAAATCTGAACCTGAATCAATCATTCAGGAATTAAATCATCTGATTCCCGCTATCTCGAATGAGGATAAACCATTGATTGAACAAATCATCAATAACGTTCATTATCAGACAAGCATCGCTATCGAAAAATATGCCGGATTAGTTAGAGAAAACAAACTTATTATTTTAGGTGGACTTTACGATTTTAGAAATGAATTAAACGAAGGCTATGGTAAATTAAAAATCATCAACATCAACGGAGAAAAGCAAAATTAAATCGATGTAGTTTAAACATGATGAGCTTTACGATTTACCTGAAACCAAGTACCAACAATACAATCAAACTGAATTTATTGAAACTGATCTCATCCGCATCCCCCATTTGTTTTCCAAAAAACAGGATATTGAAATAGCCGGATTTCTTGCCTGAGGCTGGCGAAAAACTATCTTAAAAAATGCTGGCCAACTAATGGAATGGATGGATCATACACCACCCGACTTCATCATACATTTTCAGGAAACTGATTTAAAAATCTTTAAAACTTTTAAGCATCGCACTTTTAATGCGATCGATTGCGTTTGTTTTTTAAAAATCCTTCAATTCATTTATCAGGAATTTAACAGCCTTGAAAATGCGTTCTTTACTTCATCATCAAAGCTGCAAATGGCCGAACATATTTCTAATTTAAAATATGGGTCTTAACTAGAACAGAGGATTTTTTCTGTATAAATTTAACCATATTTTATATAGGTTTTTACTACTATAATTAAACCTAAATTCAGTTTCTTTAAGATGTAAATAAAAAGTTGACTTGTGCATTCCTTTAAATTTAGACAATCTTGATTTTGCAAACCACCAAAGCTCTTCTATTCCGTTTATATGTGATTTTCCTTTTGTAAACTCATCATTGCCGTGATCCATGCGGTAATGTTTTTTGTAGCCCAAATCTACAAGCCCATTATACCCTCTCCATTTATCGGAATGGATCGTACTGTCTTTTGATACTTTCCCTTTAATGATAGCTTGTAGCGTTGCCCTGGAACAATTTGGAACTATTTCAGTATAAACTTTACCATTGCGTTTATAAATACCAAAAACAATGGTTTTTCCATAAGCCCCACGGCCTCTTTTACCCTTCTGTTTTCTTGCCCCAAAGAAACTTTCATCTACTTCTATTTCTCCAGAAAAAGGGTTTGATTTTTCACAAAAATCTGCAATCCTTACCCTGAATTCTGTCAAATAACGATTAATCGTATTAATATTTACACCGGTAATTTCTATTTACACACTTTGTGAGCTAGTCCTTTATTCTGCAATTAAACTTGTTTTTCTACCACTCAGTATCCGTTTATTCTTATTGGCTAAATTTTTTTTTCTTTTTATGAGATATCCTTTTATCCTTGTATGCAGATGAATAGATAACAAAGGAATGTAACATTTGTTATGATCGTACTTGCAATAGGTGGTTTTAAATTTAATTACTTATAAAATGAAAAAGAATACCAAGTTTTTAATCTTCACTCAACAGATTTTCTATATCCATATTGTACCGATAATTTTTTCGATATTCATTCTGTTTAATTTTATTCTCATTTTTGATGGTAAAACTGATTTTATTGTAGATTCAATTTGTACACTTATTATTCATATAGCGTTATTTTTCGCCAATCTTGGTGGGATATTAAAAATTTCAAGTCGTGAAAAAGAAGTAGATTTTATTCAACAAAAAATTTATAAGGCGTTTTTTCTATTTATTTTATTTTACTCCTTTACTACCTTTTTATTTTTACTTGTAAATTTTGTTCAAAAGCAGATATTTGAAGACAGTCAAATATTGTACCTTGGAATATTAGCAATGCTTTTCAATTTTGGAAATATGCTTTATTTAATAAATGATTTAGTAAGTACATTCAAAAAACAAAATAATCTCACTTTCATTGACTTATGTGTTAAATATAAGATTACTAAAAGAGAGAAGGAAATCATTATATGTCTTTGTGAGGGTAAAACAAATAAAGAAATTGCTGAATCATTATTTATAACTCCAATTACTGTGCGAGATCACTGTTCAAATATTTATCGTAAGATAAAGGTTAAAAATCGAACACAATTAGTGCGAATATTTAATGGTAATTTTCTGGAATAAAATAGATGGTTTACATCTGTGTTTATCAAATGTTTTTTTTATTTAGATTTAATCAGCTTACAGTGTAGATTGATAATTTAAAGTCTTCGATCTACTACAAGTTAACAAGGTCTCACCATGTTGACCAAATTTACGTATTTAGCCAAATTTAAACTTTTTAGAGTTAAAATCTTAGAAAGTATTAGGCCAAAGTGAATTTTCTAATATTGTTTAGTTGATAATAATGTGATTTTGGTTAAGTGCGAGCACAGTTTCTGTTCCGAATCTCATTATTAACATATTCAAACAATAGCGTGTATATTATTACTTTGGATTTTTCCTTAGTTATTAGCTAATGATGAGTTGCTATGTCCAAAAATATTATTAATTAATGTGATTAATAATTCCTGATGTATTGGCTTTGAAATATAATCATCACAGCCCGCTTCAAGTAATTTTTCTTTGTCTGTTGAAAGAGCATAAGCCGTTTGTGCAACAATAGGAAGATCTGGTTTAAAATTCTTTATTTCTCTAGTAGCTTTGTAACCATTCATGAGTGGCAGATTAATATCCATTAGCACCAGATCGATCTTGTCATTTTCTCTACAATAATTAACTGCACTTTCCCCATCTTTCGCCCAAAGTGTTTCTGCTCCAAAACTTTCGAGTAATGTTTTAAGATATTTATAACTATCAACATCATCTTCAACAATTAGAAATGTTTTTGATAATGGATTGTCATCCCTATATTTTTTTTCTTTCATATCATATAG
Source organism: uncultured Bacteroidales bacterium (assembly GCA_942491855.1). Classification (GTDB taxonomy): domain Bacteria; phylum Bacteroidota; class Bacteroidia; order Bacteroidales. The sequence goes on from CALOCL010000003.1 coordinate 11,505, forward strand.
TTTGTCTTCTTTTATAGGTTCTTCAACAGGAATAGTAAAGTAAAATGTACTTCCCTTTTCTAATTCTGATTCAACCCAGATTTCACCTCCTAATAAATTAGTAAGTTTTTTAGAAATAGACAGGCCAATTCCCGTTCCTCCATATGATTTGGTATGTGAATTCTCAACCTTTCGAAATAAATCGAAGACGAATTCCTGTTTTTCTTTTGCTATACCAATTCCTGAATCTTCTACAGAAAATATAATCATGGTTTGATCATTTTTTGTTTCTATGCGATACCCATAATTAATAGAACCACTTTCTGTAAACTTTAGGGCATTCTTTAAAAGATTTATTAGTATTTGACTGATTTTTGCTGCATCTGTATAAAGATATACATTATTGCTTTTATTCTTATTCGTATAGTTAATTGATATATTATTCTTTTTGGTTTTATTTATCTCAAAGGTTACTATTTCCTGTACTTGGTCAATAATGGACTGGATATCTGTATTTTGTTTTATTATATTTACTTCACCAGCTTCTATTAACGTAATATCAAACAGATCAGTAACGATATTTAATAAATGGTTACCACTTCTATATATGATATGATTAAACTCGAGAATCTTCTCAATAGGCAAGTCTTCATTTATTATAATATCTGAAAATCCAATGATAGAGTTGAGTGGCGTACGTAATTCATGAGACATTGTTGCCAGAAATGTCGATTTTAGTCGGTCAGATTCCTTAGCTCTTTCAAGAGCAATCTTCAATTTTTCCTCTGCTTTATCTCTCTCCTTCTCTTTGATGCCAATCTGTTTAAGCATATTGTTAACATCGTTGTATAAAATACTAATTTCATCACGACCTTGCCTAGTGATTCTCAATGAATAATTCGCATTTAGAGAAATTTGCCTAGTGAAGTCAGCCAAATCTAATATAGGGCTAGAGATAAACCGTTGCAACCAAACAGCAAGAACATAAGCTAAAGTCATCATTCCAATACCAATTAACAACATTGACATTAAGAGTTTCGATAAATCGTTTGACAGATTAGCCGTAGATACTCTTAAATATATTGCCCCCTTAATCTCATCCTTAAAATTAATCATTCTGAAAATATGAAGCCATTCTCCTTCAAAATAACTGAAGTTGTCTGCAGCAGGGAAGGTTGGAGCTTCAATTCTTTCATCTCTAGAATAAGAAGAAAATAAATCACCATTAATATCATACACATATCCATTATATATAGCTGGTATTGCCTCAAGTTTTGATAAGTTGGCTTCTGCCTCATCTTGATATCCAAAATCTAAGGGAGTGATACAATATTCACTTACTAATTTAGCATGCATCAATGATTCATTAATAATCTTTCGTTTAAGTGCTAATTTTTCCTGTACTATTATCACCGTAAACCCAGCTATTATCGATAACATTGTAACGGATAACATAATTACAATTAGCTTGTTTTTTATTGAAATATTTTGTAGTAAATTCATCTCTTACTTTCCTTTTTTTAGACCAACAATTTTTGCAATGTTTCTTAATCGATAATCAACTTTAAAACCATCATTACTCGCAGATTGTTCGTTAAACTCAAATCTTGTTTTATTATCTTTAATATAGAAATTAACATGAACGCCTTCTTGTCCGAAACCTTTTGTGTCGCTAACAGTTAAAATAGGTTTTCCTTTGACATATAAAAGTGTTCTGTAGAGTTTTTCTTTGTCATGATTGGCAATAAATAATAAGTCACATTGATTGATATCGTCAATATCTTTAACATACTGGATTACTACGGTTTTATTTTTAACTTTTTGTTCTTCAGATGAATAAATATCCTCCAGTACAGACCCAAAAGGATTTCTACCTAATATGACAATTGTAAATGGCTTAGTTTTATAACTTATCCCAGATTCTTCAGGCCATTCGATATACGGCAAAATTCTTGTTATAAAAACAGCTTTTACATCATATTCGCTTTTTTGTTTAGGGTTGTATGCAGGTAATGTGATAGAAATAAAAGTCAATAACAAAAAGATTATTGCCTTTAAGTATAAATGTAGATGAATAATTCCAGAGCAATGTCTTTTGTCTGTTATGTTATCCGTCACTTTGAATTTCATAAGATATTAATTTATAAAGCAATTTTGTATCAATGAGATTAATTTTTACTTCTTACTTGTTTTGTTAAATTTAAGTCCTTAATCTCTATATCTAGCAAATCTTTGCTTTGCTTATAAGACCCAGTCAGTTTGTATAATAAATTCTATTGTGAAAACTGATTGATAATTTGTCATCTTCTTTCAGTATTAAACTTCCAGCCAATAGTGAGAAGAAATGTTGATCCACTTTTCATTGTTCCCTGACTAGCCCAAAGGCTATATCCAGTTGTTGGATAAAAAATGTCAGTATCAAAAATATTTGACCCTCTTAGATTTAAGAAGATATCTTTGTCAAATATGTTCTCAAATCTAAGATTTGCACCTAGATCAAAATAGGGTTCTGTCTTTCTTCCAACTCTTCCAATTGGTCGAGAAGCTTGATCCTCCGCATCAATAGGAGTATAGTCATATTGAGTTTCCATTGAACTGACATATGTTCCTGTTAAAGATAAAATTATATTATCCTTTGCAGTATATGAGGTTTTCAAATAGAAAAGTGCATCAGGAGCATATGCAACTTCAATTTCTGTGTTAACTTCATCTTTAGTTTTTTGAATTGTAGATGCTATATCAAAATTAAATTTTTTACCAATTTTTGCTTGTATTTGTAACTCAATTCCGTTAGTGACTAATTTCCCCTCATTTTGAATTTTTGTAAAATAATTTCCAACCTGATCAAGACCTTGAGAACGTACTATTAAATTATCAAGGTTATTATGAAAAAGGCTAATATTCAAATTGATGCTGGATGAAATTGCCGAAAGATAATTAAATTCAATCGTTTGTACTTCTTCGGATTCTAAAGCTGGAGTTTCTGGATGGAAATTCCATTGAATATTTTCTAAAAAACTAGGCATCTTAATTGCCTTACCATACATCATTTTTAAAACATGTTTCTCTGTAGGAGAATAAATTAAAGCAAGTCGGGGAACAAACTGAAGTTTTTCATTATTATAATCATTTACAATCGGAGCCTCATTTTGGGTAACAACATTAATTTTAGATTTTAAAGTATACCTAAGCATTTGTTCTAACCTTATGCCAAAGAGTACTTGTAAATTTTCCCATAACTTTAAATTAGCTTGCGTAAAAATTGCTCTTGATATTATAGGTTCTTCATTTTTTGTTCCATTGTGCAATCGAATAAAGCCAATACTTGGAAGATCTACAAAATGAGATTCAAATCCTATGCTATGATAATTAATACCTGTAGTAATATCGAGAATTTGATTAGGAGTATAAAAGAAATCCAATTCGGCATCAAAAGAGCTTGATGTTAATCCTTCCAAATCATACTTATCAATCTCATTAATTTCATAACTCCAATTTTGCACCCTGTTATAATATTCAAACTTACTATTAAAAGAGGTTTTTTCTGATAGCTTTTGTTTATATCCAAATCCAACCCGAGTACTGGTTTCGAAAATAAATGACCCCCTACCATTTATAATCGGTGGTACAAATGCAGGCATATGATTCAAACTTTCATCATAACTCATACTTGAATAAAATCCATTGAAAGAACTTGAAAAATCAAAGTGGACTCTTTTTTCTTTCAAAAGACTGTTTGTAGTTTCTGACATAATTGAGGGATCAAAATTATTCAATAATTTATGAAGAGGTTGATCCATACCATTTGTTTTGTAGTACATGGCATTCATCAGATACTTGAACTTATCATTTTGGGCTTGAATGCCTGCATAAATTTTATTTGTTTTCTCATTCCCAAATGAAGTTGTTATAATAGACTTGGAGTCTGAATCATCCATTTGATTTGTAATAATATTTATCGAACCAAAAAAAGCACCACTTCCATATATGACAGACATAGGACCTCTAACAACTTCAATTCTGTCAATCGCCTCAATAGGGATATTCATTGTTGTGAGTGTATTTGAATTAAAACATTCCTCTCTTTGTGTCATCCCATTGACTAGAAATACAATATTTCTATTGGCTTCAAGACTCCAAACACCACGAATACCAAAGCTAGTACCATCAATCCAATCTCTAATAGGATATAGACCAGGAACATTTGTCAATATTTCCTCTAGGGTCATATAGCCATAATTCCGAATATCATCTTTAGTTATTACGATAACACTTGCAGGAATATCACTAATTTTTTCTTCCTTTTTCCCAGCTGTAGTAACTGTCAGATTCATTAATTCTTTAAGAGATAAATTAAGAAGATTGTCTAATTCTTTTTTATTATCTTGTGAAAATAAAAGACTGGATTGCAACAATAGCATAATCATTATTAAGATTGCCCGTAAACGCTTGTACATAGTTGAAAACAGTTTTTCTATAGTATGATCTTTATTCATTTTGATCTCCAATTTAAGTATATCTTATTATTGTCTAAGGGTTAAATTAACATCATATGCTATTTTCCTGCCGATCTAACGTTAGAACTTCCATCCTAAGGTCAATTCATAATTTCGCCCTATACCAAGTGTACCTTTGGTTGCCCAATTATTTGACACACTGGTTGGATATCTAAATTCGTGATTTAAAATATTATTGATATAAAAACTTATAAATGCCTTAGAACCCAAAATATTTCGTATTCTTAAATTTGCGTTAACAAGATAATAATCACTTACTTCTTCACCAAGATAACGACCATAAGAACCATCTTCATTAGGTAATGTGTTATCCCAGTATGATGACATTTTATCTACGAAATGACTGGTTAAAGCCAATGAGATATTCTCATTAAAAAAATATGAAGCTTTTAGATACAATAAAAGGTGCGGTGAATAAGCTGATTTGAAATCACTATGTTCTTCGGATCGCTTATCTTCAGTCTGTTGATATGTAGCACTTAGACTGAAATTCAATTTATTAAATGGATTGTATTGAAAATTCAATTCCAATCCATTTGTTACCATTTTTCCAGTATTCTCATGATAAGAAATTGCAACATCCTGATTATCGACTATTAAAGTACGGTAAATTAGTTTATTTAACAGGTTTCGAAACAAACTTATATTTAATGAGCTTTTAGCTGTTATTTTGCCAATATAGTTTAATTCATAAGTCTGAATACGTTCTGGGTTAAGTGTTAAAGAATTTCCTAGATTTCGGCGAACATCGACTAAATCAGCATTTTGAAAAAATGACGGCTGGTTAATTGCTGTTCCATAAATGAATTTGAAAAAATTTGAATTATCGGGAGAATATATCATAGCTAACCTTGAAATAACCTCCAAGGTTGAATTATCATACGTTCCGTAATAAACCTCTTCATCTTCATATCCTAAATTATAATGTTGTGCCATTCTATAAGGAGGCATTTGCTCTAATCGAACACCACCTACGATTAGAAATTTGTCAGACAATTTATAATCTACTTGTGTAAACAATGCTTTACTTATTCTGGATTCTCCATCTGCAAGCCGCTGAATAAAGTTATGGTAATTAAAATCAGGATGAATAAAATGAATTTGATCATTGAATATATTATAATAGTTAACTCCTGCAATCAGGTTTAACTTATCATTTGGTTTATATACAACATTCAGTTCAACACTCATGGCTTCTGAAATATCTCTTTCAGTACCATAATAACCGTCATAAACCCAATCTTCCTGAAACATTTCCCAACGTTGCGAAAAAAATGACAACCTGGACTTCAAACTTATTTTATCGGAAAGGGGTTCATGATATTCAAGGGAAAAACGATTTGCAGTTACAATAGAGGGGAACCCGTTCCCTTCAACTGTGGGTGGAAATGCAAATAACGTTTCCTTTTTGTTTTTGGAAAAACTATAATCAAAACGTAATTTTTTAAATTTCCCGGAGAAATTAAAATATATACTTTCATCTCCCAAATAATTTTTTGTACCCATCCTGTTAGCTCCACCCATTTTCCCAATATCATATTCAGGGCCATCAGTTTGAAAATATGTTCCGTTAAATGTATATTGAAGATCATCAGCTTTGGCAGCTGTACGAAGAGCTATATTTTTACTGTTAAATGATCCAATTGAGCCTGATAGAATATTATTGCTTTCTTTTTCACTGACATCATTCGTAATAATATTTACAGCAGCTAAAAAAGCGCCACTTCCATACATTATCGACATTGGCCCTTTAATTATTTCAATCCGGTCAATTGATTGAGGCGAAATTTTTATACCATCAATAAAGGTATAAGAAAAGGCATCCTCATTCTGAGGAATTCCATTAACCAATAAAATCATATTTCTGTTTGGTGTAGAATTCCAAAATCCTCGAATACCCATATTTTTAGCAAAAAGATCATCGATTAAATAAAAGCCAGGAATTGACTGAAGTATTTCAGGAATGTCACGATATCCGTATTTTTCAATTTCACTACGGGTGATAATAACAACACTTGCAGGAATATCACCTATTTTTTCTTCCTTCTTTCCAGCAGTAGTAACAGTCAGATCCATTAATTCTTTAAGAGATAAATTAAGAAGATTGTCTAATTCTTCTTTTTTATTATCCTGAGAAAATAACAGACTTGACTGCAGTAATAGCACCATCATTACTAGTGATACAGGAGGCAGTAGTTTTTTAATAATTTGATCACTATTCATATGATCTCCAAATTTTGAGATTATCAGATTATTGTTGTAAAATGATAAAACTGAACTCAAATATAGAATATTTAAGGTTCATTCAAAATCCTACATTTGTAGTGTATTTTAGGGAAGGTTACACATCCTCTTCAAAACCTGTTGCTGTTCTTCGATATTAGTAATTATATTCCAAGCCTGAATTATATAATTTTTTGACACCTAATTCTTATTAAATTAATTTAATAAAAAGTAGGCCATTTAGTTAGGCTAAAGTATGTTTGAGCGCATTTACTTATTTTAATTTACTCATATTTTAATGATTCAATAGGGTTGTTTAAGGCGACTTTAAGGGATTGAAAACCTGCAGTAAAAGCGGCGAGAAAAAAAGTAATTGCTCCAGCCAATAAAAATACTTCAATGCCAAGACGGATGTGAAAGGCAAAGTTGCTTAGCCACTGGTTCATGAAATACCAGGCTATTGGCCAAGCAATTAGGTTGGCTAACAACACCCATTTAATAAAATACTTTGATAGCAAAGAAACAATATTAGCTATCGTAGCCCCTAAAACTTTACGTATGCCTATTTCCTTTGTCCGTTGTTCAATAATAAATGAAACCAATCCATAAAGCCCCAAACAGGCAATAAAAACAGCTAAAACAGTAAAAAAGTTAAATAGTTTTCCCAATCGTCTTTCTCCCGAATAACTATTATTAATTGAATCTTCAATAAATTGATAGGTAAATGGATATCTTGGTGATAAAGAGTTGTATTGTGATTCAATAAAAGCTATGCTTTCTTCAATCATATTTGGATGAATTTTTACTGATAAATTTAAATTTCTTTTAGAATTTAAAACTAAGATTGATGGCTTAATTGGCTGGTGTAAAGATGCGTGGTGAAAGTTACTGAACTCGCCAATAATCTTAAAATTATGATAATATCCATTACTTTCTTTTTCAAAAGAAGTCCCAATTGGATCTTTTAACCCCATCTTTTTGCTTGTTTCCTGACTGATCAAACATACAGTCCCATCTTCAGTACCTTTAGTGAAGCCTTCTCCTTTTATTAAATCCATATCATAAAAATCAAGAAAATCATAATCAACGTAAATGCGATGCACGACAAGAGTAGTTTCTTCTTCTGCACCTGAATAATTATATGTAGAGTAATTCACATCTTGATAGGGGAGAATGTCTGAGCCTGTAATATCCAATATTCCTGGATGTTGTGCTAGTTTATCTTTCAAAAATGAACCGTCTACTCCTCTCAACCTAAAAGACAAAATATTTTCTGTTTCATAACCCAAATTCTTATTCTTCATAAAATTCAATTGAGTTACAACGACTATTGTACATACAATAAGTGATATTGAAATCACAAATTGGAATACAATAAGGATATTCCGGAATACGATTGACTCTTTTGAGCCCGAAACACTCCCTTTCATAACTTTGACTGGGATAAAACGCGATAAGTACAAAGCTGGATAGCTGCCCGATAAAAGTGCAACTCCAATACATACTAAAAAAATTAGCAGAAAGAAAGAAAGATTTGTGTCAGTAAATTTAAGGTCACGGTTTACAAATTCATTGAAATAAGGAATAAATATTTGTATTAGTACTAGGGCAATGATAAACGAAATGATAGTTAAAAGGAATGACTCTCCTAAAAATTGCTTAATCAATTGGGACCTGTTAGCACCTATAACTTTACGCAGACCAACTTCTTTTGCTCTCCTTAAAGACTGTGCAGTGCTAAGATTCATATAATTAAAACTGGCTATTAACAATATAAATAGACCTATCGCTCCAAAAATCATTACATATTTAATACTCCCACTTGGGTTTAAATTACCTATAAAGCTACCTTTGAGATGAATGTCTGTTATGGGTTGTAAATAAAATCTCTTCTCAGTGCTTTTACCCAAATACTGTTTAATAAAAGGTACTAGCTTTTCTTCCGTTGCCGATTTAGAAACCCTATTATTTAACTGAATAATTGAAGTTGACTGAATTGTTAGCCAATTTCCCCATTCATCTTTTGGGGTAAATTCTTTAATTACATCGAAGGGACGTAATATATCAAAATGAAAATGCGAATTCAATGGCATGTCTTTAAAAACACCAGTAATAGATAGGATTGTATTGCCCGTTTTAAAATGTTGTCCAATAGGATTGAGTCCTGAAAAATATTTCTTTGCAATCCGTTCAGAAACTACTACAGAGTTCAAGTCTGTCAATGCATTTTCTTTATGGCCTTGAAGTAATTCAATGGCAAATATCTTCAAAAAATCAGCATCTACTGCATGATATATTTCTTCTTCAGCTGGCATAATATCTGTTGCCAAAAGTATTTTACGCTCCATTATCCTGCTGGCATACTTGATCTCAGGAAATTGCTCTTTAATGGTAGGTACAAGCATAGATGAAGTACTCTTCTGGTTTTCTTCTCCCCAGGTTATACCAGGCAGGTATGAATAAACCAGATAGGTGTTTTTGACATCAGGATGAAATTTATCATAACTGAATTCATACCAAACAAAAAGCAGAATAAGTATGGCAGATGCCAATCCAATCGAAAGTCCGGTGATATTTATTAAAGCTTGTATCTTATTTCTGAATATGCTTCTAAATGCGACTTTAAAATAGTTAATAATCATTAGGTTATATTTTATATTTTATACTTTTATTTGGTTTCGATTTTAAATCATTACAATTTGATTTAATAAAGTGACAATTGTCAAGATATAACGATACTCAAATAAATACTTCAACTTATTCTTTATTTATTACAAAGACTGTCTCTGGGAAAAATTGTTACACTAGTACTAATGATCTTACATTCAATTGGAACCTGCTTTTTTATCCAGTATCCATCCCTTATTATTTTCACTTGGTTCTAACAAATCCCATAGGTTTCCATACAAATCTTCAAACACAGCAACTCTTCCATATTCATATTCTGTAGGAGGTCTGACAAAATTTACATTTCTGTTAACCATTTTATTGTAATCTCTCCAAAAGTCGTCTGTAAAAAGAAACAAAAAAACTCGTCCACCTGTTTGATTTCCAACACTTCTTAATTGTTTTTCTTCAGATGCTTTGGCTAATAAAATACAACATTCTTTTGCTCCCTGAGGAGTAACGACAACCCATCGTTTCTTTTCGTCGATTTTGGTGTCTTCGAGAAGTATAAAGTCCAATTTTTTTGTATAAAAGTCAATTGCTTCATCATAGTCTTTAACCACTATAGCTATATGTGCTATTCTTTGATACATTTAGATTCATATTTTAAATTATAACTTTTTCAAGTCTTCTATAGTTGCAGGAATCGTATACATATTACCATTATTCCTTTTGCCCTATCGTATCATATTCTTCATAACTATCTTATCCAAACCTTAGCATCTCAACACTAATAACCAATTAATTAAGCCATTCTGACAAATGTTGTTTTTTTGTTTACTTCGAATTCATCAACATTTCAAAAGATTTTTTCAATAATTATCAGAAATAGTGACTTTAACGAGTTCAACTTGGACTTTATCCAAGAATTTATTGATCAATCCAATCCTTAAATCCAGAAAATCGTTTTCTACTAACAACTATCTCGTTATCAGAACAGTTTTTCAATGTAAGTTTTATCCGATATTGTGAAAAAGAAATCATTTTATCAATTGCATTAATACTTATAATGTATTTTCGATTTATTCTATAAAAATTATCAGGATCTAATAATCTATTTACCTTATCCAGAGTATAATCCAATGAATAATTATTACCTGATATGTCAACCAGAAAAACTGCGTTTTCTTCAATATAGAAATATAGAATATCTTTAACTTTAACTATCTGATATTTATCAGCATAATGAATTAAAAAACGTTGCCTATATTTATTCAGTTCTGAATCTGATAGGTCTGATATTTTTTTATTGATTTTATTAATAGAAGCATCCTTATTATCAGTATTTAATAATTTAAACTTATCAAGTGCTAATTTCAACTCATCAAAGTCAAGAGGTTTAAGAAGGTAATCTATACTATTTACTTTAAACGCCTTTAAAGCATACTCATCAAACGCTGTTGTAAAGATGATTGGAATGTTTATTTTTATGTAATCAAATATTTCAAAACACTCTCCATCTGCTAACTGAATATCCATTAAAATCAGATCGATATCCTTGCTGTTTTCAAGCCAGCCTATTCCACCAAATACGGTATCTATGATGTCCACAATTTCAATTTTAGAATCATACTGTTTCAATAAACCCGCAGTTTCTTTAGCTGCGAATGGTTCATCTTCAAATATTAGAATCCTTAAACTCATCCTTTTTCCTCCTTATGATTGGTAATTTAACAACAAATTCCTTGTCTATTTTTTCAACAACAATATCTTTTGAAGTTAAGAATTTGTAACGTTTTGATAGATTATTCAATCCAATTTTGCTTGTTTTTCCAGAAGTATTTTTAGGATTAATACTGTTTCGTACAACAATATAATTGTTTTCAATATTAATTCTTATTAATAGACGATTTTCAATAGTGGCAGCATTGTGTTTTATTGCATTTTCAACCAATAATTGTAAAGACATTGGTATGATCATAAATCTTGATGTTCCATTAATTTCTATACTTGTCTCAATTTTACTCATATGCCTACTCTTTATTAGATAAAAATAAGCTTCGATGAACTTAATTTCTTCATTTAGTTGAACAAAATCATACTCTCTTTTTTCTAATACGTACCTATATATTTTAGAAAAATTTTGTACAAAATGTTTTGCGTGTTCAGGATCATCTGAGATGATCGATTTCAAGATATTTAAACTGTTGAATAAAAAATGAGGATTAATCTGATTTTTCAAAATTTCGAACTGAAATTTTAGCTCCTCATACTTTCGTGTCTCTTCATCTACGGCATCATTTTTCCAGCCTTTTAATAGTTCTGAGACAAGAAAAAATAATGATACAACTAAAAAAAGCCCTATCAAGTTTGGGTAATCGTTCTCTACCATTCTAATATAATCAGTACTATTTAAATCTTTCTTTATTGCCAACCACACAATCATTAAAATACCATAAAACACTGTGGATCCTACTAAGGTAATAAGGAAGGGTAAGATTAATCTGAAATAGTTTAAGTGGGATATTTTCAATGAATGTTTGTATTTCTTAAACAGAATGGTATTTGATAAATAAATAAAAGAAACAATCGATGTATTAAATATGACAAAACTCAAAGGTGTCTCTACTTTAATGCCATTAGCTATAATGAACAGAACAAAAGCAAACGCAATGAATATTTTTTTGTTAAATATCTTCAATTTAGATTGTGTAAAGAGTAAATATAATTAATAATTATTTCTAATATTAAATAAGGTTTGATTATAACTATGTCCCAGTGATTATATTATAGGTTTATTTAGTGTTGTTTAATATTCTCAGTTTTCAAAATCTTGAAAGATAAATTTGATGGATACTCTTTTGAATGAAACAATCTATTTATTACAGTTTGATAGTCTTGTTCATTAGCGGAATATATATCCATAAATTTTTGAGGATTTCTATCAATAATTGGGAACATCGAACTTTGAATGTAAACAACAATTCTATGTCCCTTTTTAAAGGTATGGCAAACATCATGAAGTGCAAAATTCACTTTAGTGACTTCATTCGGTACAAATGGCTCAGGATACTCAAGGCTATTCCTAAATTTCCCTCTCATAACACCGTATCTAAGTAACATTTCATATCCTTTCATATCGATTCTTTTTTCCTTATCATCGTTATATTCATCAACTTCTTCAGGGAATTGATCAATTACCTTAACAATCCAATCGGCATCAGTACCTGAGGTAGATACAAATAAACTTGCTAAGATTGCTCCTGTTATTGTTACATTTTCCGTTAGTACATCACTTTTAAATATTAAGACATCTTCCCTGCCTTCTTCAAATCTTTGATCACAAATCATATAATCAGGATCAAAATGAGTCATTGTTTTTCCCATGGCCGGTACCGGATTAAAAGGATCACTTCGATATTCCGAACTAGATTTCTTCTTTTTAGGGTTTTTATAACTTAATGCATTATTTTCATCAAAATACAACTGCTTAGGCTCTGTATCTTCTGGTGGCCAATTATCAAAGAGTCTCCACTCATTAATGCCAATGTCATACATTTTTACTTTTGAAGCAACCCAGTTTCCTTCTCCTTTTAAATAATAATTTAAAAAGGAAATTTCCATACTTATATAATCTTCAACAGTTTTTTTTAGTCCAACGTTAATATCTGTAGCTCCCAAATAATCACTGTTGGTTGGAGAATACCAGCCTCCATGAAACCAGGGTCCGATTATTATTGAATTTTGATTTATGGGATTTTTCTTTTCTATAGTTTTATATGAACTTAATGTTCCGAACAGATTATCAGCATCAAACCAACCACCAACATTTAAAACAGGAATTTTAACTCTTGAAATATGGTTCGAAACATTTCTGTCTTGCCAAAACTGATCATAATTTCCATGCTTCATTAAATCTTGCCAAAAAGGAACTTTATCTTGTAATAGATAAGAACCAATGTTTTTTGCTGATCCTTTATCAAGAAAGTAGTTGTAAAGATCTTCTTTATTGTAAGAGAATATGGGTGAAGGAGTACGGGTAATGTTTTGGATGTTGGCACTTCCCCAACGTCTAAAAAAATCGAATGATTTTAATAAAAAGAATGCTCCGTTTTGATGAAAATCATCGCCCACAAACCAATCCATAATTGGTGCCTGGGGTATAACCGCTGCTAATGCTGGATGAGGATCAATGAGTCCCATTAAGGTATAAAAACCGGGATATGAGAATCCAGTAAGTCCTGCCTTCCCATTATGATTAGAAATATTATTCAGCAACCATTCAATAGTATCGTAAATATCTGAGCTCTCATCAGATTCGTTTTTCTTTTTATTTTTTATATATGGTCTCATTTCAATATAATCCCCTTCTGATAAGAATCTCCCTCTTACATTCTGATAAACAAAAATGAAACCTTCTTTACTAAATCCATAGGTTGGACCTAATTTTCGTTTGTATTGATATGGTGTTACTCCATATGGTAAACTTGCATAATTAGTCCGATTTATATAGAAAGGATATTTTTTTGATTTATCTCTGGGAATATAAACTTGAGTATGTAATTTCACTCCATCACGCATGGGGATTTCAAATTCCTTTTTTTCATAATTCAGCACATTATAAATTTTTTCAATCTCAAATCTTGCTATATAATTATTTGCATTTAATTTGAGGGCCTTTTCGTAGTTCACCCTTGCATTGACATAATCTTCTATTAAGAATAATCCACGGGCGTAATCATTTAAAGCATTAAATGATTCTGGAAATCTTTTTGTATTTAATTCGAACACATTTATCGCATCCTGATATTTCTTCTCTTTTAGTAAATCGAACCCGAATTTTCTCAACTGGAGTTCCGTAAAATCATAGTTATCAGTGTCCTTTTCTTTTAAAAGCTTATAATGTTTCAAGGCTGAATCAATACCGTAAGAAACATAAACTGGTTTGATCGTTTCGTAGATTGATACTTTGTTTTGTGCATTTATTGTTTCACTTTTCAAAACAAGGATAACAAAAATCATTAAAATGTAAAATTTGTAATTCATGATATTCTTTTTCATTTTATGAGAAATTAAATTTTAATTACTAATTACAACTACTATAATAATAAATGTTACAGTCTTTTTATTATGTATTCGCTTTTTAAATTATCTGAATACAATAATAAGAGGTTATATCATAAAAAAAAATAATAACTTAGTGAATAGCAAAGAATGGATACTAAATTGAGGAAAAGAAAGGTTAAGGGGTATCTTAAAAAGAATAATGCATTGTTAAACTTAGGTAATCAATCTATTACATCCTTTTATCAAATTCATATATTAAGCTTCGGTATCGTAGTTATCTGTCTTTGGCAGGAATTCAATTTTGAACATACTATTTAATTATTAATTCTTTTAAAGAAATTCTCCTTAAAAGTTTTACCAATAGAAATATTTTGATCTCCTATCTTGATATGATTATCCTCTATTTTTTCAATATGTTTTAAAGAGACGATATATGACTTATGCACTCTAATAAATTCACCTTTAGGTAAAAACTTCAGAACATCTTCCATTTTCTGCAAACACATGTATCTCTTTTCTTTGGTGATATAATTGACATAACTTCCAGATGCTTTGATTATTTGAATTTTACATAAATCAATATTAAATATTTTGGTTCCGCTTTTAATAAATAAATTTTTTCCTTTTCGAAATGGTTCTTTAATTGCTTCTGCTTTTTTGCCTAATGCTTGCTTTTGATATCTCAAATCAAATATTTCTTTAGCACGTAATACTGCTTTTAAAAACCTGTCAAATTCGATAGGCTTCAAAAGATAATCAACAGCATTTAATTCATAACTTTCTACAGCGTATTGGGGATAAGCTGTGGTGAAGATAACCAATTGGTTATCTTCAAGAAGTTTCATCAATTG
Organism: uncultured Bacteroidales bacterium; assembly: GCA_942491855.1. Lineage (GTDB taxonomy): Bacteria > Bacteroidota > Bacteroidia > Bacteroidales. The sequence goes on from CALOCL010000003.1 coordinate 26,749, forward strand.
TACCCCCGACAAAGAAGGAACATTGATATCAAGAAAAATTAGATCAATTGGATTATCCTGCAAGAATTGTAGAGCCTTTAACGTACTTCTGAAAGACCCTTTAATACTTAAAAATGATATTTTCTTAACCCAATCTTCAATGATACTTAAGGCCAATGGTTCATCGTCAACAATTATACAATTCATGTCTTAGAGTTTTATGGAGAGGTTTGCAATAAAAATATTACTATTCTGTGTAAACGTCAAATTACACTTATTAGGTAATAGATGATTCAAGCGCCTTTTTAAATTTTCAAGTCCAAGGCCTGAAGGTTCATTGATTTCATTTTGGATGTATTTATGCATCGTATTCGTTACAATAAACAATAAATCATCATCTTGTATGGTTAAACTTATCTCTACACTCGATTTTTCTTCTATGTGGATGCCATGTTTAACTGCATTTTCAATTAATACAATTAATAGAAGTGGAGGAATTGATTTTCCTTCAGAATTACCATTTGTTGTAAAAGTTATTGAAATGTCATCTTTTTTCGAGAAACGTAAATACTGAATTTCAATGTATGTATTAATAAATTCTATTTCTTTTTCAATTGATATAAAATTCTTATTTCCTTCATGGATTATATAGCGCATTAATATAGAAAGTTTGGCTATCCCAATTGAAGTCATATGTGCATTTTCTTTTCTTGCCAAACCATACAGATTATTAAGAGTGTTAAATAAAAAATGAGGATTAATCTGCATTTTTAGAAATTTGAGCTCGGCATCAAGTTTTTCAATCTGAAGTTTTTGTTCACTTTCTTCAATCCTGAATTTTAATTTAATGGAACCATAAATATATGCAAGGCTTATAAAGGCTATGTGAATTACTAAATTGGTAACCAGGAAATACTTAATATTCCATGAATATCTTGCATCGTAAAAATATTGGTCAAGAAACCACATATCAATCATTGTTTCTAACGCAGAAATAAAAAAATAAATGGCTATAAATATTAGGATTGTATTTAAGCGTTTTCTTTTATAGCGATTAAGAAAAATGTAGAGGCAACTATAAAATATCAAAGCATTAAAAAACATCCCATAGTAAATCGATCCTTGCAATGAATTATTATTGGTATTAAATACCCCAACTTGCATGTTATCACTATTTATTACAATAAAGAAGGAAACAATCCAAAAGAGAAAATGGAAAATAATTTCAATATGCTTGATACTTTTTAACATAAGAGATTCATTAATAATTATGCTAAGATAAGAAGTGTATCAAATATTAGTGGTGTTTTTTCTAAACCAACGATCTTATTCTTGAACAATTAAATGTCTGAATTAATAAATTCAGACAATATATTTGACTGTTCAAATAAAATATTGAATAGTTCATGAAAGATATTTTGTAGAGATAATTATAAATGCAATTTTTGTATTCTAATCAATATTAAATATGATGAAAAGAAGTATATCATTAATTATAGGCATATTATTTATTCTGAATATCTTAAAATCACAAACAATGGTGGCTGATAGCACCATATCAAAAAATATAGATGAATATTTTACATTATTGACTGCGCAAAATAAATTTAGCGGCTCTCTTTTGATTAATAGGGATGGAGAACCTATTATTTGCAAAGGTTATGGAATGTCTAATTATGAGTACGGTATCTCAAATACTCCGGAAACGATATTTCGAATAGCTTCTCTTTCAAAACAATTTACGGCATTCGCTATTTTGCAATTAGAAGAAAAGGGATTATTAAATACTGAGGACTATATTTTAAAATATATTCCGGATTATCCAAATGGAGAAAAAATAACCATTCACCATTTATTGACACATAGATCTGGGATAGCAAGGGAAAAAACAGCTCTGCAAACGGTCAAGTTCCTCACAAGTAAACAAATAGTAGATTATGAAAAAGATGCTGCAGATACTCTTTTGTTTGAACCAGGAACTGATTACCACTATTCAAATGTCGGTTATAATTTATTGGCATACATCATTGAGATTGTTTCTGAAAAATCTTTTGAAGATTATTTGACTGAGTATATTTTTATACCACTTGGAATGGAGTCATCAGGATATTATGATCATAAAAAAATACTAAAAAACAGGGCTTATGGTTATAGCCATGATTTAAAAAACGGCAATAGCTTAATTGCCTCCGAGTTTGACGGTTTTAACATAAGTGGAGCTGGCGGTTTATATAGTACCGTTAAGGATCTGGCTATTTGGGAAAAGGATATGAGCAAAATTTTATCTGATGAGGGTTTAAATAAAATCAGAACTCCTTATACGGAAAAAGGCGGCTATGGATATGGTGTTCAAGTTGTAAAAAACCACAATCAGTTAAGTTATTTACATACCGGAGGTTTAGAAGGTTTTATGGCTTATTTAATGCATTTAGAAAAGGATATGATAGACGTTATTTTCTTATCAAATTTTGGTGATTTGCAATTGTTAACCATCATGAAAGATATTAATTCGATCCTTTTCGGAGAAGAATATCTTTTACCTAAAGATGTATTTAGAGTTGCCATAAAAGGAAACCCTGTTTTGTATCAAAAATTCAGTGGTGTTTACGAGTTGGATTTAGATAAAACTCAGAAATTCAAAATACTAGAGGAAAATAACAAGCTGTTCCTTCTGGATAATGAGAAAGAAAAAACAGAGCTTTTTCCAGAAACTGATTTTGTATATTTTTTTAATGCTGAAAGTGAAGATGGAGTTGAATTTGTTATAGATCAAAACAATATTGTAACCCATTTTAATGTAATAATTATGGGAACAAAACTTAAGGTAAGTAAAATTAATTAATCCCTTAAATAGATCAACTCATATTATTTAGCTGTCCATTTTCTTCCATTTAAAGTTCCTTTTTAACCATTCAATAATAAAGGTTTGTAATAGTATTATATAGGATGTTGTTTTGTTCTATCTAAAAAAAACATCTATGAAAAAGGACAAAAATATCATAATCCTATCGTTAGCAATCTTATTCTTGATTCTTCAGTCTCCCAAATGGGTCTTCCTCCTAGCCCCTTGGATCGCACCAGTTTTCTTGCTCATTCTTAGTAAAGAAAAAAAATGGCACAAGGGTATATTACTGGTTTTTGTCTCATTGCTTATAGCTGGATTAATCGGGCAATATAATGTAATGCCTTTTCCTCTGCCAATATTCATTATTGTTATTGTTATCGGTAGTATTTTAAATCTATTACCGTATTTAGCAGATAAGTACATATTCAGAAAGAGCCAGAAATTTTGGCGAACTTTAATTTTTCCAACTGCTTTTATTTTAATAGAATATTATCAGGCGAATTCACCTTCAGGAGTTTGGCAATCCATTTCCGGAACCCAGAATGCTTTTTTACCACTCATTCAATCAGCATCGATCGTTGGAATTTATGGGGTAATATTTTTAATTTATTGGTTTGCTCCAACCCTGCTTTATATTCTGGAAATAAGAAAAGAAAACTTACAAAAAGCTAGGTTGGCGGGTGGAATTTTTGGCTTTGTCCTATTCATAACTTTATTGTTTGGTTTTGTAAGGTTGAGCCAAAATAATGAAGGTTCTAAGACTGCTAAAATTGCAGCTATAACAGTTGACAACTCAAGTATTTTCGAAAATATTTACAAGTCGGCTACAGGAAATGAAATTGTTTTTAATGCAGATATCTCCCCCAATGCAGTTGAATTTACAGAGATAAATAAAGCATTAATTGAATTTTTAGGCAATGCCGATGATCCGAAATTTAGTCCGGTAAAAACAGAAATGGTTAATATTTATCAAAAGGCCTTTGAAAAAAGTATGATTGCCGTACACAAAGGATCTAAAATAATTCTATGGTCGGAAGGCTTGGGATTAACCATGTTGGAAGATAAAAATGAATTAATAAAAATGGGTCAGCAATTCGCAAAAGATAATGAGGTGTATTTACTTTTGGCATATGCAGCTTTCTTTAAGGGGACTCCTGTTCCGGGTGAAAGCATTTTCGAAAATCGTGTAATTACCATTAATCCCAAGGGCGAAATTGTTAACATATTTGACAAAAATGTGCCGGTTCCGAATATTGAACGTTCTGCTCCGGGAGATGGAACCATACCTGTTATAAAAACTGAATTTGCCAATATTTCACCATCCATTTGTTATGATGCCGATTTCCCGAACTTAATTGCCCAAACAGGTAAAAACGAAACAGAAATACTGCTTATTCCCACAAGTGATTGGAAAAGTATTACACCATATCATTCTTATATAACCAGATATAGAGCTGTTGAGAATGGAATCTCTGTTGTAAAATCTACAAACAAGGGAATGTCTGTGGCATACGATCAATACGGACGAATTTTAGGAGAAAGTAACTTTTTTGAAAACGATTCAGAAATGTTGATGGTTGATATCCCCGTTAAAAAAGTAAGAACAATATATCCTTTTGTTGGAGACCTGTTTGCTAAAATCTGGATTTTGTTTTTTGTTGTAGTTTTTATGATTCATATAGTGATTCTTATAAGAAATAAGCTTATTAGTAGAAAAAGTAATTCAGTTCTTGTAAATAATGAAAAAAATAAATATCAATGAAAAACTAGAAAAAATCAATGATTATTGGAACCCTAGAATTGTTGCTGAATTAAATGGGCAGCAAATCAGATTGGTAAAAATAAAAGGCGATTTTGAGTTTCACAAACATGATAACAATGATGAAATGTTTTTGGTAATTAAAGGAACTCTGATATTAGACTTTAAAACAGAATTTAGCGTAATCAACGAAGGAGAGTTTTTTGTTGTACCAAGAGGTATTGTTCATAGGCCAATTGCCAAGGAAGAAGTGCATTTAATGATGTTTGTTTCAGCTGTAAATATTAATACTGGAAACATCATAAATAATCAAACCTTAGACACCCAATTATTGGATAAGATATAGTTAATCACGATATAGATTATCTCATCGGAAAGTTGCCGAAATAAATTACTAAATAAATTCTCATTATAAAAAAATGCTTAATTATGAATAATTATTTTAATCTGATCTTGGGCTCAAAACCAATATCTATTCTAAAAAGATCATTACTTGGATTCTTAATGATGTTTTTGTTGTTTTTTTGCACTAAAAAAGAGAAAGATATCCATGAAGAAAGGACGATAGAAAATGTGATAGTTAGTGTCACAAACGGAACTTATCCACCCAATGAAGTAACCATTTCTGTAAACCCCAACAACCCGTTAAATCTTGTTGCTGGATCAAATCGAAAATATTATTATTATTCCTTTGATGCTGGGCTATCTTGGACACAAGGCGAATTGTCAACACCATTAGGCGTTAGAGGAGATCCATGTGTTAGGTTTGACACTGAGGGAAATGTCTTTTATAGTCATCTCGCACAAGTTGAAGGTGAAATTATAGCCGATCGTATGGTTGTTCAAAAATCAATTGATGGCGGAGTAACTTGGGATAATGGGGTAGGCATTGAAAAAAACGGTAAGCAACACGATCGAGAGTGGATGAGTATTGATCATACCAACTCCCAATACAGAAACAACATTTATGTTACCTGGACACAATACGATGAATATGGGAATACAAGCCCAGATTTTAAATCCACCATCCTTTGTGCTCATTCCAATGATAATGGATCGAGTTATTCCAATGCTGTGATTGTTAGTGATGTGTTAGGAGATTGCTCTGATGATGATGAATCATTGCAAGGGGCAAAAAGTACAACAGGACCAAATGGAGAAGTCTACGTGTGTTGGTCTGGCCCTAATAAAATACTATTTGATAAATCTCTAGATGGAGGGATTACATTTGGTGCTGATATTGAAATTACTGAACAAATAGGAGGATGGGCTCTTGACAATATTCCTGGAGTATCACGTAGTGATGGATGCGCATCTATTATTTGCGACAACAGCAACTCTCAATATAGGGGTCAAATTTACCTTCTGTGGTCCGATTTAAGAAATGGTGTTAGTAATACAGATATTTTTTTAAAGAAATCTACTGATGGCGGCGATAGTTGGAGTGAGGTAAAAAAAGTTAATAATGATGAATCTGGCAGACATCAGTTTTTCCCAAGTATGACAATTGATCCAATAACAGGACATTTATACGTTGTTTTTTATGACAGAAGAAATACAAGAGGATATGAGACAGATGTTTTTGTTGCAAAATCAACAGATGGTGGAGAAACTTTTGAGAATTTCAAAGTAAACAATACAATAATAAGACCTAATGATGTTTTTTTAGGCGATTACATAGACATTGCAGCTTATGACGGAAAAGTTTACCCAATTTGGACATATGCAAATGATGCATCAAGAAATGCAATCATTGCTTTAATCGATGATCGAGAAAGCATCTAGAAAAATGCATTTAATAATTAAAAAGATATAATTTGAAAAATAAATACCTAAATTGGTTATTCTATTCAAATAAAAGCATTAGATTTATATGAGCTTTTTAGCAGTGATGATGTTGATATTTAATGGAGAGTTAGTTTTGTTTAAAGAACTTTCGAAAACAGGTGGAGTTGTAAATACGTACAAAGCAATTCTATTAGCTCAAAAGACTATAAATAAGGAAAAGTAAATTATTAATTTAAATGTACTATAAAAATAGTCGGTTTCTTAAGTGCCTATAATTCTGTGCTTAATGTGATAAAAAATAGTAACCTAAAATCGAATATTCTAAATATTAAAATCATGAAAAAGGTAAATATTAAAGAAAAACTAGAGCAGATCAATGACTATTGGAACCCTAGAATTGTTGCTGAATTAAATGAACAACAAATTAGGTTGGTGAAAATAAAAGGCGATTTTGAGTTTCACAAACATGATAATGATGATGAAATGTTTTTGGTAATTAAAGGAACTCTGATATTAGACTTTAAAACAGAATTTAGCATAATCAACGAAGGAGAGTTTTTTGTTGTACCAAGAGGTATTGTTCATAGGCCAATTGCCAAGGAAGAAGTGCATTTAATGATGTTTGTTTCATCTGTGAATATTAATACAGGCAACATCTTAAATGATAAAACTTTAGACACTGAATTATTGAAAAAAATATAAAATTGAAACCCCCAAATTACGAATACAGATCATTCAAAGATAAACCATTATGAAAAATAGAAACTTAAATAAGTTATTCTATTCCCATATAAGCATCAGACTTATATGGGCTTTTTTAGCCGTGATGATGTTGATATTTGCTGGAGAGTTAATATTTGTAGATTCGTTTGTTAAATTATTACCTAAGATTGGATTATCAGAAGTTACAGGTATTATTGCTAAAAATTGGTCAGAATCATTAGGAGAGTCGTTAAAAAGAATCATTAGATCAATAGTTGTTATTGTATCAGCCTTATTAGTGGTGAAATACTTACTAAAGAAAACACCGTCATTTATTGGAATTGATTTTCGAAAAAGGAGACTTAAGGAACTTCTATTAGGTATAGGTCTTGGATTCATAGTTCAAATTGTATCTATACTTCTAATGATTTCGATGGGATGGTTTGAGTTGAAGGCTTTTTCATGGGATTATCACTCAATTACATTTTTTGCACCTGCAATTTTATTCACTATTTTTTTCTGTATTGAAACGGGCATTATTGAAGAAGTTTTTTTCAGAGGATTTTTATTAAACATTGTTGCTGCCCGTTATTCAACAAATATTGGCGTTATAGTTTCTTCTGTTCTTTTTGGAATGCTTCACTTTGCTGGCTTTGGTGGTGAATTTGCTTGGTGGATGTCTATTATTTCATCATTAGCAACAGGATTCTTATTTGCACAAGCATTTTTATTATTTAGAAGTCTATGGTTACCTTTCGGTATTCATACAGGCTGGCACTTAGCTATGAGGACTTTGGGATCTGTTGGTTTAGATTCAGAGGAAGCCGTATTAATGATAACCAAGGTTGAGGGACCAGCCATGCTTGTAAGCACCAAAGCAGGTGGCGCAGGATTATTTGAATTAATTGGTGTTTTGGTTGTTTCATTAATAATGTATTTAATTAGAAAAAGATCACAAAGAAAAAAAGAAAGCATTGGATAAAAAAATTTACTGATTGTTGCCACTGTTAAAATATAATGAGCCATACTTTCATAATATATTTAATAATTTCATTTATAATCACTGGGCTGTGGATTGCAATAGCTACTCTTTATACTGAGAGACTGGGAAGTAAATTAGGAGGTTTGATTACAAACTTGCCATCGAATATTCTTATCAGTCTAATTTTTATATATAAAATTCAGGATATAAACTATCTACAAGACACAATTATTGCTGTTCCAATAGGGATGCTTACTAATTCATTATTTCTGGTCATATTAATTATTCTTTTATCAAGATCTAATATTTACATCTCAGCATTAGTCTCTTTGTTAGCTTGGTTTATTTTTGCTTTAATAGCCCTGCAGTTTAGGTCTCAAAATTTAATTCTAAACTCATTCATATACTTTATATCGACTGGAATCTTAATTATTCTCATCGAAAAATGTAAAAACATAAAAAGTATTGGACAAAACAAAATGAGATTTAGTCTGTATCAAATTACATTAAGAGCGCTCTTTTCGGGATTCATAGTAGCCATTGTAATATTTCTATCTACAATAATGAATCCTTATTTTGTTGGAATATTTTCTACATTTCCTGCAGTTCTACTAACAACTATGGTAATATTAGCAATTAACCAGAATAATAAGTTTGCTCAAGCAACAGGAAAAGTGCTTATCCTTTCATCAACAAATATTGTAGTATATATAATTGGTGTGTACTATACCTATCCTGCGATAGGAATTGTATATGGAACCTTAATTTCATTTTTTATTTCCGTCTTATATATTTTATTAATTCATCCACTTATAAAATCACTTAAATAGCGATATAATGAAAACAAGAAGAGTAAGAACCAGACTTAAAGTAATAAATATTGTCATCATTTTTATGATTATCTGGAACAATCCTATAGTTGCACAAGTAGTAAGTCAAGATTCAATTATTGATTATTTATCCTCATTACAGAAGGATCTTGATTTGGCAAGTGTGAGTACTGTAATGGTTCATGGAGAGAAAATTGTTTGGAAAGGTGCTGTTGGCAAATCAAATATTGAGAAGGACAAAGATATCACTACTAAACAAATACAAACGCTTGGATCAGTGAGTAAATTATTCACAGGCGCTACCTTTTTGAAGCTTTACGAGGAAGGAAAATTTAGGTTGGATGATGATGTAAATATATATCTTCCGTTTTCTGTCAGGAATCCTAAATTTCCTAATATTCCAATTACAATAAAAATGTTATTGACTCATTCATCTAGTATTGGCGATTATCAGGAATTACAAGATAGCTTATACAACATTGGAGACCCAACGATGTCCCTTTCCGTTGTTACAAATAAATTTTTTGACAAACAAGGTGAATTTTATCGGCCTGAGAATTTTATGGATTTTGAACCCGGGACAGCATGGGAATATAGCAACTGGAACTTTGCCCTCATTGGGTATTTAATTGAAGAAATTACTGGCCAACCCTTTAATAAATATAGCAGAGAAGCACTTCTTAAACCCTTAGAAATGAACTCAGCCGGTTGGTATATAAAAGAAATTGAAAAAGAGGATGTAGTTACTTTATACCGAAAAAACAATTTGGGTGAAAAAAAGGCAATTAACCCCTTGTATAGTTGGCCTGGATATAGCGATGGTAATCTTCGTGCGAATTTGGAAGAAGCCTCTAATTTTCTAATAATGATTATGAATAAAGGAAAATTTAAAGGCAAACAAATACTTAAATCCGAAACGATTAATGAAATGTTACGTCCACAAGGTATCAAAAATTTACCACCCGGTTATTTAAAAGACATGGGGCTGGTTTGGAATATTGGAGCATTACCAAACAACAATACTGTTTATCTGCACACTGGAGAACCAGCAGGAACAATAGTTGCCATGATGTTCAATCCAGAAACTAATTCAGGATTTGTAACCTCACTGACTGGGATAAAATTTAATTCACAAGAGGACGGTGCAAAATGGGTTGCATATCTTATCTATTTAATGAAACAGTCTTCATTGTTAAAATAAAATTCAAGTTATGAAAACAAAAATTACAATTCTTTTCATTATATGTATTCAATCTTTTTATGTTACATCTCAAGAACTAAATAAAAATTTTGAAATTGAAATTGATCCAAGAATAGAATTATTATCAATTTTCTTGAGTTATACAGATTGGCCATATTTTGGAAAATTCGAGGATTCAACTTATCAATATTATCAAAAAGTTCAAGCTCATTTTGATAAATATAAAGATCATCCAAATCTTGCATGGTTTGAAAAAGCAAGTGAGAATTGGAATTTAGATGATCTCCCAACATTAATATTATGGGTCTCTAACCCACCAGAAATGGAACAAGTACATCCTTATCCATTACATCCATCATGTCAATTAGATACAATCGAATTCCAAACTCTAATAATGAAACTTAATGAATACGCAAAAGATACTAAGTTTATAGACTTTTGGAATGAAAATCAAGGATTCTACTCTCAATGTGAGAAAGTAATAAAAGAACAATTACCTTATATGATGTATGTTCAATTAATGATGGATTTTTATGGGGAACATAAAGGGCAGTTTAAATTTATTCCAGCACCCATGTTTAAATGGTTTAGTTGTGGGCCACAATTGATAACATCAGAAGGGAGAATGCCGCATTTTATTTCAACTTTTTCAAAATACGAAAATGGTATACCTTATTTTACTGATGAAAGATTAAGAGAGCTTATTTTTCACGAGTTTGGGCATTCATTTGTAAATCCCGTTTGTGAGAAAAACAGGACTGAAATATTTAATCATGAGGATTTTTATGAATATATGAAAAATGATATGTCTTCTATAGCATATACTTATTGGTTTTCAGCCTTTCATGAGCACATAGTTAGAACCTGTGAAGGCATGCTTTTAGAAAAAGCAGGTTATACCTATGAAGCAGAGGAAAACTATAAAGAGAATTTGCGAAAGGGATTCTATCTGCTGCCATTCTTTAAAGAAAAAATGGAATACTATGATCAACACAGAGAGCAATTTGAAACATTTGAAGAATTCTTTCCCGAACTTCTAAAAGTATTTGATGAAGTGGAGCCGGTTCACTCCGTGAGATCAGTAAATCCAGGTATCTATCTTAGAGAACACCAAAAAGGATTATTAGTGAGACGAGTCGCTGATAAATCACCTTTAAGAAATCAAATTCACAAGGGTGACATCATTATGACAATTAATGAGCAAGTTGTAAATACTAATAATGACATAAGCATGTTTTTTGATCTTTGGTATGATTCTGATGATCAAAAAGAAATAAATTTAAAGTTATACTGTAACAATAAAATTATTCACCAGTCATTATCAGTAATTAAAGAAGAATGCACAACATTTAAATTTAAAGAACGGAATCATTGATTGTTAAATAGCATTCTTATCTGTATTTATATGGACCATTGGAGATAATTGGTGTTGAATGGGTAATATCACTGAAAGGCAGATCTTTTGGTGGTGGATGTCACAAAATGCGTCCAATTAATTTGGAAAAGCTAGGACAACTTTATTCAAATAATGTAATATGGAAAGACGAGAGAATTATTAGTGAAGAATATATTAAAGCAACTACAATAGTTTATAATATAGCTAGTGATGATTATGTTTTTTTTGGTGGCGACCAACTTGTAATGACAATCTGCAGCTTTACTTAGCTCCCGGTGAGGGGGCAGGAAATCTAAATTATTCCCGAACAGGATTTAGTTGCCGTATTCACAGTGGGTTATTATGAATCTGGAGAAGGCCATGAGTAGGCCTCTAAGTTTTATAAATGAAGCAATCGTATAATTAACTAACATTAAATATAAAATAGATAATTACAAACATAGTTATTTAAAGCCTGTCTCTTTAGTATTTTGAAATTTTAAAAAAATTTCTATGGAGATTTAAAAAATTGACTTTGCAAAAAAAATATAATCATTAAAAATAATTATACAATGAAAAACAATTTATTTTATTTAGGAATATTCCTTGTATTATTTTCATGTAATTCAGCAAAACAGAAAAAAACAAGTATTATTTCAGGATCTTTCGGTAAGCTATTAACAGAAGATATAATCCATAAAGATTTTAATGAGGATTGTCAAATTTCACAAACCGGAAACAACTTCACTATTAAAATCTCAAATCAAAAAGCATTCTATTTTGAGTTAAACAAAAAAGTCGAGATATTCTTGCTTCCTGGTGATAGTGTTTTTATTCAAACACTTGATAATGATTACGAAGTTTTGGGTGGGGAAAGTGCTATTATATCAAATCAATTAAAACTTATAAACCAAGAAAAACTGAATGTCCTTAAAGGACTTAATATATCAGAACTATTTTCATCTAATTCAAAAGATTATAAAATAAAATCAAACGAATTGATGAATCAATTACTGAAATCAATAGAACGTATTAGCAATAATACTTCGAATAAAGAATTCATAAGACTCGAAAGAGAAAAAGTAAAATATAAGGTATATAGAATAATGAATATTTATGATATAAATTATTCTGATCAAACAGGAAACCAACCACATATAGATGAATTGTTTTATGATTATTTACATCATGCTAATTTTAGAGACACAACATTATTACAATTAAAGGAATACATAATTTTTCTGGAATCATTTGTTGACTTAAAAATGAGGCAAGAAATAGACAAAAAAGAATCGGATAATTATCAGGTAACTAAAAACGTAATAAATGAAATTGTAAGGTTAAATGCTGAAACTAAGATTTCTGATGAGTTACTGCAAATTTTGCTGAAAGATGAGATTTATAAGTTAAATGTAAATGATGAAATCATGTTTGATTTCCAAACTTTATGCAAAAACAATACATATATATCTAACCTTAATGATTCATACCAAACATACAAAAAAATTCTGCCTGGTATGCCTGTTTCAGATTTTAGATTTATTGACCAAATGGGGAAAGTTTATACCTTATCAGATTTCAAAGGAAGCTACCTATATATTGATGTGTGGGGTCTTTACTGTTCTCCATGCTTAAAAGCGATGCCTAAGTTCAATGAAATAAAAAACTTTTTTAAAGGGAAAAAGATAAACTTTATTGGGGTTTGTAGAGAATTACCTAAAAATAAAGATAGATGGATTAAGAGAATGAGAGAATACAATGTAATGGGTCTTCAATTTTTACCCGAGAATGAAAAACAATTTTTAAAAGATTATCTAATCGGAGAAATTCCACGCTATATACTCATCGATAAAGAAGGGCGTTTTATGAATGCTAATGCTACTAAGCCTTCAGATGAGTTATTAAATGAATTATTAAAAATTAAGGATTTATAATAAGTGATATCGAGAATGCCGGAACTATCAATTTACTGCAAGTAGAAATAAATGTTAATTGGTCAAGGAACATTATGAAAAAACAAATCTATATATTCATTTTAGTGATACTTATTATTTTAAATTTTAAATATGGGTTATCTCAAGAGAAATCAATTTCCGAAGTGCTTACACCTATTTATAATAAGTTTGGGATTGATTCTACCATAAAGACTTACTTGTTATTGAAGAATGAAGAAACTCAAGTATATGATTTTACAGAAAATCAATTAAATAATTTGGGGATCATTCTAATAAGAGAGGAAAAATTTGAAGATGCAATAAAGATCTTCGATTTGAATTCTTCTATGTTCCCTAATTCATGTAATGCAATTAATAATCTTGCCCGGGCTTATTTCTATTCTAAAGACTATTCTACTTCAAAGAAACTCTATGAAAAGGCCCTTAAACTCGATTCTAATAATGTAGCAAAATATCAAATAGAAAGTATTTATAATGTATTAAATTATGATAAAAGGGAGTTCAATATTCCAATGCGGGATGGTGTTAAATTGCATACTCAAATCTACATTCCAAAAGATCAATCTAAAAACTATCCATTTTTAATAAATAGAACTAGTTACTCAACTTTTCCTTATGGTACATTTCCATACAATTACAAAAATAAATTAGGTCCTACATGGGGATATAATCAAGAAGGATTCATTTTTGTTTATCAAGATGTAAGAGGAAGGTTTTTGTCTGAAGGAGAGTATACGGAAATGAAACCATATAATCCTAATAAGGCAGAAGATGAGTCAGATGAGAGTTCGGATGTTTATGATACAATAGAATGGTTATTAAGGAATATTTCTAATAATAATGGTAAAGTTGGGCTATATGGCTACTCTTATCCTGGCTTTTATTCATTGATGGGACTTATTGATCCACATCCAGCACTAGCAGCTGTTATCCCTAAAGCCCCTATAGTCGACTGGTTTAAAGGTGATGATTTTCATCAAAATGGTGCATTCATGCTTCTTGCAGCATTAAATTATTTCAGGAGATGGGGGCATGATAGCATAAGAAATACTACAAAAGTTCCAAATCCTATCTTTTCATTTGATCAAGAAGATTTATACACATACTTGTTAGAAAAAGGTTCTGCAAAGAATATAGGAACTATTCTACTTAATAATAAAGTTCCTTTCTGGGATGATTTAATGCAACATGGAAACTATGATGATTTTTGGCAGACACGAAATGTTTCAGCAAATATTAATAAAGTAAGTATCCCTGTCTTAAATGTCGGTGGTTGGTTTGACAGAGAGAATATATATGGAACCTTAAATTCATTTAAAACCATTGAAAGTAAAAACCTAAAGAATAAAAATTCAATAATTGTAGGGCCTTGGTTTCATGGAGGATGGTATTTTGCTAATAACAGTGATTATCTTGGAGCATCAGATATTAATGTAAAACAAAAAAGCACTGTTGAGATTTATAAAGATTTGGAAAAGAAATTCTTAAATTATAATTTAAAAAACCAAGGAGGAAATTCTGCTTCGAAAGCATCTATGTATGATATTGGAATAAATAAGTGGAGATATTTTAATCAGTGGCCACCGAAAGAATTTGAAAGAAGGCAATTGTTTTTCGATAAGAATCAGACCCTTAGCTTTGATCAACCTCTTTCAAGAGAATCAAGCTCGAAATATATAAGTGATCCTTTAAATCCTGTTCCTGTAATGGGAAAAGTAATGCCTGATTTAGTTCCTGAACATGTGATTTGTGACCAGCGATTTGCAGAAAATCGTAAAGATGTTCTGGTTTTTCAAAGTGAAATACTGAAAGAAAACCTAACAGTTATTGGCCCAATTCAAGCAAATTTATTTGTGTCAACTTCTGGAACAGATTCTGATTGGATTATTAAAGTCATTGATCAATTCCCAGAAGATGTAGATGAATATCAAAATGATGGTGAAAAGAGAGCTAATATGAAAGGATATAAAATGCTTTTAAGATATGGAGTTATGAGAGGAAAATTCAGAAATAGTCTTGAGTTTCCAGAACCATTTATTCCAAATCAAATCACAAGTGTAAATTTCGAACTAAATGATGTTTGCCATACTTTTAAGAAAGGTCATAGAATAGTCATTTATGTTCAAAGCTCTATGTTCCCCGCAATCGATAGAAACCCACAAATATTTACAGATATATATTCTGCTAAACCGAATGATTATAAGTCTGCTACTAATATACTATTTCATTCTAAAAAGCACTCATCTCATATAGCTTTTAAAATTCTAAAATAAAAAATAATTTTTATGAAAACATATTGCTTTTTACTCTTGTATTATTTTTTTGTTTTTCAGGATTTAAAGACACTTCGGGCGAGAAATAGCAGTATATTATGAAATTTTATATTAAAAAATGAAAGGTGGTAAATATGTAATAACAAAAAAAATCTAATTTTATTGAATGTTACTATTCTGCGTTGTTAAATCTCCATAAAACACATAGTGCTGGTTTTTATACGATTAAAGACATGAAATCAGCAAGTGGCTTTAGTAATGTATGTTATGATGAATGAGAAAATTTATATATTAAAAGCAACCCAGAGTGTAATTCGAACATTATTGAAAATTTTTAGTTAGACAGGATACAATAGGACTGCTTATTAAGCGACATTACATCTAAAATTATAATCATTAAAAGAGATGAACATAAGATGAAAATTCTAGGTAAAAGTACTATTATTATAATCACTTGTCTATTATTCACATTATTAACTGGATGCCTTCTAAATGAGAATAAGTCAAAAGACAAAAAGATTAAAGACTTAATGGATCAATACCACGATCTAGGTCAGTTTAACGGTTCTGTTCTGGTTTCGAAAGGTGATAATATTATTTATAAGAGTGGGTATGGGCTAGCAAATAGAGAATGGAATACTTATAATGATCCTGAAACAAAGTATAGACTGGGCTCCATTACTAAACAATTTACGGCTGCCATTATTCTAAAATTGGTGGAAGATGGCAAACTAAGCTTAGATCAGAAGATTATTGAAATCCTTCCAAATTTTAATCAAGAAAGCGGTTTAAAGGTAAGCATACATCATTTACTAACCCACACATCAGGGATTCCCATGCCTCAATTATCTCGTGAAGAATATGATGACATTTTTCAAAATAAACAAAGTACCGAACAACTTATAAAAAAATTATGCAATGAAGACTTAGCATTTAATCCAGGCTCAGAATTCAGATATAGTAGTGCAGGTTACATAATCTTAGGTGCCATCATTGAACGAATAACAGCAAAAACTTGGGAAGAAAGCATCAAGGAATATATTCTTGACCCTTTAGAGATGAACGATACAGGTGTTGATGATTACGAAAAAATTATTCCTAAAAGAGCTTCCGGATACCAAACCAATTATGGAAATGGTAACGCTCACTTTAAGTATATGCCAAGTTCCTTTTCATCGGGTGCATTATATTCTACGGTTGAAGATATGCATAAGTGGTTTGTGGGATTGTGCAACAATAAAGTAATTTCCTCAAATCTGAAAGATTTAATGTTTTCAAAACATATTGGAAAACACCCTAGATATTTTGGATACGGGTGTTTTGTGGATGAGGTTGAGGTTAATGATTCAATAGTCAAAATGATTTCTCATGCTGGAGATGTACATGGTTTCAGTGCCATCATTCTAGGAAACCCTCAAAATCAGGAGGCGGTTGTTCTTCTTTCTAATCAAGAAGGTACTCACTATTACGAAATCGCTAATAATCTATTCAATATTCTAAATGACCTTGATGTTGATACACCAAAAAAATATGTTGCGGATGTATTAAGAGAAACCATTTATGCATCTGGAATTGAAATGGCCAAAAATAAATATTATGAAATGACAGAACTAGGATTTGAAAATTTCAATACTGACATTAGTGAATTGATTGAATTAGCCCAAGATTTGCAATATACCGGTAAGATTAAGGAGTCAATTGAAGTATTGAATATTACCTCCAGCTTACATCCTGATTCATATTATGTATTCGAATGCCTTGGTGAAGCTCTCTTTATTGAGAAAAACTTCAAATTAGCAATTCAGAATTTTAAGAAATCTTATACATTAAACCCTGAGAATATAAACGCTTTACATAAGATTAATGAAATTGAAAAGATGATTGAAAAATAATAATTAAAAAACAGAAAAATGAAAACTTTTTTTATACCAATGTTTATCTTGTTTTCTGGATTTAGTTTGATCGCTCAAATTCCGAATGACCCATTTTTTAAATACCAAATTACAATGAATGGGTTTCAAGATGATACAATCTCTATTCCACTTTATAATAATCGCAAGAAAAACAAAGATTTAAGAGTAAATCCTGAATTTCTATTGAATTTTACTAAAGTCTGGGAAATAACAACAGGAAGTAAGAAAGTTATTGTTGCGCTTTTAGAAGATGGTTTTTTTTATGAACATGAGGATATAATTGATAATATTTGGGAAAATCCTGGAGAGATTGGATTAGATAAAAATGGGCTTTCTAAGGATGCTAACGGAATTGATGATGACCAAAATGGTTATGTGGATGATGTCATGGGTTATGATTTCATTTTTAATGATCCTGATCCAGACCCTTATATTTATGATGGAATGGATAGAAATTCAATCCAACCAGCGTGGCATAGCATAGGTATTATGGGTATTATTGGGGCAAAAGGCAATAATCGAATTGGAATAGCAGGAATAAATTGGGATGTTTCTATGATGCTATTAAAAATTGGTGCACAGGGATTAAGAATGAATGAACTCGATCCCTTAAAACCAGAAAGAATTGCTAAAGCAATAAAATATGCAGTTGATAATGGAGCAAGAATTATTAATTGGTCAGGATTTATAAATCACAAAGATTCTACATCAATAAGTAAAATATCAGAGGCTATAAGATATGCTGAAGATAATGGAGTCCTACTTGTAACTTCTGCTGGGAATTATTACAAAAACATTGACAAACTAGAGAATTTTATAGTTCCAACTGGTTTAAAATTTTCTAATATAATTAGAGTAGGGGAAATTGATTTTGATGGTACTATTACTAAGCGAGTAACTATGCGTGGAGATACCTTAGGATCATCCTATGGTAAAAATTCTGTAGAAGTAGCTGCAATTGCAAAACATTTTACTACAAATCTGTATAATAATATTAGTACTTATAGAATAGTACCGGGAGGAACATCTAATTCAGCACCAGTTGTTACAGGCATAGCTGCTCTTATGCTATCAGTAAATCCTTCCTTAACTCCCCAAGAAATTAGAAAAATAATTATTAATACAGCTAAACCTGTTGTTGAACTAGATGAATATTTTATTTCTGGAGGAATTGTAAACCCCTTGAAAGCTGTGTTAGAGGCGATAGAATCAAAAAGATAATTACAATATCGCATAATTTATCAAGTTTAAATCTAATAATTATTATGAAAAGCTATAAAAATATCATTAAAAGATTAGGTTTGTTTTTTTTCTTTTTAATAGTCCTATTAATTCTTTTTCCCATAGTAATATCTGTTTTTAAGCTAACTCCTGATTATACTAAAAAATATACTATAGCTGGCTTTCCTATTAACACAATTAAATATATACAATTGGACAAGGAAACAAATATTTGGATTAGTGTATGGTTGCCAGAAAATTTAAGTGCTAATAAAAAAATTTCAACACTAATTGAAACAAGTAGGTATGCTGAACATTTTGAAATGGGATGGTTTTATAAAAGCTTGCAAGTTTTATCATTAGAGGATGATAACAGTTTCAAATCTGCTAAACCCAAGTTAGATAATGGATATGCTTACGTGTGGATTCAATCTCCCGGATCATGCCAATCAAGTGGAGCTCGAAATATTGAATATCCCCCAAATGAAATTGATGCAATAAATACTGTAATTGAATGGATAATTAAGCAACCATGGTCAAATCAGAAGGTAGGAGCAATAGGTGGATCCTATTCTGGAACAACAGCAGAAATGAGTTGTGCTACAATGCATCCTGCACTTAAGGTCGTAGTATCTAAAGCACCTGATTTTGATCCTTATCAGGTAAATGCGCAACCAGGTGGATTGATGTCAGAAACATTTATAAAGACCTGGGCCAATATGATATATAAAATGGATCAAAATGATGTTGTTGGAGTTGTAGAAGCGATTAATGGTGAAATGTCATTTATAGAAAAGATTATTCTTAAATCTCAGGTAAAAAAGTTAAAAGAACCTAACGAAGAGGATATTGATATTTATAACTTAGCTATAGAAAATCATAAAAATAATATTAAACCTGAAGAGCTTATTAAACTAATTGAATTTAAAGACCTTAGTGATACAAGGAGATCTAATCTTTCAATTGGTGATATTGCATTATATAACTACAAGGATAAAATTGAAGAAGCACAGGTGAACACATATACTTTAGTTGGATGGATGGATGCTGCTGTTGCCGAAGGAGCTTTACAAAAATATTTAACAATAAATTCTCCACAAGTTCTTACAATTTACCCAACAGGTCATGTTTTAAGTAAATTGTCTGATCCATATGATACCTTGAAAACATTTAGTAAAAATGAAAAGGAAACCTTTGAAAATAATTATTGGAGTTATCTTGATAAGAATTTAAATTCTTGTTGTGAGAAAGAAGGAAGGAAAATTCGGTATTTCACATATGGAATTAATAAATGGCAAGAAACAACTGTATGGCCACCCAAAGGGGCTGAATATAAAAGATGGTACTTTAACGAAAATAATTCTTTAAAAACATCCAATCCATTAGTAAACAATGGCCTTGATAAATATATAGTTGATTTTACTGCAACTACAGGATCTAAAAATAGATGGATATCACAAATGGGGAAACATGTTATTTATAATGATAGAACAAATGAAGATACGAAGTTATTAACTTATACAACTGATCCTTTAATTGAAGATATAGAAATAACAGGAAGTCCTACTGTAACATTATTTGTCTCCTCAACACACAAAGATGGGTCTTATCATATTTATCTTGAAGATATTACTCCGAATGGAGAAGCAATTTATTTAACAGAAGGTCTTTTAAGAGCGATTCATCGAAAGGAGTACCCCATCGAAGATGCACCTTATGTTCCGCTGGGAGTTTATCATTCATATTCTCAGTTAGATACAACATCCTTAGTTCCTGGGGAAGTTACCAAAATCAAAATATCATTATATCCGATTTCAACGGTATTTAAAAAAGGACATTCAATAAGGGTTTCAATTGCAGGCTATGATGCTTCAATGCAAAGCAAATATCCACAAGAGGGAACTCCAGTATTAAATGTTGAACGCAATTTGTTTTATAAATCAAATATTGAGATGCCAGTGATAAAAAGATAAACTAAAAAAATGAGATATATTATGGAAGAGCAGAAAGCAAGTTGAATAAGCGAAAAAACACCAAGAATGAAACTTTAATTGCAAGAAAAAAACAATATCAAAGAAATCAATTAACTTAGAATTAATACTCTCTTAGATTTTAACTGCTAAAAAGTTTAAATTTCGCTGGTGACGTACATCACTACAAATATGGATTTTCAATCTGCAATCTATTGCCTAGCTTGCAATTGATTTTTCAGCTAGATAAATACTGTAACAAGAGCGTTTTAAGCTCGTTTATATTATTAGTATTTAAAAAGAATTTTTGATTTTAAATTTTAACACCTTAATAATGATGATTAGAAGAACTATAATTACGATAATCCTTTTCACTTTTGGATTATCCAACCTTGTCTTTTCCCAAAACCCAACTATAAATAATGTGGTATTTTCGAGGAGTGAATTAATTGAAGATCTAAATATGCTGCGAGACACCCTGAAAGTTCATCCCAAATTGTATGAGTTTACCAATAAATATGAGTTTGATAAAATCTATCAAAGCATCAAAAATCAGCTCAAAGATGGGATGACTGCCGACGATTTTTTAAAAATCGCCTATCCATTGGTTGAACGAATTGGATGTGGACATTCGTCACTTTTCCCACCAATGAGTTATATTGCTAATCCTGAAGGAAAGACGATCCCTTTAGATATAAAAATTGATCAGGATGATATTTATATACTTTCAACATTTCCTGAAGGACTAATTCCAAGCGGGAGTAAATTACTTGCTATAAATAATAGGTCTTCAAAGGAAATTATTGCAAAACTTATGGATTATGTTTCGGTGGATGGCCTAAACAATCTTTCGGCCAAAAAATTCGGAGCTGAAAAAATGTTTGGAATGATATATCCCAAGTTTTTTACTCCTACCAACAACTATAAAATTCATTATCAGCTACCTTTCTGCGAAACAACAGAAGAAATCATTTTAGAATCCTATAGCATTAAAGAAATCTGGATGCCTAAAATGAGTATTAAGAATCCATTCAGCTATAAATATCGAGAAGACCTAAATGCACTTATCCTTACTATAAAATCTTTCTATTTTAATGGAAATAACGACGAATTTTATACCTTTTTAGAAGAAGCTTTTGCAAAAGCTAAAAATGAAAAGATTGAGAATATTATTTTAGATTTACGAGGCAATGGTGGAGGCGATCCCTTGGCTGCAGGGCGTTTATTCTCCTACCTCATCCCAAAACCCCTAAAATATTTTTCTGATGTTTTCTCTGATAAATATGCAAAGCTTGCCACGTCGATAAAACTTGCTGCGAATCACTTTGATGGTGAACTTTATACCTTAATTGACGGAGGAGGGTTTTCGACAACAGGTCATTTCGTATCCTTACTTAAATATCTTCAGATTGGAAAAATTATCGGTTCGGAACTAGGATCTACCTTTACTTGTAACGATAATTGTATTTATGTAACTTTAAAAAACACTGGATATTTGGCAAAAATTGCACGATCAACTTTTTCAACCGCCGTTGAAGGAATGAGAGCAGATCAGGGGGTACTTCCCGACGTTCATGTTGCATTCTCTATCAAAGACTATGTCGATGGTGTTGATTCAGAAATAGAAACAATTAAAAAAATGATCATTAAACGAAAACAGACTAGATTAAAATCTAATTAAATTAAATAGATACAGTGAAAAAATCAGAATTCGTATCTGATAAAAAAGAAAGATGAATATTCGAGGATTATATTTAATGTTAATACTGGTTTTTTCTAGTATTCAATAACATAATAATTAACCGGTTTTTAATTAATGTGACAGAACCATAAAAAGAGGTAATATGAAAATTAAATATTTAAATAAGTTATTCTATTCACATAGAAGCATCAGACTTATATGGGCTATTTTAGCTGTGATGATATTGATATTTGCCGGAGAGTTAATATTCGTTGATTCGTTTGTCAAGTTATTACCAAAGTTAGGATTATCATAAGTTACAGGTGTTATTGCTAATAATTGGTCAGAATCTTTAGGGGAGTCGTTGAAAAGAATCATATGTAAATCGTCAGCATAAAGTGGACTGATTTAGACAAAAACTAAGAGAGTGTTTTCCAAATCTTTAAATTTGATATGTTATGAAAACACAGAAGAGACAAACTAGCGAGAATTACATCAAAGAGATTCGCAGAAAAACCAGAAGGATCTTTAGCTCTGAACAGAAACTTCAAATTGTTATGGAAGCATTAAGAGCAGAGACCTCTATTGCTGAATTATGCAGAAAGTATGCCATTAATGAATCCCAATTTTACAAGTGGAACAAAGAGTTTTTAGAAGCTGGCAAAAAACGATTGGCAGGAGATACGACAAGAGAAGCTACCAGCGATGAAGTATCGGAACTTAGAAAAGAAAACCAACGGTTAAAAGAACTGGTTGCTGATTTAGTACTTCGATACGATATTGTAAAAAAAAGCTTATCCATGCTGGATTAACTGTAAAATTTAAAAAGTATATGCGTTTTACAGTATCAGAAAAACAAGAAATCATCCATATGGTGGTTCGCTCAGAGCTTGGGGTAAATAGAACACTCAAGCAGATTGGTATTAATAAAAGTACCTTCTACAATTGGTATCATGCTTATAGCCAATATGGAGTTGAAGGATTAATACCGAATAAAAGATGCTCCAATCGTCAATGGAACAGTATTCCTCAGGAACAAAGGAATCTCGTTGTTAGATTTGCATTGGATTACCCAGAGTTATCATCGAGAGAATTAGCCTACAAAATAACCGATGAACAACAAATATTTATCTCTGAATCGAGTGTTTATAGAATCTTAAAAGCACGAGGGTTAATTACTGCTCCAGCTCATATTTTTCTTAGTGCAGCTGACGAGTTTACCACCAAGACAAGCTTTATTCATCAGATGTGGCAAACCGATTTTACCTACTTTAAAATCCTGGGTTGGGGCTGGTATTACCTGAGTACCATTTTAGACGATTACAGCAGATATATCGTACACTGGGAGCTTTGTTCTAATATGAAAGTTGAGGATGTGAAAAGAACAATAGATAGAGCTATTGTAAAAGCTAAAATCATCAGCAAACAAAGGCCTCGGCTACTATCAGATAATGGTTCTTGTTACATCGCAGCAGAATTGAAATCGTATTTGAAGGATTATCATCAAATGGATCAGGTTCACGGAAAACCTAATCACCCACAAACACAGGGAAAAATCGAGCGCTATCATAGAACGATGAAAAATGTGGTGAAACTTGATAATTACTATGCTCCTGAAGAACTGGAAAGAGCTTTGGAGAAGTTTGTTTATCGCTATAATAATGAGCAATATCATGAATCAATAAACAACTTAACCCCAGCAGATGTATATTATGGGCGAGGTGAGCAAATTTTAAATGAACGTAAAAAACTAAAAAATCAAGCCTTTATATACAGAAGAAATGAGTACAAAAAATTTAAAAAATTAACTAAACAAGTAAATTATTATCTTTGAAATTAAAACCTAAATACTCTCTTAGGAAAAGTCCAAATTAGTTTGAAGACGTACAATATAATCAAAATTGAAATTGCTTACACTTAATGTGTCCGTAAATATTTTGTAACCTGCAGTTTGTGCATACATCCTATTAAACATATTGGCCATAAACTAATACGAGTTTGATAAATTAAACTATTCACACTAACAACATTGAGTCTTATTGGTCTAGCTGAAGTTTGTTTCAGCTAAACCTGCCTGACGAAGGCTGTGGGCTGGTCTTAATTGCTTCGTGCTTCGCACCCCTGTAATTAAGACTTATTTGATTCTATGAGGATCTACACCAAATTACAAGTGTAAATTTCGAACTAAATGATGTTTGGCACACTTTTAAGAAAGGTCACAGAATTGTAATTTATGTTCAAAGCTCTATGTTCCCGGTAATCGATAGAAACCCACAAGTATTTACAGATATATATTCTGCTAAACCGAATGATTGTAGGTCTGCTACTAATATACTATTTCATTCTAAAAAACATCCAACTAATATAACTTTTAAAGTTCTTAAGTAAAAAATAATTTTAATAATAACACTTTGTTTTTTCTTTTGTAATGCTGATTTTTTTTGATTTTCAGGATTTAAAGATGCCTTGAGTAAGAAATAGCAGTGTCCAATCAAATCTTTACTTAAAAAATGATTGATGAAAAAAGGTAAATATGTGATCACAAAGCATTCTCCAATTTTATTTATTCAAGGAATCAAGCATAGTGAAATAGATTCTAATGCATGTAGTACAGGATTTTTTCATCTAATCGAGGATCCAAAATCCGATGAAGAGTTTCGGGTTGTTTGCCATTCGATGTCTTCTGTTTTGGGTTCTGGATTCGATTTCTTAGTCTTTGTCTTTACTCCGACTCTTCTTCCCGTTGTTCGCTTCAATAAAGATGTACATTTATTGTGTAATAATTACCCGTTTCAAATTAAACAATAGTTTATAATAGGCTGTAATATAACAAGTTGAAAGTTTGGCATTAAGATTGATTTACTGAGAAAGCATCAATTAAAAATATACATAATGTTTAGAAATTATTTGATAATTATCTTAAGGAATTTTAAACGAAACTTCACATTTTCCTTAATCAATATTTTAGGCCTTACTATTGGTCTAATAGTAAGTGTTTTGATTCTATTATATGTTGTAAA
The DNA here is from genome assembly GCA_942491855.1 of uncultured Bacteroidales bacterium. Classification (GTDB taxonomy): domain Bacteria; phylum Bacteroidota; class Bacteroidia; order Bacteroidales. The sequence goes on from CALOCL010000003.1 coordinate 52,243, forward strand.
TGAATTAACATATGATTCCTATCACAAAGACGCGAATAGAGTATACAGAATAACTACCAAGATGGATATTGCTCAAATGAATGCACAGATGCATGACAATAAAGCAGTAGCACCTTTAGGTCCATTCTTAGTAGCTGGGTATCCAAAAATAACAGAATATACTAGAATCTCAGAAAAAGAGAACATTCAATTCTTACATAATAACAATCTATATAAAGAAGAAATATTTTACGCTGATTCGAGTTTTTTTGAAATATTTACCGTCAACTTTCTTTATGGAAATCCAAGGAGTGCTTTAGTTGAACCAAATTCAATAGTTATAACCAAAGCAATTGCAGATAAATTTTTTGGAGAATCAAATCCTTTAGGGAATTTTATCATTACCGATAAGAAAGAGCAATACAAAGTGACAGGTGTTGTAGAGTCCATTCCCGAAAACTCTCATTTTAAATTTGATATTCTTACTTCATTTTCCAAATTAGGCAGAAAGGATTCTTGGAATAACATCAATGACAAATACTCGACATACATTAAAATAGCATCAGATTATACTCCTTCAGAAGTTGATGTGGCGCTTTTACAAATAATTAAAGATCATTTATCAAGCAATCCAATGTTTGAGATATCCCTTTCCTTAGAACCTTTACAAGAAATATATCTTTATTATGGAGGAGGTGGAAATCTATCTAGGATCTTGTTATTTTCTGCCATTGGAATTTTCGTCTTACTAATTGCAAGTATAAATTTCATGAATCTAAGTACAGCCCAATCAGCTACCAGAATGAAAGAAGTTGGGGTGCGAAAAGTAATTGGAGCCTATCGCAAGCAATTAGTCATGCAGTTTCTAGCTGAATCTATTGTTTTTTGTTTGCTTGCTCTATTCCTTGCTCTGACAATTGCTGAATTATTAATCCCATCTTTTAATGGGTTTTTGCAAAAAAACTTAAAGATTAATTACATTACTCAGTGGCCTCTAACCCTGGGATTTATATTCTTGGCCCTTTTTGTTGGTTTCTCAGCTGGAAGTTATCCTGCATTCTTTTTATCCTCTTTTAAACCTATAACAGCACTCAAAGGAAAATTTGTTGTTGGTACAGGCCAAAGTATATTACGAAATATTCTAGTTACATTTCAGTTTACAGTTTCCATATTTCTAATCTGCAGTACAGGCATTATTTACATGCAACTTAATCATATCAATAATACAGATCTAGGGTTTAAAAAAGAAGGTATAATGGTAATTGATTTACATACAGGAAATGTAAACCCCGATTATTTAAAAAACGAGTTACTAAAATTACCTGAAATAGAGCAATTAACACTTGCGTCTAATTTTCCCTTTTTTGGCTTGAATATTACAAGCTTTCAAACAGAAGAATCTGAACAAGAATTTCAAGGATCCTTCAGCAGTGTTGATTTTAATTTTATCGACCTACTAGGTCTCGAAATAATTAAGGGCAGGCAATTTCTGAAAGAAAATTCAACTGATGATAAAAGTATAATTATTAATGAAACATTAGCAAAAGAACAAAATTGGGAAAACCCAATTGGCAAAACAATAAAGTACAAGGATGAGGATTATCGCGTTATCGGTGTAGTTAAAGATTATCACTATTCTCCTTTACACAATCGAATAAAACCAATATTTCTAATATTATCTGATTTCTATATTTCAGAGGTTGGCTTAAAAATAGCTACTGATAATATTCAAGAAACAATCAAAAAAATTGAATCTGTATATAAAGATGTTGATGATTCCGGAGAATTCAATTTCAGTTTCATGGATGAAAAAATCAAGAAAATGTATTTAGAAGAAAATCGTACAGGTAAAACTTTTATACTATTTACAATATTGGCCATATTCATTGCATCCATGGGGTTATATGGTTTAGCATCATTTGTAGCTAAACAGAGGACCAAAGAAATTGGCATAAGGAAGGTTTTAGGCTCAACGATTAACGAAATTGTGATTAACCTTTCAACAGATTTCCTAAAACTGATATTAATAGCTACAGTAATAGCGATTCCAACATCCTGGTATTTTACAGAAAACTGGCTTCATAATTTTGCATATCAAGTGGGAAATCGCTGGTGGATTTTCGTTCTCTCAACAGTAGTTGCAGTTTTTATTGCATTTATCACAATACTTCATCAATCTCTTAAAGCAGCAAAAGCAAATCCTGTAGATACTATTCGACATGAATAAAAAATAATCAATTCAATTTAATCTTAACAAACTTTAATTTTAAAACAATGAAAAAAAGTATTCTAATATCAATATGCATCTATTTTTTAACTAGCCAGATAAATCTTTACGCTCAAGATAATAGTTCTGGAATCATTACATATTTAAAAAATACAGATATGCATGCATCTACTAAAAATGAACAGGTTAAAGCAATGATACCCCAATTTAGTGAATGTCAAATAATACTAAGTTATATGGATCGCTTTGCTCGTACTGAAAAAGTAGAAGGTAACTCTGAAGGATTTAGAACTTTTTATTTCGGTCTTTCTGATAATTGTATTTATGATTATAAAGAAAATATTTATCACAATTTTGTTTGGTTACCAACAGGTAATTTTCTTGTAACTGGTAAAATCAAGGAAAGCAGTGCTGAAATAAAAACTGAAATAAAAGAAATTTTAGGTTATTCATGCCGCAAAGCAGTTATCAAAACAGAGGACAAGGATATTGAAATTTGGTTTACTGATCAGATACCTGTACAAGTTTCACCTATGGGAGATCTAGGTGTTTCAGGGGCAGTCCTTGAAATCAATTCAATTAGTAGTCATACAACCTATACAGCTGCTTCTATTGACTTTAAGCCTATTGAAAGTAGTTTATTTATAATTTCCGATGATATTAATAAAAAATATAAAAGAATGAGTTTTGAAAAATTCGATGAGATGATTAAAAACTTGAAAAAAGCTAAAAAAGGAAAAAAAGCTTACACAATATCAAATTAACATTTATCTTGTGCAAATAGCGGTCATAATTCTCATAAATTAGCTATTCTAATAAGGAGATAGTAATAGATTTTAAGAAATAAGTATTCTTCTTCCATAAGATAATGCATCACTCATAAAATCAACAGACCATGTTTGATTGAGTGTAGTAGGTACAATTAGTGGTTCTTTTACTCTTGAAGGCAAGCGCCTTTTTCGTTTTCTACGGATATTTAACCCCATACTTCTATAAACCCTTAAGACACGCTTCCTGTTCCATTTTAAGCCTTCATTGCGTATGCGGTTGTAGTACTCATCAAAACCTCGTGTGGGGTGTTTCTCTGCCAGCTCATTAAGCCTGTCAATGACCGCTGTGTCATCCCGTTTGTTTTGATAGTACCACATGGAGCGATGTAAATCAACCACCAAGCACGCCCTGTTTACACTTATTTGATATTCTTCTTGCAAATAGCTTACCCGCTCTTTCTTTTCACAGGGCTTTAGAACTTTTTTCCAAGTACGTCTTTTAACATCTCGTGGTCAAGACTAAGATCTGCATACATCCGTTTTAAACGCCTGTTCTCTTCTTCCAGTTCCTTGAGCTTTTTTAATTGATGGCTATCCATCCCGGAATACTTTTTCTTCCAATTATAGAATGTAGCTCTTGATATGCCATAGTCACGGCACAGATCTTTTACTTCTCTGCCAGCTTCATACTCCTTCAGTATCTTGATAATCTGGCTTTCACTAAATTTAATTCTTTTCATAATGACAATTTAAAGTTAAACATTTTGTCTAATTTTAAACTGTCCGATTTTTAGGGAAGGCTACATGGATACTTACAAAACCAAGTATCCCTTCAATATTTTAGAAGATAAACGTCAAAATGAACTCAATGATTTTCTGGATAAAATTGCAAAATACCAGGCAACGAAAATTTTAGTTTAATGGAACAGAATAAAATCAGAAAGTATTACAAACGTCAGGTATCAAGCCTTTTTGGGCGGTAATTTTGATTTGAGTAAAAAAACGAATGAAGTGTATCTGTAGCCTTCCCTAAAAATGTAGCCTTCCCTAAAAACCGTTCAAACCCTATGTGAGTAACTGTTCATGCTTAACAGAAACGAAAACCGATTAAAAAATCATCAAGCCTATTTAACAAACATACTGGAAGGAGCCGGGGATAATTATCTGGGATCAGATGCCACCGCTAATTGGTATCGCAGAAACCTGAGAATTTTCGCTGACGCCTATGATTTAACCAATTTCGATCAACAAGAACGACTCTTGTTGATTTATGAATCGGGGTATGTATGGAAACTTCGGCAATTATTCACCGATTCGCCCGACTACGATTATGTGGAGGTAAATATTTAAAATTATACAAGTCTAAATTATTTTTTGATTTGTCTTATTCACAATTGACACAAGTCTTATTTTTTTTGTCAAACTTCATTTTTCAATTAAACGTATCTTCGCAAAAAGTTTGTTTTGTGAATAAAGAAATCCTTCGCATAGCTATTCCCAATATCATTAGCAATATTACCATCCCACTACTGGGCATGGTTGATTTAGCAATACTTGGGCATCTAGAATCTGGCATCTACATTGGTGCTGTGGCCTTAGGTAGCATGATTTTCAATTTTATCTATTTTGCTTTTGGCTTTTTGCGAATGAGCACTTCTGGCTTTACTGCCCAAGCATTTGGAGCTAAAAACAATCAGGAAATCATCCTAACTTTAAGCCGAGCCATCACTGTGGCGCTAATCGGAAGCTTTTTTATCATCGCCCTGCAATTCCCCATTGCTTTATTAGGATTTGAATTAATCGCAGGAAGTCCGGAAGTTGAGACATTAGCCAAGGAATATTTCCACATACGCATTTTTGCCGCTCCGGCAGCCATCAGTTTGTTTGCCATCACAGGATGGTTTTTGGGAATGCAAAATGCACGTTATCCTATGATTATTGCCATTGTCATTACCATCCTAAATTTATTTTTCAACTTGATTTTCATCTATGTTTTAGGAATGAAAGCTGACGGTGTTGCATGGGGAACACTCATTGCGCAGTATTCCGGTTTGGGCTTGGCGATTATTCTTTTCTTAAGGAAATACCGATCTTATTTAAAATACTGGAACTATCAGTCCATGATGAAGCTGGTTGCGCTCAAACGCTTTTTTATGGTTAACCGAGATATTTTTATCCGAACCATGTTTTTGGTAATAACCCTTTCGTTCTTTACTGCTGAATCAGCCAAACTAAGTGATGAAATTTTAGCAGCCAACACTATTTTATTGCAGTTTTTCTTTATTTATTCATACTTAATCGATGGTTTTGCTTATGCTGCAGAGGCTTTAGTAGGTAAGCAAATTGGAGCCAGAGATAACACCAAGTTGAAACAAACCATTCGGAATTTATTTAAATGGGGATTAGGAATCAGTTTGGTTTTTACGGCTGTGTATTTTTTAAGTGGCAAAAGCATACTTTACATCATCACCAACGATTCAAGTGTAATAAAAGATGCCACTCCTTATCTTCCATGGATGGTGAGTATTCCTCTACTCACTTTTGCGGCCTTTATTTGGGATGGCATTTTTATTGGGGCAACCGCTTCTTCCTCACTGCGAAATTCGATGTTTATTTCAAGCGTAACTATTTTCTTTCCTGTTTATTATTTAATTGGAAAAGATTTAGGAAACCATGGTTTATGGATGAGCCTGATGCTGTTTATGCTTTCTCGCGGCTTAGTTCTAACACTTTTTTCGCATAAAATTCGAGTTTAGAACTGATAAAAATGAATTTTGAACACCAAAATTTCTCATTTAAGGGTTCATACTAAAAAACATTTAAACTTTCCAAGCCTTTAATCTCAGCCCCTATCAGCCTTACTTACAAAGCATAACTGAACAATCAAAACTACAAATAGTACTTTAGATCGCCTATTAATTTATTATTTTTAGTACTTTGTCTTGCATAGTACTAAAAAATGAGTTATGTTTGTATCATGAATATTGAAAAAACAAAAGCACAGATGAAGAAAGGGGTTTTGGAATTATGTATTTTATCCATAATTACCGGAAAAGAAGTGTATGCCTCCGATATTCTGGAAGAATTAAAAACTTCCGAGCTCATTGTCGTAGAAGGTACACTTTATCCCCTCCTCACCCGATTAAAAAATGATGGCTTGTTGAGCTATCGTTGGGAAGAATCAAAATCAGGCCCTCCTCGTAAATATTATGAGATTACCGAGATCGGAAAAAAGGTCTTAACGGAATTAGATGTCAGTTGGAAAGAATTGGTAAAAGCAGTTCAAACCCTAACTAAAATCAAAAAAGTATAAAAATTTAAAACACCATAAGAAGATGAAAAAAACATTCACGATAAATATAAGCGGAATAATTTTTCACATTGATGAGGATGCCTATTCAAAATTGAATGCTTATCTGAGTAGTATTAAATCACACTTCAACAATTTGGAAGGTAAGGAAGAAATCATTTCAGATATTGAAAGTCGTATCGCTGAAATACTTCAATCAAAACTCAACGATGCCAAACAGGTAATTGTTTTGGCTGACATTAATGAGGTTATAGGAATAATGGGACAACCCAGCGATTTTTCGGATGAGGAAGAAGAACCCGTAAAACAATCCTACAGTTATCAACAAACCGGATACAAACGATTGTATCGAGATCCTGAGAATAAAATGATTGGCGGTGTAGCTAGTGGAATTGGGGCCTATTTGCATGTTGACCCACTATGGATTCGAATTTTATTTATCATTTCATTATTCACTACCCTGGGTGCTTTTATCTATATCATTTTATGGATCGTTGTTCCAGAAGCACTAACGACTTCCGAACGATTAGAAATGAAGGGTGAAAAGGTCAATATTTCGAATATCGAGAAATCGATTAAAGATGAATTTGATCACTTAAAAGGAAAGATAAATGACTTAACACAACAAGCCAGAGAGACCGTTAAAAAAAAAAGTGATATACCAAAAACCATATTCGAGGACATCCTAGAATTATTTATAAATATTGCCAAAGCATTTTTTAAAGGCTTCGTGATCCTGCTCGGTATCGTGATCATGGTCACCGGACTTTCTCTTATTCTCGCTTTTGTAGCAGCATTTTTTGGACGAGGTTTATTCATATTTGATGGCCCCGAAATGGGAGTTTTACCCGCCTTCCAACTGATGGATCTGTTCTTGAGCAGTTCAGGAAATATCGGATTATTAAAAGTTGGATTGTTCTTTCTGATAGGAATACCTTTAATTATGTTGATGTATGCAGGAATCCGCATGATCTTTGGATTTGACAGAATCAGGCATTTGGGATCAACAGCCTTTGTACTTTGGCTCATCGGACTGGCATTAACCATTTCGTTCTCGTACAAAATGTTCCATAATTTCAGGTATGAAGTTGAGGATAAGGAAGAATACGCTATTGAACAACCAGACGGAAATGAAATCTTTTTATCTACCTCTGATTCTTATGATAATTCCTACTACGCTTTCGATGATTTTATCGAACTGGATGATTTGGAAATTGCCATTGCCAAAGATGGATATTACATCAATCAAGCAAGATTGGAAATTCGAAAAAGCAATACCAATAGGGTTAGTTTGATTAAGCATTCAACGGCCAGAGGTAGGTCTGGTTTCGATGCCAAAGAAAGAGCTGAACAAACTGAATATCATTTTAAACAAGTTGGAAACCGTTTCATTTTCGATGATTTTTACAAAATTCCCAGAGATGTAATTTGGGCAGATCAGGAGATTTGGTTAGAATTGCGTGTGCCGGAAGGGATGAAAATTCAGATGGACGACAACATGTACCATTTGCTTAAAAATCGTTCAAGGTATTACTACTACAGCTGGTCTGATCGCGATTACATTATGACTGAAGACGGACTCGAGAGATTAAATAAGGCAAAAGAAAAAAAGAAGGATTCTATTCAAAAAGGTTATTCAGGATTAAACAGTATTTCAAATAATTTCATTGGATGGTCATTTAATTTCTTTCTCAAGTAAAAATTTCAATGCTCGTTTATTACTTAATTCTGCGTTTTCTTTAGGTAAACTGACGACAGTAGCGATAGAGTTCTTCTATCGCTACTGTATTTTTACTAAACTGGCATTCTTTTAATTTTTTATACTCAAAGTATTTTCCTGTAAGATTTTTTAAATCCGGATTGGTGGCCAACCAAACCGGTGTTTCAGCTCCTAATTCAGGAGACTCATGCCCTCCGAATCCTAAATTATTGCTTAACTTAGAATTAACCTCTCCGGGATGGCATGAATTAACCGTTATTCCTTTACTCATAAAAAGTTCAGCAAAAGCAACTGAAAGCATTCGATTAGCCTGTTTTGATTGTCTGTAGGCTGCATTATTGTTGTAGGATCGATGTTCGAATTGAAGATCATTCAGATCCAAATCCCCAGCCCAGTAACTTGCCACATTCACAATTCGGCTATCCTCCTGATTAATCATAAATTCATTAAAAAAGTGCATCATCCGGAAATAGCCCAAAACATTGCATGCAAATTGCAATTCAATTCCTTCGGTAGTCACCCTGCGATCGCGTGGTGTTGTTGAAGCATTATTGATAAGGACATGTAATGGGCCATTCCAATTTTTGTAGAGCTCTTTTATAGAAGAAAGGTTTGATAGATCAACAATCTCGTACCAAACAACGGCATTCGGATTAAGTGCCTGGATAGTGGTAACTGCTTCTTCAAGCCGACGCTCGCTCCGCCCAACAAGAATAACTTCATAATTTAAAGAAGCTAATTTTCGAGCAATAGCAAAGCCAATTGCGCCGTATGCTCCTGTAACAATCGCTGTTTTTTGAATTAATTTTCCCATTCAAAATTTGATCTTATCCCGAATATAATGAATCTCACCTACTTAAGTCAATATTTGTTAATAAGTTGCCGCTATTGTGAATTTTTTATTTATAATCATTTTAATTAGCTTTGCTCTGAATTGAAAGACCAGTTAAGAATGACGGAAATAAAGGACGGAAAAAGTTTTTTAAAACACCTTAGTAAGGAGGAAATTTTAAATGATTTTCGCATTGCGAATGAAAGCCGTCAGGTGAGTATTTTAGGCAGGCGTGAAGTATTAACAGGGAAGGCTAAGTTCGGAATATTTGGAGATGGGAAGGAAATTCCACAATTAGCTATGGCGAGGGTTTTCCAAAAAGGCGATTGGCGTTCGGGCTACTATCGCGATCAAACCTTTATGTTCGCTGCTGGCATGATGAGCTTGGAAGAGTTTTTTGCACAACTTTATGGCGATCCCGATCAGAAATTTAACCCCGGCACTGGTGGCCGTTTAATGAATAATCATTTTTCTACGCATACCATCGATAAAAATGGGGAATGGCTCAAGCTTTCAGAATTAAAAAATTCTGCCACAGACACCTCTCCTACTGCCAGTCAAATGCCCCGATTGCTGGGTTTGGCTCAGGCTTCAAAAATGTTTAAAGAAAATCCTCAATTAAAAAATCACAAACAATTTTCAAATAAAGGGAACGAAGTGGCTTTCGGTACGATCGGCGATGCAAGCACCTCCGAAGGACAGTTTTTTGAAACCATTAATGCGGCAGGTGTTCTGCAAGTACCAATGGCTATTTCAATCTGGGATGATGGATGGGGGATTTCTGTTCCCAATAAATTTCAAACCACTAAAAGCAATATTTCAACTGTACTCAAGGGATTTGAAAGAAATGAAGATGGAGATGGTTTTATCTTTGTACATGCCAAAGCCTGGGACTATCCCGATTTAATTCGCAAGTATGAGGAAGGGATAAAAATTTGCAGGAATAAACATATTCCGGTATTTTTTCACATCACCGAAGCCACTCAGCCACAAGGACATTCCACCTCAGGATCGCATGAACGTTACAAAACAAAAGCACAGCTTGAACTGGAGAAGGAACGGGATGGTATTAGGGTGATGAGAGCATGGCTGATTAATTCGGGAATTGCCACAGAACAAGAAATTGTTCAGATTGAAACGAATGCCATCAAGCGTGCTAAAGAGGCTAAGAAAAATGCCTGGAATAATTTCCAACAACCGATTAGAAAGAAACAACAGGAATTTTTAAAAATGGTGAATGTTACAAGCTGTAACTGCGCCAAAACGGATAAAATAGAACGAATAAAAACAGACTTATCGAAAGTTGGCGAACCCATTTATAAAGATTTGATGTCTTCCGGGAAGAAAATTCTGCGCCTCATTTGTAATTCGTGTAGTAATCCGGAAAATTCGTTAAAAATAAATGTTACCAATTGGTTGAATAAGGAAATGATTGATAGTCAGGATAAATTTAACTCCCAATTGTACAGTCAATCAAAACCTAAAGCCAAAGAGATTAAAGCTGAGTATGGAGAAAATCCGGATTCAATTCCCGGGCGTGAAATTCTTCAAAAAAACTTCGATTACATTTTCAACAAGTATCCCGAGTCATTGATCTTCGGAGAGGATGTTGGAAAAATTGGAGGGGTGAATCAATGCCTTGAGGGTTTGCAGAAAAAATACGGAGCCTTAAGAATAGCTGATACAGGCATCAGAGAAGCAACCATCATAGGTCAGGGAATTGGATTAGCCATGCGAGGTTTACGTCCCATCGCCGAAATTCAATACTTCGATTACCTGCTTTATGGTTTACAGTTGTTAAGTGATGATTTGGCTACCCTGCGTTATCGAAGTAGAGGCACTCAAAAGGCACCGTTAATCATTCGAACAAGAGGCCATCGATTAGAGGGCATCTGGCATTCAGGTTCACCATTGAGCATGGTGATTAACTCAGTAAGGGGCATGCACGTGCTGGTTCCCAGAGATATGACCCAGGCTGCAGGTTTTTACAATGCCATGATGGTTTCTGATGATCCTTCTTTGATTATTGAGCCTTTAAATGCCTATCGAATCAGGGAAAAATTACCATCAAACATTGGCGAATTTACGGTAATACCGGGTCAGGCAGAAATCCTAAAAGAAGGGACAGATCTTACTTTGGTTACTTATGGTTCCTGTGTAAGAATCGCACAAGACGCAGTAAAGCAACTCGAAGAATTCGATATTGATATTGAATTAATCGATGTACAATCCCTCCTGCCATTTGACACCAATCAATTAATCAGGAAATCGATAGGTAAGACCAATAAAGTTCTTTTTTTCGATGAAGACGTTCCGGGAGGTGCAACTGCCTTCATGATGCAAATGGTTTTAGAAGAGCAAAAAGCATTTGAATTGTTAGATGCTGAACCTAAAACATTAACAGCTAAAGCACATAGAGCAGCTTACAGTACAGATGGAGATTATTTTTCAAATCCGAACGCAGAGGACGTTTTTGACACCATCTACAACATGATGCACGAGTATAACCCAATAAAGTATCCAAAGATTTTTTAATAATTTTACATTAAAAATTATCAATCAAACATGAAATCAAGCACCATCATTTTATTTCTTCTACTAGGATTCAGTTCTTCAGGTCTTACGCAGGAGAATTACAAATCTACTACCGCTAAAAACGGAGAGGGAATTATGAGCTTGCTTAGAAGAAATGGATTGGATCCTGTAAAATTTTTAGAGGAATTTAAGGAGATCAATAAGCCGAAATTGAATAAAAAGAATGAGCTGGTGGCCGGTGCTAAGTATTTACTGCCCGGCTCTACAACATCCGAAACTTACGCCATATTTGGAAAAGAATTCGAAATGGTTCCAATACTTGATCAGCAGTTAAAAGGAGCTACATATTACCTTATTAGCGGGCATGGCGGACCCGATCCGGGGGCAGTTTCCATTGTTGGAAATCAGCAGGTTTGCGAAGATGAGTACAACTACGATATTACACTTAGGCTTGCCAGAAAACTGATTCAACATGGAGCCCTGGTTTATTTAATTACCCGAGACATTAATGATGGGATTAGAGATCAACGTTTTTTACATGCCGATCACGATGAGCTTTGTTATCCTGACAAAAAAATGCCACGAAATCAGCTTTTAAGACTTCGCCAAAGAACCAATGCCGTAAATAAATTATATCTGGCCGATAGAGATAGGTTTCAAAGAGTAATCATTACACATATGGATTCGCGAGAAAAAAGTGAAGACCTGGATGTTTATTTCTATTACGACAAGCGTAGCAAAAGTGGTAAAAAGTTATCGAATATCTTACTCAATAAACTGAAAGAAAAGTATAACGAACATCAACCAGGCAGAGGATATGACGGAACAGTTACAACACGAAATCTTTATGTATTGCAAAATACCTATCCCACAGCCACCTTTATTGAACTTGGTAATATGAATCACAAACAAAACCAGAAACGATTCTTAATTGCGGATAACCGTCAGGCTTTAGCAAACTGGCTTGCCGAAGGTTTAATTCAGGATTTTAATGAGGATGAATCCAAATAAAATTTGAAGATTAAATTTGAGCCTCAAGTTTGGCTTCTTCCATGATTACCTCATAAACATAACCAGCACCAAAATCTTTATTTAAATTGATTACACCGGTAAAAGTAACCACATCACCTACTTTTACAACATCGGCAGTAGTAATGGTTAAATCAAATGCTTCTCCTGTACCTGAACCATCCTGGATGTGAACCCAGTTTTTGCCCATAATTGCTTCGTTGTATTTAACAACCTCACCTTTAATTTTAACGGTTTTACCTTTAAAACTTTGTGGGTTTGCAAACAATTCACCTAAGGTAATTCCACCTTCAGCCTTCTCAACTTTAATTTCTTTTTTTACAGCCTCCTGAATCATTCCATAAGGTACTGGAGATGCGTTTGCAGGAGTTTGCAGTGAACCCGGTTCGAATCCAACTTCGTTCAGAAAATAAACCAGTTCAAATGTTTTACCAAGTTCTTTACTTTCAAAATTTTCCATGGCCAAACCATCCGTGAAATATACTACTTGATCTACGGAAAAATCTTGCTTTGTACAAGCCACCCAAAAAGTTTCTTTATTTTCTTCAACCAATAAATAACTATAAACAGAGGTCTGAAGGACTACTTTCACTGTTGCTTTATGCTGACCAGCAGCTTTTGTAACAGTAGTTTCGACTGCTTCAACTGAATCAGCATTGGTTGATCTTAATTTACAATCAGTTACAGATACAAACAATATCATTAATAGGAAATAGTTTTTGAATTTCATCATTATAAGTTTAGTAGTATAGTTAAAAATTAGCATTGCCATTACTCATCAATGCTTGCCAAAAATAGTTATTTTTTTAAATACTAAAGGAGAAAGTAAGATGATATATTTCAGATTTCCGATTAACTTTTGCCAAAAATCAGTACAAGCCTTCGTTTACTATATTTACCTGAGTAGAAAGAATTATGACCAATTACATACATCAATACTCTTATATTCAATAACATATGAAGTTTGACATAAATTACTTTTTCAGAAAAAATATTAAACATTTAATGAGCAACGGTTTACTACACCTTCAATTGCTTTTTCAATTTAGCCCAAGTATTAAAACAAAAGGGCTCTCTTTTCATTATTTATTATAGCACAAACATACACCGGTCACCCTCATATATAGGTATATGGAAATATATTTCAAAATACATAAATTAATTTTACATCATACATAGCTTAACTATGTATTTTTATTTATATTTGCAATATGAATAATTTATTTATACATAAATGGACGGCTCAGGTTAAGAAAGGAGTACTTTCTTTTATCGTATTAAATCTTTTAAAAGAAAGCACCTATTATGGATATGAACTAATTGAAAAAGTGAAAATTAGTACAGATATGGATATTGCTGAAGGAACTTTATATCCTTTGTTGATAAAATTAAATAAAGAGAATCTGGTCACTTCAAAATGGGTAGAACAAAAGTATGGGATTCCTAGAAAATATTATTCATTATCTGAAGAAGGAAAAATCACCCTTCAGAAGATGAAAGAATACTGGTTACTTATGAGTGATTCTATTCAAAAAATATCGTAAAGATGCAGCATATTAAATTATCATCAACAACATCTCAGCGCATTTATAATAATTATCTGAAGAGAGTTAAAAAATGCATTGAAATTTTATCTGAAACGGATAAAGAAGATATCCTAATGGAATTAAACAGTCATATTTTTGAGGGCATGCAAAGGTTTTCGAACGAATCCGAAGCTGATAAACTACTTATAATTATTGAAAAACTTGGTATTCCTGAGGAATTCTTAAAACCAATTACTGCTGAAAAGAAAATTGAACAAGCCATCCGAACATTTAATCCAAAACATATATTTCAAGGATTAGTTTTAAATTTAAAAAATAGTTTAAAATACAGTATTTTTTCAGTTCTATATTTATCATTATTTGCGTTTGTATTTCTTATAGCTGCAAAGATTATTTTTCCTTCACAAACAGGTTTGTTCTATTTAAATGGCAAATTTGTGGCCCTAGGCTTTACGAGTAATGCTGAATCAATGAATGAAGTTCTAGGTTTTTGGTTTATCCCATTATCCATAATAACAATTGTACTGCTTTATACATTTATAACCTTATTTCTTCGATTTACTAAGAAGAGGTAAAAATTTTTATATGATTACATAGTATAACAATGTATTTTAAAAAAATAACAATAATGAAAAAAACGATATTATTAACATTATTCTGTACAGCATGTTTTTTTGTAATGCACAAATAAACAAACAGATATTTGCTAAACCACTTGATAACATAAATGTTATCGTAATGAAATTAGATGGGAATACAATCATTGAAAGCACACAATCAAATAAAATTAATATACTCTCCTTTTAAATAAGAGTGGCAGTGTCTGGGGATGGCGAAAACCAATGAAAAGAAATCTATTTGAAATAAAAAGCAAAGAATCTAATGACACTCTATTTGTATCAACCCCATTCTTTTTTAATTATACAAGTATCGGAATAAATACTTATAAAGAAACGATAGAGAATATAATCCGAATTTCAAGTAATAAGAATATAATTATACAAGAAGTAGACAATTTGACCTTCAAAGGTGAATTTGCGATGTAAACTTACCCTTTATCGGACAACACTAATATAGACATTTCTCGGTTATTTTATTGTTTTTTCTCAGGAAGTTAACTTCCTGAGAAAAAGTTTCTGCATACTTTTTCGGACTCATCTTATTAAGCGAACTATGTGGATGATAGTTGTTATAGTCCTCCATCCATTGTTCAATAAGTATTTTAAGTTGGCTAATGTTATCAAAAAGATAGGCATCTAGTATATCTTCCCTAAACAGTCTGTTGAATCGTTCAATGTAAGCATTTTGAACTGGTTTTCCCGGTTGGATATACTTAATCTCGATTCCCTGGAACTCGCACCAGTTAGTAAATACCCTGGATATAAATTCAGGACCATTATCAACACGGATACTTTTAGGCTTCCCTCTGAAAAATATTACTTCTTTCATGACACGGATCAGTTGTTCTGCTGGGAATGAAAAGCCTGGTTCTACGGCAAGGGCTTCCCGGTTATAATCATCAATAATATTCAAAATACGGATTCTTCTTCCATAAGATAATGCATCACTCATAAAATCAACAGACCATGTTTGATTGAGTGTAGTAGGTACAATTAGTGGTTCTTTTACTCTTGAAGGCAAGCGCCTTTTTCGTTTTCTACGGATATTTAACCCCATACTTCTATAAACCCTTAAGACACGCTTCCTGTTCCATTTTAAGCCTTCATTGCGTATGCGGTTGTAGTACTCATCAAAACCTCGTGTGGGGTGTTTCTCTGCCAGCTCATTAAGCCTGTCAATGACCGCTGTGTCATCCCGTTTGTTTTGATAGTACCACATGGAGCGATGTAAATCAACCACCAAGCACGCCCTGTTTACACTTATTTGATATTCTTCTTGCAAATAGCTTACCCGCTCTTTCTTTTCACAGGGCTTTAGAACTTTTTTCCAAGTACGTCTTTTAACATCTCGTGGTCAAGACTAAGATCTGCATACATCCGTTTTAAACGCCTGTTCTCTTCTTCCAGTTCCTTGAGCTTTTTTAATTGATGGCTATCCATCCCGGAATACTTTTTCTTCCAATTATAGAATGTAGCTCTTGATATGCCATAGTCACGGCACAGATCTTTTACTTCTCTGCCAGCTTCATACTCCTTCAGTATCTTGATAATCTGGCTTTCACTAAATTTAATTCTTTTCATAATGACAATTTAAAGTTAAACATTTTGTCTAATTTTAAACTGTCCGATTTTTAGGGAAGGCTACATTTTTAGGGAAGGCTACATTTTTAGGGAAGGCTACATTTTTAGGGAAGGCTACAGCGAAACTAAAAGTTAATAACTCCAGAAAAACAAACTACCAATCAATTAAAAAATCAGAAACAAAAATATTGAAATGTACAGCAAATAAAAATTTAATAATTAATGGTGAGTTAAAGAAAAATGATTATGAATTTAGGGGATTGGGGATTAATTGTATCAGTTTAGATGCGAATAAAATCAAGATAGATATACACTAAAATAAAAATATCATGAATAAATATGTACAAAAATCAAAGACGAGATTTAACAATAAATCTAAATTAGTATTTATAATAAGTCTACTATTAAATTTTTCTTTTACATTTTTAGTTCATCAAAAACCAATGGCTAACAAGCAAGAAGAAGCTAGTCAAATTGAAACTTTAGATGATTTAAAATTAGAAATTGAAAAAATCTTAAGGAATACAAACACACCTGCTGTTGGTATTGCATTAATAGATGGGAACGGGTCTCAATGGATTGGAAGTATAGGGAAAGCAAATGTTGAAGATAATATTGATGCGGATGAAAATACAATGTATCGTATAGGTTCAACTTCAAAAATATTTGTCTCTTTGGCAATTCTTAAATTGCAACAGGAAGGGTTGATAAGCCTAAAAAACAAGGTAAAGGATCTAGTGCCAGAAATTGAATATGAAAACAAATGGGAAGCGAGCTCTCCTATTCTTGTCGAACATTTGCTTGAACACACTACTGGTTGGGATGATATTCACATAGCAGAATATGCGCATAACGATCCCAACCCAACTAGCTTAAAAGAGGCATTAGATTTCCACCCAGATTCAAGAATATCACGTTGGATACCCGGAACACGCATGTCTTATTGTAATTCTGGCCCATGCGTCGCAGCTTATATTGTTGAAAAAATAACGGGCGAAACTTTTGAAGACTATATTAAGCATAATTTTTTTCAACCCTTAGGGATGGAAGAAATGACATACTTTGCTTCAGATGCTGTTAGACAACATGGAGCAACACTCTATGCTAATGGGAAAGCTGAAAAATACTGGCACTATCTCTTACGTGCATCAGGCTCAATTAATGCTAGTCCAAAAGACATGGCTAAAATGCTTAATTTCTTTATTAATAGAGGCCGTGTAAATGACTCACAGATCATAAGCGAAACTTCTTTAAAACGAATGGAAACACCCTCAACATCATTAGGAGCCAAAGCTGGTATGGAAAGTGGTTATGGATTAAATAATTATTCTTCTACTCATAAATCTTTCATTTTCAGAACGCATGGTGGTGGCGTTCAAGGAGGAAATACGTCCTTTTCCTACCTCCCGAAATATAATTCAGGTTATGTTATGATGCTCAATTCTGGTAATATTAGTGTTTACTATAAAATGAATAAACTTATACGCGATTACCTAACAAGAAACTATTCTGCAAATGACATTACCCCAGATACAACTTTAACAAAAAAGCATGCACAAATTTCCGGATATTACCTACCCATAAACCCAAGATCGCAAATAACATATTTTATAGAAAGAATTATAAATGCACAACACGTTTGGTATAAAAATGATAGTATTTTTAGGAAGAGCTTAATAGAAGGTCAAGTCTATAAATATCTTCCAGCAAAAGGTTGCCGATATAAAAGAGCTGAAAGTGGGCTAATTGACATGGTTCAAGCAGAAGATCCTTTAGCCGGTGATGTAATTCATGTCAACTGGGAAGTTCTAAAACAGGTTTCTCCCATACTAGTTTATGGTCAATTTATCTTAAGTGCATTATGGTTAATCATGATGTTATCAAGTATTATTTGGGGATTCTTTTGGTTGATACGTTTTTTGATAAACAAAAAAACTAAAAAACTTACTATTAAAGTGCAATTATGGCCACTTATTTCGAGTTGGTTCATAATGTTAGCAATAATAGTTTTAATAAGTGTTATCGGAAATATCTCACTTTCATTTGAGCAGTTAGGTAACGTTAGTGTAATTTCTGTAAGTATTATGTTACTAACCATTGGCTTTGCACTGTCTTCCTTATGGTCAGTAATTCTCATTATAAAAAACCGGCAGCTCAAGTTAAATAGATATGTTTATTGGTATTCGGCTATTTTATCAAGTTTACATTTAATTGTGAGCTGTTACTTAACTTGGCATGGTATCATAGGCATACAAACATGGGCCTAAGTATGTATAATTTGTAAATATTGATTTTTTTATGAAATGACAATAAATAATCTTTTTATGTAAAACAGTAAATCATGAAAAATAATAACAAACACATTTTTGCTTTTTTATCAATCACAATAATTATTAGTGCAATCTTAAATTATTTCATTATAAAAAGTGGGGGTTTAAAAAGCGCAGGGGAAATACTGATAATATCTATCATGTGGACGCCAGGTATAGCAGCATTATTAACACTAATAATTTTCAAACAATCACTAAAAAAAATATTATGGAAAATCGGCAAGCCAAAATATCTACTTCAAGCTTATTATATTCCTTTGATTTATATTTCGGCAGCCTATCTACCATTGTGGTTATTTGGTTATTACGATTCGAATAAACAACTTACAATTCAGAGCATTTTGATTCCATTATTTGGGGCATTCATAAATATTATTGCAACTCTTGGGGAGGAGATCGGATGGAGAGGATTTTTGTTTCCAGAACTCGAAAAAAAAAATGAACTTTACAAAAGCTGCTATATTAACTGGATTTATATGGGCAATTTGGCATATCCCTGGATTATTAATGACTGATTATGGAAATAATGCTCCATGGTACACAGCATTGCCTATCTTTATTATAATTTTAACAGCCATAAGCTTACCCATTGCATATCTATGTAAAAAAGCAAATAGTATATGGCCTGCAGTATTATTTCATGCTGCACATAATTCATTTATCCAAGCGTTTTACGATCCTTTTTCAATAAAAAATGAGGTAACTCAATTCCTAATAGGAGAAACTGGATTAGCCTTATTAATCACATCGTTGATATTACTATTTACCTATATAAAAAAGAGTAAATGCTTTTTAAAAATAACTCTTCAATAATATTTCATAAATTATTGGTTTCTATTAGAAAAATCAGGGGTATGGGATGTTTTTCAATTTCCATATTTAATTACTCAAAGGAATGAACTTGAAAATTGCATTTTAATATTACAGATGAACACTTTTACTCTTCATGGTAAGAAATACTAATTAGTTTACACCGAAAGTTAATACAAACAAAGCGCCTCTTCCGTTATTAGAATGCGCGGAAATACTTCCTCCCAGCATAATCATCACTTGTCGTGCTAAACTTAAACCAATACCTGAGCCTTCAGAGCGAGTAGTGAAAAATGGGATAAATATTTTATCTAACAACGCTTCATCAAACCCAATACCTGTATCTCGAACCTCAATCTGAATCCTATTGTTTAAGGTCAGGAAGGCTTTGACCGAGATTTTTTTCTCTTTACTTTCATTTAAAGCCCACACCGCGTTTTTAATTAAATTGATTAATACTTGTTCGATTTGTTCTCGGTCTGCATTTAACATCAAATTATTGGGCTCGATGCTACAGCTAAATTCGATTTTTGATTGTTCGAAAATTTCTTCAAATAAAATGGTGAGTTCATTCATCAAATCCTTTACCGGAACCTCAGTGATTTGAGGTAACGGAAGAATAGCAAGGTTTCTGTACTTTCTAACAAAATCCATCATCCCCTCACCCCTGTTCTTAATCGTTGACAAACCTTTATCGAGTTTACTTTTCATTTTTGATTCGGAAACATCCTCTTTTTTAATCAAATCCGATAAGGAATTGGCCAAAGAAGTAATTGGTGACACTGAATTCATAATTTCATGAGTTAAAATCCGAATCATTTTCTGCCATGTTTCAGTTTCTTTTAAATCCAACTCAGGCTTAATATTTTGTAATGAAATCAGGTTTAATTCTTCGTCTGCAATTTTATACTTTGTAACACTTGCCGCCAATTGTAAGCTTTCTGTGGCTCTGTTTAACTCAAGTAACTGTTGCTGTCCGGGTAACAAATGTTTAAGAAATTTACTCAAATTTGGATGAAGATAATCGAGTGTGAAGATATTTTTCAATCGGGTTAAACCAAATATTTTCAGGGCCTCTGAATTTATAAATCTTATTGAGCCTCTGGAGTCGAATGCAAAAATCCCAATTCCTACGTGCTCGATAACTGCTTTAAAATATTCGTCCTGTTCTTCACGTTTTAAAACAACTTCTTTAAAATGCCTTGACAGTTTATCCAGTTGCGCATTCAGTTCAGAAAACTCACCTGAGCCATTATCGGCTGTAAAAACCACATTGTAATCATCTGTTTTTACCGACTCGAAAAACAAAGAAAGTTTTCGATTAATTTTATTGATATAACGAAGCAGTAACGCAATTTGAGCAACAGTGAGTAGGATTAAAAATAGTTGAACATAGAGCAGATTGGATTCATTAATTAATAGAAGAAAAGTAAAACCGGTGATAAATATTAGGATAATTCGGAAAACAACCCGGGCAAAAAAACGATTATAAACCATACTTTTTCATTTTATTGTAAATGGTTTGACGTGTGATACTCAATTCTCTCGCTGCCCTGATCATACTTCCGTTGTGTTTTTTAATAGCCGCTAAAATGGCCTGTTTTTCAATTTCTTCTAAACTTCCAGTGGGTAGCTGAGCAGATTGTTTGCCTTCAATATCTATATCCTTATCAGTTAAAATGCCATCCTGATTCAGGATAACACATTTCTCAATTAAGTGTTCCAGTTCTCTGATATTACCAGGCCAATCATAGGTTTTTAATTTTTGAATAAAAGAAGGTGTCAGTTTCAATTTATCTCTTTTGTACTTAGCACTAAACTTCTCTAAAAAACTTTGAATTAAGGTTTCAATATCCTCAATTCGGTTTCTGAGTGCGGGAATTTCGATAGTGATGGTATTTATTCTGTAGAATAAATCTTCTCTGAATTCATTTTTACCAATTAACGCTTGTAAAGGCTGATTTGTGGCTGTAACCAGTCGAATATCTAAATTTTCAACCTGATTGGAACCCAATTGTGTAATTTTTTTTTCCTGTAACGCGGCAAGTAGTTTCATTTGTAAATTCAGGGAGAGATTCCCTATTTCATCCAGAAACAAGGTTCCTCCCTTCGCAGTACTCATTCTACCCGGTTTATCTGTTTTAGCATCGGTAAATGCACCTTTCTTGTACCCGAACAATTCACTTTCAAACAAACTTTCGCTAAGCGATCCAAGATCGACTGTCACGAAGGCTTCATTTTTCCGATTTGATTGTAAGTGAAGTTCACGAGCTAGTAAGCTCTTACCTGTTCCGTTTTCGCCTGTTAATAGTACATTTGCATCTGTTGGGGCTACCTTTTTGATGGTCTCCAAAACCTTTTTAAAGGCAGGTGCTTTCCCAATTATTTCATCCTTTGAACGTGCAATTTCTTCCTCTAAATATTTTTTTTGCATTTTTAACTTAGAGGTGGTTTTTTGAGCCAGACTAAGCTTGACTGCCGTCTTTAGTGTAGCAGTTAATTTATTATTATCCCAGGGTTTAAGTACGAAATCACTGGCACCTTCTTTCATTGCATTAACAGCAACATGAACATCACCAAAGGCAGTAAACATGATTACTTCAATGCTTTCATCCAATTCTTTAATCTTTTTCAACCAAAATATTCCTTCATTGCCGGTGTTAACCTTGGTCGAAAAATTCATATCCAAAAGTATTACATCAGGATGTTTTGATTGGATGACATTGGGTAATAGATTAGGATTATTGATAGTTAACAACTCATTGAACTCATCCTCCAACAAAACTTCTAATGCACTTAGTACATCTTTGTTATCATCTACAATTAGAACTACACCTGCGATCATATGATATGCAATTACATCCAAATGTAAATAAAATTGACAAACAACTGTAAAATATTTTTACAGTACTGAATAAAAAAAGAAGAGTAAAACTTGCTTTACAATCTAATATTCAGTGAATAGCAGATGATGGCACATCATTTGACTATGGTTTAGTTCATTATTAAACCAAAAGTGATGATCAAAAACTATTTTAAAACTGCTTTAAGAAACATTGTGAGAAATAAACTATTCACATTTCTAAACATTTTAGGCCTTTCATTAGGTCTCGCAACCGCTATCCTTATTTTATTTTGGGTTCAGGATGAACTGAGTTATGATCGATACCACAATAACTCAGAGAATATTTATAGGGTGACCGGGGACTTTGTTTTGAGTGGAAACAGAACACATACTGCAGTGGCTTCCCCTCCAATGGCTATGACAATGATACAGGATTACCCAGAAGTAATGAATGCCTGTCGACTCAGACAAGTTGGTTCAAGAATATTAGGTGTTGGTAATGTCAGATATAAGGTGGATGAAGTAACCTATGCCGATTCTACCTTTTTTGAGCTCTTCAATATACCTGTACTCGAAGGCGATAAAAATAACTTGCTCAACCAACCCAACCTGATTGTATTAAGCAGAGAGACGTCAGAACGATTTTATGGGGATAAAAACGCCGTTGGAGAATTAATTAAGGTCGGTTCTAGAACATATATGGTTTCCGGAATTTACGATAACATCCCCGAGAATACACATTTTCATTTCGATATTCTATTCTCGATGCCAAGTTTAGAAGATAGCTTCAGTCAAATGTGGCTTAACAATAATTACCACACATATATCGAGGTTCATCCAACGACAGATATCGAGAAGTTAGAAGATCAGATGCAGGAAATGGTTGTTAGATATTTGGGGCCAGATATTGAAAGATTTGTTGGAAAAACACTGGATGAATTTATAGGTGACGGTTCAGCAGCTTATCATTTACAAAAGCTAACGGATATTCACTTAAAGTCAGACTTAATAGCTGAACTTGAAGTAAACAGCGATATCAGTAATGTTTATATTTTTTCATTCATCGCACTATTCATTTTGATTATTGCCTGCATTAACTTTATGAATATGGCGACAGCCCGTTCAGAAGGGCGTAGCAAAGAGGTTGGGATTAGAAAAGTTGCCGGTGCAATCCGTGGTCAAATTATCTTTCAGTACCTTTTAGAATCATTTGTTATTACCTGTATATCCTATTTTCTAGCCATGATATTGGTTGAGGTCTATTTACCAAGTTTTAATGCACTTTCTGACAAATCAATAAACATTCAGTATTTTGAACCACAAACCTTATCGGTTTTACTGTTAATTATTTTATTCACTAGTCTATTGGCTGGTAGTTACCCCTCATTTTACCTTTCCTCTTTCCAACCTATTGTAAGTTTAAAAGGTGGCATTAAATCAGGTAAATCAAGTGGCAGATTAAGAAATATTTTGGTTGTCGTTCAATTTTTTACGACCATCATCCTTATCAGCAGTAGTATTTTTGTTTACAAGCAATTAGGTTTTATTCTTACAAAGAAACTTGGGTTCGAAAAAGAACAGTTGTTATGCCTTCACAATATGAATGCGCTTGGTGATAAGTCTGAACTTTTAAAACAAGAGTTATTAAACTACCCGGAAATCATCAATGGAACAATATCCTCTTTTTTACCCGTACCTTCCAGCTCAAACAACTCAGTGGTTTTCCCTGATGGAGATCAAACCAAGTTAGTTACTTTTTACCAATGGGTTGTTGATGAAGATTATGTTGAAACCTTTCAGATGAAATTGGTTGAAGGAAGAAATTTATCGAATGAATATGGGACAGACTCATTGTCGGTGGTGGTTAACCAGGCAGCTCTTAAACAATTTGGTTGGGAGACCGCTAAAGGTCATTTTATACAACTATATCTGGACGATGATGGCAATACTGCAGATTATAAGGTTGTAGGTGTACTTGAAGACTTCCATTTTGAATCACTTAAAGATCCGATAAATCCAATGCTAATGAGCCTTGGCAACCTAATGGGGTTGAGTAATACTGGCTTTTATTTGACCTTAAGATATGATGCTCAAAACACTGAAAAAGTCATCCGTTTATTAGAAGATAAGTGGGCTGAGTTTGTACCCAATTATCCATTTGAATACTCGTTTATTAGCGACCGTTTTAACAGCATGTATGATCAGGAGAATCGAATGGGTGAAATTATGAAGATTTTTACCATACTGGCAATTATAATCGCTTCACTGGGTTTATTTGGGCTAACTGCTTTCATTGCTGAGAAGAGAACCAAAGAGATTGGTATCCGAAAAGTGAATGGCGCAAGTTTTATGAATATATTCATGCTCTTTACAAAAGACATTGCCAAACTTATAATCATAGCATTTATTCTCGCAGTACCTTTAACCTGGTACGTCATGGACAATTGGCTAAACAACTTTACCTATCGTATTCAAATAAATTGGATCGTATTTATTGGTGCTGGTATCATGGCATTCATATTAGCCATCATTACCATTTCTTATCAGGCGATTAAAGCTTCTTCACAAAATCCGGTAGATTCATTGAAATACGAATAATTAAATCTCCAGTAATGATCATAAATTACCTAAAAACAGCATTAAGAAACATTGCAAGAAATAAATTATTTACATTTTTAAATATTTTAGGGCTCTCACTAGGTCTGGCGACAGCTATCCTTATTCTATTTTGGGTACAGGATGAATTGAGTTACGATAAGTATAACAAAAACGCAAAAAACATTTATCGAATCACCAGTGATTATCAATTACCAGGAGAAAAATTTAAAGGGACTACAACATGTCCGCCAATGGCAGGAACATTAATTAATGATTACCCTGAAATACTAAATGCATGCAGATTCAACAGAAACATTGGTGGAAATTTAAGCGTTGGAGATAAGAAATTTAGCATTTCTAATCTTGCCTACGTCGATTCAACATTCTTTGATTTGTTCAGTGTTGCTCTATTAAAAGGAGATAAAAAAAACCTTTTAAACCATCCAAACTATCTGGTATTGAGCGAAACAACTGCAAAACAACTATTTGGAGAAAAGGATCCCATCGGAAAATTAGTCACAGTGGGAAATGAATCTTTTTTGGTCAAAGGTATTTATGCTGATATTCCGGAAAATTCTCATTTCCATTTCAATATTTTGTTTTCAATCTCAAGCTTGAAAGCTAGTTTGAGTCCGGTTTGGTTGGACAATAATTATTACACTTATATTCTTTTGTATCCTGAAGCGGATCCTGAAAAGCTAGAACAACAAGTACATGAAACGGTCATGAAACATATTGGTCCGGCTCTTGAAAATGCAACCGGACAAACGATGGATAAATTAATTGGAGATGGTTCCATTTCATTTGAGCTTCAAAAGTTAACCGACATTCATTTACATTCCCATTTGATGGGAGAACTAGATGTAAATGGGAATCTTTCAAATGTTTATATCTTTTCTTTTATCGCTCTTTTTATTCTGATTATAGCTTGTATCAATTTCATGAATATGTCTACAGCTCGATCCGAAAGTCGAAGCAAAGAAGTTGGTATTCGCAAAGTTTCAGGCGCAGCAAGAGGTCAAATTATTTTTCAATTTCTACTCGAATCATTCATTATTACGTTGCTATCCTACTTTTTCGCAATGATTTTAATTGAGATTTATCTACCCAGCTTCAATACGCTCTCAGGAAAAAACATTAACATCAACTATTTCGAGCCTTTTACTCTTTTCATCCTCTTCGGCATAATTATTTCTACCAGTTTCATATCAGGGAGCTACCCTGCATTCTACCTATCTTCATTTCAACCTATCGAAACTATGAAAGGAGCTTTAAAGGGCGGCAAATCGAGCGGAAGACTCAGAAATGTATTAGTTATTATTCAATTTTTCACAACAATTATTCTAATCAGTAGTAGCATTTTTGTATACAATCAATTAAAATTTATTCAAACAAAAGAACTGGGATTTGACAAGGAGCAACTAATATGTATTGGTAATTTAAATGCCTTAGATGATAAAGCCAATAATTTTAAACAAGAACTACTAAACCATCCCGAAGTAATTAGTGCAACCATTTCTTCCTTCTTGCCGGTACCTTCCGCCGGGTATCATGACGCTGTTTATCCGGATGGTGATAAAAATAATATGGTGGGGTTGTATCAATGGTTTGTGGATGTGAATTATATTGAAACCCTTAGGATGAAGATTAAAACGGGAAGAAACTTCTTAGAAGAATCCGGAACTGATTTGCAAGCGGTACTGATTAATGAGAAGGCACTAAAGCAATTTGGATGGGAAACATTTGAAGGACATTTTATTACCAGAAAATCAAGCCAAGAGGCAACTAAATACAAAGTTATTGGTGTGCTGGAAAATTTCCATTTCGAATCCTTGAAAAAAACAATTTCACCAATGATTATGCAATTAGGAGAAGGTGGGTATTATTTAACAATGAGGTACAATGCCACCAACGCCCAAGACATCATTCAATTATCGGAGAAAAAGTGGAAAGAATTTGCACCGAATGATCCATTTGAATATTCTTTTGTTGATGATCGCTTCAATAATATGTATTCTCAGGAACAACAAGTTGGTAAAATCATGAAAACATTCACCTTTCTGGCAATCATAGTTGCATCTCTTGGTTTGTTTGGATTGGCCGCATTTATTGCCGAAAAAAGAACCAAAGAAATTGGAATCAGAAAAGTGAACGGAGCCAGTTTGATAAATATTTTTATGTTATTCACTAAAGATATCACCATACTAATTCTAATTGCTTTTATTCTGGCCGTGCCATTAACATGGTACATCATGAATCAATGGTTAAATAATTTCACCTATCGGGTCGATATAAACTGGCTGGTATTTTTGAGCGCAGGATTACTTTCTTTTGTGATTGCAATGCTAACTATTTCGTACCAAGCTTTCATGGCCTCTTCGCGAAATCCAATTGAATCCTTAAAATACGAGTAGTTACCGGCAAATGTAAAATTCAATTAGACCTTGAGCATTAAACAGGGTCTTTTTTGTTTACATCTAGATTTATTCAATAAGAGCTTGCAAAACGCCCGATTATTATCGAACTTTGGTCGATATCTTAAAACAAACTTAAAACCTGATTGTCATGAAAAGTAAACTTGTTAAAAGCACTTTAATCATTGTCGCAATGGTTCTTATTTCAACCCAGTTATGGGCACAAGAAAAACCTTTCCGTATTGGTGTGAAAGCTGGCTTTCCCAATGTTTTAAGCGGAAACATTGAATTCGTAACACCTCTAGCCAATGAGCGGTTAGCACTAATGATCGATTATTCAAAATTTGCATTTAGCGTAGAAGGTGTTGAACTTGACTATTCGTATTTTGAAGGAGGAATTAATTATTATCTGCGTCGTGAAGGTCATGGACCGTATGTTTCGGTAAGTTATACTAATATGAGCCTGGATTTGTTTTATGATGATGTTGAGTCTGATGTTACCAACGGATTAATTGGTAGCGCTTCAACGGATATTGGACTGAACACCTTAAGTATAAAACTCGGTGCAAAATGGGGTGGGTTATTTTATTTCAGGCCGGAAATTGGCTATATGTTTACGGCATTACCCAACACTGTTGAAATAGAAGTTGATTTTGTTGGAGCACCCACAGAAATCCATGTAGAAGAAGTACCTACTTCCATTGCCGGTGGACTCATTTTTAATATCGGTTTTGGTTTTTCATTTTAATTTATAATACGCCTTAATTTTAATTGTCATGAAACGCATTCTGATTATTTTCTCTATCATCCTTTTACCTGTTTATTTAATAGCCCAGGTTCAAAATATTAAGAGTAAAAAGGAGATTCGTGCAGAAAAAAAAGCAAAAATAGAACAGTCGGTTAAATCTTTGCTGAAATCTAAGCATTTCACGTTTGTTGTTAGAACTGCCAATCCGATGGTCGGGCCGACGATTGCGCTTACATCTGACTATGATATTAAAATTACCAAAGATTCAACTTATAGCTTCCTGCCCTATTATGGAGAAGCATATCAGGTGAAATATGGGAATACAGATGGGGGCATAAAATTTGAAACAGTCATGTACAATTATGAAATTGAGTTTAATGACAGAACCAGCTTTTATGAAATTAAATTTGAAGTGATCGACCCCATCGAAACCTTTAAGGTTAATTTAAACATTTCTTCATCAGGCTACGGAAATCTTAAAATTATCAGTAATACACGTCAAGCCATCAGTTATGATGGAATTTTGGATATGCTACTTGAATAGTTTATTCAAGGTAGAGATTTAAAAATTTAATCACCTGTTCCCAATATTTATCATTTCCTTGGTGTGCTTCCCAAAGAGCGCGAGAGCCATGGTATCCATCGAAATCGGGAACATAACTCATCTTGTATTTTGAGGGGATAGACTCGTAAATTCCTTTCCAGTTATTTTCCTCATTTTTTGATGAAGTAATAAATACAGGCATCTGCAGGTTTGCAGCAAATTCAGGAATGCTTTTATCTTCGAAGGTGAAATATTCACCTGGTGAAAATGCCAAAACACCATCAAGCAACTCCTGATTTTTCTCAGCCAATACAAAACTGAGTGCAGCAGAATAAGAACTACCCCATATTAAAACTGTTTTTGGGTCGAATTTTTCATAAACATAATTAAGCGCTGCCTGTAAGTCGGGGTATGCATCGGGAAAGTTCATCGCTAAGCCTTTATCTTTTGCTCTCGCTGCGGTTTCATTTTTTATCTCTCTAACCAAATTTCCGGAACGTTGATCAATTGCCAGACAGTTAAATCCCAATCTATTCAACTTGGGTGCAATTTCTCGGTAAGATCCTCTACTCCACCCTGCCTGATGAAAAAGAAGAATAAAACGAGATAATGCTTCATCCGTTAAATATAAATCTGCCGTAATCTTTAACTCATCCAGCGAAGGGAATTCAATGGTTTGTCCTTTAAAATCGGTTGTTTGAGCATTGACCGAATTTGGCAATATCAATATTGTGATCAAGATCAATTTAAAAAACCGGATGGCATATCTTTCTTTCATAATTTCAATTTTTATAAAAATACTATTTATTTTTTATAATCAATCCAACCAGTTCTTTCAGAAGCTTGGCAGCTAAAGCGGCAGTGATTCCAGCTGGGTCACGATCAGGGTTTAATTCAACAATATCTGCACCAACAATTGGATTTTCAATTTGATGCAAAATATCAATTACCTGTCGTGTAGTTAATCCACCGGGTTCGTAATGCGAAACACCAGGTGCAAATGCAGGGTCAAATCCGTCTAAATCAATGGAAATGTAGAGAGGTAAATCAAATTTCAATGGCTTCATTTTCTCAACATCCTTCATCATGATAATTTCTATCCCAAATTTCTCGGCTTGCGCCTCAAGGTGAGGTGACATATTTCTGATTCCAACCGAAACCATTCTGCCAATCATGCCAGACTCCATTATCCGAGCAAAAGGGCAGGCATGTGAAAATCGATCTCCTTCAAACTCATCATAAATATCAGGATGGGCGTCAAAATGTAAGACATCAATTTTTGTGTAAACGGTTTTTAATGCCTGTGTAATTGGATATGTCAAAGAATGGTCTCCTCCCAGAAATATGCTTGGGTTTTTTAAGTTAATTTTTTGTACTATCTGAGAGGCGATTTGGTGGTAATCTACGATTTTCAGGTCACCATGATCAAGAGTTTTAAAATCCTTTAAAATATCAAATCCTGTTTCGCTCATAAAATTTGAAGAACCATCATGCAAACTTTTTCTTATTTGCTGAGGCGCTTTTGCTGTTCCTTTTAAATATGATGATTTATCATCAAATGGCAATCCAAGAATGTTTAATTGATTTTTTTTCATCGAATAAAATATTGATCTGTACAAAGATAATTTTTCATACTAACAGTTCTAAAATATTTAATAAAAGCACGGGATTCAAGCCCAAATTCTTGCTTTAAATTCCTTACATTTATAAAAAAAACTTATCGATGAGCCTCCGCAGCAGATTTAAATCAATTGGACCCGGCATCCTTGTAACAGCAGCCTTTATCGGCCCAGGTACAATTACTACTTGTACCTTAACCGGAGCAAGTTTCGGCTATGCCTTGTTATGGGGATTACTATTCTCCGTCTTTGCTACCATCATTCTACAAGAAATGACTGCTCGATTGGGTATTATTGGGCGCCTTGGACTCGGTGAAGCCTTGCGTCAACAATTCAAAAATCCAATTACAAAAGCTGTTGCTGTAATTTTAGTACTATCAGCTATCTTTATTGGAAATGCCGCTTACGAGACAGGCAACATTTTAGGTGCATCCTTGGGCTTAGAAGAGATGACAAAATATTCTGGCATCGAATTCAATAATGGTTTCGTTTTAAAGATATGGGGCCCCATCATCGGAATTCTTGCATTTCTTCTTTTAATCCTTGGAAATTATAAATACCTCGAACGTGCGCTGATTGCACTTGTGCTCATCATGAGTGTTTCGTTCATTGCAACCATGATTATTATTGGACCTGATTTACCACAGCTACTTAAAGGTGTTTTCATTCCTAAATTGCCTCCAGGAAGTACATTGATGCTAATTGGTTTAATTGGCACCACTGTTGTTCCCTATAATTTATTCCTTCATGCCTCTACCGTGCAGGAAAAGTGGAAAGACAAAAAAGACTTAAAGGTTGCACGTGTTGATTTAGCACTTTCAGTGATTTTAGGCGGTATGATTTCAATGTCCATTGTGATCACTTCAGCTGTGGCATTTTTTGGCACCAACACCGAAATCCGAGGTGCTGCAGACCTTGCTACACAGTTAAAGCCATTTTTAGGCGACTGGGCAGGCATTTTCATGTCCATCGGCTTATTCGCCGCTGGAATCTCATCAGCTATCACTGCACCCCTTGCTGCAGCCTATGCGACCTCTGGAATTTTAGGATGGAAAACTGAATTAAAATCGAAACGATTTAAAGCAGTTTGGATGACCATCTTGTCCATAGGCATTGTTTTCTCAGCCATGGGCTTCAGTCCGATAAAAGCCATCATGTTTGCGCAGGTTACGAATGGAATTTTACTGCCAGTTATTGCCATCTACCTTTTAATCATCATGAACAGCAAAAAGATATTGGGCGAGAACTCAAATCGGTTATTTCAAAATATTCTGGGCTTGTTAATTGTATTAATCATGGTCGTTCTTGGAGGCAAAAGTATTCTTCTGGCATTCGGTTTATTATAAATTTTAAAGGATGAAGAAAGTAGATATTAATTCAGATTTAGGAGAAAGTTTCGGCAATTATAAAATTGGAAACGATGCAGAAGTGATGAAGTATATCAGCTCTGCAAACATTGCATGTGGATTTCATGCAGGTGATCCCTTAGTTATTCAAAACACCATTAAACTGGCACTTGAAAACCATGTTGCCATTGGTGCTCATCCGGGTTATCCCGATCTGATGGGATTTGGACGACGATCGATGAATTTAAGCCCCAAAGAAATAAAAGCCTACATGCTCTACCAGGTTGGAGCACTTAAGGCAATGACAGAAGCCATGGGTGGGAAATTACAACATGTAAAAGCTCATGGAGCCTTGTACAATGACGCATCAGCCAACAAATCTATTTCAACTGCTATTGCAGAGGCAATTTATTTAATTGATCCTGAGCTCATTTTTATGGGATTGGCAAAATCAGAAATGCTGGTGGTTGCTAAAAAACTTGGTCTAAAAACTGCAAGCGAAGTATTTGCTGATCGAGCTTATATCAAATCCGGCACCTTGGTTTCACGAGCGATTCCCGGAGCTGTGATTCACGATTCAAACATATGTAACAAGCGGGTTTTAAAAATGATTAACGAAGGGAGCGTAACTGGAATTGATGGAGTTGAGATACAAATTGATGCCGAAACCATTTGCATTCACGGCGATAATCCTTCAGCCATTGAAATGGCTAAATCTTTAAGAGAATATTTAGAGAAAAATAAAATAACGATTCAAGCATTAAGTAATGACAAGTAGCAGCGTAAAAATCATCCTATCCGGAGATTCCGGAATAATCGTAAGATTTGGAAATTCCATAACCGAAGAAATCAACAAAAAAGTTCACAACCTTCAATTAATGCTTGAAAGCATGAAGACCGAAGGAATTACAGAAATGGTGCCGGCCTACACCGACTTGCTAATTTTATACAATCCTTTGGTTAATTCGTACAAGAATATGATCCAGGCAATTGAGAAAGCGATTGATACCCCAAGCCCATCCAATACTCAAACTCAAAGATTGATTGAAATTCCGACCTGTTATGAAGGTGAATATGGTGAAGACCTGAAAGAGGTTTCAGAAAATACAGGACTTTCAGTAGCAGAAATAATTAAAATTCATTCTTCAACTCAATACCTGGTTTACATGCTTGGCTTTACTCCTGGTTTTAGTTATTTAGGTGGAATGGATGAAAGAATTGCATGCACCAGAAAAAAAATCCCACGACAGGTTATCCCTGCAGGCTCAGTTGGAATAGCAGACAAACAAACCGGAATTTACCCCATTGAAAGTCCGGGAGGTTGGCAATTAATCGGAAGAACTCCCCTAAATCTTTTCGATCCTGATCGGGAAGAAGTATTTCTTTGTAATGCAGGAGATCGATTACAATTTGTACCAATCACAAAAAAAGAATTTGAATTACTAAAAAAAGATCAGAATTAGTCATGGGAAAGCTTAAAATCATCAACAGTGGAATGCTAACCAGCATTCAAGATTTTGGAAGATATGGATATCAAAAATTCGGGATGCCAATTTCTGGTGCAATGGATACACATTCGATGCAACTGGCTAATTGGTTGGTTGGAAATGATAGAAATGAAGCGTGTTTTGAAATTACTTACCTCGGGCCGGAAATTGAATTTCTGACCGACACCACCATTGCCATCAGTGGAGCCATGATGCATGCAACGGTCAACGATGAGCCTGTTAGAATGAATGCAACAATTCAGATTTTTGAAGGAGATCGATTAATTATGGGGGCGGTAAAAAAAGGGATGAGAGCTTACTTATCCATTGCCGGCGGTATTTCAGTGACAGAAGTGATGGGAAGCAAGTCGACTTATTTAAGAGGGAAAATTGGAGGATTTAAAGGACGTAAAATAGAAAATGGCGATGAAATTGAAATTGGTAAAAATGCTGAGCTACCATACAAAGAAGTCCCGGGACAACTTTTATTTATCTATCCTTCCGTTCAAACCATTCGGATTATTCGAGGAACAGAAATTGATCGTTTTACAGAAAAAGGCTTAAAAACTTTTTTGAATTCTAAATACACCGTTAGTAATGAAAACGACAGGATGGGATATCGCTTATCCGGACCTGCAATTGAGCATAAAAATGGAGCTGATATTATTTCTTCAGGAATTGTAAATGGAAGCATACAGGTACCAGGTCATGGCGAGCCCATTATCATGATGGCTGATCATCAAACTGTTGGTGGATATACCAAAATTGCGAATGTGATAACGGTTGATCTTCCTATTCTGGCACAAATGAAAGCCGGTGATAAAATAAAATTTAAAGAAATTAAACTTGAAGAAGCCCAGGATTTACTGGACAAGCAAAATCAAAATATCGAAAAATTATATCAACTATAAAATATGATTTCACAAAAAGCTAAATCACTGATCTCAGGAATTTTCATTCTAACTTTAATAATTCAAACCAATCATTTACTGGCAGAAGAAAATGAAGTTAAACTTGAAATCCATCTAACACAAGAAGTGGCTTCGGGCTTTGTACACCTGGCACTGAATTGTGTACAAAAAGAGTATCCCAATAAAACAGGTCACGTAATGAATGATGTTACTGATGTTTTAACTCCATCACAAATGCATCCGGCATTTTACGGTTGCTACGACTGGCACTCATCAGTACATGGGCACTGGATGCTGGTCCGTATTCTTAAGCTATTCCCAGAAATTCCTGAAGCTGCCGAAATCCGTCAATCTTTAAACAAAAATCTTAGTGCAAGAAATATTTTAAAAGAAGTTGAATATTTTAATCAGGAAGGTCGTAAATCTTTTGAGCGAACCTACGGCTGGGCCTGGTTATTAAAACTTGCCGAAGAATTGCATGGATGGGAAGACATAGATGGACGAAACTGGGAAAAGAATCTGTTACCACTTACCAAACGGATCATAAAAAGTTATACCGACTTTCTACCAAATCAAACTTACCCTGTTCGTACCGGAGTGCATCCTAATTCTGCTTTTGGGATTTCTTTTGCACTGGATTACGCTATGAAAGTTAAAAACGAAAGCTTTGCTGATTTTTTAATCGAAAGAAGTAAGACTTACTACCTGAAAGACAAAAACGGACCAGCTATCTGGGAACCGGGAGGTGAAGATTTTCTTTCTCCTGTTTTAGTGGAAGCCGACTTAATGTATCGGGTGTTAAACCCAAAAGATTTTACCCAATGGTTTCATGATTTTTTACCAGGATTTAAAACTCAGGAATATAAAAATCTTACCTCGCCCGCCATCGTATCTGATCGAAGTGATCCCAAAGGCGTACACCTTGATGGTTTAAATTTAAGTCGTGCCTGGTGCATGCTCGGAATATCAAAAGCTTTACCTGACGGAGATCCGGTTAAGGAAATTTTATTAAAAGCGGCAAATGTACATGCAAACAGTGCTTTGTTGAATGTAGCTACCGGAAGTTACGCAGGGGAGCATTGGCTCGCCTCCTATGCAGTTTATATGCTTTCGCTGAAACAATAAATGTGAATCAATCAGACTTTTAAACCTCCGAGTGTCTTAAATACTCGGAGGTTTTTTTTATCTTTCGCAATTAATAATCTCATTTCGCCCGAAGGGAGAAATTCTAAATAATTTTGACTTTTTATGGCGATTTCTCAGTCGTTTCACTCCTTCGAAATGACAAATAAAAGTTGACTACCAACTCTTAAGTTTCGCAGCATCAACCTTTGAAATTAAAGCCCTGGCCAAAACGAGGGTTGTATCGATTAAAGGGATACCATTAAAATATTTATCAGGATAAGCCAATGGCAATTCGGTACAACCTAAAACAATCACCTGAGCTCCTTTATCCATTAAAGAATGAAAAGCTCTCTTTAAAATATCCATTGACTCGGGACTGATTTTTTCAGGATCGGATTTAATGCCATAAACCGGATGATAAATAGACTGATGAACTTCCTCAACTTCAGTTTCTGAAACGTTTATCACTTCTAAACCAAATTTTTCAATTCGGTTATACTGTTTGGTTTTATAGGTACCCGATGTTCCAAGTATGCCAATTTTTTTAAACTCGGGGAATTGAGCCAAAATAAATTTTCCAACTTCTTCAATCAAGTGGAGTAGCTCAATCCGGGCATTCTCTTTTTCTAACTGTTGCTTAACCACTCCAAAAATTTCAGGGGCATGGGCCGAATTACATGGTAATCCGGCTACAGTAGCACCTAAATCATCTAACTTCAACAAAATTTTTGAAATTGCGTAAGCCGGATTTTCATCGATAATTCCTAAAATATATTCCGTTCTATCCCCAATAAATTCAGGCGTTGAAAACAAAATCTGAGAAATGTGATCCTGATCTTTACCGGCAATGGTTTGGTTCACTATTTTTTTTGAGAGATAGATTCCGGCTATGGGACCCATACCTCCAACAATTCCAATCATTCCTTTTTTAATTTTTACTTATCATTTGCTGCAATAATATTATTAGGTAAAACTTTGATCTTTGGCATTCGTCGATAATTTGATCGTTCGAAATTGAACCATTGAAAATATTCCTAAATTAGTACTGAACTTTTTCATTTTAAGTTAGATATTAAATAATATATGAATTAAAATTATCAATTTTATTGCAAATATTAACCAAACCATGAATTTTAAACTTATTAGTATGAACAAATCGAAAATAACTTTTATTTTGATTATTTTAAGCACATTTTTGTTATCATGTGTAAGTGATCAAAAATCCAAAAAATATAAAATTGGAGTTGCAACTTTCTCTCATGAAACCTGTACTTTTTGTCCAACACCCACCGGAATTGAGGAATTTGAATACTACGGTGCACCGTTAAAAGGTGATGAAGTACTGCAAGCTGGCAATTACATTGAAGGTTTCGTTAACCAATCAAGTGAATTTGAACACCTGGAACTAGTTGGATTGACTTCTCCAAGAGATGCTAAAGGAGGTTCTTCGGGTAGTTGGATCACGCAAGAGGCATTCGATAAATATGTCGGCTTAATGGCTAAAGATTTGGAAGAACAGAGTCCATTCGATGGTGTTTATCTTTCGTTACACGGCGCTATGGCAGTAACAGGTATTCCAAAACCTGAGGCTGAAATAGTTCGACGATTAAGGAAAGTAGTTGGCAATATCCCCATTTTTGTTACCCTCGATCTTCATGCCAACGAAGATCATGAATTATGTGATGCAGCAGATGCTGTTTTTATCATTAAACGATATCCTCACTACGATGCCTTTCTACAAGGTGAACGTGCTGCCCGTTTGATGAATCTCACATTGAATGGAAAGTATAAACCAACCATGGCCACCAGAAAACCAGGAATTATTACCCCAAGTGTCTATCAGGGAACCGGTGTTTCTCCTGCTATGGAAATTATGGAAAAGGCCAGAAGGATTGAGGAAAGATATCCCGGCGTTTATGTTTCTGTAGCTTTTGGCTTTGCTTATGCAGATGTGCCGGATGCTGGGGCAACCATCATGGTCGTCACGAACGACAATCAGAAATGGGCTGATGAAATTGCCGATGACATGAATGATTTTATTTGGCGACAACGATTGGCCTTTGCGGGCAAAAAATTACCTAAAACTGAAGAGGGTGTTAAATTGAGCATTGCTGCTGCAAAGGCTGGCAAAAAGCCAGTTGTTATTGCTGATCACGCTGACAGAACCGGGAACTCAACCCATATCCTGGAGCAATTGATGAAACAAGGTGGAGAAAATTTCTGTATTGCAACCATTTCTGATGTCAGGGCAATTGATAAATTAGAAGCTAATGCCAATAAAGCAGGAGACATCGTTGAGTTGGAGATTGGAGGATATGAAGACGAATATGCAGGAAATCCTGTTAAGATTAAAGGTGAGCTTGAGTTTTACAACAATGTCGGCCGATTTAACAAAAAGGTTGCAGTACTTAAGTTTGGGAAGAACAACCGTGTTATCATTACTCCAGTTTTACATCAAATCACAACACTTGGGATTTTTCAAGAATTAGGTTTAGAACCTAAAAAAATGTATATCATTTCGTTAAAATCAAGAGTGCATTTCCGCAGAGGATTTTATGAATCAGGCTTTGCCGGATCAATTTTTGAGATTGATGCACCCGGATTGGGGCCAGCTGACTTAACTACTATTGAATACAAAAACATACCCAAGGATATTTATCCTGTTTACAAAAGGGATTAGTAGCAAACGAACTAATCAATAAAATGATAAGTGAAAAAGGGCGACAACTTCTAAGATGTCGCCCTTTTCATTGTTTATTCTTTGATAATTTCAAGAACTTCTTTAATTGGAATGGCTTTTACAGTATGTCCTCTATCTCCAGATGTTGTGGTTGCCATAAATAAAGAATTGTAAACGGCTTCTTGAGTGGCTTCCTCTACTGCCTGGAATAAAGCTGTCATGGCACCATTAACAAGCAATGGAGGCACCTCAAATGTTTTCTTTTCACTTTGATAAGGGATGCGATAGGCCGTTGAAAAGGCAATGGCAAAATCGCCGGATGAATTAGACATTACGTTAGTGGTTCTTCCCATTCCGATAAAAGCACGCCTTGCCAATCTTTTTAAATTCCGAGGCGATAATGGTGCGTCTGTTGCAATCACAATCATGCAAGATCCATCTTCTGTCTTCTTTATTTCATTCGCTTTAATCTTAGTTGTAACAGGTACGCCATTTAAGTATAGTTCTCTTCCAAAATTAGATTGAAGTAAAACTCCAACAGTATATTTTTTCCCATCAATAGGAACCGTCACTCTTGAAGCCGAACCTATTCCTCCTTTAAAACCTAAAGCTGTAGTACCTGTTCCTGCACCTACACAACCTTCATCAAATACACCAGTTTTGGCATTTTCAATAGCCTTAACAATATGTTCACCTTTGATATGTTGACCTCGGATGTCATTCAAAAATCCATCATTTGTTTCACCTACCACAGCATTAACCGATCTCACATCTTCATTTCCTTTTTGGTTAAGAGTATATTTAACGAGGGCTTCAACTCCTGTTCCAACGCTTAAGGTATTCGTTAGAATAATTGGAGTCTCAATGTTACCAAGCTCCTCAACTTGAGTAAATCCCGCCAATTTCCCAAAGGCATTAAAGCAGAAAATTCCGGCAGGTACCTTACCCTGAAATATATTACCATCATGAGGTAAAATTGCGGTAACACCTGTTCTAATATTAGTCTCTTGCTTCAGTGTTAAATGCCCGACCTTGACACCTTCAACATCGGTAATCATATTTAAAGACCCTTTTTGGAGTGTTCCAACGTCAATACCAAAATCGGAAACTCTGCCCCTCTTTTCTTGAGCAAATAAAGCAATATTAATACAAGTAACTAAAATAAATAATGTGGTGATTTTTTTCATGATAACTCTTTTAAACATTCTTTCTTTTAACATAAAACCATACATATAAGCTAACTACAATTTTGTTCGAAAGTTAAGAAATAAATTCAAGGATTTATGATATATATCATTGGTTAATCAATTATCGGCTTATCTTATTATGTATATATTTGTATATCTAATTATGTTGATGAAAAAACCACTAAATAATTGAATCAAACTCAAAATCAAACAAAACTAAATCTTATGAAACGATCACAATTTTTAAGAAGCAAATTAATAATGCTAACACTCGTACTTGTACTTGCGAGTAGCAATGCTTTTGCAACAGACGGCTATTTTGGAGCTGGTTATGGTACTAAAAGTAATGGAATGGCTGGCGCAGGAATTGCCTTGTATCAAAATTCACTTTTTGGAGCAAACAATCCTGGAGCCTTAGTATTTTTAGGAGATAAATATGGTATCAGTTTAGCCGCTTTTAATCCCATACGTT
Organism: uncultured Bacteroidales bacterium; assembly: GCA_942491855.1. Taxonomy (GTDB): domain Bacteria; phylum Bacteroidota; class Bacteroidia; order Bacteroidales. The sequence goes on from CALOCL010000003.1 coordinate 91,509, forward strand.
CTTACGATATTACCGGAAATCCAAGTGGGTATCCTAATACATTCGGGCTAGCACCTGGTAAAGTAGAAAGTGAATCAAATTTATTTATTATGCCTGCTTTAGCAGCTAACTGGATGTTAAATGATGAAAGTGCTTTTAATATTTCTTTATTCGGGAATGGCGGAATGAATACTGACTACCAAACGGCCACTTTCCATGGGTCAAACCCAACCGGTGTAAACCTAATGCAAATGTTCGGAGCCTTTACCTATTCTCGCAAAATCAGTGAGAACTGGAGTGTTGGATTATCTGCAATTGCAGCATGGCAATCGTTCGAAGCCCAAGGCTTAGAGGCATTTGGCGGATTTTCTATGGATGGAACAAAATTAACAAACAATGATGCCAGCACAGCCTTTGGCTTTGGAGCAAAAATTGGTATTTACGGTATCATCACTGAAGATTTAACTTTTGGTGCCACTTACCAATCAAAAATTTCAATGGGTGAATTTGATGAGTACGCTGGATTATTTGCCGAAAATGGAGACTTTGATGTTCCTGCTACTTGGACAGCTGGTATCGCTTACGAATTCGTACCTGAAAAATTGGTTCTCGCTTTAGATTTCAAACAGATTTTTTATAGCAAAGTGGCATCCATTGCAAACCCAATGATGGGTGCAGCTGGCCCAAATTTCCCAATGGGAACTGCTACCGGAGCAGGTTTTGGCTGGGAAGACATGACCATCATTAAAGCTGGTGTTGAATATTCAGTCAGTGATGATTGGACTTTAAGAGCCGGATATTCACACGGAACTAACCCGGTACAAGAAAGTGAAGTGATGTTCAACATTTTAGCACCCGGAGTTATTGATGACCACATTACTTTTGGTTTTTCAAAGAAAATGGGGAAAAACGAATTAATTTTTGCCGTTGTGCATGCGTTAGAAAATACAGTTACAGGTCCTAACCCAATGGAAGCACCTGATCAGCAAACTATTGGTTTAAATATGAGTCAATGGATTTTTGAAATTGGATTTACATTCTAAATAAAGCATCTAATAATTTAAAAGGCTGTTCAGTTGAACAGCCTTTTTTCGTTTTACTAATCCTTATTCAAAACTTGCCACAACTAGCCAGGAATATTTTTTAGTATATTTGCCCGAACTAAAAAAATACAGATGTTCGATTTCCATAAAGACAAAGCCAGGTATTTTGATATGCAGTATCGCAATTCTAAGGAATACATAATTCCATTTGTTGAACCGTATCTTGATTTGAGCAAGAATCTTAATATTTTAGAAATCGGTTGTGCGGAGGCAGGTGTTCTTAAGGCTTTTCTAGAAACTGGACAACATTGTACTGGCATTGAACTGAATGCTGGAAGAGTTTTAGATGCGAAGACCTTTTTAAAAAGAGAAATCGAGTCAGGAAAGGCAGAAATTATCAACAAAAATGTTTTTGAGATTGATACGGAAGATTTTGAATTGAAATTCGATTTAGTCATTTTAAAGGATGTAATTGAACACTTCCCAAATCAAGAGAAATTTATTCAAGAGCTAAGTAGATTTCTTAATCCTGATGGACATATATTTTTTGGTTTCCCTCCTTGGCAAATGCCTTTTGGCGGACACCAACAAATATGTAAAAATCGTTTTGCAAGTCTATTTCCGTACTACCACCTTTTTCCTAAATTTTTATATCGAATCGCACTAAAGATATTTGGAGAGAGAGAAGATACTATTAACGAACTTTTCGAAATAAAGGACTGTGGGATTTCAATAGAAAGATTTGAGAAAATTGTAAAATCCAAAGATTTTCATGTTGTGAATAAAACTCATTTTTTAATCAATCCAATTTATAAATACAAGTTTAATTTAAAAATCAGAAAACAAATTAAATTGATAAGTGCCATCCCCTATCTGAGGAACTTCTTTACCACAGCTGTTTACTACCTCATTAAAAAAAATTAAAAGTTTAAAACATTTTTTAACGCTTTGTATCCATTAGCACTTACTTTTAGTTTTGAAGCATCTTTAAGAATAGCAACATAACAATCTTTCTCATAGCGCTCAATTTTATCCAATTCATTCACGTTTAAAATAAATGAGCGGTGAATTCGAACAAACTGCTCGGGATTCAAATGGGTCTCAAAAAACTTCATTGTTTTCTCTTTCAAATAGGTCCTTCCTTCCGAATGAATTTTTACGTAATCATCATCAGATTGCAAATAACTTATTTTCTCGACAGGTAAAACCTTAATATGATTGCCTGACCTAATTGCAATTCTGTTTAATTCTTCGATTGAATCATCAATTGTTTCGATAATTTTATGATTGGATTGCGAAGTAATTTCTGCATCTTCAGATTGCGAAATTATCTTATCAATTGCCTGGGCAAATCGATCTTTCGAATAAGGTTTAAGTAAATAATCAATGGCATTTTGCTCAAACGCCTTGATGGCAAACTGATCAAAAGCTGTTGAAAAAACGATAAAAGGCTTTGAATCGATTAACTCAAGAATCTCAAATCCTGTTAACTTTGGCATTTGGATATCCAAAAAAACAACATCAGGTTTTAACTGGTTAATTAACTGTACCCCCTCCAAACCATTACTTCCTTCACCAATTATTTCGAATGCATTATATTCTGATAAATACTCACGAACCAACGATCGGGCTGGTTCTTCATCATCAATAATTAAACATTTAAATGTTTTCATTTTTAATTTTATATGGAATAAATAATTCTACTTTAAAAAAATTGTCAATTTTGTAAGTCTTTAGTAATTGATCATGTTTATAAATCAATCGTAAGCGATCCTTAATATTTTTCAACCCAATGCCTGCCCCCTTTCGTTGTATGGCATCTCCATCAAAATTATTGGTGATTGTAATTAAAAAATGATCTTCTTGCATTTTACATTCGGTTGTGATATGCACTGTTTCAGCACTTTCATAAACACCATGTTTGACTGCGTTCTCGTAAAGCGGCTGCAAAATCATAATGGGGATCATTTGTTTTTCACAATCCATACTAAATTTAAAATCGAATTGAAGCTTGTCCCCAAAACGAACTTTTTCAATTTCAAGATATCGGGTGATATTCTCAATTTCCTTTCCGAACTCACTAAAACGCAGATTATCTTTGGAAACGGTATACCTTAAAAAATCGGAAAGTTTGATGATCATATCTCGGGCTTTCTCTCCATTAACAACCGTAAGCGAACTAATTGAATTAAGACTGTTAAACAAGAAATGTGGATTTATCTGAGATTTTAATAAGTTCAACTCACCTTCTACAATGGTTTCTTTCAACTGGATTTCATTTTTGTGACGGGCCTGTAAATCACGATAGTAAATGATGAGGTAATAGATAAGGGCATTTATTGAGTAAAAGAATACGGCGCTAATCACTCGCCAGGGAACCGATTGTTTCAGTAAAGATTGATATTCGACTTCCGAAACCAGCGACCTGGCAATGTACGAGCCCAAACTGATCCAAATGATATTGATAATCGTCACGGAAGTGATGTGATTAAAAATGACACTATACAGATTTGAACTGGTTGGTTTTGAAAAACTCACAGCAAACCATAATGACAATCCAAAAAAAGCAAACAAAGTATTAAATACCAATGTATCAGTAAGAGCGACTTCTATACTTTGATTATAAAAGCCGAACAAAAAGAAAAAATGGATTCCCATGATAAGAACCCAAATCATTACATATAAGATGAATGAACGTATCGATTTAAAAACTGGATGATCAATAATCATAGCTGATTAATAGCTTTTAATTTCACCTCCGCCAAAAATGCAGGTCCCTTTTATAATTAACATCTTTGAATCATCGGCTCCTTGTTTTATGATGGTTCGTTTATCGCTAAAGCCACCAAATATCGAAACCACATCGATTCTTACATTCCAATCGGCCGGAACAACCATACCTACTCCACCGAATATGCAGTGAATTTCAAGAACATTCTCTCCTTCATTTAAAATGGCTTGAGTCATATCTAGTTCTGAACCTCCAAAAATATTGTTCAGCTCTCCACCTTTGAAAACCTGATTCGCGATTCGTCTCTTAGATCCCCCGAACACATTAAACTCACTAATATAGCCGCTATCAAGTGGTCTCTCTCTGCGATTAACATTCCAATCCGATCTTCGACGCCCAAGAAAAATCAATGAGACACCAACACCTATAAGCAATACAGGCCAAAATAATTTAACGAAACTGAATGAAAATCGAAACACATCGGGTATGAGAAAGAATGCACCTATTCCAATTAAAATAATTCCTGTCGTTTTATTTTCTCTGCTAACAAGATTGATCAATCCAATTGCGATTAATAACATTTCCCAAGAAAAGAATATCCGTCTGGTATGATATGGTAAGTATCCAAAATTAGAGGCCATTAACAGCGCTCCAATTACAACTACGATAATTCCAAAAGTAACTTTTTTCATACGCTTACTATCTGAGTAATTTTCCGTGAACTTTTCCATTGAATGAATTTTTAAAGTTAGTAATTTTAGATGAAGCAAAGATATATCGCAAGTACTTTTCTGAAAAGCATGAATCGGTAAATTGCCGAATAAGTACGGTGTATGCTTTTTTTATATATTTACTTTAAAGATTTAAACCCACTTGACAATGAAGAATATCCTTTTTTTTATCGCTATTTTATTCACCATCAATCTGAGTGCTCAACAAACTTTACTTCAATCTGGTCCCATGTTAGGGTATTCCGAAATGAAGGAGACTGTCATTTGGATTCAAACAACAGAAAAAGCGGATGTACAAATTGCTTATTGGAAGGATGAAGATCAAAAATTTTGGACCTCAAAACACGAAACAAAAAAATCAGATGCATTCACTGTAAAATTAATCGCCAACCAAATAGAACCCGGCAACACTTATCATTACCAGGTTTTTATTAATGACGAGCCTCTGAAATTAAATTATCCAACCACTTTTCAATCCGCACCCCTCTGGAAATACAGAGGCGATCCTCCAGAATTTTCTTTAGCTACAGGTAGCTGTGCCTACATTAATGAAGAACAGTATGATAGACCAGGAAAACCCTATGGTGGTGATTACGAAATTTTTGAAGCAATACATCACAAAAAACCAGATTTAATGATTTGGTTGGGAGATAATTTATACTATCGAGAAGCCGACTGGAATTCATGGACAGGAATTTTGCATCGAAATACACATACCCGTTCCACTTCAGAATTACAACCACTTTTGGCCTCAACCCATCACTATGCCATTTGGGATGATCATGACTACGGCCCGAATAACAGCGATCGGGGCCTATGGAATAAAGATCAAACCTACGACGCATTTAAGCTTTTCTGGCCCAATCCATCCTTTGGAATTACCAATGCAAAAGGCGCTATCAGTTTTTTTCAATGGGGTGATGCCGATTTTATTTTACTCGATAACCGAACTTATCGATCTCCAAATAATTTAAAGGAGAACCATAAAACAATTTTGGGTGCTACTCAGTTGCAATGGTTAAAGGATGTTTTAGTAAGCAGCGAGGCAACCTTCAAGATAGTAGCAATGGGAGGCCAATTGCTAAACAGTGCTGAAGTTCATGAAACTTATTCAAATAATGGGTTTAAAGATGAAAGAAATGAAATTATAAAATTCATTTACGATCATAACATAAAAGGTGTGGTGTTTCTTAGTGGTGATCGGCACTTTACCGAGCTAAGTTTGCTTCAGGAAGAAGGAAAACCGAATATTTACGACCTCACAACTTCATCTCTTACAGCAGGTGTAAATACAAATGGAGGCGAGGAAGTTAACAAATATCGAATCCTGAATACCTTAGTGATGAGGCATAATTTCAGTCTTTTAAAATTCACTGGCCCTTTAAATGATAGAAAGTTGATCATTGAGAATTATGATTTTTTGGGTAGAAAAATGTGGGATTACACTATCCCTGAATAACTTTTTTCGCTCTTAAAAACTCTCTTTTCCCAATCGGTCCAGGGAGTTTCTCTAAGGTAAAACCGGCTGATCTTAAAGCTCGTTTCACCGTTCCTTTCACCGAATAAGTAACCAGTATCCCATCTTGTTTCATCGAATCATAAATTTTCCGAAAAACTTCTACACTCCATAATTCAGATTGAACATCGGGTGCAAAGGCATCAAAATAAACCAAATTAAAATAATTTTCGGGAAGCGATATGTCTTCAATTTTTTGTTTAAGCTTTTGTAATCTGAAATTAGGAAACAGTTCTTGACACTCATTCCATTCAAGTTCATGAATTCGTTTCAAATTCTCAGTGCTATTTTTACTTTCAATCAACGCATCAAAGTTTAATTTAAGCAAAAGTTCTGCCTCAACAGGAAAGGGTTCGACACCCCAATAATCGATTAAAACCTTATTTTGAAATGATTGCTCAAGACTAAGAAAAGCATTTAAACCTGTTCCGAATCCAACCTCAAGCAGGTTGATATCTTTACAGTTTTGTATTTGAGGCCTCAAACCTGCTTCTATAAAAATATGTTTCGATTCCTGAATCGCACCAAAAGTTGAATGATAATGTTCATTCAATACTACATTGTACAAGGTATGAGAACCATCTTCTGTGACAACCAATTTAATCATATGCGAAGATACGCATTAAAGCATTTTACAGCCGAATTGGAGATATTTTTAAATTTACGGTATAAAAAAGAAAAACTTCATGTTAAAAGACATTAAACTACATCGTATTTTATTTATCGATATTGAAACCGTACCTGCATACCCCAGCTATGCTGAAATGCCTGATAATTTTCAATTATTGTGGGATCAAAAGGCCGAAAGATTAAAAAAAACGGATAAAGATACGCCTGATCAAATCTATAACAAAGCAGGAATTTACGCTGAGTTCGGGAAAATCATTTGCATTTCTGCTGGTTACTTTTACAATGAAGAATTCAGACTAAAGTCATTTTATTCGGATGATGAGAAACTTTTGCTCACAGCGTTTAATGAATTATTAAACAGTCATTTTAGCAGCCGCCAACATTTACTATGTGCCCATAATGGTAAGGAGTTTGACTATCCTTACATTGCCAGGCGCATGCTCATCAATGGAATTCAACTTCCCTCTATTCTCGACATGGCTGGTCAAAAACCCTGGAACATTCCTCATCTTGATACCATGGAATTGTGGAAATTTGGCGATTACAAACACTATACATCACTGGCATTACTTGCTTCAATTTTTGATATTTCCACTCCAAAAGACGATATTGACGGAAGTGATATTGCGAGAGTTTATTGGCAGGATCATGATTTGGAACGTATTGCCAAGTACTGTCAAAAGGATGTTTTAACCGTAGCTCAACTTTTCCTAAAATACCAAAACAAAACCCTACTCGATCAAAATCAAGTGGTAGTTATTCCTTAATTATTATTTAGAATATTTTTGAATTAAATCTTGTTGTTAATTTCCTAACATCTGTTTAGCAAGGCTCATATAATTATTTTATATTTGCCTAACTATCTAATTACCTATTAAAAAAATCAATTCAATTATGAAAAAACTTTCGATATTATTTTTTGTCATTCTGCTGCCTGTTTTGATGATGGCGCAAGATCAATCAAAATTTGGGATTAAATTTACGGGTTTTGTTAAGAGTGATATTTACTACGATTCACGTCAGGGAGTTTCTGCTCGCGAAGGACATTTTTATTTATATCCAATGAATGAATCCCTGGATGTAAATGGTGTTGATATCAATGGAAAATCCACCTTTAACATGTTGAGCATCCAAACAAGGCTTACAGGAGTAATTACAGGCCCTGATGCTTTCGGTGCAAAAACCTCAGCCTTGATTGAAGGAGCATTCTTTGGTCACACAGCACCTGACATTAACGGTTTCCGCTTACGACACGCATTTGCCAAACTTACTTGGGATAACACAGAACTTTTGGTAGGTCAGTTTTGGCATGCCATGTTTATTACTGATTGTTTTCCGGGCACGGTTTCCTTTAATACCGGAGCCCCATTTCAGCCATTCTCACGAAATCCACAAATTAGATTTACTCAAAAATTTAATGATGTAAAAATGATTTTCACTGCCATGTCGCAACGCGATTTCACAAGTACAGGACCAGCGGGTGCAAGTACAGCTTACCTAAGAAACAATGTTATACCAGAATTAAATTTGACGCTTCAGTACAGCACAAAAGGAGAAAATGGAAACTCATTCTTAGCAGGAGTCGGGGCTGATTACATGTCAATTATTCCAATGATTGAATCTGAGGCCGGATTAGCAGTGGATGAACCTGTAACAGGATTCTCAACCATGGCTTTTATGAAATTCACTACCAAAGATATTACAGTGAAATTTGAAGGAGTATTGGGACAAAACACCACTCATCTTACCATGTTGGGTGGTTATATAGGTTATGTTGAAACTAATCAATTTCAAGAATTTTCACCTATAAAAACTGCTTCAATGTGGACAGACATTCATAGTAATGGCAAGAAAGTTCAAGTAGGTTTGTTTGCTGGGTTTACGAAAAACCAAGGTTCAGATAAAGACAACCGAAATGCATTTTTTAGCCGCGGGTCAAATATTGACTACATCTATCGTTTCTCTCCACGAATCAATTTTAATTCTGGGAAAATGCGTTTCTCTGGTGAGATTGAATACACAACAGCTGCATATGGAAACCCTATAGAAGACAGTACCATTGCTAACAGCAATGAAGTTAATAACTTACGTTTATTAATTGGTGTTTACTACTTTTTTTAGAGAAATGAATTAAGCTTTAAAATTTGCGCTTACTTTGTAATAATTATATTGTCAACTCCCTTCAGTTTCCTGAAGGGAGTTTTTTTATCTTTATCAATTAGATCATCTCAAACTAAGCTAATATTCATTACTACTCAAAATGGAAAAACACCTTTTATCAAAATCAACATTTATTCGAAGTACGCAATGTTTAAAATCACTTTATTTACACAAACGCAGGCCTTTTTTACGTGATAGATTATCGGCAGAACAATTGGCCAAGTTTAAAAGAGGAACAGATGTTGGAATACTCGCCCAGCATTTATTTCCAGGAGGTGCGGATTTACAACCTAAATCACCGGCTCAATACAGAAAGTCGGTGGTAGCAACTGGTGAACAATTAGAAACCAAAGATGATTTTACCATTTACGAGGCCTCCTTCCAAAGTGATCAAATCCTAATTATTCTTGACATTTTAGAACAAAAAGAAGGAAAAATTTATGCTTATGAAGTAAAAAGCTCACTGGCCATTTCTGAAACTTACCTAAAAGATGCAGCTTTGCAGTTCTATGTAATCGAGGAATCTGGTACCAAGATCGAAGATTTTTTCATTGTTTACATCAACGAGGATTATCAATTTACAGAGGATGAACTAGATTTAAATCAATTCTTTAAAATTGAATCGGTCCTAAATAAAGTATTGGAACTTCAATCTTACATAAAAAAGCAGATCCCAAAAGCAAAAGAAACTTTAACCTTGAAGCACTCTCCTGAAATAAGTATTGGGCCTCAGTGCCATTCTCCCTATCCTTGCGACTTTAGGCGACATTGCTGGAAACATTTGCCCAAAGAATCAATTTTTGATCTGCCTTTTCTATCAGAAGCTCAGAAATTTGAGATGCATTCCAAGGAAATCTTCGAAATTTATGAAGTTGAAAATTATTTCAATTTGAGTGAGATTGAAAAGATTAAATTAAATTGTCATTTGAACCAGAATACTCATTTTAACAACTCAAAGATTAAAAGCTATATCGATGAAATCAATTATCCAATAAATTTTATCAATCTGTCGAATATCTCCTCTGCTGTGCCCAGATGGAAAAACTGCAAACCTTTCGAGCCTATCCCATTTCATATTTCGATTTTAACTTTATCTGAAGATCAACAGTACAGCACATCATCATTTATGCTTAGTTCAGATGAAACTTCTCCAAAAGAAGCGATTGGAAGCTACCTTACAGAAGCAATGAGTCCTAATTCCAGCATTGTTATTTTCGATCAAAAGGAAATACTGAAAAAGATTCCGGGGTTTACAGAAGAATTCCAAATCAATGATTTGGTTGATTTGATAAGTGAGAATGTTGTTTATCATCCAGGAATTACAGAACAGATTAGTCTTCAAGACATTAACACTGAATTACTAAAAAACAAAAGAAATAAGAGCATGCTTAGTCAACTTCAGGTTCATCAAAAATTGAATACTTTTCTGGATGATGAAGATGAACAAAAAAACATCATAAAAGAAGTTGAACAGAGTGGTGAAGCAAATAACCAGGTAATGCTTGAATTTTGGAAGATACTCCAAGGAATTGTTGAATAATAGACACTTAAGGGGTAATATTTTTTTATTAACAATAGGCATATTTTTATCAACTAAAGCTTCATATTTTTATATATTTGACCCATGGAAGATGCTTCAAAGAAGAGAATAGAAAGTTCACGAAAACGGACTAAACAATCAGGTCAAACAGGTGGGCTTTGGGAACATGGAAAAGTTCCACCACAAGCTACTGACCTAGAGGAAGCTGTTCTTGGAGCAATCATGCTGGAAAAAGATGCCTTAACCCAGGTTATCGACATTCTCAAACCTGAAGTATTTTACAAAGAATCACATAACATTATTTTTGCCGCAATCTCTCGTTTATTCGGTAAATCAGAGCCCGTTGATATTTTAACCGTAACCAATGAATTAAAAAACAGTGGTGAACTCGAAATGGTGGGCGGCCCTTATTACATCACTCAATTAACAAACCGAATTGCTTCCGCAGCGAATGTTGAATATCATGCAAGAATTATTTCACAAAAATTCATTCAACGCGAATTGATTCGAATTTCTTCAGAAATTATTAAAGACGCTTTTGAGGATACTACTGATGTTTTTGATTTGCTGGATAGAGCCGAACAAAATCTATTTTCGGTAAGTGAAAGCAATTTAAGACGTAGTTACGATGATATGCAGTCATTGGTTACTGATGCGATAAAAGAAATTGAAGCCGGTAAAGGTCAGGAAGGTCACCTCAGAGGAATTGCTTCGGGTTTTACCGATTTGGACAGGGTTACCAATGGCTGGCAAAAATCTGACTTGGTCATTTTAGCCGCCCGTCCGGGTATGGGTAAAACTGCTTTTGTACTTTCTATGGCGCGTAATGCGGCCATTGATTTCAACAAAGCGGTTGCATTTTTCTCCTTGGAGATGTCATCTATCCAATTGGTTACACGTCTTATCTCTAGCGAAACTCAACTATCAGCCGATAAACTGAAAAAAGGGAATCTGGAAAGTTACGAATGGGAGCAACTTCATTCTAAAATCAGCAATCTTACGGAAGCAAAACTGCTGATTGATGATACTCCGGCATTAACAGTTTTCGAACTCCGTGCCAAATGTCGTCGATTAAAAGCCCAGCACGATATCCAAATGGTGATTATCGATTACCTACAGTTAATGAGTGGAAGTGGAGATTCCAAAGGAAACAGGGAACAGGAAATTAGTACCATTTCACGCTCGCTTAAAGCGCTCGCAAAAGAATTAGAGATTCCGGTCATTGCATTATCTCAGTTAAGTCGTGCCGTTGAAACCCGTGGCGGGTCAAAAAAACCCATTCTTTCAGATTTACGTGAATCGGGTGCCATTGAGCAGGATGCGGACATGGTAATGTTTATTTATCGACCCGAATATTATAAAATTGAAGTTGACGAAGACGGTAACTCTACGGCGGGAATTGCAGAAATCTGTATCGCAAAACACCGTAACGGTGCCCTAAAAGATGTTCCACTGCGATTCATTGATAAGTTTGCTAAATTCGCTGATCTTCATACCGATGGAGATGGGGAAGCGTATACAGGATTCGATGCCAACGAAGATTTTGATGCAGGAATTCCAACCCGTACCATTCCTTCAAAAATGAATGATATGAGTGAAGACGATATTCCATTTTAAGCTATCCAATCTTAGATTACATACATCTTTAATAATTTCCAAATTAAGAATTAAATAATTAAGTTATTTGATTAATTATTAACAATAGCTTTGTTATCTTTGCGCTTTATTTAATTACACTTTTAAGCCTATCCGAATTCATGACAAAAAACCTGTACATAGCTGCAGCTGAAGCCTATTCCGGCAAGTCTCTGATTGCTTTAGGAATAATGAATATATTACTTCGAAATTTAAAACAAGTGGGTGTTTTTCGTCCTATTGTTAATTTAACACAAGGAAAAGATCCACATATTGAGCTAATTACTCAACATTTTAAGCTTCCCTTTAAACATGAGGAATTGTATGGTTTAACAGATGAAGATGCATTTAACCTGATTGAAAAAGATGAAATGGACAGTTTGTTCACCATCATCCTGAATAAATACAAACTACTTGAAACCAAATGTGATTTTGTTTTAATTGAGGGAACTGATTTTACTGGATCACTTCAATCATTTGAGTTTGATTTTAATGCCCGAATTGCAAACAACCTCGGCGCACCCATTCTTACCGTGATTAATGGCAATGCCAAGAGTGTAGATGAAATAAAGAAAACAATCCAGGTCAACAAAAAGATTTTAAACAGTGAAAAGTGTACTTATCTTGGAGTCATTGCTAATCGTGTTAAGCAGGCTGATAAAACAAAAGTTGAGCAAATTATTAAAAATGCACATTCTGCAAATGAGATTACTTTTGTTATTCCTGAATTGGAACTACTTCAAAAATTAACAATTCGACAAATTGCCAACGCTCTAAAAGCAAATAAAATTTATGGCGAAGATGTAGTGCTGGATTATGACGTACATGAATATCACATAGGTGCCATGAGCATAGAACATGTTCTGGAACATACCAAAGCCGGTGCACTGGTGATAACTCCGGGCGACAGACCTGATGTAATCATAAGCCTCTTCATGACTTATATTTCTGAAAACTTCCCGAAAATTGCAGGTATCCTTTTAACCGGAGGTTATAAGCCCAGTCCACTGATCATGAGTTTGCTTCGCGGCATTAAAAAACTTCCCATTGCCGTATTGGAAGTTCCGGAAGATACATACACCACTGCACTTAAAGTTCATAACATAAAAACCGTTCTTAAAGCCGATAATGAACGAAAAATGGCAGCGGCATTAGGCTTGTTTGAAACCCATGTTGAAGACAAAAAACTTACTGATTTAATCAGCCTTACCCCTTCTAATGTTCTCACGCCAATCATGTTCGAATATGAATTATTTGAACGAGCCAGATCTAACCACAAACATATTGTATTACCAGAAGGTACTGACGACCGGATTTTAAGAGCTTCAGAAATTCTGTTAAAAAGAAAAGCTGTTGACATTACGCTTTTAGGTAATGAAGAGGAAATTTTCAAAAAGGCTGAAGCCTTACAGCTAAAGTTAGAAGGTGTAAATATTATAGATCCATTTGACAACGATCTTATTAACGACTATGCTTCAACCTATTATCACCTTCGTAAAGACAAAGGGATTACTAAAACTGCGGCTGCCGAATTAATGCAAGACGTGAGTTATTTGGGAACCATGATGGTGCATAAAGGTCATGCCGACGGTATGGTTTCGGGTGCAGCCCATACAACACAACATACCATTCGCCCGGCTTTTGAGTTTATCAGGACCAAGCCCGGATTTTCAATTATCTCATCGAGTTTCCTAATGTGTTTTGAAGATCGTGTATTGGTTTATGCCGATTGTGCAGTTAACCCAAATCCAAATTCTGAACAATTAGCCGATATTGCCATTAGTTCTGCAGAAACTGCTTTAATGTTTGGAATCGAGCCAAGAATTGCCATGCTGTCTTATTCAACAGGCAAATCTGGTAAAGGGGCTGATGTGGACAAAGTGCGAAAAGCGACAGAAATAGCTCAGAAACGTCGCCCTGATTTATTGATAGAAGGACCGATACAATATGATGCTGCCATTGATGCAACCGTTGCAGCACAAAAAATGCCGGATAGCAAAGTAGCAGGTAGAGCCACTATTTTTATTTTCCCCGATCTGAATACAGGAAATAACACTTACAAGGCCGTTCAACGTTCTGCTAATGCAGTGGCTGTAGGTCCGGTTTCGCAAGGGCTGAATAAGCCAATCAATGATTTAAGTCGAGGATGTACTGTAAAAGACATCGTTAACACGGTTTTAATTACTGCAATTCAAGCACAGGAAAACAGTTAAAATTCATCAGATTGATTTATCTTTAAGGATTGAATTACTTATCCTTAAGTTTTATCACGTCATGAATCATTTTTTTAATCTTGGCTTCTTCCCTACTCCCATTGAGGAGCTCAAAAACTTATCAAAATTATTTCCTGCTTATCGCATTTTCACCAAACGCGACGATCAAACCGGCCTGGCCACCGGAGGGAACAAAACCCGAAAATTAGAGTATTTTATTCAAGATGCCCTAGACCACAATGCAGACGCCATCATTTCTGCTGGTGCGCAACAATCTAATCATTGTCGGCAAACCGCTGCTGCTGCGGCTAAATCAGGACTGCAATGCCATCTGGTTTTAGGAGGAGTTCAACCATCCGAATTTACAGGCAATCTACTCATGAGTAAATTACTGGGTGCCAAACTTCTCTTTATGGGAGAAAACCGCAAAGGAGAAGACATTCCGAGGATAGCTGAAGCGTTAAAAGAAGAAGGCAAAAAGCCTTACATTATTCCGTACGGAGGATCAAATGCAGTGGGTGCAATGGGTTATGTTAGGGCCATCAAGGAGCTGAAAGATCAAATCGATCAATCCGAATTGAATTTCAACTACATCTATTTTGCATCCAGCTCAGGAGGAACTCATGCCGGCATGCTAATGGGTAAAGAACTTTTTAAGTTGAAGAGCGAAATTATTGGAATACAAATCGACAAAGATGAAATTAACGGACTTACCCTCGAAAAAAATATTTTAAAAATTATTGGTGAGAGTACAAACAGATTAAAAATTAACTACAATTTCTCTAAGGATGATGTACACCTACTCGAGGATTATGAAAAACCGGGCTATGGTGTACTTACTGAAAAAGAACAAAATGCGATTAATTTTCTTGCCCGGAAAGAAGGAATTCTTTTAGATCCGGTTTATACCGGGCGGGCATTTTATGGCATGATTGATCAAATCGAAAAACAAAAAATCAAGCCCGGATCAACTGTTTTATTCTGGCATACTGGTGGTTTTCCTGCCACTTTTAATTATACGGCTCAACTTTCAAAATAAGTTTATGGCACTACTCATCATTTGCACCGACCGTGATTTAAGCCCTTGGGTGGCAGCTTTAAAAAACCTAAAGCCTGATTTGGATGTACGGGTTTATCCCGAAGAAGGCAATTTAGACGACATAGAGTTCGTTCTTTGCTGGAAACACCCCAAAGGCATTTTAAAAAGATATCCTAACTTAAAGGTTATTTCTTCAATGGGTGCCGGTGTCGATCACATGTTTACGGATCCGGATTTACCCTTCAATGTGCCCATCGTAAGAATTGTCGATCCGGAACTGGCACAAGGCATGAGTGAATTCGTGATTGGCATCATCCTTAATCAAATGCGTTCTCTCACGCAATACCATGAGCACCAGAAACAAAAACACTGGAAGGCCAAAAGATTTCAAATTGCCAAAAACACACAAATCGGAATTATGGGCTTGGGCGTTTTGGGGCAAGATTTGGCAAGAAAATTAATCGCCATCGGATTTAAGGTTGCTGGTTGGGCGCAGACGCCAAAATCATTGGATGCCTTAAATATTTATGTGGGAACGGAAGACTTTGAAACCTTTTTATCAAAATCAAACATTCTGGTCTGTTTGCTCCCATTAACCAAACAAACAGAAAACATCCTTGATAAAAGAACCTTTTCAAAACTTCCCGAAAATGCATACGTGATTAATGTTGCCCGAGGAGAGCATGTGGTGGATGCAGATTTGATTGAAATGATTGATGCCGGACATTTGTCGGGCGCAACACTTGATGTTTTCAGAAAAGAACCCTTACCTGAAGCACATGCTTTTTGGTATCATCCGAAAATAGCAATTACGCCTCACATTGCCAGTTTAACTAACCCTGTATCAGTAGCACCTCAAATAATTGAGAATTACAATCGATGTAAAGCCGGTCAAGCTTTATTAAATGAGGTTTCTGTTAAATTAGGCTACTAAGGAAGATCAATTCCATCATCCGCTTTAGTTTCAGCAATGGCAGAAATTTCGATGGGCGAATCGCCCGGGATTCTCGATACCTCAAGACATACCCGTGCCGGAAACTTTTCATCTTCAAAAAAGGTACGATAGGTTTCATTTACATCGTCGTAATCATTCAGGTCTTTCAAGTAAATCTGAACCATCATTACATCTTTAAACTTCATCTTATGGATTTTCAAGATGGCTTCGATGTTTTTCATCGATTGACGGGTAGCTTCCTTAATGTTGTCGTTAATAATTTTCCCACTCGCAGGGTCACGAGCAATCTGTCCTGAGATGTATAGGGTCTCATTCACCTTTCTGGCTTTGCTGTAGGGAGGACCTGATTGATCGGTTTGTTGCGCATTTACATTTATGGATACGAACAAAAATAAACCGATCAAAATCAAAAAAGATTTCTTCATGATATTACATTTAAAGTTTATTGAAAACGAAAGTACGAAATATGTGATTTAGTCCATATGACTTCTGAAAAATCTTCTAACTTTGTTAAAAACTCCTTTTTTTAACCTGATTTATGACTACCATGAAAAGCATTAATCCTTATTTATTGTCACTCTTTATCGTTATTTACTCGATGAGTTTTTTACAAGCTCAAAACTTAAATATCTCAAATGCCGGAAAATACGATCGACTTTTGATCAAAAATGTGTTGTTGATAGATGGGAAAGGAACTCCGATGCGAGGACCAAATGATGTAATCATAGAAAATAACCGCATTCTTGCCGTAACATCAACCAAAAAAGGAGAAAGCGCATACGCTAATGAAAAACATATTTTAGATGGAAGTGGAATGTACCTTCTGCCCGGCCTGATTAACAACCATGTACATCTGCACAAAAGAGAAAATTTACCAGCCGATTATTTATACAAACTATGGTTGGCATGCGGAATCACAACTGTTCGCGATGTAGGCAGCGATAACGAATCTAGCCTGATGGATCGTAAGAGCAGTGCAGATGGAAAACTGATCGCTCCCCGCATATTGATTTACATGGTAGTTAGAGATAAGGATACAAAAGGAGCCATCGAACAGGTTCGGAAATATAAAAAAATGGGGGCTGATGGTATCAAGATTTTTGGGATGGACAAGGATCTGATGCAAGCTGTCATGAATGAGAGTAATGCCTTGGGCATGAAAGTAGCACATCATGTTGGTGTTGAAGAAACAGATATCCATGATGATATGGCCATGGGAGTTGCGACCATTGAGCATTGGTACGGAATTCCGGATGGTGCATTAAAAGGCTCGCAAAACTTTCCTTCCTGGTACAATTACAACAATGAAAATGACCGCTTCCGCTGGGCAGGCAGTTTATGGAAAGAAGCCGATCCTGAGCGTTTAGAAAATATTTTAAAAGGCATGGTTGAAAATCAGGTGGCCTGGATACCAACTTTCGGAATTTACGAAGCTAACCGTGATTTAGTGAGGGCTCAAAACCAACCCTGGTTTAAAGATTACCTACATCCAGTGCTGGAAAATTATTTCGCCCCATCACCTAAACGACATGGCTCTTACCACTGGAACTGGACCACAACCGACGAGGTAAACTGGAAAGAAAACTATAAACTGTGGATGAGGGCTGTTAAAGATTTTGCCGAAATGGGTGGTTTGGTTGGTGCCGGTGAAGATGCCGGATTTATTTACATGATGTACGGATTTACCTATATCCGGGAGCTGGAATTATTGCACGAAGCAGGTCTACACCCCATTGATGTGATCATGAGTGCAACCGGAAGCAACGCTAAAATTCTCGGTTTTGAAGATCAGATTGGACGTATTAAACAAGGCTCTTTAGCCGATCTTATTTTGGTTGAAGGCAATCCGCTCGAAAATTTAAAATACCTTTATCCTTCCGGAATTACCGTGGTTGAAGACGGAGAAGTTAAAACCAAAGGTGGTGTCAAATGGACCATTAAAGATGGGATTGTTTACGATGCCGTTCAAATGCGGGAAGAGGTAAAACAAATGGTTCAGGAAGCCAGAAACAAATAGCAAAATCTTAAATGAATTCTGAATACAAAAAGCTTTTAAGTCCGTTTACTTTTCCCTTATCAGGAATTCAGGTGAAAAACAGGCTGGTTATGGCTCCCATGACCACCTATTCTGGAAATGATGATGGAACAGTTTCTAAACAAGAAATTGATTACTACCGACATCGAAACCAAAGTGCCGGATTGCTCATCACGGCCTGTGCCTATGTGATCCCTCATGGTAAAGCATTCCCGGGGCAAATTGGAGCACATACTGATGAAATGATTCCAAGCTTGAAACGCATTGCCAATACGCTAAAAGAAAATGGAGAAAAGGCAATACTTCAAATTCATCACGGAGGAAGAATGTCTGCTGCCGAAGTCTTACCTGATGGGCAGTGCTTGAGTGCCAGTGCAATTGCTTCGGAGAGACCAGGATCAAAAGTGCCGAGGACAATGACTGAACAAGAAATTGAAGAAACCATTTTAGCTTTTGGTGAAGCTACGCGTAGAGCCATTCAAGCTGGGTTCGATGGGGTAGAAATCCATGGTGCAAACACCTATCTCATTCAACAATTCTTCTCTCCACATTCAAATCGACGAGATGACGAATGGGGAAGCAGTTTACAAAAACGATTGAAGTTTCCACTTGCCGTTACCGATGCAGTGACTCAGGCCATCGAAAAATACAGCAACCGGGCTTTTATGGCCGGATACCGAATTTCGCCTGAAGAAATTGAAAACCCGGGAATAAGCATGGAAGACAGCCTTGCGTTGATTAACCTATTAGCTCAAAAAAAATTGGACTACCTGCATGTTTCTACCATGGAATATTGGAGTGGTTCTTTACGAAATATCGAGGACAAAACACCTCGAACAAGATTGATTTTGGATAAGGTAGGACAGTTAATTCCTATCATCGGAGTAGGCGGAGTGAACAATCCAAACCAGGCAAATAAAATACTGGAAGATGGAGTTCCATTAGTAGCAATGGGTCGAGAACTTTTAATTGAACCTCATTGGTTAGCTAAAGTAAAGGATGGAAATGTGGCAAAAATTGCAACAGAATTGGATACCTCTAAACAGACAGATCTGGTAATTCCGGATGCGATGTGGAAGCTCATCACTACACGTAAGGGTTGGTTACCGTTGAAAAAATAGCGAACAAAATTTGTGTTCTGCTATTGAGCATTAACAAAAAATGAACAATTAGTAATAATGGCCTGAGATTTATTCGTAGGGCTTAAAACAAATTTAATAAACAATTAAAATGGCAAAAATTACATTAAAAGGAAACGAAATAAACACTAGTGGTGAACTACCTAAAATTGGAGAATCGATAAAAGATTTTACATTAATTGGTTTAGATTTAGGGATAAAAACACTGAAAGATTTTAAAGGAAAAAATTTAGTTCTTAATATTTTTCCAAGTATTGATACAGGAACATGTGCAGCCTCTGTTCACAATTTTAACAAAACAACAGCTAATCTTGAAAACACTAGTGTTTTGTGTATTTCACGAGATTTACCTTTTGCACAAACTCGTTTTTGTGGTGCTGAAGGTATCGAAAATGTGGTGATGCTATCCGATTTTAAAACCGGGCAATTTGGTAAAGACTATGGCTTGGAGATTATTGATGGCCCTTTAGCCGGTTTAAATTCAAGATGTATTGTAGTAGTCAACACTGAAGGAAGGGTTATTTACACTGAACAAGTAGCTGAAATTACTGAAGAACCAAACTACGATTTGGCTTTAGCAAGTTTGTAGGATCATTTGAAATAGCTACGAATTTGCTATCTCGTACTTCTTAGTCCGTTAAACAAAAAGGACGACATCACCAAATGGATGTCGTCCTTTTTGTAAGTTTAATTTTCTTCTTAATTCAAAACCTCTTTAACCAAATTTGCTGCATCTTGCAAAGCAATCGCCGATCTGACTTTAATTCCACTTTCGTCAATAATTTGTTTGCCTTCTTCGGCATTGGTACCTTGCAAACGAACGATTAAAGGAAGTTGTAAATCAATGGATTTAGCAGCTTCAACCACGCCGGCTGCAACACGGTCGCAACGAACAATCCCTCCAAAAATATTGATTAAAATGGCTTTTACATTTTCGTCCTGCAAAATAATGCGGAATCCTTCTTCTACCCTCTTGGCATCAGCAGATCCTCCTACATCTAAAAAGTTAGCAGGGTCACCACCTGAAAGTTTAATGATATCCATGGTCGCCATGGCAAGGCCTGCACCGTTAACCATACAGCCAACATTACCATCAAGCTTAACATAGTTTAGGTCATGTTTTGAAGCTTCCACTTCAATCGGATCTTCTTCCATCAAATCACGCATTTCTAAAATATCAGCATGACGGAATAAAGCATTGTTATCAATTCCCACCTTACAGTCAACTGCCATAATCTGGTCATCCGAAGTTTTAACCACCGGATTAATTTCGAAAAGCGAAGCATCAGTTTCAAGGTAGGCCTGATACAGCGCATCAACAAACTTCACCATCATTTTAAAAGCTTTTCCTTCTAAACCAAAATTATAAGCAACCTTACGGCATTGGAAAGGCAAAATCCCAACCGAAGGGTTAATCTCCTCTTTAAAAATAAGTTCAGGTGTTTTTTCAGCCACTTCTTCAATATTCATTCCACCTTCAGGCGAATAAACAATCATGTTTCGACCTGTCTCTCGATTTAACAAAATGCTGATATAATATTCTTCAATCTCAGTTTCGCCCGGATAATAAACATCCTGCTGCACCAATACCTTACTTACCAGTTTCCCTTCCGCTTTGGTTTGAGGTGTAACCAATCGCATCCCGATCATGTCTTTGGTAATTTGTCTTACTTCATCTAATGATTTGGCAAGTTTAACGCCTCCGCCTTTTCCTCTTCCACCTGCGTGAACCTGTGCTTTTATTACCCAAAAATTAGTTCCTGTTTTTGTTTGCAAAACTTTGGCTACTTCAACCGCTTTTTCGGGCGAATCGGCCACAAATCCTGCCGGAACAACAACTCCGTAATTTTTAAGTAAGGATTTACCTTGATATTCGTGAATATTCATGTGGTACGTAAATTTTATGTTAAAATGTATCCGACAAAAATAACATTTTAATTTAACATTAATCGCAGCTAAAAATCTTAAATTGGAATTTATACACCTGTATAAATAAAAGAATTTATCTTTAGTTTTTCTATATTTGCGTTTAAAGCTTTTTACATGATCAAAGCATCAGGAATTCAGAAATCATTCGCTTCATTGCAGGTTTTAAAAGGGATTAACCTCGAAATTAAAAAAGGGGAAATTGTTAGCATAGTTGGAGCATCGGGTGCAGGGAAATCTACCCTTTTGCAGATTATCGGCACCCTAGATCAGGCTGACAGTGGAACCATCCACATCAACAACAGGCTCATTCAGGATTTATCCGATCATCAAATTTCAGAATTTAGAAACAAAGAAATTGGATTTGTTTTTCAATTTCATCATTTGTTACCCGAATTTACGGCTCTCGAAAATATTTGCATTCCGGCTTTTATTGCAAAACGAAGCAAGAGAGATGCTGAAAAAGAAGCAATGAAATTGATTGAGTTTCTGGGACTGACTGACCGTGCTGATCATAAGCCTGCTGAATTATCTGGGGGTGAGCAGCAACGCATCGCCGTTGCAAGGGCACTGATCAACAACCCTTCAGTGATTTTGGCTGATGAACCCAGTGGTAATTTGGATTCAAATTCAGCCGTTGAATTACACGAGCTGTTTTTTCGCTTACGCAAGGAATTTAACCAAACCTTTGTGATGGTAACTCACAACAAAGAGCTGGCCAATATGTCGGATCGAATTTTAACCATTAAAGATGGACTTATCGAATCCTAAACTGACAATAATTTACAGCATAAACCGTTCACCTTACTTAAAATCAATTTCAATAAATCTTGATTAGAAAAACCAACATAAACTACTTTATCATCGTTGCACTGTTCTTGTCATGTTTTGGAATGGGTAAACAGGCAAGCGCACAAGTAAAATCAGAACACCGGCAATTGTTAGTAACTGCTGATTCAATTTTTAGACTGGGTGATTACATAAACGCCAAAGCCTACTACCAATATTTCACGCAACTCTACCCTGGAAACGAAACTGCAAAAACAAGACTGGAAGCATCGATTAAATTAATTCGTGAAGAACGGGAACAGAGAATCATTTATTCAGATTTCATTATCAAAGCGGACGATCTTTGCAAAGGTGGTTTGCTGGAAGAAGCCATCACTTCATACCAGGAAGCACTTAAACTCTTTTCATTTGAAAGATATCCAGCGCAACAGATCAGTCAAATCAAAAACAAGATGAGCGAAAATGAATTAATTCGCAAAGAATTTGATGCGGTGATTGAAATGGCAAACACCTATTTCTCAGAAGGGGATTATAAAAACGCCAAAGTTGAATATCAGTTTGCAATCAGTTTGTTACCAAACGAAGAATATCCTAAGAATAAATTAATTGAGGCGAATAAATTAATTGCTGACAAAAGCTTTATGCTTGAAATTTATGAGCAAACTTTGACAAAAGCCGATTCTTTATTTTTAATTAGAGATTACAAAAATGCATTAGAGACCTATCAGCGCGCCTCAGATTTACAACCAAGGGAGGATTACCCAAAAACTCAAATCGCTCAACTAAATCTTTTATTAAATCCGCTGGAAGCCTACAATGGTTTACTACTACAGGCCGATAATTTTTACATGGTAAGAGATTTTGTTAACGCCAAAAAATTGTACGAAACGGCTGCTCAAACAAAACCTGCAGATGCTTATCCGGCAGAAATGCTCAGTAAAGTAAATCAAGCCTTGGCAAATAAAGCCACAACAGATCAGGAAGATTACCTAAATGC
The DNA here is from genome assembly GCA_942491855.1 of uncultured Bacteroidales bacterium. Taxonomy (GTDB): domain Bacteria; phylum Bacteroidota; class Bacteroidia; order Bacteroidales. The sequence goes on from CALOCL010000003.1 coordinate 114,567, forward strand.
CATCCAACAAGGTGATGACTATTTTGCTTCGGGCGAATATCTTGAAGCTCAAAACCAATTCGAATTTGCCAAACGGCTTAAGCCAAATGAGGATTACAGCATTCGGCAATTAGAAATACTTTCCGGAATTCTTGATTCAATCCAAAGCGCTGATGCTTTGTCGTTGCAGTACGCTGAGTTGATTAACAAAGCTGATGTTTTCTTTTCAGCAAGTGAGCTTAAAAAAGCACAGGAAATTTACGAGCAAGCCATCGATCTAAAACCGGGTGATTCGTATCCGCTTGAAAAATTAAGAAAGATAAAAAATACGTTTAAGGCCCTTGAAGATCAGAAAAACTTGGAGCAGAATTATGCCAATGCAATTGCGAAAGCAGAAACACTTTTAACAGCTAAAAATTATGCTTCTGCGAAATCAGAATTTCAATTCGCATCACGATTAAAAGAAGATGAGCGCTATCCGAAATTAAAAATTAATGAAATTGATTCGATTCAGGCACAGATTGAAGCTGTTCAAACGGCTGAAGAAAATTACGTAAACACCATTAAAGAAGCAGATGAATTATTTGAGCAACAGAAATTTGGGAATGCTCAGATCGCCTACAAAAAAGCTTTAAACTACAAACCTGATGAAGCCTATCCAAATACCCGATTAAAAGAAATTACCGACATTTTCGCGTTACAGAGGGATGAACTTAATCGTGCTTATGACTTGGCTGTATTAAACGCGAAAAATGCAATGGCTAAAAATCAGTTACAGATTGCGAAAACTTATTTAAATGAGGCCCTAACTTTAAAACCTGAAGAGCCCTACCCTGCCATTACCATTTTACAAATTGACACTCAAATTGCAGAAAGTAAGGCCAGAGCGCTTCTTCAGTACGAACCATTGCTAAAAGAAGCAGATCAATATTTTAATCAAAAAGCTTACGATCGTGCCTTAAGTTTTTATTATCAGGCTTCTGTATTGTTACCCAATGAGATTTATCCACCGACAAGAATTAAAGAAATCCTTGAAATTATACACGGTGCTGCTACTTACGAAATCCTGAACACTGATTTAGAGTTAGAAAATAATGAACTAAAGAAATATAATTTTGAACCCATTCCGATAACCGATAGAAGATCTAATTATTTCTTGTTAAAACTTAAAAATATTGATGATGCACGGAATTTTAAAATCTTTTTCAATTACGGTAAGGATGATCAAAAAAATGGGGGTTTAATTATCCGATTAAACAAGACAACTGACTCGAACTACTACCTCATTCGTGTGGGTGGTTTGTATAAATGGTTTAGTGAGAACAATAATTGGGTATCCATTCAACCTGAGGGTGGTAAACTAGAGATTTCAGAAATCAGCATCTCAAAAATAAACTAGACCTAGATACCCATTTACTCGACTTAATACATAGAAAATTCTCTATACATTCTAGATTTAATTCTTAATTTTGCGTCTGTGCTTAAACTGAGCTTATCCTAATAAAACTATTATTGATGGAAAAGTATTTTAAAAAATTCAGAAAAAATATCATTGGAGATAAACAAAAATTTATTTCGCCTTATGGTAAGCAAAAAATGGTATACGCCGACTGGGTTGCAAGCGGTAGGCTTTATCGCCCCATCGAAGATCAAATTGCCAATGTTTTTGGTCCTTATGTAGGAAATACCCACACTGAAACCAGTGAAACAGGCACTTTAATGACCAAAGCTTATCACTACTCACACAAGTTGATAAAAAAACATGTAAATGCCGGGCCGAACGATGTAATCATCACTGCCGGTGCCGGTATGACTGCAGTAGTGAATAAGCTCCAACGTATTCTGGGTTTAAAAACCTGTAGTTTGATATCCGGTCAGAAGTGCCAGAAGGAGCGTGAAAAGCCCATCGTTTTCATTACCCATATGGAACATCACTCCAATCAAACCTCGTGGTATGAAGTAAATGCCGATGTTGTAGTAATTCCTCCAAATAAAGATCTGTTGATTGATTTGGATGCGCTAAGAAATCTCCTAGAAGAATACAAAGACCGGGAATTTAAAATCGGAAGCTTTTCAGCTTGTTCGAATGTTACCGGAATTATTACACCTTACCATCAGATGGCTAAGATCATGCATGAATACGGTGGTGTTTGTTTTGTTGATTTTGCCGCTTCTGCTCCTTACGTTGACATTGACATGCATCCTGAAGATCCGATGGAAAAATTAGATGGCATATTCTTCTCACCACATAAATTTTTAGGTGGCCCAGGTACTTCAGGTGTTTTAATCTTCGACTCATCTTTGTACAAAAGTGCAATTCCGGATAATCCCGGTGGTGGTACGGTTGACTGGACTAATCCGTGGGGTGAATACAAGTATCTGGATGATATCGAAGCTAGAGAAGACGGTGGCACACCCGGATTTTTACAATCGATCAGAACAGCCTTGTGTATCGAAATAAAAAACCAGATGGGAACTAAAAACATCCATAAAAGAGAAGAGGAGCTCACGAAAAAAGCATTCCTAGGTTTATCAAAGATTCCAGGGATACATATTTTAGCAGACAATGTTCAGGATCGTTTGGGTATCATTTCTTTTTACATCGATAATGTTCACTTTAATTTGGTTGTGAAGTTATTGAATGATAGATTTGGAATTCAAGTTCGAGGGGTTGTGCTTGTGCCGGGACTTATGGACATTTTTTATTGGATGTGAGTTATGATAATTCTGCAAAAATAACGTCTAAAATAAATTCAGGCGACTTGAGTGAGAAACCAGGCTGGATTAGGATTTCATTACATCCTACAATGACGGACAAAGAACTTAATTTTGTCATGGACGCTATCGATCAGGTAGCAAAGAATCATAAAAAATGGGCAGAAGATTATATTTACAACAATAAAACCAATGAGTTCAGGCACAAATCTGAGCCGAAAGATAAAACTGAGATTATTAAACCTTGGTTTAATCTAAAATAAAAAAAGTCCCTTTTCAGGGACTTTTTTTCGCTTACTCTGTTAAATAATCACGCAGTAAAAATTAGCATTTGTTTAGCAATTTAGAAGAATCAACCTCAACATCTGATAGTAATCATTCCACAAAATAAATTTTTAAACTCTTATCACTATAATTCCTGTACATTTTCGTTTAAACAAATATACTACAAGAATGGTAGGATTGTTAGCTTCACATTATAAATTAACAAATATTTAACAATACTATCTGTTAGAAAGCTCGAATAAAGTAATTTCCGGAGAGATTCCAATACGACCTGGATAGCCTAAATAACCAGTTCCACGATTTACATAAAGGTATTGATTCTTAACCCTGTAAAGGCCAGCCCAATATTTATAAAGGTACTGTGCCGGACTCCAGCGGAACAATGAAGTTTCTATTCCGAACTGAAACCCATGGGTATGTCCTGAAAAAGTTAAATCTATCTCTTTATGCTTTTTCGTAACTATTTTATCCCAATGGCTGGGATCATGTGAAAGCAGTAATCTGACCGGTACACCATCCAACCCTTTCTGAGCTTTAGACATTTCGGCCTTTTGAGGAAAACGGAGATTATCGCCCCAGTTCTCTACCCCAATAACGGCCAGCTTATAACCATTCTTCTCAACAACATGATTCTCATTCCGTAATAATTTCCAACCTATTCTTTCATGCAAATCATAAAGCTCCTGCATATTTTCTTCTTTTTTTTCTGGGCTTTCCCAATTTACGTAATCACCATAATCATGATTTCCTAAAACAGAAAAGACACCCAGAGGGGCTCTAATTTCAGCCAAAATGCTTTCAAATTTCAGTGCTTCTGAGGTTGAGAAATTTACCAAATCTCCAGTAAAAAATACCAGATCTGCATTTTGTTCATTGATAAGATCCGCTATCTCAGAGATTGGTTTGCTACTTGGCCAGCTACCTAAATGCAGATCAGAAAACTGAACAATCTTAAGCCCGTTAAAAGCAGAAGGCAAATTAGGTAACACAATATCTTCGGTTCGAAGTTTGAAATCCAAGGCCCATTTAAACCTTCCAACCAACAGACCACTTAAAACAATTCCTCCTGCAATTAATCCAAGCTTCTTAATGAACTTATTTCTTGAAATTTTTGGGAAGCTATCTTCTTTTAGTTCTCTTCGTCTTTTTGTTTTAACGTAGCTAGAAATAAACTGTATTCCTCTAATAAAATCTGTTAACAAAATAAACAGGGTAGTAAATATTTTGGCGGTATAACAAATAAGTGTAAATCCTGAAATGTTCAAATAAACGGCATTGCTCCAGTTTTGGATAGGTTTGAAGAGACTAATGATCGTAGCTGAGACAATGAGCACAAGGGGCAACCAATAAAAGATAGTCATCCCAGAGGCAAGATAATTTTTCTGGCGACTTACCCATTTCTTTAATGCTCCCCATAAATAGAGGTCGAGAATAAAAATAATGACGAAGGCCGGATAACGACTAAGGCTTTTAGGTAAAACCTGAGCAATGGCAAAGTAGGCTGCCACCAGTAATCCAACAATTAAAAGGTACTTATATCTTTTTATGATCTTAAAAATCATCAATCAATTACATCATTTTCTCAAAAAAAAGGCCTGTTAAAATTTAACAGGCTTGGCAAAAGTATATATAATTCTTTAACAACTAGACATTTTTAACATATCTTGACTTTTCGTTTCCAATTTAATCAATTTTATTTCAGGTTTAGAATCATATCGCTATAAGAAACACTGATGTGGTCGTTTTTGTTAATGGAAAATAATTTGATGTAATTCTCACACGTTTTAGTCATTTCAGATTCAGATAAAATTCCATCCATATCAATAACTTCGATTTCGATAAATGTGCCGAGCCCATTAACCTTATCCAAATGAAACTTGACATTATCAATGAAGTAAATCTCTCTCTTTTTATCAACCACCACTTTTACACCTAAAGCCTTTTTGAGGATATCTTTTAAACCAATTTCATTTTCAGTTTTAAAAAGTGTGAAATCACTTTGTTTCAGTCCCGATTGATCTGCCCGGTTGTAATGGATCAAATTATTTTCAATATTTCCTTCACGTAATTTTAACCTCCCATTAGGTGTGTTAAAGTAGGTATCAATCTGCTGATCCATCCCTTTGTAAAGCGCATTCTTTTCGTTAAGGATTCGCCGAATAACCTCTAAATCTTTGCACCTGGCTTTAATTTCAATGTTTTTTGATTGGCTCATTGTCGTACTTTTTATCAAACACAAATCTCGGAAAGAAAAGCTTATCATTTTGTAAAAAATGTAGAACTAAAAATTAATGATAAAAAGTCATTTTTTTGTTTGTGAATACAAAAGCTTTTTTTACTTTTGCAGTCCTCTTAGGAAAGGTGGGTGAGTGGCTGAAACCAACAGTTTGCTAAACTGTCGTACTGGGCAACTGGTACCGGGGGTTCGAATCCCCCTCTCTCCGCAAGAAAAAAAAGATTGTTCTTTAAAACCAACATACGGGGTATAGCGTAGTCCGGTTAGCGCGCCTGCTTTGGGAGCAGGAGGTCGCAGGTTCGAATCCTGCTACCCCGACACCAAAAGAGTTTCATCCAAAGGATGGGACTTTTTTTTTTGTAAAAATTTGGGGAATCACCTTATCACGACTGTGAATTGGAAAGATAAAAGTTTATATTCCTGCCACCAGAGTGTATAAACCCATTCAAAAGAACCATGGTTCATAAAACATTTAAAATATAGGGATATTTATTATGAAAAAGTCTTGAGTTTTCCGATCTTCGCTTAACAAGATTTAATAATTAAATTACCATCTGCTAATTATGAAAAACAAACCTGAAGAGAAGGACGTTCAATCGAAGATAATGAGCATGGAAGCCGGTGAATACCACTGGTGTACCTGTGGAAATAGTTCAACCCAACCATTTTGTGACGGCTCACACAAAGGAAGCGGAAAAGAGCCATGTGCTGTTACCTTTGAAAAAAACCAGGAAGTAATGTGGTGCATGTGTAAAAAAACATCTACCCCACCCATTTGTGATATGAGTTGTAAAGATTGACCTTGTACCTTAAAAATAGATCCTCAAAATACCAGTTCAACACAAAAAGTTCTCGAAGTTCGAGACCTTTTTGCGGATTTTTCGGAATTGAACTCATTTGGTTAACAGTGGTAAATGATGGGCAAAGATTTCCAAAGCATTTCTTAAAAGCAATAGGTCACCAACCAGTACTGAATGGTTCAATATTTTTCATTTAATGCTCTATATATTTACGAACATACTAAGCTGAAATGGTAATGATTCAATTAAAGATAAATCATCTTTCTCTATTAGAACCAATAATAAGTCTTAATCGGCCAATAATAGGAGATGCCCGGCATATCTTTCTCCAATCCATTCATGCTTCCTATTTTCTAAATCACACACCCATTAAGTTACCTATTGCCAATACTACTGCACCATCTGCATATAACTACATCTAACGAAAACTTGTAAAGCCCTAACTAGAAGCTTTTATATTAGTAAAGGTAGCCATGTCTCTTAGTTCAGGTTAGAAATCCATTCATTACTTATTCAATAGTAATAGAATTAAACATAACAATTTAGGAATAACTTGTTGAAAAAAAACTCCTGCAATCTGTAAAGAATTAAATATCAAAACAATCAAACTCCCCGAATTGCTCGAAAAACATGATGACATTTTTTTCGAATTTAAATAAAAACCATTGCCTAACAAAATGTAAATATAATGCGGGGTTCAGTGGGTAACCCAACCACAGTTCATTGTTGCAACACCGCCAATTCGTCTTTGATGATTTGGCTATAAAACAGTAATTTGAATAAACGAATTGGCTCAGTGGCAACATGACAGTCAAGTGTTTCAAAGTCCCGCACTCCACATAGCTAACCCTTACTTCCACAAGTCCACGATCCGCTTCTTCTTGTCTTTACTTTCTTCTTTTAGCTTAAGCGGGATTTCTTCGTAAATCCATTTCCCGGCTTCTTTGCCTTTAAGGTAGTGATCGAAATATTCCTTCAATCGCATTTGGATATCGAGGCGATTAGCTTTCTGTCGCAAGCCATGTCCTTCACCCTCGTATGAAAGGAATACCACCGGCTTTTTTAAATAACGTAAAATGCTGTAAAAACCAAAAGAATGCTCCCAAAGTACTACTTTATCGGCTGTACCGTGGAACAACAATAAAGGCGTATTCATGCCCTGGGCATTAAATACCGCAGACTCCGAAATATACATTTCTGTATTGGAGGTAGGATCAGTACCCAAGCGTCCTTGTGAAACCATGTAGTAATCCTGCTCATTGCTACCGTCACGAACAATGTCGAGGTTAAAGCCCTGCACCAGGTTACTAACACCAGCTCCGGCAGCAATGGCCGCAAACTGGTTTTCCTGGGTAGAAATGTACATACCACAATGCCCTCCATAGCTAAATCCTTCGTAACCAATTTTATCTTTATCCACATAGCCCAGCTCAATTACTTTTGTAATGGCGGCATCAATACATTCGTGCATATCGGAGTGGGGCGTACCTACATTAAAATGAATATCAGGTTGTAGGAAAAGGTATCCATCAGAAACATAACTCATTTCATTCACAGCTGCACCACCAATGCGTGGCGTTGCATAGGAATACATGTTCTGTGAGAGTTTCTCATAAGTATAAACCATCATGGGTAATTTCTGGCCTTTTTGGTAGGTATCAGGAATACTTAAAACACCTTGTAAAGGAACCCCATCATCGTTGGTATAGTCAATTAAAATGCGATGACCCCAGGCATACTGCTTTTGCTGAGGATTGGTATTGGTTATCCTTTTCGGAGCTTCAAAATTCAAATTGCTTAAGTAAGCCTCGGGGTAATTTTGGTAATCTCCCTTTTTATAAATGATGACATCTGAATCTTCTGCTTTGATCAATCCGCTTCTCCACCATGATTTTGAATAAGTCGCCGGTCCATAAATTAACTTTTGTAATTTCCCTTTTTGCAATTTAAAATAACCTGCTTCTTTAGTTTGGGTATTAAAGGCATACAGCACATTTTCAGTTTTCAGGTCGAAATAGCGATCTTCTATTTCTTCTTCCCTGCTAAAACTTAAATCATCCACCCTAAATCGAATAGAATCTTTAGCTGTGACAGAAGCGGTTAGGTTTTCTGCCTTACTTTTTCGATCGAGTGGTAAAACCCACAAATCGAATTTATGATTAACAATCACAGCATTTTTATCTTTTACCCAACCCACAAAACCGTAATCGGGTCTGAAGCCAAATTGATCATCTTCACGGTCGATAAAGGAAACAGGCAAACCTTCGCTAATATTTTGCCTGGTATCGAAATTCAAGTCGTAGTACCAGTAATGCGCACCATCCCAAAGCACAAGCTTTTCACCATCAGGTGAAAGCTCAAAACCCTGGGGATGTTTTTTGGCAATCAGTTTTTTATCTCCCGTCCGAAGATTGATGCGATACAAATCATTTCTGGGAATATCCCAGTCCGAAATATATGCACGGTTATCCATGCCGATGGCCCATTTATCCGTTCCATCACTACGCATCAAACGATGCATTTCTTTACTAGTTAAGCGAATTACTTTCTTACTGTTACGAAAGAAAATGGCATCAAAAACTTCATTTTTCTTTCTTTCAGCCTCCATCATTCGTTCAGAAAGAAGTTTCTCGTCTTTCCAGTGCCAAATTTGCACCGTGGGTTCATCCTCGCATTTCTTTGCATTTTCAGTCTCCTTCTCTTCATCGTATTTTTTAATCTTCAGAAATAAACGATCTCCCTCCCCACTCCATTCAATTCTATTTTCATCTTGTCCTGCTTTTACGGCCAATCCCATATTCTCAGGCATACCTTCAAAATCTTTCACTTCGTATTCGGTGCTTTGTTGTACTTTAGTATTTACATTTGCAATCGTTAAGATTCGCATCTTTTCATAATCCACCTGATCTTTTTTCTTGGTGTACATGTAAGCAGCTAATGCCGATCGATCTTTATTCCAGCTTAGGTTTGAAAAGATAAAACTACCTGTTTTCAGGGCTTTTGTAGTCCTGCTCTCAGGATCGTAAAGATAAATCCCATTTCCTCGTTTATCTTCGGTAGCGATGGTGTAAACAATAAATTCTGATTTTTTATCAACCAGGTATTCGCCTACATTTCCGATGAAATGTTCAGTACGGTTCTCCAAATCGTAAATCAACAATCCGTTTTTATCGCTGCTGATAAAGTATTTTTTTTCTTCAGCAAAGCTAAAATTCGCATTCGATTCATACTTAACCGTAAAGCCAGTAGTCAAATGTTTTAACTCGATGATGGCTTTTTCAGGTTTTGCATTTTTATCCTTACTCGGCTCTTTGTCTTCTTTAATTTGATAAGCTATCCAATCGGAAGCATCAGAAAAAACAGGATTTTTTCCGTCCTTAGTTTCATACTTAATTCCACTATTCGCATGGCAGATGTAGAGTACGTCAGACAGATTGGTAGTGTCATAAAATTCCGTGCTGATTTCATCTGCATATTTTTTATCGAGGCTGTCCTTTTCAGCCATTGGTTTTTCATTTAAGCGATACAAAATAGTATACCACTGGCCATTGTCTGACAGGCTTACATCATGATTTCTCCAAAGCTTTACATCCTTAAAATCCAGGGATTTCTTTTCGGATTGAGCCTGAATCTGATTAAATCCAAGAAAAGAAAATGTGATGACAACAGTAACTGTGAAGATAAATTTCTTAATCATTTTAATAATTTTTAATAAAAAATTGGGTGGGTTTTAAATCTTAAAAAAAATCCATTTAACAATTTAAAAGTACAAAATACTTTAAACCCGAACATGGCCATGTTAATTTTATTTCAAAACAGATGAAAAGTTCAAATTTTAAAATCCATGAATTATTCTTCTTTAAGTTTTCAAAACGATGCATGAACCCAGCAATGGTTAGCTAAATGTCTTTTAATTTAAATAAGGATTAGGTATCTTAGTATCTGAATTAATCCCATTACTACATCATGAAAGCAAATATCATCCTCAGTCCATTTCAAAAATTTGTTAGAATCGAAGGCTTTAGTGGTATCCTTTTACTAATTGCTACCGTTATTGCACTCGTTTGGGCCAATTCACCATTCGCTGAAAGCTATCAATCGCTGTGGCAACATAAAATTGGATTCTCAACTCCCGGGTTTGAATTGAACAAACCCATCATTTTATGGATCAATGATGGGTTAATGGCCGTTTTTTTCTTCCTCATCGGACTTGAAATAAAAAGAGAACTTTTAATTGGAGAATTAAATACTCCCAAAAAAATTGCATTCCCTTTATTCGGGGCATTGGGCGGTATGCTGGTTCCTGTTTTGTTTTTCATGGTATTAAACCAAAACCCTTCAACGTTCAGAGGATGGGGAATACCAATGGCTACAGACATCGCCTTTTCACTGGCTATTTTAAATATGCTTGGAAAACGTGTTCCGTTAAGCCTTAAGTTATTTTTAACAGCATTCGCCATTGTGGATGACATGGGGGCGGTACTAGTGATTGCCATTTTTTACAGCAGCAGTATCAAAATCAGCTTTTTAATTTATGCCTTCATTTTATTGATTATTTTATACCTTTTATCACTCAAAGGGTATTTCTCCAAATTCCTAATCATTGCCAGTATCGCTATTTGGATACTATTTTTAAAATCGGGGGTACATCCCACCATCGCCGGAATTTTACTGGCTTTCTCAGTTCCAGTCCGCCAAAGAATTGATACGCCTACTTTTTTAAAAAACCTGGAAGGGATCATCGAAAAAATAAAAAAAGCCAGGATATCAGAAAAACCCATCCTCTGCAAGGAACAAATTGAGCAGATTGATGATTTAGAAGACTGGACCAGCAAATACCAATCGCCCCTACAACATTTGGAACATAAGCTGCACGACTGGGTAGCCTATTTTATCATCCCCATTTTTGCCCTGGCCAATGCCGGGGTAGTAATCAACAGTAATATTGATGTTGACCTTAGTTTGGTTCGAAATATCGTCCTGTGCCTGGTAATTGGAAATAGCGTTGGGATTACCTTAATTATTTCTCTCGCTAAAAAAGCAAAACTTATCGAAGTTCCAAACGACATTGGATTAAGACAAATTATTGGAGTAGGATTTTTAGCTGGTATTGGTTTTACCATGGCTATTTTTATTTCAAACCTGGCTTTTGCCGGTAATCCTGTGTTTATTGATTCAGCAAAAATTGGCATCCTTATCGGATCAACCATCTCGGCTATCATCGGGTATTTTGTGTTGCGAACAAAACCAAGGTATCTTGATCAGAAAAGCGATTCCAATTCATGTGATGCTTAGTTAGTTTACGGATATTTTAAATTTCAAGCTCACTCAAGGCTGCCTTTTATTCTGAGAAGGATTGCAGCTTAAACTAAATTTACGATCATGCAACAACTTCCTATGCACCCAGGACTGAAGCCCTTTGCCAAGGACATTTACTTACTAGAGGATCAGGTACCGGATATCGAAAAGAAATTCCCCTTTTACGCGGATGGGTTTGCCGGTATCATTTATTGCCAATCGAGTCATCCGTTTTATTAACAACCCATGAATAAAAAGCTTTCGGATTTTTATTTGTACGGGCAAACCATCGAACCCATTACCCTTGACACCAAAGGCGAATTCCAAATGATCATCATTCGCCTTTACCCTTTTGCAGTACGTATTCTTCTAGGCGTCGATCCCAGGGTACTGAATGATGATTGCTTCGATTTAAATTTAGTTGAGAATGTGGATACTGAACACACCCTCACACAATTAAAACACAGCAATCACAGTGAACAAATGATCGAGATCATCAGTGTTTATTTTAATGAACTGCTTCAAAATACCTCCATCAATCCAGATTATCGCATCAAATTGGCCATCAATCTCATTCTGAAATCAAACGGTACCTTAAGCATTAAAGAACTTCGGGAACGACTTTTTGTAAGTGAATGCACGTTGGAACGTCATTTTTAAAAGAAATTGGAGTCACTACAAAGCAATTTTCAACGATCATTCAGTTTAGTTCTTCGCTAAAACAAATGACAGAAAGTGACTATCTCAATCTTACCGAAGTAAGTTATGAGAGCGGCTTTTCCGATCAGTCCCATTTTATCCGAAGCTTTAAACGCTATGCCGGTAAAACCCCTCGCGAATTTCAAAAACAACTTTCGAGCTAAATTGATTCCAATGTATTTTGTCGGTTTTATTCAATTTTAAAAATTGGACAAGCCCTTATTTTGCTTCATCAATTAAAAAGCAAAATAAAATGAAAACAACACTACTACTCATAACCACTTTGTCGACAGGTTTGATGGCCGGCCTTTTTTACAGCTGGACTATTTCTGTAACCCCTGGCTTGGCAAGATTAAACGACGAAAACTATTTACGAGCCTTTCAATCGATGAATCGAGCCATTATCAATCCGGTTTTTCTGATTGTTTTTATCACCATCCATTATTTACATCATACTTGGGTTAGCCAAGTTGGCGGGCTCCACCTATCAAATGACACATGGCAAAACTTTCAATATTTGGCTGCTTATGGCCATCGCTATCATTCTTTCATTTACCAAGAAGGACTAAACCTGAAAAGAAAGGTGACCTAAAAGGTCACCTTTCTTTTGTTTGAGTGCTTTGAATGTTCTAATTCATACTAAGCTTTTTAATCGTCGAAGCATTTCCTTGCTCAATATAAATATAAATGGGTGAGCTATGCTTTGCATCGAGTGTTATTTTTTTGTCGTAAGTACCCGGAAAATAAACAACCTTGTCTGTAAACAGGTCTTTACCTTTTGCATCTAAAACTTTAATGGTGGTTTTACCTTCAGAATCTAAACGAAATTTTAGTCTTAGTTCTTTATCATCAACATAATACATCCAAAGATTTTCTGCTTTAAGCTCCTGGGATTTGGCTTTAATCCCCAGTTCTTCAAGCTCTTCATCACTCACTTCATTACTAAATTCAACATCCACCGATTGTACAAACTTATCGCCAAAATGTACTTTTTTGTGTTTTTTATCATCGCTACTGTATACAATAACATTTTTATCAATATTTTTTATGTCACTGTCGATCTTAACTTTAAACTCCGTTTTTTTGTTTCCGTCGTGTATAACAAAAACTTTAGCGTCATCTTCTGAAACAACTTTTAATTCTTCCACAACATCCAGATGTTCATGTAATGAATCGATAGTAAAACTTTCATCTCCACTGCTTACAAATGCATAAGATATCTTTTTTGATTTCATTTTAAGATTTCCATCATCATCAGTGATTTCGATAAGTACCTTTTTTAAAGAATCTTTTAGTTCGTGAACATTAAAAAGTCCTTCTTTACCGTCAAGCACTACAAATTCATACTTTTTATCCTTACCATCCTTGCTTAGCCATATCTTATGCTTCATCTCCCTTTCCGTGGAGTCTCCAACCCAGATCACATCGTAAGCACCACCTTCATCCGATTCTATTATAATTTCTATCTCATCCTCCCCTTCAGAATTTCTTTTCAATTTCTCAGTAATAATTTTAATTCTACCATCATGTTTATCCAATTCGTCGCCTTTTACAGTATAGGTTAGTATTTTTGATTTACCATCAACTTTTACATCGTTATCAAAATACATCCGCATCTTTTTTACAGCAGCCGATACTGCTTTGGCATGAATTTCAGATCCACCTTTGTGAGAAGTAACAATGTGAATTCCTTTATGATTTTTATGTAAATAATCATTCACTGCATCCTTATTTTCTGGCGTTACAATGATGATGGTATCCCAAACCACCGACTTACTCTCAATTATTTCTTCTGTTGTTAAATAGATGGTATCCGGTTTTGTTTCCTGTGCGTAAGAAATGACAAATCCAATTATCATTGTGAAGCTGAGTATCAACTTTAAATTTTCGCTAATTTTTCTCATAATATTTTTTTTAGATTGTATGAAACAAAACTAGTTTATCAACTCATGGCCTAGCGTTAAAGCGACGTTAAAATTGGTTAAGAAAAAGTTAAAATTAAGAGAGTCAGTGCTTTTATTAATATTTTTGTATTATGAATCGACCACAAATCAATTTAATCATATTTTTAATGAGCATTGCACTGCTCGGAATTATTGCGATTCAACTTTTATGGATACAGAATGCGATCAAGGTGAAGGAAGCACAGTTCGATCAGGCTGCTTTCGAAGCTATGAATGATGCCATTATAAAAGTTGAATCGTATGATGCAGCTAAATACATTTCAAGTAATGTAAAATTTAAGGATGGTAATTCTGCGAATAGCTTTACTTTGATTAGCGGTGATTCTCTTTTTGATATCCGGCTTAACGATTCAATATTTCAAGAAGTTACTTTTATCAGTAATGAAAATGAGCATGACGAAACTGAAACAAAGGTTTACCTATCAATGTCGCGACACGATTCTGCTAAAATAAATATTCATAAAGATAAGACTGGAAGGGTTTGTTCCTCAAGCACAGAGATCAGAAATTCTAATAAAAACGGACTCGTTGTCATTGAAGAATCACATGATGTGCAAATTACAAATGAAGCAAGAAATCGTAAAGAGATTGATTATCGATTTTCAACCATCAATCGTGCAGTAAAACAGTTGTTTTATGAATATGCAACAGAAGAAGAATCTATCAAAAGCCGATTGAATATTGAACATATCGACAAAATTATAAGTGTCGAACTACAAAACAAAAACCTACCTCTCAATTTTAATTACGCAATTACCAACGAAGAAATTGATTCGCTTTATATTATAAAGTCAGAATACTTTACAGACCTTGATCTTGATTCAAAATATAAAGTCAATGTGTTTCCTCATGATTTAAATCAAAAGAGCAGTTTTTTAATTTTATCTTTTCCTGATAAAAACGCGCATTTGTTAAACTCTGTGTTGGTACTATCCCTTGGCTCACTCATTTTCATCCTGATCATCATCTTTACCTTTTCATTCACGATTTATGTAATCCTGAGGCAGAAAAAGATTTCGGAAATCAAGACCGATTTTATTAACAACATGACGCATGAGTTCAAAACTCCCATTGCAACCATTTCTTTAGCCACCGACTCCATCAACAATCCTAAAATTATCAGCAATAAAGAACAGGTGAAATTTTATACCGGAATTATTAAGGAGGAAAACCGACGAATGAATGCCCAAGTTGAAAACATTTTACAAATGTCGTTAATTGATAAAAGGGAGTTAGAATTGAACATTCGATCGCATGATGTAAATACCTTGCTTAAAAAAGCCATTCAAAATATCAGATTACATGTTGTAGAAAAACAAGGTTCGATAGTTTCAAAGCTTCAAGCTTCAAAAACATCAATTCTAGTGGACGAGGTGCATTTCATTAATTTAATAAACAACATACTCGACAATGCCATTAAGTACACCGATGGTGCACCCAAAATAATCATTTCATCGGCTGATGCGAAAAATGAAATTCAAATTAGTATTCAGGATCATGGAATGGGAATGTCGAGCGATAAACTAAGTAAAATTTTTGACAAATTCTACCGTGTACAAATGGGGAATATTCATAACATCAAAGGATTTGGATTAGGCTTAAGCTATGTAAAAGCAGTTTTAGAAACCTTTAAAGGAAGAATTGAGGTAGAAAGCGAATTGGGTAAGGGCAGTACTTTTAGCATTTTTTTACCCATTGCATAAAATTATTCTGTAAAAATGAAGATTAAAAAAATATTCATGGTTGAAGATGATCGCAATTTTGGAGCGGTTTTAAAATCTTATCTGGAAATTCATGGTTATGAAGTTAGTTGGATAGACGATGGTGCCAAAGCGATAAAAGTTTACCAACCCGAGGAATTCGATTTATGTATTTTAGACGTAATGCTACCTCATGTTGACGGTTTTGAGATAGCCAGGATTATCCGGTCTTTGAATGCCCGGGTTCCTTTGATATTCCTTACTGCAAAAACCCTAAAGGCTGATGTTTTGGAAGGTTTTAAAATCGGGGCGGATGACTACATAACCAAACCTTTCGACTCGGAAGTTCTGCTTTGCAAGATCAATGCCATTTTTAAGCGGAACGACAATCATGGAAAAGAAGAAGTAGCTGACAAGAAAATTTATTCAATAGGAAAATATAGTTTTGATCCCCAAAACAGAATAGTTACTTTAGGCGATCAATCTCAAAAGCTATCTCCAAAAGAGGCTGAACTTCTGAAGCTTCTTTGTAATGCGGATAATGAAATTTTAACACGTGAGAAAGCCTTGAAATTGATATGGGGTGATAGTAATTATTTTACTACCCGCAGTATGGATGTATTTGTAACGAAATTAAGAAAATATTTAAAGGATGATCCTGATGTAGAAATCTTAAATATTCATGGAAGTGGATTCCGATTAATTAACTCCAAACAAGGAGATTAAAATTTATCCAGCCTGCTGGCCTTTTCAATTCCTTTTATATTCATTAATTTATGCAGTAACTGATCCAAATGTTCATTGTTTTTAATTTGAACCTTAACCTTAGCTTCGAATTTTCCTTTGTCTGTTTTTACTGAAATAGATTGCATATTGACTTTAAAATCCTTCGAAATCACATTCGTTATTTCTCCAACAATTCCGAGGGTATCCGCCCCTGTAACCTTAATGTTTGTGCTATAGGATGGAGCTTCACCTGCATCCTGCCATTTTACCTCAATCACCCGATAATTATATTTGTCCATCATTTGTTCGGCATTCGGACAACTAATTCGGTGGATGGTAATTCCCTTGCCTACGGTAACGAACCCAAAAACTTCATCACCGGCAATGGGATTACAGCATTTCGCCAAGGAATGATTAACATTTTTCAGTTTGTCGTTAATCATTAATGCATCCGTTTTCTCTGTAACAGATACCCTGGCCGTTTCGATTACTTCTTCAGGCTTTTGTTGAGTGATTAATCCAGTTGCTCCATCCAGAAATTTTCTGATCTTAGGCAGTTCAATTTTTTCAGTAGCAACAGCATAGAAAAAATCCACGGAGTTTTTAAACTTGAATTGCTTGATGATTTTATCAATACTTTCTTCATTGTAAGTAATTTTCCAGCTTTTAAATTTCCTTCTAATGGTTTCATTTCCGGCTTCAGCCTCCTTATATTTTTCTTCTAATAAAGTACGTTTAATTCGGTTTTTAGCTTTGTTGGTAATAACGAAATTTAGCCAATCCTGCTTTGGTTTTTGGTTTTTGCTTCGGATGATTTCGACCTCATCTCCATTGTTTAAGATGTGGCGGATCGGAACCACTTTGTTGTTTACTTTAGCACCACTACATGTTGATCCAACTTGTGTGTGCACTTCAAATGCAAAATCCAAAACGGTTGATCCGATTGGGAGCTGAATTAAATCTCCTACCGGAGTGAACACAAATATTTTTTCGCTTGAACGCTTTTTTTGCTCAGTAAATCCATCTTCGAAATTTATCTGACCGGGATTTTCCAAAATATCGCGTACCTGACCTAGCCAGCTTTCCGAATCTTTTTTGGTGCCGAAACCTTTATAGCGCCAATGTGCAGCTTGTCCTTTCTCCGCGTTATCATCCATGCGCTGCGATCTGATTTGGACTTCAACCCAGCGATTGTTAGGATCCTTAACAGTAGTATGGAGTGATTCGTAACCTGTTGCCTTTGGAGTGGTGATCCAGTCCCGTAGTCTTTTGGGATTAGGAGAATAAATATCGGTTACGATGGAGTAAATCCGCCAGCAGTCTTCTTTCTCTTTTTTAAGAGGGCTTTTAGTAATAATTCGAACGGCAAAAATATCGTACACTTCCTCGAACTCCACATTTTGTCGTTTCATTTTATCCCAAAGTGAATAAACTGATTTTGGCCTGCTCTTGAATTCACAATCGAAACCCTGAAGTGTAAGTTCGCGTTCGATGGGATTAATGAATTCCTTTAAAAAAGATTTCTGTTTGGTTTTACTCGACTGAATTTTAGCCATTAAAGAGGCGTATACTTCCGGATGTGAATATTTCATCGAAAGTTCTTCCAAGTCAGACTTTATTTTATAAAGCCCTAATCGATGCGCAATAGGAATATAAATATGTGTTACTTCATCCAGATATCTTGCCTGTTTAATTTTCGGAAGATTTTCAAAATTTCGAATATCGTAAAGGCGATGTGCAATCTTGATTAAAATCACCCGAATATCGTCGATAAGTGTAAGAAACAATCTTCTGAAATTTTCTGATTGAGCAGAAATTTTGGTGGTTTGTAAATTCGAAATGCGATTAAATCCAGCTAATATTCCGGCGATATTCTTGTCAAATTTTCTTTGGACATCCGTTTGGCTAATTTCTTTTGCTTCGAACAGGTTATGCAACAGCGTACTCACTACGGCAACTGAACCTAATCCTATTTCATTAACCGCAATTAAAGAAACCTCAATCGCATGATAGATTTCCAAATCTTTAGAACCATTTAAATCTCTTACCTCCGATTTATAGGCTAATTCGTAGGCTTTAGAAATTTTCCTCAATTCACTTTCGGTCGCAAATTTATTACATGACTCAATTAACTCAAGATATTTTTCGTTTATTTCCGACCGTCTATCCTCCCTTATCATCATGACTTAAAGTTAAGAATAATCTTTATAAAAAAAAGCGTCTATGAAGTCATAAACGCTTTTTTTTACTAATAATTATAAGGTTTATTTTTTACTTGTATCCTTGCCACCTTTTCCTTTTGTTTTGGATCCGGAATCGGAAATTGATTCACGCATATTGGTATCGGCCTCTATGTTTTTAAATTTATAGTAGTCCATGATACCCATATTTCCATTTCTAAATGCTTCAGCCATGGCTTTAGGCACTTCGGCTTCGGCCTGAATAACGTTTGCACGGGCTTCCTGGGCTTTAGCTTTCATTTCCTGTTCAACGGCAACAGCCATTGCTCTTCTCTCTTCTGCCTTTGCCTGTGCAATGTTTTTATCGGCATTGGCCTGATCCATCTGTAAAACAGCACCAATATTTTTCCCAATATCAATATCCGCAATATCAATGGATAAGATTTCAAATGCAGTTCCTGAATCCAATCCTTTTTCTAAAACAAGTCTTGAAATACTGTCTGGATTTTCGAGCACTGTTTTATGTGATTGTGCTGAACCAATGGAAGATACAACTCCTTCTCCTACTCTGGCCAAAACAGTTTCCTCACCGGCCCCACCAACCAATTGTTTGATATTGGCTCTAACGGTAACCCTGGCCTTTGAAATTAACTGAATACCATCTTTCGCAACGGCTGTTACAGGAGGGGTATCAATTACTTTCGGATTTACCGACATTTGTACCGCTTCCAAAACATCTCTACCAGCTAAATCAATCGCTGTTGCCACTTTGAAATCAAGCTCTATGTTTGCTTTATCGGCTGAGATAAGCGCATTAACAACTGTCGCAACATTTCCACCTGCCAAGTAATGAGCTTCAAGTTCATCTCTATTTACAATTAAACCGGCTTTGGTAGCACCAATCATGTTTCTTACGATTAATTGTGGTGGAACTTTTCTCCAACGCATAAATACCAGCTGAAGTAATGAAATTCTCACTCCTGATAAGAGTGCAGTAAACCATAATCCTACAGGGATGAAATAAAAAATGATCCACAGACCGAATATTGATCCAATGCCTATGGCTAAAATTGCGACTACGTTTGCTTCCATGATATTTTATGATTTTATTTGTTGAACAAATATTTTATTGTTTTCAATTTTTACAACTTCTATTTCGGTGTTTTGATCGATGAAGGTACCATAGGTATGAACCTCGTAGTAATCACCGCCAAAAAATGCTTTGCCAGCCGGCACCAATCTTGAAATCGATTTTCCTTTATCACCTGGTTTTATCTTAGCAGTATCAATTTCGTTTACGCGCCCGCTAATTTCTGATTTTAGCATCATTTTTTTCCAGGTTTTGGATCGCAACGAAAGCATGAGTGAGATCACGGACACAACAAATGATGCCCCCAAAACAATATGCCCCGATGTTGAACCGTAAACTACATAGGTTTGCCAAATTCCAACGGCCATAATAATTAGTCCGATAATACCTGCAATACCCTGACCGGGAATAACTAGAATTTCTAATACGATAAAAGTAAGACCGATTAGGATTAAGACAGCAATGATAGTCCAACTCATTTCAGATATTTTATTTTATACTTGCTGTTAATGAACGATTAAGCATTTCCTGTTGTATAGGTTTCAATTCTCTGAATGCGCCCGACTTTACTGCGCATTTCCCTTTAAAATGAACCATAAAAGCACACTGTTCTGCTTGTATCGGATCATGGTCGCATAATTCTATTAAAGTTTCAATAACGAAGTCGAAAGTATTGAAATCGTCATTAAATAAAACAAGTTCCCTGGTGCTTTCCTTGGTAGTTTTATTTTTAACAGTCGATTTTGTTTTTTCTGATGCCATTGATAAATATTTTGAATTATAACAAAGTTAAATAAAATTTTGAACCAAAAACAATTAATTCATTACTTTGTAAGCACTTATAAATCGCATGAAAACGTTTACAAACTTTATTAAAAAATTAGAGCTTCAGATTATAAAACCATTGCCCGGTTTAGCGTCTCAGTTAAAAATGTCGCCCATTACCCGAAAATTAGAAATGGACAGACTGCGAGAAAAAAAAACTCCTCGCGAAAGCGCGGTACTCATTCTTTTTTATCCGCATAAAGATGAAGTTTTTACGGCATTTATCAAAAGGCCTGCATACCAGGGTGTGCATAGTGGGCAAATTGCATTTCCGGGAGGAAAATTTGAAATCGAAGATTTAACTTTAGATAGAACTGCATTACGTGAAGCAAATGAAGAAGTTGGAGTTAATCCAGATCAGGTAAAATTGATAGGAAATTTAACTAAACTATTTATCCCTCCAAGTAATTTTAATGTTTTACCCTTTATTGGATACACGTTAAAAAGGCCAGCTTTTATAGCTGACCCCGTAGAAGTTGATGAAGTTCTTGAAATAGAAATTAATCAATTGCTGAATCCAAAGAACAATCAATTAAAGGAAATCTTACACCGCAATCAAACTCGAGTTAAAGTTCCTGCCTATACCATAGGCAATCAAATAATTTGGGGTGCAACAGCAATGATTATCAAAGAACTGATTGATGTAATCGATTCTTAATCCAGCACCTGGATAGAATAGGTTACCTCAGATCCTTTTTTTAACAACTCACTCACACCGCAATAACGATCTTGTGATAGGGTTACTGCCTTTTCCAGTTTTTCCATGGGCAGATTTTCTCCCTTAAATTGATAAATAAGGTGAATTTTGTGATAATACTTTGGATGTTCTTCTGTCAGTTCACCGGTAATTTCCATATTAAAATAAGTTGGTTCCACTCTCATTTTCTTTAAGATTGAAACTACATCCATACCAGTACATCCTCCTAAAGAAGCAAGTGTTAATGCTTTTGGCCTGGGGCCTGAATTATTTCCGCCAACACTTTCATCGGCGTCCATTAAAATTTTAAAATCATTAATTTCAGTTTCGAAGGCCATACCTTTTTTCCAGGTACAATTAATTTTACTTTGCATGTTTTTTTAAGTTTATTTTAGCATAAAGGTAAGACAATATCCTAGGATATTGTCTTACCACTCACTAATTTGGAATTATTACTAAATTATTTTCCAATCTTATTCTTCGCGCATAAACGGATAACGATAATCCTCTGGGCTATCAAAATTCTCCTTTATTGTGCGTGGAGAAACCCATCTCATCAAATTAATCATTGATCCGGATTTATCGTTAGTTCCCGAAGCTCTGGCACCACCAAATGGTTGCTGTCCGACTACAGCTCCGGTTGGTTTATCATTGATGTAAAAATTTCCTGCTGCATTTATCAGTTTTTTTGTTGCCAAATCAATGGCATATCGATCTGTTGAAAAAATGGCTCCAGTGAGTGCATAAGGAGAAGTTTTGTCAACGAGCTCCAAGGTACTTTCATATTCATCTTCAGGATAAACAAAAATGGTCAGAACCGGACCGAACAGCTCCTCTTGCATGGTAATGTAATTTGGATTGGTAGTTACAATTACAGTGGGTTCAATAAAGTATCCTGTTGATTTATCATAATTTCCACCAACAATGATTTCTGCTTCTTCATCCTTTTTAGCATCATCGATATAAGATGTTATTTTATTGAAGGATGTTTCATCTATCACTGCATTGATAAAATTGGTAAAATCTTCAGGGCTTCCCATTTTAAAAGATTTTACATCTGCGATCAACTGCTTTTTAATTTCTCCCCATAAATTGGTCGGAATGTAGGCCCTGGAAGCCGCAGAACATTTTTGCCCCTGGTATTCAAATGCACCCCGAGCAAGTGCGGTGGATACTTGTTTTTCATTAGCCGATTTGTGAACCATCACAAAATCTTTACCACCTGTTTCTCCAACAATTTTTGGATAGGTATTGTGCAGGTGAACACTATCGCCAATAGCTTTCCAGATTTTGGTAAAAACGCCGTTAGATCCGGTGAAGTGAACTCCTACAAAGTCAGGATGCTTCGACATAATTTTACCACCAACCGGACCTGGTACGGAAATCATATTAATGACTCCATCGGGTAAACCGGCTTCCTTAAACAACTCCATTATTACATGGGCTGAGTATAATTGCGTACCAGCAGGCTTCCATACTACAACATTACCCATCAATGCTGGCGCTGCTGCGAGGTTTGCAGAGAGTGATGTGAAATTAAATGGTGATAAGGCATAAACAAATCCTTCTAAGGGGCGTTGTTCTACTTTATTCCAAACTCCTCTTGAAGAAATGGGTTGTTGCTGGTAAATTTCGGTCATGAAGCGAACATTAAATCTCAGAAAATCTGCAAACTCACAAGCTGAATCAATCTCAGCTTGATAAACGCTTTTTGACTGACCCAGCATGGTGGTGGCATTTAATTTCTGACGATACTTGCCAGAAACAAGCTCTGCAGCTTTTAAAAAAACCGCCGCTCGCTGATCCCAGGTTAATGCTTGCCATTGAGTTCGTGCTGCCAATGCTGCATCGATGGCCTGAATCACATGCTCTTCTCCTCCCATGTAGTATGTGCCAAGTTTATGACTCAGGTCATGGGGAGTATAAATATCTATTTCCTCTTCTGTTCTTACTTCTTTACCTCCAATAATCATTGGGATATCCACTTCGATGCTTTTGTAAAACTTCAAAGTTTCTTTGAGCACAATACGCTCAGGAGAGCCCGGCAAATAATCAAGTACGGGCTCATTAACTGGTTCTGGTGCTTTATAAATTGCTTTCGACATTGCTATGTTTTTTAATACACTACAAAGTTAATCATTAAATTTAATTTAGATCAATTCTAAATTAAATTTAGCTCCGTATTAAACCAATTCTGTCTTCAACTCACTTTTTAAACTGCCTCATTTTATGTATTTTTGTATAGAAAATGTATAAAAAGCACCTATTCGCCTACCTATCAGGTCTTTAAATTGTATTTCTGCAATTCATCTAGGTGGGCAAGCTTGTACACTTCAATTCTAGAAATTACACAGAATCTAAATTCTCGACGCATGAATAAGATAAAGACGTTAGAAAAGGTGGCTATAAATGTTAAGTCATTACGAATATTAAATCAACTATTAGCTGAAAATCCAAAGCTGGAGCAAATCATTAAAAAAGCAAACAGTAAATCTGAAGCTTTACTGGGAATAAAAAGTTGGGTTAACAATTATATCGACAAAAGGCCAATTGCATACAAATATTACAAATCAAGCGATTCAGAACTTTTCGACAAACTTAGTTGGCGAGATATTGCAGCCATACGTTTATTAGATTACATTGACAATGCAGGGCAAAGATTTAACGACTTAAATTTAAGAGGCGAACTCGTTGGAAACAACCCCATAAAATACATATGGATGGCCGTTAAGTTTGGAACCGGTGGTGCCAAAGAAGATTTCTTTTTAGACATGCTTTATCTGTTCAGACAATTTAGCGGAAAATCTGGTGCTAATCTTCCTGATTCAAAACTGCTTGATGAATGGATGGACAGGCATCCATCGGGTTTAGATAAAAGAATTATCAAGATCAGAGAAAAGAATCGTGACAGAATAATTAAAATCCTCATAAAAAAAATTGATGATGGAGAGATTAGCAGCCCAACTTATTATTTTGAACCAGGAATGTCTTACGAGCAGAAATACATTAAAATGTTAGGATGGTGGGACGACAGAAGATTTCATTTACGCTTTGCCATCAGATCACCTCAATTATTAAATGAATTGCTGGAATATTCGCTTGATCCTGACACCATGTTGTTGCTGAAAAAAGCGCAGGAAGCTGGCATCCCGTTTTTCATCAATCCTTATTATCTAAGTCTACTGAATGTTAATGAGCCCGGATTTGCTCCCGGAGCAGACATGCCTATCCGAGATTACATCATCTACAGTAAGGAATTAATTGAAGAATTTGGAAATTTGGTTGCATGGGAAAGGGAGGATATTGTGCAACTGGGCAAACCAAATATTGCCGGATGGATACTGCCTTCTGCCCATAACGTGCACCGGAGATATCCTGAAGTTGCAATTATGATTCCTGATACTGTAGGGAGAGCTTGTGGAGGACTATGCGTTTCTTGTCAAAGAATGTATGATTTTCAGGCCGGTAATTTGAACTTTAACCTGGATAAACTCAGACCTAAGGAAACATGGCCTCAAAAGCTAGCCCGATTACTTGAATATTTTGAAGAGGATTCGCAGCTGCGAGACATTCTGATCACTGGTGGAGATGCATTAATGAGCACCGATAAATCGCTCATGCATATTTTGAATGCTGTTTACGATATGGCTAAACGTAAAATTGAAGCGAATAAAAATTTACCTGACGGGAAGAAATTGGCAGAAATGCTTCGTGTTAGGCTGGGAACTAGAATACCAGTTTATTTACCACAACGTATCACCCCTGAACTTACAGCAATTTTGAAAGATTTTAAGGATAAAGCTTCTAAGATCGGAATAAAACAATTTTTTATTCAAACTCATATCCAAACAGCCATGGAAATTACTCCTGAGGCTCGCATCGCGATAGACAGGTTAATTTCCGCAGGATGGACAGTCACCAATCAACTCGTATTTACAGTGGCCTCATCAAGAAGAGGACATACGGCAAAACTTCGAAAAGAATTAAGTAATATCGGTGTTATTCCGTACTACACATTTGGTGTTAAGGGCTATATGGAGAACTTCCATAATTTCACAACCATGGCCAGATTGGTTCAGGAACAAGCGGAAGAAAAGCAAATTGGTAAGCCACCTGCCAATTTCTATACCAGTTCTGACCATAAAGCTCTGGAATCAGAAGATATTGTCGCAAAAATCAAAGAAATCAGGAAAAGTGCCAAAATTCCATTTCTTGCCACAGACCGAAGCGTTTTAAACTTACCAGGAATTGGGAAAAGTTTAAACTACCGAACCATCGGACTTACCAGACATGGTCGCAGAATTCTACAATTTGATCACGACACCAATCGAAATCACAGTCCGATAATTAATCAAATGGGGAAAGTAATCATCATTGAATCAAAATCAACAGCACAATACATCCGACAGTTGGAAAAAATGGGTGAGAATATTGCGGATTATGAAAGTATTTATGGTTATTCGATTGGAGAAACTGACCCCATAAATCCTTTGTACAAGTATCCGGAATATGATTACAAACTAACAGAGAATGTTTCAAATTTCACGATGGATAAATTCCCTGAGGATGTTGATGATATCTAAAAGATTTGGATTTTTCTATTCAAAGAAACTTTCGTAATCGGGGTAATAAAACTTATTTTCTGCGATCTCTCTCGGGAAAACAATAAATTTTGCAATAGATTCGGAACAAAGTTTTTCTTCAGCATTGAATAGTTGCACATGAACTGTTGCAATATTTTTATTCACTTCTTTTATTTTCGCTTTCAATTTAATCTTGCCTTTGTCGCAATAAACAGGTCGTTTATATTTTGCTTCCAATCGGGAAGTGACACCCGCAGTTTTCAATTTTAATTGCACACACCAACTGGAAATTTCATCCATTAAAGTAGCTTGTATTCCTCCATGTAACACATTGTGATATCCTTGAAATTCAGGTTTGGGTAACCATTCCGAAACTACAAATCCATCTTCTTCATAAAAAGACATCTGCAGACCATTCAAGTTATTATTTGAGCAGGCAAAGCATCTATGTTCTTCAATTCGGTTGTAAGGATTAACAATTGATCTTTTCATCTAATGATATTTTGCAGATATCGGTTTAATTCAAAACGTCACCGTTTAGGTCAAATGCACTGGCCGATGAAATTTCAATTTGATAAAATTCACCTAATTCGCATTCGTTATTTTCCTTTAAAATTAAAACTTCATTATCGACTTCCGGAGAGTCATACTCGGTTCTTCCCACAAAAAACTCACCCTCTTCTCTATCAATTAACACTTTAAATACCGTCCCAATTTTCGCTTGATTTGACTCATAGGAAATATCTTCCTGAACAGCCATCAACTCTTCCATCCTGTCATTTTTGGTCTGTTCATCCACATTATCCATCAAACGATGGGCACGGGTATCTTCTTCATGAGAATAGGTAAACACACCTAAACGTTCAAATTTCGACTCTTTCACGAAATCGATAAGCTTATCGAAATCTTCTCTGGTTTCATTCGGAAATCCAACGATAAAAGTTGTACGAAATGCCACATCAGGTATTTCCTTTCTGATTCTGCTAATCAGTGATTCAACCTGATTGGGTGAACTCCATCTTCGCATGGCCTTCAGAATTGGAGCACTAATATGTTGAAGTGGGATGTCGATATAGTTACAAATATTTTTTCGCTTCTTCATTACTTCGAGTAATTCAAAAGGAAAATCAGTAGGATAGGTGTAGTGCAGCCTAATCCATTCAACTCCCGGTATATCCGCCAACTCGTCTAGCAACTGGGGAAGTCTGCGTTCCTGGTATAAATCTAAGCCGTAGTAAGTTAAATCCTGTGCAATTAAAATGAGCTCCTTTACCCCATTTTGCACCAGCAATTTAGCCTCGTGTACCAAAGCTTCGATCGGTTTTGATTTATGTTTACCCCGAATAAGCGGGATGGCGCAGAATGAACATGTTCGATCACATCCTTCAGAAATTTTCAAGTAGGCAAAATGTTTCGGAGTGGTTTGTAATCGCTCGCCAACCAATTCTTTTTTGTACTTGGCACCCAGGTCTTCAATTATTTTTGGAATATCATTAACGCCGTAGTAACCGTCAACATCATCCATTTCAACTTTAAGTTCTTTCTCGTAACGCTGGCTTAAACAGCCCATCACGTAAACTGCTTTTATTAAACCTTCTTTTTTAGCCTCAAGGTATTGAAGTATGGTATCGATTGATTCTTGTTTTGCATCAGCAATAAAACCACAGGTATTGATTACCACCACATCCGACGGTTCATTCGAATTATGCGAAACAGAAAGTTGATTAAATTGCAGTTGCTTCATTAAATGCTCCGAATCGACCAGATTTTTTGAGCAACCAAGGGTGATGATATTTATTTTAGATTCTTTATTTCGGGTCTTCACAAATTATTTATTAAAAAGTGTATTGACGTATTCAAAACGATCGAAGAGCTGTAAATCTTCCATTTGTTCGCCAATTCCGATATACTTAACCGGAATTTTAAATTCGTCCGAGATTCCGATGGCAACCCCACCTTTGGCCGTTCCATCGAGTTTTGTTAACGCCAACGCATTAACCTCAGTAGCAGCAGTAAACTGTCGTGCTTGCTCAATAGCATTCTGTCCTGTTGATGCGTCCAGTATCAGTAAAATTTCGTGAGGAGCTTCAGGAATTACTTTCTGCATTACATTCTTAATTTTTGAAAGTTCATTCATCAAATTAATTTTGTTGTGCAGTCTCCCCGCTGTATCGATGATAACAACATCCGCATTGTTGGCCACAGCAGATTTCAGCGTATCAAAAGCTACAGATGCAGGATCGGCTCCCATCCCTTGATTCACGATAGGTACTCCTACCCTTTCCGACCAAATGATTAACTGATCAACAGCGGCAGCCCTAAATGTATCCGCGGCACCAAGCACAACCGATTTCCCGGCCAATTTAAATTGATGTGCCAATTTACCGATGGTAGTGGTTTTTCCAACTCCGTTAACACCAACCACCATAATTACGTAAGGGGTTTTTACCCCCTTGAGATCAAAGCCGGTTGCTTCTCCCTGATCATTCTCTTTAAGCAAAAAAGCAATTTCTTCTTTGAGGATGGTATTTAATTCACTTGTTCCAAGATATTTATCCCGACCTATACGATCTTCAATCCGTTTAATTATTTTAAGTGTAGTACTTACTCCAACATCTGAAGTCACCAATACTTCTTCCAAATTATCTAAAACTTCATCGTCGACTTTCGACTTGCCAACAATGGCTTTTGAAATTTTAGAAAAAACACTTTCTCTTGTTTTTTCTAATCCCTTATCGAGTTTGGGTTGATTTTCTTTTTTCGAAAATATATTAAATACGCTCATTGGCAATTGGATTAAAAAAAAAGCTTCTTCCAAAATGGAAAAAGCTTCTTTGAATCATTTAAAATGATCATTTATTTTTTCAAGAATTCTTTTACCTGATCTTGTGCAACCATTGTTTCTTTAAATGTGTAAGCACCCGTTTTTGGTGACTTTACCATTTTTATTACCTTGGCGAAATCTTTACCTGCTGATTGTAAACTCGCAACTACTTTCTTAGCCATATCTTAATTATTTAATTTCTTTGTGAACAGTCATTTTTTTAAGAATCGGATTAAATTTCTTAATTTCTAATCGATCCGGAGTATTTTTTTTATTCTTGGTAGAAATATATCGTGAGGTGCCAGGCATGCCACTTGCTTTATGCTCTGTACACTCTAAGATTATCTGACCTCGTGCTTCTTTATTCTTCTTTGCCATTTTTCCTAAATATTTTTTCGGACTGCAAAATTATTAATTATCAAAATAATATCCTAGTATTAAGTGGAATATTTTGCAGTTTCTAATTTCAACTAAAAGTATTGTATAATTTGTTCCTTAAAAGATGATCCACAATCACCAAAGCAGCCATCGATTCGACGATGGGTACCGCTCGCGGAACCACGCATGGATCATGTCTTCCTTCAGCTTTAAAATCAATATTTTGACCATCACTATCAACTGTTTTTTGCCGTTTCATGATGGTTGCAACAGGCTTAAAAGCTACCTTGAAGTATATTCTTTCGCCATTTGAAATCCCTCCTTGTATCCCTCCTGAGAAATTCGTTTTTACTACAATTTTTTCATCTTCATTTCTAAACGCATCATTGATTTGTGATCCTCTCATGGCTGAACTCTCAAATCCGTGTCCAAATTCAAATCCTTTAACCGCGTTTATACTTAACATCGCTTTCCCAAGATCGGCGTGTAGTTTATCAAACACAGGTTCACCAAGCCCAACCGGACAATGATCAATGTAACAGCTTACTATCCCACCAATTGAATCTCCATCTTTTTGTAATTCTTCAATCAATTTTATCATTTCGTCAGAAGTTGCCGAGTCGGGGCATCTTACGAGAGATTTCTCAACCGAATCGAAGTTAACTGGAGTTGTTTCATCTTTCATTGAAACAGATCCGATTTGAGAAACAAATCCCAAAATCTCAACCTCAAACTTTTTTAAAATCAATTTTGCAATGGCACCTGCTACAACCCTTGTTGCAGTTTCTCTGGCAGACGATCGTCCTCCGCCTCTATGGTCACGAATCCCGTATTTCTTAGCATACGTAAAATCGGCATGTGATGGTCGATAAACATTTTTCAGGTGATCATAATCCTTTGATTGTTGATCTTTGTTTTTAATGATAAATCCTATGGGTGTACCGATACTTTTTCCTTTGAAAATCCCCGACAAAAATTCTACTGTATCAGCTTCAGACCTTGGAGTGGTGATTTTAGACTGACCTGGTTTCCGACGATCAAGCTCAGACTGTACAAATTCAATATCAATTGGTATTCCCGGTGGGCAACCATCGATAATCCCGCCAATGGCTTTGCCATGAGATTCTCCAAATGATGTAAATGAAAATATTTTACCGAAAGTGTTACCCGCCATTTTCGTTCAATTTATGTTTTAATTAAGTCAAATTTATGCGTTATCCGAGGCATTAAGAACTTTTAATTTTGCCACCATCACGTCCAAATCTTTTCTTGCATTTTCAATCTTTTTCTCAAACTCAATTTTCAGTAAGTTCGCATTTTTTGATTCGGCAAAGAAACCCATATTATTCTCCCACAGGTTGATGTCTTCCTTCATCTTATTGATCTTGTTCGTCAGGAACATACGTTCTTTATAAATAAAATTTCGGGAACTTGGACTTTCGCTGAGGTTCTCGATTTTTGATTTATAATTCAATGTTTTTATTTCGACCTGGTTAATTTTTAAACTTTCGAGATGCGAATTAATCACTTTCCGGTATTCAACTTGCAGCGGCTCCTTTTCTTTTATTGGAACATGCCCAATCTCCATCCACTCACGCTGGAAAGTTTTAAAAACTTCAAGGTTTTGCTTTTTATCATCCCCAAATTTATAATCCTTAATTTTTTGGATCAGTTCTTTCTTTAAAACAAAATTCTTCTCTTCATGTACATGAATATTTGAGAAATACTCAGCTTTGTTGCTAAAGAATTGATCGCAAGCAGCTCTAAATCGTTTCCATATCTTTTCGGAATATTTTTTTGGAACCGGCCCTATTGTTTTCCACTCCTTTTGAAGATTAATCAGGTCGATGGTAGTTTTTTTCCAATCATCACTTTCCTTTAGGTTTTCTGCCTGCAAACATAGGTCGAGTTTTTTATTGTAATTATTGAGCTGCTGCTCTTTTAGTTTGCCATAAAATTCCTTTTTTGCATCAAAAAATTCGTTTAAAGAGACTTTAAATCTCTTCCAAATTTCATCATTATGCTTTTTAGGAGCTGGCCCAATGGTTTTCCAATGCTCCAGCATTTGGTTCATTTTCTCAGTCTGATCTTGCCACTCTTTAAGCGAATTCAACTCCACTTCAAGTAATTCTTCAGCCTGCTCACAAAGTTTTATTTTGGCATCGTGGTTTTGTTGTTGTTCACGATGCAGGTTAGCGTAATAATCTCTGCGCCGTTCATTTATTTTATCTGTGGCTAATTTAAATCGTTCCCAAATTTCTTCTTTCACATCCATTTGAACTGGGCCAATTTTCCTCCATTGCTCATGGTAATTTTGCAGTTCTTTAAAGGATTTGAGTACCGAAGGCTCAAGTAATAATTCCTCTGTTTTCTCACATAATTCAATCTTAGATTCCAGATTTTTTTTCAAATCCAAATCACGCAATTCTTTATTAATTTTAACTTTATCGAAAAACATTTCGATCAAAAAATGATAGCTCTGCCAGAGGTTATTGATTTCACCCTGAGGTACAATTCCAATCTCCTTCCACTTTTCCTGTAATATTTTAAATTCGTCGTAAGTTTTTTTCAGTGTTTCCTCTGAATTATTTAGCGTTTTAAGGTCTTCAAGTATTTGCTTTTTCAGCTCAAGGTTTTTAAGTTTTAACGCTTCCTGTTCCTTATTAAAACGAGTCTTATTTTGCTTATAAACATCAAATAGAAGTTTAAACTTTTCTTCTAAATTATCACTAGTATGCTCGTATTCTTCCGGATTACCGCCTTCGGCAATATATTTTTCTTTCTTTTTTTCTCGCTCAATTTTATTGAGCTTGAGGAACACAACTTTAATGGTTGCAACCCTTTTTTTGATCAATGAAATATCCGTAATTTTAACTGTTTCATCAAGCAGATCAACAAGTTGCTCACGTGTATATTCTTCAATTTCTTCATCAGTAATCTCAAGAACCGGATTTTGTGTTACCACTTCATCATGTTCAATTTCTTTGGTTTGAGATTTAGAAATGACCTCTGTTTCAGTTTCCTGATTTCCGACAGCTGGAGTATCCTCAGACTTATTTTCGGTTACAGATTGGACAGGCATCTCGACTTTGGGTATGTCGCCAATAGTTTCAGATGGAATAACTATTTTTTCACCTACTGATTCTTCTTTTTCAGTCTTAGTCTGGGATTCTAAGGGTTGGACAGGCTGTTCTTCGCTATCCGACTCCGGGGCTTTGGAGTTTGGCTTCTCTACTGCGTCAGTGTTATTTTTTTTCGTCAACTCATTCGGTTGATCTTTTGCTATTGCAGCTTCTAATTTGTCCTTCTCAGGTGTTGATTTCACTTTATCCATAATTCCTGTTTTAACAGTGGTAGAATTCGTTTTCCATTTATTTCGGAAACGCGATAATGTTCAATTTATTTACATATAATTATAAGAGTTCATCATATTTGAACTGCTTCAAAACATAATGATTAGCTCAACTTCAATTGCAAAAATAACAATTAATTACTATGTTATTCAAGTGATTTAATTTTTATTTAAAAAAAATAAATGTTAAAAAATATGACAATTAACAGGTATCATTTTATTCTAATGCAAACTTATTAAAGAGGATATAACCTATATTAAACATGACCGAAAATGAATCTTTTCGTTTCTCGTAATAGTTCACCGAAAGACTAATTGGGCCAATTCTGGTTTGGTAAACCATCGCAGCTGAGGCGATATAGGCCTTCGAATTCAGGTTATCTCCATAATAAGCCAAAAGGCTTTCTGCATCAGGTAAAATTTGCCTGAGTGGTTGAAAATAGTAAAGTTCTGTTCTCAAATCCAAAGATTTAGACAAAGGAAATACTTCCTTAATTCCTAAAGCAATATAATTGTTGGCTCGGTATTCAGGCAAAAACAAAGTTGAACTTTCAGGGGTTGGTTTAAATTCCTGAGCCATTAATATTGTGGCTGTATAATTATTAAAAAATTTCTTGTTTGAGAATAATACTTCTGCGTAAATTCCAGTTTTTATCCCTACCAAAGAATTAAAGTAACTTTCTGAAATTGCTCTGAATTGATAATACTTATGGGATCCTGAATACAAATGCCTGACCAACGAGGTTGATCCCGGGGTATGATCTTCTTCCCCGATTACATATTTAAAAGATAAGTAATGACGTGCTCCTAATGTTGGAAATTGTTTTTTATTCAAGGTATTGTATTCAAATCTTATAAATGGTGCTGTGAACACAAAGCTTGTACGATCAGTGGTATCACTTCTTGAGAAATAATTCGTTTGGTAATAATCATCCGTTAATTTTCCGGTGGTAAGTCCGGTACTTATACGTGAACGATTGGTTACCGGAATTCCAAATTCAACTTCTCCATAATATTCACTCCTGACCAAGAATGAAGGGGTCTTATCTTCAACAAAATAAGTAGTACTTTTAAAATAATCGCGGTTATGAAGAACAAAGGTAGCTTGCAAATAATACGGCAATCTTGACGGATAATCAATTCGGGCATTCATTTTTAAACCACTGTAATATCTCCCGAAATGCAATCCAAGTTTATAATTTGATGAAGTGATGCCAAAATGGTTATATTGCAGCCCTACGTATGCTTCGTTAATCGATTTTGATGAAACATTACCCCCAAAATCAGCAATAAATCTGTTTGCTTTTTTCACACTTAGGTTGAGTAAATAAGTAGATGAGATTGAGTCGAAAGTTAAAGAAGGGTAAATAGAGGTAATATTATTATCGGCAAGTAATTTATAATATTCGCGTTTTAAGTTAGCTAAATTAAGTAATTCATTTTTCCGATTGATATGCCGGTAAACAAATGTTGATTGATAAATATTGCAACCTTCAATTTGAATTGAGTCGATTAAAATTTTTGGCATTTTATTCTTGAATGCCAGTCGCTTGAGAAATAACTTTTCAGGATCAGTCCGACGTTCAATCATGGACTGAATTACATCCATCTTACTCATAGTATGAACATAACCACTATCGATATATTCTGCAGCCCGACTAAAATCAGTCACATTCATACTTCCAAGTTCCGGTTCAATAAGGACTCCTTCACCGGGAATATTTCTGTAATCTGTTTTCGACATGAGCATGTTCTGCAGCTGAGAAACGATATCATCCTCTTTCGGAGGGGCGAAGTTCCCTGCAGCCTTGCTCCCAATGATGAAGTCGGGTGCAAAATCGCTGTATGCCACATCAACCGGAAAATTATTATACATACCTCCATCAAACAACAATTTTCCCTTAACCCTAATCGGTGAAAAATAAAATGGAACGGACATCGACGCTCTAATTGCATCACCTAATTGGCCATCTTTCATTATAAGTGATTCGCTGGCTTCAATATCCGTGGTGACACATCTAAACGGTACAAATAATTGATTAAAATTATAATTTGCAGCTGCACTGGGCGCAGCAAACATTTCCAAAAAAGTGATATCCATCTCATCAGTCGGCACCAAGGTAATTGGAAGCTTGGATCTGAGCTTGGTATCATAATTAACAGGCAAGCTAATCCATGATGAATTATCAGCTTTTTTCTTAAAAAAGAATTTATTTTTAATATCCGTTTCACCTGCAGCCCATCGAGTAAAGTCTTTAGAAGTGAGAAGGATTTTAATTTCGTCAGGAGTGTAACCACTGGCATACAGACCTCCAACCACTGCCCCCATCGATGTTCCGGCGATGTAATCGATCGGAATATTATTTTCTTCCAATGCCTTTAAAACGCCAACATGCGAAAGACCTTTAGCACCTCCACCACTTAAAACAAGCGCAACTTTTTGAGCATGCAAAGGTTTTAATCCAATTAAAACCGGAATAAAAATGAATAAAAGAAAGAGTTTCTTTAACCTTTGCATCAAAATATTTTCATCTCTAATTAACTAATAAAATTAAGGTTTATTTTGATTGAAAAAATAGTCCTGCTCACACAGGACTATTTTTTCAATATTGCTTTTTAAGCTTTTGCCAATGCCTGATCAAGGTCCTTAATAATATCTTCAACATCTTCAATCCCAACCGAAAGCCTTACCAAATCATCTGTTATACCGGCTTTCAGCTTTCCTTCTTTCGTCAATTTAGAGTGTGTCATTGAAGCAGGATGCTGAATTAGCGTTTCGATGCCTCCTAGTGAAACGGCCAGTAATGCCAATTCAACACTATTCATTAGTGCTTCTCCACCTTTGTAACCTCCTTTGACGCCGAAACTTATCATGGCACCGGGACCCGACATTTGACGTAATCCTAGTTCATATTGAGGATGTGACTTTAATCCCGGGTAATTAACCCAGGCTACTTTGGGATGATTTTCCAGAAAATCAGCCACTTTAATACAGTTTTCCTGTGCACGTTCAATTCGAATTGACAAGGTTTTTAGTCCGCGACGGGTTAAGAATGCCTGATTAGGATCCATATTACAACCAAGGTTAATCATCATTGGACGTAATTTCTTAAACTCAGCTTCTGTTTTTGTAACAATGATTCCTGCTACAATATCAGCATGGCCATTAATAAATTTAGTCATTGAATGCAAAACAATATCTGCACCCAAATCTAAAGGCTTCTGTAAATAAGGGCTACAGAAGGTATTATCAACACAAACAGGAATATTATGCTTATGGGCTAATTCACAAACTGCTGTAATATCGGTAATTTGCATGGTTGGATTGGCAGGAGTTTCCAGGTAGATCAATTTTGTATTTTCTTGAATTGCCCCTTTAATTTCATCCAGATTTGAAGAATCAACAAAGGTTGCTTCCACACCAAATTTAGGATAAACAGTTTCCAAAACAACTCTTGATGGACCGTAAATTGCCTGTGTACAAATTACATGTGAGCCCTGACCTAAATAAGTCATGTAAACCGTATTTACTGCACCCATTCCTGAACTGGTTGCGATACCACCAAAACCGTTTTCCAGATCAGCAACAGCACGTTCCAAATCCAGTATTGTTGGGTTTCCCAAGCGCGTATAAATGAATCCATCACTTTCGCCGGTAAAGCATTTTGCTCCTTCTTCAGCACTTTTAAAACTAAAAGTTGATGTTTGATAAATTGGGGTTACGGCACTGCCTTTGGAGTCTTTAATGCCTCCAGCATGAATTAATTTGGAATTGAATCCGACCTCTTTTAATTTCATTTTATGTATTTTTGATTACGTATTTTTTAACCTAACAAAGGTAATTTTTATATCAATAAGTTTTATCTACATATATCTATAAATAAGACACATTTACTTTCAAAAAATAAAAAAAATGTCTGATAATTTAAAAAGATGTAATTGGCCTTCAAATGATAATTTGATGATTAAATACCACGATGAAGAATGGGGTGTACCATTACATGATGATGACAAACTATTTGAATTTATTGTTCTGGACGGATTTCAGGCCGGCTTAAGCTGGAAAACAATTCTGCATAAAAGAGAAAACTTTAGAAAAGCCTTTGATCATTTTAATGCTAAAAAGATTTCTGAATATGATGAAGCGAAAATCCAAGAACTCCATAATAATAAAGGGATTATCCGAAATAAATTAAAGATTAAAGCCACCATCACAAACGCGATTGCATTTCTGGCAACACAGAAAGAATTTGGAAGCTTTGATAAATATATCTGGCAATTTACAAATTACAGAACCATCGATAACTATTTAAATTCATTAAGTCAGATGCCTGTAACTTCAACAGAATCTGACGCAATGAGTATTGATTTAAAAAAGAGAGGTTTTAAGTTTGTAGGTTCCACCATTTGTTATGCTTTTATGCAAGCTGCGGGCATGTTTAATGATCATGTAAACACTTGTTTTAGGCATGAACAATTAAATGATTCAAAGAGTAGTGATTAAGGAGTTAACTCTTTTTAAAACAAAAAAGGTCAAGCCCGAGTAAGTCGAGATTGACCTTTTGAATAGTTTTGAACCAACTTTATTTTTTCTTGATAATAATATCGCCATTAAAATTGGTGAATAAATATTCGGGACCACCACCATTGATTTTTCCAATAATCCATTCGCTAACTGATACTTTGTAAACACCTTTTGTTTCAGATTTTCGTTCAACATGAGGCTTGTCGTCAAGCTCAACGTCGAAATCGGTAAGGGTTTCACCGCGTTCATTTTTCATCTTTAAATTTGCCTTTGTACTGGCCGGCATCCAAAGCTCAATCTTCCCATTCATGTTTGAAAATGCCATGGGCGAGCCAGGCGTAACCTTATCAAAATCTATAAAAATGCTTCCATTGATGGTTGATGCTGAAACCAGCCCACTTACTTTTTTAATTTCAATCGAGCCATTTACATTGGTTGCATTTATTTCGCCTTCGATATTCGAAACCGTAATATCTCCACCATTAACTGTCCCAATTTGTAGTGAAAAATTACGGGGAACTTTAATGGTTAAATTAATGGCCGATTTCCAGGAGCTGGTGCTAATTTCAACTTTATTGTTTTTCTCTTCTGCTTCAACCTCAAACGAACTGCCACCAAGTCGGGTTAAACCCGAAGAAGTAACCTTACTAACGCGGTCTGTCACTTCTACGCTCGCTTCGATAATTACTTCGCTACCATCATAACCTGTAACATCTAAAGAACCTTTAACTAGGCTTACCTCCAAACTTCCTGCTTTGGCAGGATTGGAAATTGGCACTACCAATCGTTCGGTTTTAGTTTGCTGTGCTACCAGATTTAAAGAGAGTAAACCGATAACTAATACTGCTATTACTTTTATTGTTTTCATCATTTTATTTTTTAAAATTCAAACTTATTAGTCTGTGTTTTTTAAAATCATGTCTCCATTAATGGTATCAAAACTGAATTTGATTTTACCATTCCCAATTTTAAAATGCTTGTTTGCACTCAATTTATAAATGGTTCCTTTCGATGTTATTTTTGATGTTTTGTCAACCTTGGCAGGCAAAACTTCGATATTGGAGTAGTTGGTATAAAAATGACCATTCATGCTTTCATATTCAACTTCAGCATCCAGTCGTTTGGAACAATGTACATTTATATCTCCGTTAATTGTTTTAAAGTATCCGTACTCTGAAGGATCTTCATTGAAAGAAACATCAACATCGCCATTAACGGTAGTTGCTTTTAGATTCCCAATTTGGTTGGTTACACTTACACTCCCGTTTACATTGTGAGCATTTACATTTCCTCGAATTCCATCTACAATCACATCTCCTTTATTCACTGTAGAAGCAAAAAGATCAATGTTCTCAGGGACTTTGACGACCAGATTAGTTACAACCTTGTACGAAGGAGAGCTCCATCCGTGTTCGTCATTACAATCGTAACGTACTTTGCGCTTTTCCAGATCAACCATGGTGCACGGAGTATCGTAATAAATAAACAACCCATCACTCAATTCTTCAGTCCTGATACTTGTTTCTTTAAGCGCCAAATCAATATCTTCCTGAACTTTTCCTGTAATGGTTTTATCAATTTCTAATATTAATTTATCTCCTTTGTAGGTTGTAATGTTCACCGATCCGAATACATTTTTAATGTACACCTGTGAATTTTTAACTGATTTTGGAATTTCAAATTCTTGCTTACTCGACTTTTTATACTCAACTGCAACAGCAGAAAAAGTGAGTAGAGCCAATATCAGAATTAATATACTTTGTTTTGTTTTCATCTTTTCATTTTTAAATTAGTTTGCCAATGCCTTTGTTTAATTTTTCGACAACCACACTATTTAATCCACCGTCTTGAATCAAATCTCTAAATTCAGGAACAGCATCTCGCACATTCATGGCTACCAAGCCATCTATGAGTGTAATTTGAATCATCGGTGAAGGTTGGTCTTTCACGGAATAAATCAATCCATCGCGAACATTTTTATTGTTTGCAAGCGCGAGGAGAGCCTCTGCAGCAACAAGTCGAACATTCGCATCTTTATCAGTATTGAGGGCACTTAATAAAGATTCGATAATTTGTGAATCATTGATAGAAGAAGAAGAAACAATCATTCCTACAGCTTTTAAGCGATCACTTGCCATGGGTTGATTTAGCATGGTAAGCATTACCATGCTTTTCATTTGTTGCATCTCCTCGTTCATCCGACTCATTTGATTGTTAACATTGGTGTTCGGAGTAATCCAAAATCCAAGTGTCCAACCGATGAGCAACATAATTAAACCATACGAAAGCTTAGGCATCCAAGCACTTGACAAAACAGAATTCACCCATTTTGCGATGTTTTGTCCCAATGCTTTTTCCCCGTTAACATTAATTTCTGATTCCAGCATCTGATAAAACCGATCATCCATCTTTTTACTGGGTTCAGGAATTTCAATTTGATCCATGCGTTTTACCAGTGTTTGTAACTCGTCCAGGTTATTTAAATCATAACCCAGGCTTGCCAATTCACTGATTAAAGCATCCAAGTTTTTTGGATCAAGATTATCATCAAGGTATGCTAAAATTAACTCATGTAGTTGATCTGTGTTCATAGTGTTTCAATCTTTTCAAGTTTTAAATAATGTTTTCTTAAATCGTTTAACGCCCTAAAAATTTTCACTCTTACAGCGCCTTCAGTGGTTTGCAAAATTTCAGCTATTTCCTTGTACTTTAAACCCTGGTAACGACTCAGTGTCAGCAACTCTCGTTTGTCGTTTTCAAGTTTTAACATCGCATGTTTTAAAAGCCGAAGCCGTTCTTCGAACGATTCATTTTCAAAATCATCATTTTGGATTTGCGTTGAAATGCCCTCATCCAATTTAACATCCTGTCCAAGTTTTTTTGATTTTTTGTAATGATCAATCAATGCGTTTCGAGCAATGCTGTACATCCAGGTTGTGAATTTTCCGTCGCCTCTGAAATTATGGCGATATTTTAAGATTCGCTCAAAAACCAAATGCACTAAATCCTCACTGTTAACCTGATTTGAAGTATTACGATAAAAGAAGCCAAAGACCGATTTGTTATATCTCTCGTATAGCAAGCCAAGCTTGTTTAAGTCGCCAGACTTAACCTTTAACATTAATGCATTGTCAGAAATCGATTCCAAATTAATTGCCATTTGAGAGTTACAATTATATAAACTTTGGCATTGGTAAAATGTTACAAAATATTTAATTCATTTATAAAGATAAGAAAGAAGATTTAAGATGTTAGATATTAGAAGTTAGATTCTTGATGTTGTTTACAAGATGCTTAAAACCTGATTTGATGAGCTTTCTGATGATAGAGCTGGTTTTTTTACAAATCACGAATCACATTTCACAAAACACGTGTCATTTAAATTGCAATTAGGGTTTACAATTCATGGTTAAGTAATTTGGAAATTCAGAAACCTAAACCTTGTAGGCACCACGAGCATGCAGTATCCAAAGGCTTTCGTCCAATGGGCTAATTCCTTTGTAGGGGCGAATTTGACCATCTTCATCAGAACAGGAACGATAGCCACCAAAACTGACCAAATATTTTGCCTTTCCACTGCTCAAAGAATTTAGTTTGATGCTAAAATCCATGGAGGTTGCAACAGGCACCAAGCCTTTCAAAATAAACTGATCTTGTTCAAATGCCGGATTGAGAATTTCGGCCCGCATTTTAATTAACTCGCTATTAATTACTCCAAGCAATGATTCGTTTGCTGTAATGGAGAACTTAAGCATTGGCTCGAGTAACTGGGTCTCCGAATTTTGAAGTGCATTCATTAGACCCATTGGGGTTGCAATCTTAAAATCACCCGGACGCGAATGAACAGGATGATCCTCG
This sequence comes from uncultured Bacteroidales bacterium, assembly GCA_942491855.1. Classification (GTDB taxonomy): domain Bacteria; phylum Bacteroidota; class Bacteroidia; order Bacteroidales. The sequence continues at coordinate 155,281 of CALOCL010000003.1, forward strand.
CCTTCAATTAATTTTATTTTGAGGTCGGTAACTTCCCAACCCTTAATCCCCTGTTCTAATGATTTCTGGATGGTTTGAGCAATTTCATTTTGGTATTTTTGCTGAATTTGATTCACCCCTACTTGTGATTCAAAAACCACTCCTGATCCTCTTTCACCCGGTTCTATTTCAAACTTCATGATGGCCCAACAGGGCTTTGGCATCCAGTATCGTACAAATCCTTCAGCGATCTTTTTGGGCGTTTCTTTATAAATCACACTTGGGTTCTCAAAAACAGCTTCTAGTTCGTATCGTTGCAACAATATATCCTGAATAATTTCTTTTTGAATGGATCCATGTAATTTTACCTGAAGTTCGTTTTCTGATTTAAACCACTTAAAATCTAAACTCGGATCTTCGATCGCTAATTCAGCAAGGGCATTTGCTAAAGCAGCAATATCCGAATCCTTAACTGGCTTTACTTGTGAAACCAGAACTGCCTCTTGCCTAATTTTTTCTTTAGTTTTAAAATCATCAAATCCTAAAACATCCCCAATTCTAAATTCAGTCAGGCCTGTTAGAATCCCGATGTCTCCAGCAGTACATTCCTCAACATTTTCGATTTTACTGAGCATTTGCTTTTTTAACTGTGCTATTTTGAACTCATTTTTAAGCCGCTGATTATAAACAAAGTCCTTGTTTTTTAAAGAACCTGCTATCAGTTTTACATGAATTAACAGACCATGTTTTGGATGATGTTCAGTTTTGTAAACAATTGCCGATACAGAGTTACCCAGCTCACGAATAGGTGTTTTAACAAAATGTACAAGGTGATTGAGAAGATTCGAAATTCCAGCTCCACTTTTTGCAATTCCTGCGATGACCGGAGTAAGTAGTCTTAGCCGAAAACCTTTAATTGCTTTTTTGTAGAGATCATCGGAATCAATATTTTCACCCTCAAGATATCTACTTAGCACATCTTCATCAAATTCAGCCACGCCACTCAGAGCAGCCTCAAATATTGAATTTTCATGAAAGGAATCTTCTCGATAATCAATTACATGAGCTTCCTTTTCGGCTTCATTTTGAATAAGACTAAGCGGAAAAACATTCGCATTTAATTCTTTATTCAACAGGTTTAGGATGTTTATAAATTGAGAACCGGAACGTTCAACTTTATTTACAAAAACCAAGGTGGGAATTGCTAATTTTTTTAATGTTTCCCAATGTGTGTATGTTTGAGACTGCAATCCTTCAACCGAAGAAACAACAAGAATGGCACAATCCAAAATTTGCAAAGCCCTTTCTACTTCAGAAATGAAATCAGCATGTCCGGGGGTGTCAATCAAATTTATTTGAATTCCTTTCCAAAAAAAGCTTGCGGATGCAGTTTTAACGGAAATTCCACGCTGCTTTTCAATCTCCAATTGATCAGTAGTAGCAGAACCTTTATCCACATTACCAGGCCGAGTTTAGATTTTAAATTGGTTTAAATCTCGGAAAACGAACTTCGGAGACAAAATTTAATGGATCCATTCAAAAAGAAATTATTCAGGCCATATTGTTGCAACCATTTTGAGCTAGAAGCTGTTTTTGAGAGCAAAAGTGTGATTTATAAAAAGAAACGCCCAAAAAGATCGCTGAAGAGTTTGACACGATACCGGATGCCAAAACCCTGTTGGGCCATCATGAAGTTTAGAATAGAACCGGGTGAAAATAAAAAAATTCGTGGTTTTTGAGGAAAAAGTAGGGGTGGAGTAAAATTCAGCAAAAATCGCCAAAAATGAAATTGCTCAAACCGACAATCATAGAACAGGGATTAAGGAATTTGAGAGTTACCAAAATAAAATTAATTGAAGGCGAGGATATGCAACAATTGCGTCCGTATTTTAAGATTGCAACGTAGGTCACAATGAATGCGCTTCAAGATTCGAATTTGAGTTCTCGAGCCAATTCTCCATTACAACAAACGAATCTTGGAAGAATTAATAGCGAGTTGAGTATGCGGGCCAAATTCTCAATCCGGCTGAACAAGATCAATTTATTTTGAAAAGCTTGGTGCCTGTTGCAACCTCCATGGACACAGCATCAAACTAAATTCTTTGAGCAGTGGGGAAAAATCCCCAGTCAGTTTTGGTGGCTATCGTTCGTCTGATGAAGATGGTCAAATTCACCCCTCTACAAAAGTGTATTGGTGGTGCTGAATTACTGCATCTTCGTGGTGTACAAGGTTTAGGCAAATTACCCAACCGTGAATTGTAAACCCTAATTGCAATTTAAATGACACGTGTTTTGTGAGGTAGTTAAACCATTGTAAAAAAACCAGCTCTAATCAGAAATGTCAAATCGGGGTTTTAAGCATGTATAGCAACATCAGAATCTAATACAGTAGCATCTTAAATGCTCTTTCTTATGTATAAATGAATTAAATATTTTGTAACATTTTACCAATGCCAAAGTTTATATATTGTAACTCTCAAATGGCAATTAATTTGGAATCGATTTCTGACAATGCATTAATGTTGGGTTAAGTCTGGCGACAAGCAACTTACTTATACGAGATATAACAAGAGCTTTGGCTTCTTTATCGTAATACTTTCAAATCAATTGTAGTGAGAACTGGTGCATTTGGTTTTGCCAATCTTAAAATATCGCCATAATTTCAGAGGCATTTGGAAATTCACAACCTGGTGTACGCGCATTGATTGATCATTACAAAAAATCAAAAAAACGAATGAAAGTGTTAAATTGGATGAGAGCATTTCAACACCAAAATCCAAAATGAATGATTTTGAAAAATGAATCGTTCGAAGAACAGCTGCTTTTTAAAGCATGCGATGTTAAAACTTGAAAACGACAAACGGAAGTTGCTGACTTATTTTTAGGGATTTAAAGTACTGAAATAATTTGAGAAATTTTGCAAGGCCACTGAAAATCTACGTAAATGAAAATTTTGGGAGCATTAAACGATTTAAGAAAACATTATTTAAAACTTGAAAAAATTAAAAAACCTGCAATTTTGAATCAACTACATGAAATTATTTTAGCATGCCTTGATGATAATCTTGATCCAAATTGTCAGTGAATGGCCTGGGATTATGATTTAAATAGCTGGACAATTTACAAACACTGATACGCATGGATCAAATTGAAATTCGAACCCAGTAAAAGATGGATGATCGGTTTTATCAGATGCTGGAATCAGAAATGGAAAAGCATTGGGACAAAACATCGCAAAATGGAAGTGAGTGTTTTGTCAAGTTCTTGGACTGAAAACTTTCGTATGGTTTGAGTATGTTGCTCGTGGACGCGAGACCCCGGATTACTCCGAACACCAATGTTAACAATCAAATGAGTCGGATGAACGAGGAGATGCAAAACCAGCATGGTAATGCTTACCGTAAATCAACCCGTAACGAATTGTCCTTAAAAACTGTAGAAGTGGTATTTCTTCTTCTTCTATGTGATACAGTATCGATGCTGTGCCCTCAATACTGATAAGATGCGAATGTTCGGCTATTTGGCTTTCTCACTTTTTAAACTCAAAAATGATGGATTGTTATTCCGTGAAAGACCCAACCTTTCACCGACCAATTCAAATTACACTCGCCAAACCAACTGGCAACCATGAATGTGCAGATATAATTTAAACTATTTGTGAATTAAATAGTGTGGTTGTCGAAAAAAAATTATTTTTTCGCGTGGCAAGTATTTAAAAATGAAAAGTGAAAACTACAAAACAAGTATATTAATTCTGATATTGGCTCTACTCACTTTTTCTGCTATTTACAGTTGGTATAAAAATTCGGTAAATTTTGAAATTCCAAAATCAGTTAAAATTGCGATATACATTAAAAAATATATTCCGGTGAACATTACAACCTACAAGGAGACAAATTAATGTAAATTTGATAAAACCATTACAGGAAAAGTTCAGGAGATATTGATTTGGCGCTTAAAAAAGTATCAGGACTGAAAAATTGAGTGATGGGTTGTTTATTACGATACTCCGTGCACCATGGTTGATCTGGAAAAGCGCAAGTACATTACGACGAGACGCGGATGGAAACACTTCCTTTCGTACAGAGCCGTAACATCACGAAGTCGTCAAAATCCCTGAGAACATTGATCTTTTGCTCTACAGTGAATGTGGTGTAAATGGAAATTCGAAGAAATGTAAAATGCTCACAATAAACGGGAGTGTAAGTGTAACCAACCAAATTGGAACCTAAAAGCAACTACCGTTAATGGCGATGTTGATGTTTCAACTTTCAATGGCAGCTTCAGAGTACGGATGCTTAAAACAATTAACAATTTTGGAGATATAAATATACATATTCCAGATGCTGAGATTGATATGAAAGCATGAATGGTCATTTTTATACCAATACTCCAATATCGAAGTTTTGCCTGCCAAAATTGGTAAAAACATCAAAAACTGAAGGGACCATTTATAAATTGGTATTTAAAAATTTAGGAATGAAACAAAATCAAATTCGAATTTTGAGGACATGATTTTAAAAAACGCAGACAATAAGTTTGAATTTTAAAATAAAATGATGAAAACAATAAAAGTAATGCTTCGGTTTACTCTCTCTTTAAACGACTAAAACCGATTGGTGCCAATTTCCAGTCCTGCCAAGCGGGAAGTTTGGAGACAAGCAGTTAGATGTTACAGGCAATATCAGCTTGGCGCCAAGACCGCGTTAGTAAAATTACTTCTTCGAGCCCGACTTGGTGGCAATTCGTTGAGGTGAAGCAGAAGAAAAACAATAAGACCGAAATTAGCACCCAGCTCTGAAGCCATTGAACAACCGACAAAGTTCCCGTGAACAAGTTGGGACAGTTAATGGTGGGAATATTACGGTTTCGAATATCAGGCAATGCAACCAATCAAGTAACCGATTGAAATTAAAGAAAGTAAGTGGAGCTGGTTTCATCAACCATCAATGGAGCATTTTATAGATTTTGATAAGGTTACGCCTGGCTCGCCCATGGCATTTTCCATGAATGGAGATTGAGCGGATGGAGCAGTACAAAAGGCAAATTTAAAGATGAAAAATGAACGCGGTGAAAACCCACTTACCCATTTCGACGTTGAAGCTTTGACGACAAACCTCATGTTGAACGAAAATCTGAAACAAAGTAGCGAATGGATTATTGGGAAATCGTAAGTGGTGGTCCCCGAATATTGCATTCATAATTTTAATGGCGATATTGAAAAATTGTCAAAACTATTCAAAATTGGTCGACTACACTTTTTGTTTTAAAAAGAGTTAACTCCTTAATCTGTTCATGCCTAAAATGAGAATGTTTACATGATCATTAAATGCCCGCAGCTTGCATAAAGAGACATAACAAATAATTGGAACGAACCTAGGAACTCTCTTTTTTAAATCAATACTCATTGCGTCAGATTCTGTTGAGATTACGAACGTCTAGCAATGAATTTAAATAGTTATCGGTAGTTCTGTATTTTGTAAATTGCCGGATATATTTATCAAAAGCTTCAAATTCTTTCTGTGTTGCAGAAATGTCGCATTTGTGATGGTGGCACAATCTTTAATTTATTTCGGATAATCCCCCCTATTATGGGTTCTTAAAACAATCATATTCAGAAATCTTTTAGCATTAAAAAGAAAATGATCAAAACTTTCAAAGTTTTCTCTTTTATGCAAATTGTTTTCCGAAAACACGAAATTAGATCTACGAGACAATAAATTCAAATAGTTTTGTCATCATCATGTAAATGGTACCCCATTCTTCATCGTGGTATTTGTATCAAATTATCATTTGAAGGCCAATTATCTTTTAAATTATCGAACATTTTTATTTTGAAGTAAATGTGTCTTATTTATAGATACCAATAATAGATAAAACTTATTGACCGATTATAGAAATCAAAATACATAAAATGAAATTAAAGAGGTCGAATTCGAATTCAAATTAATTCATGCTGGAGAACGTGGAGCTTTCCAGAAGTGGCCATCAACTTTTAGTTTTTTAAAAGTGCTGAAGAAGAGAGCAAAATGCCGGCAGAAGTGATGGATTCATTTATACGCGCTTGGAAACTAACAACTGGATTTGGAAACGTGCTGTTGCTGATACCGGAAAACGACATTGAGTATCGCAACCGAATTCAGGAATAGGTGCAGTAAATACGGTTTGCATGACTATTTAGGTCAGAGATACACATATGAGCGTACACAGGCAATTTACAGTCCATCAGAAGTTGTTTTGGAAACTGTTTATCTAAATTTGGTGTAGGAAGCTTGACGCTGTTCAAATCTGGATGAGCAATTCAAGAAAATGCAAAATTGATCTACCTGCTCCTGCCCAGTATGCAAATTACCGATATTGCAACGGTTGTGATTACATAAACATAATATTCATATGTTTGTGACTCAATACCTTCTGTAGCCCACGAAGCCTAAAGATTTGGGTGCAAAATATTGTTTTTACATTCAATAGGGCTTTTCTTATTAATGGCCATGCTGATATTGTAGCAGGAATAGTTGTTACAAAAAGCAAAAGCCGAGTTTTAAGAAATTACGTCAATGATGATTGGCAAGGGTATGGTATATGGATCCTAATCGAGCATTCTTAATATTTTTTACAACTACTTTCCTTGTCAATTCGGGGTGAGGCGTGCACGAGAGAACTGTATTCAAAGTGGCTGATTTTCTGGAAGGAATACCCAAAGCCAACCTGGTATTTATACCCAGGATTAAAGTCACATCCTCAAAATGAACTAGGATTACGTCAAATGTCGGGTCCAATATGTAATAGTTTCGGCATCAGGGAAACAGCAACT
>CALOCL010000004.1:0-9176 GCA_942491855.1 uncultured Bacteroidales bacterium
AGAAAATTTTGAATGCCATTAGGCTGATCAAGGAAAAATCGAATGGCAAAATGCGCATAACCCTTTCCTGCGGTGAGCAAAGTGAGGCAGTTTACCAAAAATGGTTTGATGCTGGCGCAGAACGCTACCTTTTAAGAATAGAAGCATCCAATCCTGATTTATACCAAAAAATCCATCCCAATAATCAAATACACAGTTACGCATCCCGGATTTCTTCTTTAAAAAAAATAAAAGAAATAGGCTTTCAAACCGGAACAGGAGTTATGATTGGGCTGCCATTTCAAACCCTGGATGACCTGGCGAATGATATTTTATTTATGCGTGATTTTGACATCGATATGTGTGGCATGGGACCCTATATCGGACATGAATATACGCCTTTGTTTGAACAGGAAAGAAACTTGCTGTCTTTAAAGAACCGTTATCAACTGGCATTAAAAATGATTGCTGTTTTACGAATCGTGATGAAGGATGTAAATATTGCTTCTACCACTGCTTTGCAGGCCATTGATTCCTCAGGGAAGGAAAGTGCCTTGGAAATCGGTGCGAATGTGATCATGCCTAATCTTACTCCTGCAAAGTATAAATCCGAATACCATCTTTACAAAGATAAGCCCGGTAAGGATTTGAATGTTTTGTCGGAATTTACGTATGCCATTGAAACCATAGAGAAAGCTAATTGTGTAGTGGGATTTGGTGAGCCAGGTGATGCCGTGCATTTTTCGAACAGATAAATTCGTAATTTTGTGTAGAAATTTCAAATAAAACTCTTGAGTATGGGTAGAAGAAGACTGTACGTACCATTGAAACTTAGGTTATTCTTCCCCATTGCCTTGATCATCATTTCGGTTACGGCCGTTGTTACTGCCCTTTTTATTACGAGTTCCATTAAATCGCTAAACCATCAAATTGAAAACAATTTGAAACTGGAGGTAAAAACCATTTCGAAAATGTTTGAGCGCGAACGTCAGCTTAAACTGGAAAAGGTTAAAACAAATTTAAAAGTAGCCCATAATCAATTTTATTCTCTCAAATTAGATCTCAGACAAGGCATGTTGCCGGTATTGGCCAAAAACCAAATTACGGGGCAAACACATACCGACCTGATCGAAAATTGGATATTGAATGGGAAGAAACTTCAAGACAATTTTGCCTTTGTTGATGGTATTAAAGATTTGTTGGGAGGAACTGCTACCATCTTCCAAAAGATTGACAGCGGCTATATCAGGGTATCAACCAATGTTCAAAATTCAGATGGAAGCAGAGCAGTTTATACTTTTATTCCAAACAGTTCACCTGTTGTTCAGGCCGTTGAGAAAGGTGAAATTTATTATGGCAGGGCCTACGTGGTTAACGACTGGTACATTACTGCTTATGAACCGATTTTTATTGAGCAGAAAATTGCAGGGATTTTGTATGTTGGTAACAAGGAAAAAGACCTGCAAAAACTACGCGAAATTTTGTACAGCCTAAAAATTGGAGAATCGGGTTACACAGCAGTTTTTGATAAAGATGGACAAATTTTAATTCATCCGACCATTGAAGGAGAAAATTGGAAAGGCACTGATTTGTTTAATCGGATTACTGAAGGAAACCAGGATATCCTGCATTATCGATTTCAGGGCAAAGAAAAAACTGCTGCTTTTACTTACTATCCTGAATTCGAATTTTATATCCTGGCCAGTGTAGAGACGGAAAAAGAAAATCGGGTTTTTATCAGAAATACCATTTTAAATTCAACCCTAATTGCGCTTATCACTATCATCATTTTATTAAGCTTTTTATACTTTTTAACTGCTGACAGAATTCATAAATACTTTGTACAACTGGATGTTTCAAAAAGGAATTTACTTACTGCCAAAGAAGCCTTAAAGCAATCTGAAGATCGCTTCCAGAAATTGTTTAACAGCACGGCCGATGATATTTTTGTTACTGATATTGAAGAAAATATTGTGGAAGTTAACCAGGCAAGTTGTAGTTCGCTAGGATATACGCGGGAAGAACTTCTGGGAATGAAAATGAGTGACATCAAAACTGATCGCTTTGCCCGCAATGTATCAGAGAACAGGAAGAGAATTTATGAACAAGGCATACTCACTTTTGAGTCGGAGAACGTAGCCAAGGATGGAAAAGTAATTCCGGTAGAAATTACAGCCAGGGTTGTTGAATATAACAACGAAAAACTCATTTTAAGTGTAGTGAGAAATGTGGGTTTAAGAAAAGAAACCGAAAGGGAAATTTTGAGTACGGTAATCCGGACCGAGGAACGTGAACGCGAACGTTTTGCAAAAGATATGCACGATAGTGTGGGCCCTCTTTTGTCAACCATTAAATTATACATCAACGAGCTTAAATCATCTACACTGGCTGAAGAAGAGCGAAAGGAATTTGTAAAAATTTCCAATGAAATTCTGGATGAGTCAATAACCTCCATACGAACCATTTCAAATAACCTGATGCCGCGTGTGATCCATAAATATGGTTTGATAAAAGCTTTGGAATCGTTTTGCGAAAAAGTTAATAAAACCAATACCATTAATATCAAATTATCAGCATCAAATTTCGGAGGACGTGTAGATCAGAATCTTGAATTGATTTTATTCAGAGTAGTCACTGAGCTCATCACTAATACCTTGAAACACGCTAAAGCAAAAAAGATCAACATCGAATTGGAAAAAAGTGACAATAAAATTTTATTGAACTTTAAAGATGATGGTATTGGCTTCGATATCAATAAAATCATGAACACAGAGCATTTAGGAATGGGATTAAAAAATATCATCAGCCGGATCAAATCGATTAATGGCGATTATAATTTTATTACCTTCCCGGATAACGGTTTTGAAATAAAAGTGAATATAGATTTGTAAAGTAAAAGCTTATGGCAGACACAGTTAAAATTTTGGTTGTTGACGATCATGAAATTTTTCGCAATGGATTAAAAATGGTGCTGGGTAAATTAAAATATACCCGCGTTATTGCTGAAGCTTCAAATGGTTCTGATTTCTTAGATTTGTTAAAAGATCATGAACCTGACATTGTATTAATGGACATTGAAATGCCTGTGATGAATGGGATTGATGCAACCATTAATGCCTTAAAAATTAAACCTGATTTAAAAGTTATTGCCCTCACTATGTTCAACGAGGATGAGTATATCCAAAGCATGATTGATGCAGGGGTAAGTGGATTTCTGATTAAAAACATCAACAAGGAAACCCTGGATAAAGCCATACAGACAGTACTGAATGGAGGTAACTACTATTCAGAAGAACTATTCGATTTTTTTACCAAACAGGTTACCAAAACAGATAAACCAAAAACCGACAACATCAAACTTACCCGCCGCGAGAAGGAGATTTTGCAATTGGTTTGCGAGGGTTTAAGCAATCAGGAAATTGCCGATATTTTATTTGTTAGCGAACGCACCATTGTAGGGCACAAATCAAATCTACTTTCAAAAACAGGCTGCAAAAACACCATTGCCATGATGTCGTATGCAATTAAGAATAAGTTGGTGGTGATTTAGAATAGTTTTAATTTTTTTGCTCTTTTGTATCCCCACCTGATCGTATGTGCAGGAAGACAAAAGAGCAATTGATTTTGAATGCTTACTTAAGATTTTTTCTTTTTATGCTTTTCTCTTTGTTCTATGGCTATTTTATACTTTTAATAACAGAATCAGAAACATTAGCAATTTTATCCATAATATTGAGCAGGGATTTATAAAGCTTATCCCTTCTGTCTCGATATAATTCTAATCTTAAAGAATCTTCTTCGGCTAGAAAATTTTTCCTGTCCAATTCACTAGCAACCCTGGATAGTAAGAAAAAGTTCAAAACATCCACCTGGTCTTCAGATAAATTCTTATAAAGTTCATTAACAACATCTTTGCCCATTTTTTCGTAGTAAACTCCACTTGCCGTTTTGACAACATCAACTAATAAATCCTCGGCTACTCTGTAAAGCCCTCTTTGTATCTTTTTGTTTATTATTTTTTTTAAAGAATTGGTTTTATCCTTAATTAGTTTGCCAACTTCGTCAACATCAAGTTCTTGATTGCTTGTTGTTATCGTATTAAACTCGATATTATAATTCAAAGGAAAAACTTGAAAGCTTAATAGGATGAAAGTCAGAATAATAACTTTTTTCATGGTTCAGTTTTTGATTAGGGCATAAAAATAATTTTAAAATTGGATAAATCAAAAAAAATATAATAATTAATGAAAACTTATGCCTTCTGATATTGTAATTGGTGATATTGGTCGCTAAATAATCAAGATTTATATAAAACTTTACTAAAGGAAAGAAGTGCCCATCTATAAATACTTAGATTTGGAAAATTAATAATTACTCATTTTTATTTTAACCTAAAATCCCTAAAAAATGAAAATTAAAAATCTACTTCTATTCGTCCTATGCTTCCTTTTTGTTCATGTTTCTTTAAGGTCACAAACAGGGGAGGTCAACCTCGACATCGTTTATAAAATTAAGAAAGAAGGTAAAGCCAATTCGAAAATTGAGGAATTATCGTTTTGGATGACAGATTTTGTTGGCCCCAGATTAACAGCCTCTCAAGCTAAACTAAAATCAAATGAGTGGGTCAAAAGTAAGATGCTTGACTTAGGTCTTGAAAATGTAGTAATTGAAAACATTAGGCCCTTTGATAGAGGTGGATGGGATAATAAAAGAACCTATGTAGCGATGACAACCCCTTACTATTCAAATTTTTCGGCTACACCCATTGCATGGACGGGTAGCACAAATGGTGAAATAAGAGGTGAAGCGACATTAGTGGATGTAAAAGATGAAAAGGATTTAGAGAAGTATGAAGGTCAATTGCAAGGAAAAATAATTGTTATGCCTGTTACCGCTACGTATGAGGTCGATTTTGAACCTTTCGCTTCAAGATATACGGATGAGGACTTGTTGAAGATTCAGGAAGAAAGTACGGCAACTCGAAGAAGAAGGGGCAATTTTAATATGGCCGATTACATAAAAATGAGAAACCTTAGACGAAAAGTGGCAGCATTTTTGCAAACCGAAGGAGCTGCGGTTATTTTAAATGGATCGGGTCAGTTTAATGTTCCTCGTTCGTCGGGTGCCAGTTATAAAAGCGGTGATCCTCAACCAATCCCGCAAGTGAATTTGCCAGTAGAAGCACATGGGCGAATTGTGCGTTTATTGCAACATAATGTTGCTGTTAACCTGGAAGTTGATATAAAAAATGAATTTACAGAAAGTCCGCAGGTAACTAATGTGATGGGTGAAATAAAAGGAGTTGATCCTGAATTAAAAGATGAAATTGTGTTGATAGGAGGACATCTGGATTCTTGGCATGGAGGTACCGGAGCGGCTGATAATGCTTCTGGTTGTATCGTTATGATGGAGGCGATGCGTATTCTCAAGGAGCTGGATATAAAACCAAAACGGACTATCAGAATAGCACTTTGGGGAGGAGAGGAGCAGGGCTTACATGGTTCAAGAGGATATGTCGAAAAATATATCCGCAACCCTAAAAATAATAAGCTTAAGCCAGGATATGACAATTTCTCAGTCTATTTCAATATGGATAACGGAACAGGTAAATTTAGAGGGATTTATTTGCAGGAAAATGAAATGGTTCGACCCATTTTCGAAGAATGGATGGAACCTTTTCATCCAATGGGTATGAAAACCATCTCCATAAAAAATACAGGTGGAACCGATCATCAAGCTTTTGATCCTTTGGGTTTGCCTGCCTTTCAATTTATTCAAGACGACATTGAATACGGAAGGGGATACCACACGAATATGGATACTTATGAAAGGTTAATTATGGGAGATTTGAAACATAATGCAATTGTTATTGCTTCTTTTGTTTATCATGCCGCAATGCGGGAATCAAAACTGCCTCGTAAACCATACATTGAGCCGGTTCAGAATGAAGAAAGGTAATTGTTTAAATCAATAAAAAAAACGCTGTCCTTGAGAAAGACAGCGTTTTTCATTTATTAACCAAAAGTCACACTAGAAAGGTTGCTGGTAAATATTGCTTGCGTTTCGATAACCAGCTTTATTTTGATACCAATCGGGGTAGTTTACACCTCCAGACTTAGCCCATTCTGCAAACTTTAAATGCGACCATGTGATGTCTTTTTTCTCACTTGGATAGGCAAAGTTTTAGTAAATATGAATGGCCCATGGTAAATTGTTTTCAGTTTTGTAATAAATTCCTGCAGAAGGGTTTGTATTGTCGGCAAAAGTTTTAAAATGACTTCTGTCTGCTAAATCAGTTGGCGGATAATCTGGTAGATGAACTTCAATGCCTCTGTCTAGATTAACAATGAGGAATGGATTAAAGTTTGAAATATCAAGATCATTGTAACTATATTTATTGGCAGGGAAATCAATAGTAATGTGTAATGTGTCAGGCGTAATATAAGGTGCAGCAGGATCAGTATTCACCCCAATTCCAATTCTAGGATGTGGCATCTGATTGAACGCATTATCGTAAACGATAATGGTTGGTTTTGATTGCCCGTTTTCAGTTCCATTATTCTTTAAAGTGATGATGTTTTCAGTCAAGCTGTATCCTGTTACGTATAGGTCATCTGAAAGGATATTGCCGGATAACTGGAATCCAAAACCATTCTAAAGAGCTGCTCCAAATGCTTTAATGATGAAAGTACCTTTTACCCTATCAACTTTATTATTGGTGTTTGTAATAATTTCGAAATGATAATCAAGTACTAAATCATTGAAGTCATAATCACCTTTACTTGGCCATAAGTCTTCGAAAGCAGGTGTTCCATAACCGGAAGCTGGAAAATGATTAATGATGTCATAAGGATTTTCAATGCCAATTGTTTTGGTTGATGAATTATTATTGGCATCTGGATCATTAGTCGTGCTTGTGACTGATGCCGTATTTATGATGTTTCCTGATGCACTAGATTTTACTGAAACATTCATACTTAATGTTTTCGTCGCAATGTAGCCTTCCCTAAAAACCGGACAGTTTAGAATTAGACAAAATGTTTAACTTTAAATTGTCATTAAGAAAAGAATTAAATTTAGTGAGAGCCAGATTATCAAGATACTGAAGGAGTATGAAGCTGGCAGAGAAGTAAAAGATTTATGTCGTGAATATGGCATATCAAAAGCTACCTTCTATAACTGGAAGAAAAAGTATTCCGGGATGGATAGCCATCAATTAAAAAAGTTCAAGGAACTGAAGGAAGAGAACAGGCGCTTAAAACGCATGTATGCAGATCTTAGTCTTGACCACGAGATGTTAAAAGACGTACTTGGAAAAAAGTTCTAAAGCCCTGTGAGAAGAAAGAACGGGTAAGCTATTTGCAAGAAGAATATCAAATAAGTGTAAACAGGGCGTGCTTGGTGGTTGATTTACATCGATCCATGTGGTATTATCAAAACAAAAAAGATGATAGCTTAATCATTGATAAGCTCAATGAGATGGCAGATAAACTACCTACACGAGGTTTTGATGAATATTATAACCGCATACGCAATGAAGGCTTAAAATGGAACAGGAAGCGTGTTTTAAGGGTTTATAGAAATATGGGATTAAATATCCGTAGAAAACGAAAACGGCGCTTACCTTCAAGGGTAAAAGAACCACTATTAGTAACTACTACACTCAATCAAACATGGTCTGTTGATTTTATGAGTGATGCATTATCTTATGGAAGAAGAATCCGCATTTTGAATATTATTGATGATTACAACCGAGAAGCCCTTGCCGTTGAGCCAGGCTTTTCATTCCCGGTAGAACAACTGATCCGTGTCATGAAAGAAGTAATATTTTTCAGAGGGAAGCCTAAAAGTATCAGGGCAGATAACGGACCGGAATTTATATCCAAGGTATTTACTAATTGGTGCAAGTTTCAGGGAATCGAGATTAAGTATATCCAACCGGGAAAACCAGTTCAAAATGCTTACATAGAGCGATTCAACAGACTGTTTAGGGAAGATATACTGGATGCCTATCTTTTTGATAATATCAGCCAATTAAAAATACTAACTGAACAGTGGATGGAGGATTACAATACCAATCATCCACATAGTTTATTAAACAAAATGAGTCCAAAAAAGTATGCAGAAAACTTTTCACAGGAAGTTAAATTCCTGTGAAAAACAAACAAAATAACCGAGAAATGTCTATATTAGTTTTGTCCGATGAAGGGTAAGTTTACAGCAACACTTGCTAAATTTCCAATGGTCCAGTCTGGTGCATTCCAATTTCCAACTGAAGGATTTGCATCAATCAAGTTCAATGAAGTGGTAATACATTCTGCACTTTTACATTGGTAGCGTCATCAGATCCGTTGTTTTTTACCGTGATCACATAAGTAAATGATTCGCCTAGTTGAACCGGATTTTTTGAGGCTGTTTTGGTAATTTCCAGATCAGCACTTAATTGTATTGTTTCAATAACCACTACTTTAGTTGCACTATTATTTTCACTTTCAGGATCAGTGGTTGTACTTGCAACAGTAGCTGTATTTACAATGCTTCCGGAAGCATTGTATTTCACCTTAACAGTGATGGTTAATGTTTTAGTTACGCCATTTGCAAGATTTCCAATTGTCCAGTTAGGGCTGTTCCAGCTTCCAACAGACGGATTTGTATCAACTAAATCGAGTGAAGTAGATAGAATATCCTCAACAGCTACATTTTCAGCTACATCAGGTACATTGTTTTTTTGCATTGGTAAAACTCATTTCGTTGTATTGCACATCCAGTACAAATGATTATGCGATGGTGATAGAACTGAGTGAAAATTTGATCAAACCTGTTAATAGTAATCTGAACAGGTTAGGACACTTAATTTTCACGGAGTTATATTTGAAATTGTGTATATTCATGATCCTTAATATTGTTTGTTAGTTAAATGAATAAGTAACTTTATCTGAACTGAGACTTATGATTTCACTTCTGCTATCCTTTTTAAGTTGGATTAAAGTTTCGTAAGTTGGCACCATTAGCTTCATTACGTAAATCTGGGAGGATGATAGAAAGGCTTTTTGATAAACAATCCTTCTGGTAGAAATTGCGTTAACTATTCCATCTGTCGATCCGCTTATTGTTATTTCAACATCCTTTACCGTTTTCCAATTGGAATTCGAAGGAGCTTGTAGGTCGCCTAGAACTGATATTTCTTGTTCTGGTGT
>CALOCL010000005.1:0-12920 GCA_942491855.1 uncultured Bacteroidales bacterium
CGAATATTTTAATGCGTTTTCCTGTTTTAAATACTTAGGGATTAAAGCAATTCCCAGGATATAGCCCAATACCATGCCTCCTAAGGTAAAGGAAGCAAAGAATTTTGCAGTAGAAAAACCAAATCCAAGAAATGCGCCGTAACCAATGAGGGTATCTACAGCTATCACTTCTGCACCAACATACAAAAACAAGGCTAACACCCCCAGCCAGAGATAAGTGTATCTGAAAATACTGTCATTCGATTTACTGTCGTTACTTTGTTCTTCCTCTTCTTTAATATCAGGCAGGGCAATAAATTTTAGGGCAATCGAAAGCACCACTAAAATGATGGCCATCACGATATAAGGAAGAATTACTTTTTCGGCAAGCATATCCAATTCAACGGCTCTTTCCGCTGCAGTCATCACCGTCAAGTTTTCAACCAAACCATCAATTCCATCTAAAACAATCACTCCTAGAATTAAGGGGCTCAGAATTCCAGCAACTTTATTTGCAATGCCCATAATGCTGATACGTTTAGCCGCGCTCTCGATGGGGCCTAAAATGGTAACGTAAGGATTAGCTGCAGTTTGAAGGATAGACAATCCCGTACCTTGAATAAAAAGTCCGGTTAAAAACAAGCCATAAGTTCGCGATAAGGCTGCAGGAATAAACACCAAAGATCCGATGGCCATAACGAATAAACCAAGAGACATTCCATTTTTAAATCCAATTTTTTTCAAAACCCAGGAAGAAGGCAAGGCCATCACGAAATAGGAAATATAAAAAGCGGATGTTACCAGGTAGGCTTCGGCATCTGAACTTAACTCACAAGCGATTTTTAAGTACGGAATTAAAGTTGCATTCAGCCATGTTACAAATCCAAAAATGAAAAACAGGGCTCCAATGATGGTAATGGATAAAACGTATGAATTTTTATTCTGTTCGATGCTGGTCATAAGCTGTTTTTAGGTTTGTTATTTATTTAATTTGATATCTAGCAAAAACTTCGATGGCCTGGTATTCTGCCATCCCTAACTTGTCATACAATTCGGCTGTTGCATGATTTCTGTCTTCGGCACGCTTCCAAAACTCACGTGTATCATGACCTGGGTAAAGAGGTCGGTCTTTTTGAGATTGATGCTTAAAAATGGCTCTTCTTTTAATCACTACTTCATCAGGGCTTAAAGGCACTGCCATATCCACCCGATCCAGATCCCACTCCTGCCAAGCACCACGATAAAGCCACACATAACAATCATTCATCCAGGTTTCATTTTTCAATTGATTGAGGGCTTCAGTAATCGCATCCATGCAAACCCGA
This sequence comes from uncultured Bacteroidales bacterium, assembly GCA_942491855.1. GTDB lineage: Bacteria > Bacteroidota > Bacteroidia > Bacteroidales. Next base: position 1,305 of record CALOCL010000005.1, read on the forward strand.
TGTGTTCCGTGAGGATCGGATAAGTCACCTGCTGCGTAAATTTGATGTGGTTTAATTTTCGTGATGATATCCATTGTTAATCGAATGTCTTCCTCACCTAAGGGTTCTTTCTTCACTTTTCCCGTTTCATAAAAAGGCATATCCAAAAAATGAATATTTTCATCCGGAATTTTTGTGTACCTGCAAGCTGAACGAGCTTCGCCTCTTCGGATTGAGGCTTTTACATCTTGAATTTCTCTGGAATCGACCTGGCCGGGTGCCTTGTTCATCAAAAAATTAGCAGCACTTTTATAAATTTCTTCCGATTTGCTTTCCTTAACTCCAAATATTTTGTCATAATCTCTCACAAAATCAAGATACCGGATGGCGTCGTCGTCGAAAACGGCAATCGAACCGGAGGTTTGATAGGCAACATGCACTTCATGGCCTTGCTCAACAAGTCTGGATAAAGTACCGCCCATCGAAATGACATCGTCATCAGGATGAGGACTAAAAACCAGGACTCTTTTTGGGTACGGCTTGGCTCTTTCCGGCCGATTGGAATCATCGGCATTGGGTTTTCCACCCGGCCATCCGCTAATAGTATGCTGTAAATCATTAAAAACTTTGATGTTGATATTGTAAGCCGGTCCATAGTGAGTAACCAGCTCGCCCATACCATTGTCGTTATAATCTCTATCGGTGAGTTTCAAAATTGGTTTATTTACCATCTGACATAACCAAACCACTGACTTTCGAGTTTGACTATTGGACCATTCGCATGGGCCAACCAACCAGGGCGTTTTAATTCGGGATAATTCGGCAGAAGCCGCTGCATCCAAAATAATTTGGGCGTTCGCATGGTTTTGAAGAAAGGTAGCAGGAATCAAATTCGTAATTTCGCCCTCTACAGCCTTTGCTATGATTTCCGATTTTGCTTCTCCCCATGCCAATAAAATAATTTTCTTGGCTTTCATGATACTTCCAACCCCCATGGTTATGGCGGTTTTCGGGACGTACTGTTCGCCGTAAAAATCGGAAGCAGCATCTGTTAAAGTGAGATGATCAAGGGTAATTCTTCGGGTTAATGAATTGATGGAAGAACCTGGTTCATTAAAACCAATATGCCCGGTTCTACCAATTCCTAAAAGCTGGATGTCGATTCCACCACATTCATCAATCTTATTTTCGTAATTCTGACAGTACTCGTAAACCTCGTCCTCCCGGATTGATCCATCCGGGATATTTACATTTTCAGGATTGATATCGATGTGGTCGAAAAGATATTCATTCATAAAATGAACATAGCTTTGTAAAGCATTCGGATCCATCGGATAATACTCATCCAAATTAAAAGTAATTACATTTCGAAAGCTGATTCCTTCTTGCTGATGCAGCCTGACTAATTCATTGTAGATGCCAATGGGAGTTGAACCTGTTGCAAGTCCCAGAACTGCATTTTCACCTCTCTTTTGCTTTTCAAGAATCAGCTCTACAATTTCTCGGGCCACACTAATCGATGCCTGATTGGCATTTTCAAAAATAGTAGTCGGTATTTTCTCGTACTTATGAATTAAATTCATTTGATACATTGTTTTATTTTTTTTCAGGGAACTCATAAGTGATCTCTATATCAAGCCATTCCTCCAGCTTTCTAAACATTTCTTGTCTAATCTCTTTTGGAAAATGCCTGATTCGTGTTGAATGAGATCCACCAGGCAGTACATATTTTACAGCATTACATTCACCCGTTAAAACAACCTGCTGCGAGGCATAGGGGTCAAAACCACCGTAGATGTAAAGAAAATTATCTCCTTCCTTTTGCAGATATTCATTTACCTTCTGCATTAATTCGGGATGGTAGGTAATTTCATAATTTTCGGGTAAAACAAAATCATAGTTGTGTTCTTTTACTACATCCAACAGGCCTTCAAATTCGCTAACATCATAACCGTAGTATCCAAAATCGCGCATGGCCTGAACCATAAAAGTGTATCCTTCTCTGTTTTTTGGTTCTGTCAAATACCCATAGCCCACAACCTTTTCAAAATGCCGGTAAATCGAATCTACACCGACACCTTCATCCGGAATTGAATTACAATCGGCTCCCCACTGCCAAAAGGCGAAGGGATATTCCAGTACCATGTATTCAAACCCAAATTCGTAACCCGGGCGGTAAGTGTAATTTTCTTTTTTATTTCCTTCGATAAACTTGGGTAGCAATTCCTCTTTATTCTTTAACAGAACAACTTGAAAATCGTGGATGGCCTCACGGCATTCGGCGGTTCCAACCGTATCAAAATAATAATCAAAGCGAGGATCGGCTTTAGCAAACATGAGTGGTCCAACATAAGGGACCGATGCATCTACATCATTCGGAAAAAAATAACGATGATACAAGGTGGTTTGGCCTCCTTTACTAATTCCGGTATTTACCCATTTACCAGTAAAATAAGGTTTTAAAAATTCCACGATGCGGTGATGATCATTGGCTGCCTGCTCAATGGTTAAGTAGTCGTAATTGGTGCTGTCTGGAAATGAAGTTCCAAAATACCGATGCTCGACAAAAATTTGATTGGCATCTAAAATCCGGGTAATCTCTTCGATGTAATTTGCTCGTGTTGCCCGATGGGCGTTATAGCCTTCGGTAACAAAAACGACCGGTTTTGTTTTTTCATTTAGGGATAAGAAAACCCTTTGTTTAAAAGTTTCACTGTCCGGATTTTTATGATCGAGAGGTTGGGTAATTTCCAGGTGATAAAACTCATTAAAAATTTTACCTTTCTCTTTTGGGGCGATTGTTAATCCGGGAATGGTTTGCAAAAAATTCATTAAATCGGAGTTTTGTGCAATAACCAATTGGCTGGCAAAAACAAAGAACAGGCCTAGGCTAAATATTTTTCTCATGCTAATCTGTTGTTATAATTATCTAAAAACAAATCCTTTAATTAATGGGTCGTCGGGATCGAAATAAAATTTATGCTGCCCGGTGATGTTAGCATTTCCGCTTACTTCCGGGGTAATCGCTGCATGGTTTTCAAACATCAGTTCTTCAACAACCTTTACATCGAAACAAGTGTCGAGGATGCTTTCAATCCGGATGTTCTGGTTTAACTCAATTTCCTTTTTGAAATAATGAATGGCAGCTCTGGCACTTACACCGGTCCCGGTTGGTGAACGATCTACTTCTCCTTCGGCAAAAACGCAAACATTACGACTGTGATTTTGTGGATAGTTTGCTTTACCCGTAAAAATGGTTCCGTACAAAAAGCTCAAGTCATCTTCATAAGGATGTTTAACCTCAAAATTTTGCATCACGGCGTTCTTGATGCGCTTTCCCCAATCGATGATTTGATTGTAATCGGCGATCTGTAAACCAAGCCCAATTTCATCCGCATCAACAAAAGCATAAAAAGCGCCACCATAAGCAATGTCAAATTTTACTTTTCCGATTCCTTCAACCTGTATTTCCTGATTACTTAAATACACAAAGGAAGGTACATTGCGAAATGAAACTGACTCTACTTTTCCATTTTTTCGCTTTACGGTTGAGATAATACGGCCGGCAGGAGCATCAATTTTCAATTCAAATTTATCTCCTTCTTTTTTAATCATCCCGGTTTCGGGCAGGATTTTTGAAAGCGCAATAATGGCATGGCCACACATGGTACTGTAACCTTCGTTGTGAATAAAAAATACGCCAAAATCACCATCCGGAGTATTGGCCGGAATTAAAATTGCACCATACATGTCGGCATGCCCACGAGGTTCGAACATGGTTGAGGTTCGCAGGTGATCAAAATTCTCTTTAAAATACCTTCTTCTTTCTAAAACCGAATTTCCTTTAATTTCCGGGAGTCCCTTGGTGAAGATTCTCAATGGCTCACCGGCAGTATGTGCATCAATGGATTCAATGCATAGCCAATGATCAGGTGGAGTCCAATTCAATTTCATATTCGGCAAATTTTCAGCACCTCAAATTAATGAAAAAGGGAGGAGAATAGCTAATTAATAAGAGGTGAATTGTTAAGAAATTTATCAGTTCAGTATTTCAGTTTCTGAGCATGATTGATATCTTTTTAAATACTTTAATTTGTCTTAAACAGTTCAGTTATGCTTAAATAATTTATTTTTACAGAATTTGAATCCATTTAGTTAAAACAAATAACTGATATGCAATGAAAAAAATCAGCCTAGGAGATTATTTCCCTCAAAACTACCTTGTTCGGAAACCCCTGGCTGGTGCAATCATTTTGTTTTTGTTCGGATTCGGGTTTGCAATCATTTATCGCCCTTTAAGAACGCATGCATCTCCAGGTTTTGATTATGGGTCAAGCATGGCTATTTACCTGACCATCGCCTCCATTTTTGCATATCTCATGATCCGTTTTATAAAAAAATTAAGCTATTTTAAGGATGAAAAAAAATGGACCCTACTAAAGGAAATTCTTGCCACTTATCTAGTCATACAACTGATGGGTATTGGGGTTTACTTCTGTGGATTTTTTATGGACAATCCTTCAGGAATAAACCGATGGAATTTTTCAATTTTTTTTGATTCTGCCTTGCGTGTTTTTTTGATAGAAATATTCCCGTTTGGATTTTCCAGTTTCCTTACTTATCTCCAATATCAAAAACCAAAATCCAAACATCTTGGATCGCATGAAAATGTTGTTGACAAAGGCAAGCTTATTACCATCAACTCTTCTTTAAAAAAGGAATCACTCAGTTTTTACGAAGATGAATTCTTATTCGCCGAATCAGATGCAAATTATGTGATATTTCATCTTTACAAAGAGGGTAAAAACCACAAAGTCACCATACGAAATTCGATTAGCAATATCGAAAAACAGTTTTCTGAGTACCCTAAATTTGTCAGAACTCACAGAGCCTTCATTGCAAACATCAACCAGGTAAGTAAAAAAACCGGAAATGCGCTCGGGTATCAACTTAGCCTTAAAAACTCACATAAAAAAATCCCAGTTTCAAGACAAAACACGAAAACATTTGACCGCATTTTTGAGCAATAAGCTCAGTTTTATTGATTGGCATTCGTCACAATTTTTTGTTTCCCATCACAAAAATTAAATTCCCTTTTGCCATCGGTGACAATTACCATCGATCTATCCCAACAATTTGAATTTCATTTTTCCAATTCTTCATTTTGCATCAGTTACAAAAATAAATAACGCAAAACCACAACTTATGAAATCAAATTCCATTTCAATCTTGACACTCTTAATTTTTTTGCAGATTGGCGTCCAGTCACAAATTCATGAAATAAGAATCATTGGCACCTTATTCGACGAAACCAATATCCCAATCAGTTATGCAACCATTGGATTATTTCAAATTAAAGACACTATGCTGGTTGCCGGAAGTATCACCGATGAAAACGGGAAGTTTTCCATTTCCATCAAGGAGCCTGGGAACTACCTGTTAACCGCCAGCTTTATTGGCTATCAAAAAAAATCTCAAAGCTTAATTATTGAATCCGGTAACGATTTGGATATGGGACAAATTACACTAAGTAAGATGGCCATTGAATTATCAGAGGCAGAAATAATTGCTGAACGGATTAAAGCCAAGGAACAAATTGGTAAAACAAGTTATTTTATCAACAGCAAAATGCAAAAGGCCTCAAGTAGTGTTCTGGACTTGATTCAATTTGTGCCGGGCATCCAAGTAGATTTACTTCAAAATATCATCATAGAAGGGAGCAAAGATATCATCATTCAGGTTGATGGAATTGTAAGAGAACCCAATTATTTACGAATACTCGATTCGGACAAAATTGACAGGATTGAGGTAAGCTACAAACCCGGATCTGCCTATGGCTCGGAAGTTACAGGAATGATGAATGTCGTGCTAAAAAAGAAAAAAATAAATGGTGTGAGCGGCCATCTTTATGCCGAAATTCCTACCAACAAAAATGAGGTGTACTCCTTTCCAAGTGCCAGCCTGAATATTGCCATTAATAAGCTAACCATTTATTCCTCTTACACTGGTGAATTTAGCTCTTTTGATAAAAAATCGGAGAGTTTAAGAAAAGACCTAACTGATGGCTACCGATTTGAATTACAAAAGACCCAAATCATGCTACAAAAAAACTGGTATCACAAAATGAATTTGGGTGCCGATTACCAAATTAATTCCCGAAATCAATTAAGCGTTTATGGATACCTGAATTTTTATTCGTACGAAAACGACGGAACCCAAAGCATTGATGTAATAAAAAGCAATCAGCTTGTTGATAGTTGGGATTTAAGCAGGGATGATCAAAATGAAAACCGATCTTTATTCGCTTCTGTTTTTTACAATCACCAATTTGAAAAACCGGAAAACACGATCAGCCTCGACCTCAACTATTACAATTTGAAAGCGACAAATGCCATGGTTCTTCAGGATATTTATTCTGACAGCAGCTTTATAAGCAGTTTAAAGCCACGCCAAAATATTTTTATAGGTCGGTTAAAATCAAGTTTTCGTTTTAGCCCTGAAGTTAAATTAGAATCTGGATTGCATTTCAATTTTCAGAGCACAAAAGATATAGATCAAACATCTTACAATTACCAGAAAGAAATGGCTGCCGTTTACTCAAGCCTGGAATACACGGGTAGCCGTGTTCAAATTGATGCCGGATTAAGGTTGGAGCACAACAACTTTGGTTTATCGGATGAACTGAAAATTAAAAAATTACATCTATTACCCAATTTTAAAATCAATTTTGAACTTTCAAAAAACAACTATTTAAAACTGAGCTATTTTAAACTTCTTCAATGGCCTTACTCCTACCAACTAGATCCCAAACAAAAACCTGTGGATCCGTATACGACTTACCAGGGAAATGCTGAACTGACCCCGGGTTTGAGTCAGGAAATTGCAATTAATTACAGCAGTCTGTTTAACAACAATTATATTTCGATTGAAACTTTTTATGCCTACTTTGAAAACAATATTGGCAATTTGACGAGCCTCAGTGAGGATGGAGTATTTCAAGTTCGTACTCAAAACATGGGCAAACTGTCCATGTTTGGAATTAAACTACTCGGAAGCCTCAAACCGCATAAAAACCTAAACTTTAACCCATACCTCAAACTCTCGCAGGTACGAACCGAACCAAATGAAATGGCAATACAGAGTGGGATCACGAAAAAAAAGGAATATGCTTTTGAAACCGGCTTTTCATTGGCTGTACTGCTAAAACATGAATTCAGTATTTCTGCAAACCTGCAGTACAACAAATCAAGAATTCTTATAGATCGGAGTTTCTACGAAGATGCGCTTTATATTTTTGGGATCGACAAAACCATTTCAGAAAAATTAAAAATGGGTTTTACCTGCGCCATTCCATTCAAGAGAAACTTTTTAAGCACTTCTTACAAAGGTAGTTCCATTTTAATTGGAGAACAAATGAGTGAATGGGTACAAATGTCGAACTTCCCTATCTGTTTTAAGCTCAAGTATTCCTTTGATTCGGGTAAAAAATCAGAACGCAAAAACCGGCCTGCTGAATTTCAGGGAGAACCTCGAAGGAAAGGGCTTTAAGCTTCGGAATTTTATAAAAAAAAGGTTGGTGTCTCAGCGTTGACAGGCACCAACCTCAAATTTCCTATAGATGAATTCTTAAAATTAATTAGCTTCCCGATAAAAAACGTACTTGCCCAAATAACTCTCGATCCCATAAACCTTTGCTTCTAATTTATCACCAACAAACTCTCCTTTCAACTCCAACAACCGGCCGGATTTGGTTAAAAAAGTCAAGGTGATTTTTTTATCAATCACAAAAAGGTGATCAATTCTACAAACACTACCATTTTTTGTAGTCACTTCGCCAGAAACTGCATTTTTATTGGACTCTAAATTTAGAACCATTGTTTTATCTCCAACTTTTTTAGGCTTGGTTACCCATCGTCCTTTAAAAAATTGATTTCTTGGATCTTCAGCTCGCTCCCAGTTATTTGTTAAGTTTTCAATAGACTTTATCGGCTCCAATCCACCCACTCTGAAAAAACCATCTCCAATCAAGCTTACAAAAGAAACCAAAAAACCCTTCATCTCCTTTTCAGTGTAAGGATGCAACAATTCTTTGATATTCCCACCTTGTTCAACATCTATATTTTGAATTAAGCAGAGTTCTGATTTTGATGAAAAGTCAAGATCATTAAAAGATAATTCTTTGATTTCTGGATTAAGCCGGGTTCGGAAAAAGATTTGCTTTTTGATCGGATCAAAAACAATGGACCATTCAGGTTTGTCATTTACCTGAATCTTATCCAAAATATAAAACCCATAATCAACTATATTCTGAGCAGGATCAAAATTCTGAATTAATTGCTTTGCTTTAACAAAACGAGGAACATTAGGATTATCCATTTCTACCTCGTATAAACCACCAAAATTTTTAAAGTATTTTGCGATCTCCATTTCACGATCATAAGGAGTATTAAACAAACCCTTAATCGGCATGTTTTTACCCCTATTGATTTTCATTTTCCCTTTCACAAAAGTCAAACTTGCACAATCACCACTGGCATCACCTAGAAAATAATGCCAATTCCAGCCGTCAATTTCAATGTTCTTTGTTAACTCAAAAGCCTCATCAATGGTCGCACAATTATCCAGCAGATACTGAATCCAACTCATCTGACTCAACTTTTGTAGAGAATCTCCTTGAGGATACTCCGTATCTCCGTTCATTTCTTCAATAAAGAATCCAGCTTCATTCATACCTCCATTGGGAAGATCTCTTCCAAAAACATTAAAGGTAACAGAACCATATTGCGAAATCCAGCTAAGCTTTGAAGGCTTCTTTACCTCCTTAAACATCATTTCGTTCAAACTTCGCCCCATTTTAAAAACACCTCGTTTGTTCACAAACAATATCCCGGGTATAGCAAGATCACCCTCATTCAAATTATATCCAAAAATTAATTTACCGCCTTTGTGCAGCATAAAAGTTGAACAGGCCTTTAATTGTTGATGGGTACTCAGAAACAAACCCACACTCAGAAATACAACTAAGATTTTAAATTGTAATACTTTTTTCATTTTTATTCTTTTTATTTTGGTTAATTGGTTACTTCTAATAAGATATATGACGTTAAAGTATCCAACTATGTTACAAAATAACTATTGAAAAAAGAAATATTTGTTTGGTTCGCCCTAATTTACAGGACAAAAACATGATTTTACCGATTTATCCTTTCGTTAAGCTTTTTTGCAAACTAGATTTGTTCTGAAATTTAAAATACAGAAGGTAACAACTGACGAATTTGATCGTCAAACTCTTAAACTCAATCATAAATAATAAAAAAATCCATGAAATCAATAAAAAGCTTATCCGTGTTCGTTCTTACAGGTCTTATGCTTATAGCTTGTTCTGTTCAGGCACAGGAAACCGAAATTGAAGTCGGATACCTCAGACCCGGCCATATCGATGTAGAAGGATTTTCGTTAAGCAGAGAAACAACCATTAACATTGAAGGCTATGCCGGAATGTACGATAGAATGGGAAACGATTTAATGTTTTATGGATGGATACTGGATGGACAAACCCGCGAGGTGGTTTGGGATTTAGTGAAGGAAGAGAATGACAGGTTTTTCAGGTATCGAAATCCTGATAGATTTTCGTTCGAAACAGAAGTAACACTTCCTGCAGGTGATTACGAAGTTTATTATGCGGCCGGAATTGACAGACACGATAATGGTAGAAAATTCAGGATTGAAGATTTTGGGGATTTATTAGACATGATTTTTAACGGAGATTCGAGAAGCCGCGACTCGAGAAGATATGACGATTTTTCGATGAAAATTAGGCCAAGCAATGGGAGTTTTGAAAGAATTGATTGGCGCCATAATGTTGATGCATTTTCTGAATCATCCCTTGTTTCAATCGTTCGGGCAGGAGATGAAGAATTTATCACTACTCATTTCACGGTTAAAAATGATGTTGAATTGAACGTCCGTGGTATTGGTGAGCAATACGACAGAGAGCAATTCGATTTTGCATGGATAGTGAATTCAAAAACTTATGAAAAAGTTTGGCCGACTGATGGCACCAGGTTTAAAAAAGCCGGAGGAGGTGAAAAAAACAAATTGGTTTCCGAAAAAATTAATTTGCCACAAGGTGATTACGCGCTTTATTACATTTCGGATGGAAGTCACTCTTACGACAAATGGAACGTTTTACCACCATACGATCCACAATTTTGGGGCGTTTCAATTTGGGCGGATGCAAAAGATCGAAACAAAGTTGAATTGAGTGAGGAATCAGATTCATTTGCTTTGAAGCTGAATAAAGCACGAGATAATGATTATTTGAGTCAGGCATTTAGGTTAAAAAAGGATATGAAAATTCGGGTTTACAGCATTGGTGAACGATCTGGCAATTACGACATGGCCGATTACGGTTGGATTATGAATGCAGATACCCATGAAAAAGTTTGGGAATTTAAATCAAGAAATTCTGAATACGCCGGAGGTGGAGATAAAAACCGAATGGTGAATGAGGAAATTGAATTGGAAGAAGGAAACTATATTGCCTATTACGTTACCGATGGTTCTCATTCATACCGAGATTGGAATGTTGCGCCACCACTTATTCCGGATCTTTACGGTTTAAGCATTTTAGCTGGCAATGATGGTGAATACTTTGAATTAGTGGATGCCCACTCCCTCAGGGATGAAAACGTACTTGCCGAAATTGTGCGGGTTAGAGACAATGTTTATGAAAAACAATCATTCACTTTAAACAAGGAATCGAAAGTTAGAATTTATGCCATAGGCGAAGGAAGTAATGGCGGCATGGATGATACAGGCTGGATTAAAAGCAGAGAAACAGGAAAAGTTGTTTGGGAAATGACCTACAGAAACACCGAGCGTGCAGGTGGTGCTTCAAAAAATAAATTATTTGACGGAACCATTATTTTACCTGCCGGTGAATACACAGTTTATTTCGAAACAGATGGCTCTCACTCTTATCGTGACTGGAATGCGTCAGCACCTCACGATCAGGAACATTACGGAATAAGTGTTTATTTGGTTAAATAGAGATTAATTCGTCACTTTAAAGGCCATCAATGGGATGATGGCCTTTTTTTATCATTCAAAATATCATTTCGAAATTAAAATTTCTCAGGTATGTTCTTCATGATATTAAAAAGAAAATCACGTGCGCGGAACAGTTGAGCTTTTACCGTCCCCAACGGCAGATCTAATTCTTTAGAAATTTCTTCGTAGGAGTATTCCTTAAAATACCTTAATTCGATAAGGGTTCGATAGTGGGGTTTCAGTTTCTCAACCACATCGCGCATCATTTCTATCTTTTGTTTTTTAATGATATGCTCTTCGGGGTCAAGGGTATTGGAAGGGATACGATCGCCCATTTCATGACTGTTATCGAATTCTCCTTTATAATTTAAGGAGAATGTATTCTTTTTCTTTTTCCGGATAAAGTCGATACAATTATTGGAGGCAATTTTAAAAAGCCAGGTACTGAAGGCATAATTGGGAGTGTATTGTTCAAGTTTCTTAAATGCCTTTCCGAAGGCTTCAATAGTCAAATCATCCGCATCGTCCGGATTATTCGTCATTTTAAGAAGCATAAAATAAAGTGAATCCCGATAATTATTCATC
>CALOCL010000006.1:0-57391 GCA_942491855.1 uncultured Bacteroidales bacterium
CATCCGCCCCACCGGCCTGATCGACCCGCCGGTCGAGATCCGCCCGGCCCGCACGCAGGTCGACGACCTTGTCGGCGAAATCCGCCAGGTCGCGCAGGCCGGCTACCGCTCGCTGATCACGGTGCTGACCAAGCGCATGGCCGAGGACCTGACGGAGTACATGCACGAGGCGGGGCTCCGCGTCCGCTACATGCATTCCGACGTCGAGACGCTGGAGCGGATCGAGATCATCCGCGACCTCCGCCTGGGCGCGTTCGACGTGCTCATCGGCATCAACCTCCTGCGCGAGGGCCTCGACATCCCGGAATGCGCGCGCGTCGTCATCCTGGACGCCGACAAGGGCGAGGGCTATCTGCGCTCCGGGTCACCTCGCTGGTGCAGACGATCGGGCGCGCGGCGCGCAACGTCGACGGCCGCGTCATCCTCTACGCCGACACGATGACCGGATCTCGATCGAGACCGCCGCGAAGATTCGTCCATGGTAAAAGCAGTACGTTCCCAATCGCAGGATGCACCTAATTTTTTTAACTGCTCAAGAATAATGCCTCCGTGTTTTTCTTTCCATTCCCAGGCATGTTCTAAAAACTTATCTCGGCTGAGCTTAGATTTCTCAATTCCTTCTTCCTTTAATTTTGCAACAACCTTTGCTTCGGTTGCAATAGAAGCGTGATCGGTTCCGGGAACCCAGCAGGCATTTTTGCCTAACATCCGGGCTCTTCTAACCAAAACATCCTGTATGGTATTATTCAGCATATGACCCATGTGTAGCACACCGGTAACGTTTGGTGGAGGAATGACGATGCAATATGGCTCACGCTCGTCAGGTTCTGAATGGAAGTATCCTTTATCCATCCATGATTTATACCATTTGTCTTCAGTGTTTTGTGGGTCGTACTTGCTGGGTATTTCGGTCATCCTTCTTAGTTTGCAAAATTAAGCTGCAAAATTAGTAAAATTTGACTTTGTTTTTATCTCCTTTTTGCTAATAAAAAAAGGACAAGAATTACTAATCCTTTCATTTAACTAAAACATCCTGAAATGATATTTTTTGTTTCTAATTGATTTTAAGGAATGATTACTGAATAATTTTAGAAATTAGTTTTTCTTCAATTATTTTATCATTTTTTTTATATACAAAGTAAGAATGATTCTTACTATCAAGAGAGATGGCTTCTTTATACTTCCCATTAACAAATAAAACTCCTGATTTATCATCACAAGCATATCCATCTGATAACATTCCTTTTAAAATATTATCATGATATAACGGTCTGCGGGACTTTTCGGAATTATAGTGTGGGCAGTGACTATAATTTAAAAATTCTAATCCACCAATAAGACTTAATGCGGTTGGCCGTGAATCGGTAGTACCCCCAGTAAACCAACATAGAGAACCTGCACTGCCGCCTGCAAGAACAATTCCCTTATCATATGCTTTCTTTAAAACGGTATCTATTCCTTGTGCTTCCCAAATTGCTAACATGTTTAAGGTGTTTCCTCCACCCACAATTATAGCATTCATCGAGAGTAATATTTCCTCAAAAGATTTATTATTTGGATTTGAATTTACCCAAACCCTCATCCCGTGAGGTTCTACTTCTAGGTTATAACATAGTTCATACCAATAGGATATATATCGTTCCGAATCGTTAGCTGCAGTTGGCAAAAAGCAAATTCTTGGATTTTTTTCCCCTGTCAGTTGAGCAGTATACTTAATAAATTCTGCTTGTATCTGGCCGCCGTACGCAAATATTTTCTTGTCTACGGAATTAGTGTTTTGACTGAAAATTAAATTAAATGGAAGAGTTAGTAAAAGTAAAAATAGCGGTACTGTTTTGTGTTTGTTCATGATATAAGTTTTTAATTTAATTTTGGGTTTTATATGGATAATAATTCATTTTTAAATTCTATATTGATGATTTTCAACTTTCGTTGGCCATTGCTTCTTCTGCTTCGGCAATTGCTTTCTTGAAAGTATAAAGATTGATACCATTGGGTACACTCTTCCTCATTTCTGCATCAAGAGCCAATTGGAGAAACTTCAGTCCCTCAGATAAATTCTCCTGTATAATAAGGAAACGACCGAGATAGAACAGTGAAAGGGAACTTTCTGAATTATATTTAATTGCAATACGAAGTAATCTTGTTGCTTGCTCTTTCTCATCATTTCCCCATAGATTAAAGGCTACATTATTAAAGACACTTTCAGGGGGTGTCACCTCATAGCCCCATTTTTGGGAAAGTTCTTTATAGTAAGCTTTAATGTCATCAAGATTGTTCATAATCACATCACCAGGTGGGATGAACCCACTATATAGAGATTGAATCCCTTGATTCATTGCGGCTGCAACTCCCCATGAGTGTCCAACACCTTCAAGAGGAATATGTTTTACAGTCATATTGTGGATTGGAAGATCCTTAAATCTTTTAAGTAAGCGGGTGGTAGATGTGTGAACCCATCCGTCAACTTCATTACTGCCAAGTGTAAAAACAAAGTTTTCAGGATGCTCAAATTTAATTTCTTCAAATTTCTTAAATACAAGATCATTATCCCACCAAACTGCAGGGCTTATACAAAGGTATGTATTGAATAATTCTGGTTTTGTTACTGCAGCATAAGCTGTAAATAATCCACTAAATGACCAACCAATAAGGCCTCTATGCGGAGCTGTTTTATATCGATCGTCAAGCATAGGAATCAGTTCGGTTTCAAGAAATTTAAGAAAATTGTCTGCACTGCCGGCTGTTGGAGAGAAGTACTCGTTACCTGAATTTGGGGTAGGAACATAATCACGGTCACGATCAGTATTTTCTATTCCTACGACGATCATTGGAGGTATATTTATATCTGTTACTTCATCATAAGAATAATAGCGTTGATGTGCATTTGCTAAATGGAAAAGCCATTCACCATCCATAATGAAGAGCACTGGATATTTCATATTACTTTGCTCGTAGCTTTCTGGTAGCTGAATATAAATTCGCCTGTTTTCATTTAAGATTTCTGATTTAATGGTCAATGTATAAGGAGTATTCGGAGTTCCTGAAATGCTATCAATAATTTGATATTCGGTAGATTGACCAGATTCATTTTTCTTGCTTGTAGGAGCGCATCCTATCATTAACGTTGTTGTTAAACAGATAATAAAAAGTAAAAGATTTTTTTTCATAATTGTAGTTTTATTAGAATACAACCATTTCTCCAAAAGGTTACATCATTCTTCGAAAAATAGTTACTTATCAGATAGCTTTTTTGTAATGAAATACTTAATTGAAGTAATAAAAAATGCCATTTGTAAATGGCTGTTAATTGTAAGGATTCATATTACATTTAACTGAAAAGAAATTTGCAACGGTTTTTATTAAGTTGTGTTTTTATATATGAATTATAAAAATATTGAAAGGAAAGCTTTGCTGATGTTAATTCTCGGTTAATGTTTGGTTAATTGGTATTCAAAGCTATTTATCGATTACGTTTTTATCAATTCTCTTTGATTTAGTGCATAAAAAAAGGATCTGCAAAGCAAATCCTTTTTTAAAACTCATGAGCTTAACAAGTTTAATAATGCTTTGATTTTTTATGTCCTTTATGAAAATGATTCATGTGATTGTGCATGACCAAAAAGTCGGAAACATTCATGTTTCCCCGAACAGAAATTATTGAAGCTTCATCATCTTCATTGGCAATTATCAGCCCCTCCTTCACAATGCCATTTTCTCCTTCGATGATGTAAACGCTTAAGTTTTCATCTTTACTTTTAATGTCAACCAATTGTTCGTAATCATTTTTATCGATAATTGCATTTACCTCTTTAAAAAAATCAGAATCTTTGAAAGATTTGTAATGATTTTCAAATGTGAGGATGTTAACTTTATCAACTTGATCCATGAGTTGGAACAATTCTCCAACTTCATCATTGCCATTAAATGCAATTTTTAGGCCACCTAATGAAATGCTGATTGAGGTTACATCGTCAGATTTACTGTATTTGTTGAAGAGGTCATCGAAAGGGCCTTTTTGAGCCATTAATGTTATCGGCATCACCAGCAATGCCACCAAGAATATTTTTAAAATTTTCATTTGTTTATGTGTTAATAGTGAATAATAATTTCTGATATAATTCAACTACACAATTTCACGTTTGAATTACAAAAGGACAGGGTGCAACTATCTTTTTTTGTATTTATCCAATCCTTGCAAATGATCCATGCCGTTAATTTTAACGGTTTTTGAAAGCCTGGAGATTGCTGCGAGATCAATTTTTCCAAAGAAACTGATTACTGCTAAATCGTCATCCTCACCGGCAATAAGTAAAAGCTCAACAATGTCATCACCTTCATTTTTAATCATGAATTTGACCTCATTATTGTTTTCCTTCATTACCATTAATTCTTCAAAATTGTTTCTTTTTAACATGTCGTTAATTCCATTACGGAAATCTTCCAATCGTTGACTGTTTCGTGAATCGCACGATAAAATTTTTAATCCGTCCAGATTGTCAATTACTTCTTGCATTTTATTAAACTCGTCGTCTTCAATTCCTTCCAGTTTTGCAAAAAATGCAAACATCGACTTGGAAATATTTACGGATGTAAATCCATCCTGGCCAGAGTATTTATCAAATAATTTATCGATAGATGAGTTCTGCGCGCTTAACATGACCGGAAACATGACCAGTACGAATATTAAACTTCTAAGTGTTAGCTTTTTCATGATTTTTAGTATTAATTATTTATAACTTTTTCCTGCGTTTCGTAAAATTTTGATACTTTTTCAAATTCTTCCATGCCTGTACTGAGGCTTTTGATTTTTGCCATTTGTTCCAATCCATCATCGAATGTTGCAATTTTCTCTACAGGTTTAACACCTTTATTGAGGGTGCCCGAAACTAGCAAAAGTGCTTTTCTTGTTTCTTCGTAAGCCAATTGTGGGTTGTCGAAAGTATCTTTAAGTTTCGATGAGAAAGAATCGATATTGGTAAAAATGTTGACGATGATTAGGATACTGGCGGCAATACCAGAAGCGTAATAAATGAACCTTCTGCGCGATTGACGTTTGTGGCTGATTTCAAAATGATCAATCTTCGATAAAATCTTTTGATCAAATGTTTCGTCCAGTTCATCCTTGGTCTTTTCTTCTGAGAAATAATTAAAGGTGTCTTTTAAGGAAACCAAATGAGGTGGTATGGATTCTCTCTGAAAGAAATCTTTCAATATTTTCTCGTCTTCGAGCGATGTATTTCCATCGAAATACTTCTCCAGTAAATTTTCAATTCGATGAGAATTCATAATTCTGTATTTTTATTAAGGTGTCACGAACTTTTTTTCTTGCTCTTGAAAGCGTTACTCTTATTGTATTTAAACTTAATTGTGTTACTTCAGCAATCTCGTCGTAATCACAGTTTTCAATGTCTCTTAAATGAATGATCAGCTTTTGTTGTTCCGGAAGTTCATTAATTATTTCATGAATTTTCTGAACCGTATCCTTGTTTTTAATTTGCTGATATGGATTGTTCTCACTCATTTGTATGTCATTGTTTTTTAATTCGGTTGTTTTGTTTCTGATTGATTTTATTTTATCAAGGCATAAATTTTTTGTGATAACCATTGCAAATGCTTCTATACTTCTGTATTCTTTTAGTTTTTCTTTTTTCGACCACAGGCGGATAAAAACCTCCTGCACAGTATCTTCTGCTTCGGCTGTATCGTTAAGCATTCTGTTGGCTAAACGGTACAATTTGTTTTTTATCGGCAGCACTTCGCTTTTAAAATTTTCGACGGTCATTAATTTATATCCTTTAAAAACAAGACGAGCTAATGTATAAAACATTACATCAGCATGCAAAATTCATTAATCTGGTACAAATTATGTATGAAATCATTCGTTTGGAATACTTGTATTTTTAGTTATTTTTGTATGCTTGTGCAAACTTTCGAGTTCATTAAATTAAAGATATATTATTAATTATTAACCTAAAATTATAATTATGTTCAAAGGACATCCAAAAGGATTAATAGCAGCGGCTCTAGCAAATATGGGTGAGCGCTTCGGATTCTACACTATGATGGCAATTCTTGTACTTTTCTTACAGGCTAAGTTTGGCTTATCTGGAGAAAATGCAGGGATTATTTACGCAACTTTCTATGCATTGATTTATATTCTTGCATTAGTTGGTGGTTTTATAGCTGATAAAACTAGAAACTATAAAGGTACCATCCTAGCTGGATTGGTATTGATGGCTGTAGGCTATACAATTATGTCTATTCCTACACCAACCCCTGTTCCAAATCAAACTTTATTCCTGATCTATTCTTTGATCGGGTTATTTGTTATTGCCTTTGGTAATGGTTTGTTTAAAGGAAACTTACAGGCCTTAGTAGGACAAATGTATGACAATGGTAATTATAGTGATGATAAAAGAGGGTCTGGATTCCAAATCTTTTATATGTTCATCAATATTGGTGCTGTTGTAGCTCCTTTTATTGCCCCCGGTATTAGAACCTGGTGGTTAAAACAGCATAATTTCTTATACAATGCTGAATTACCTGCACTCTGCCACGCACAAATTAAAGGAACTTTAACACCTGAGTCAACAGAAAGAATGACTCAATGGGCTAACGAAGCAACTATAAGTGGTCAAGTTACAGATCTAAGCGCATTCTCAAATGATTATCTAAATGTATTTACGGAAGGATTTCATTATGCCTTTGGAATTGCAATTTTTGCTATGGCCATTTCATTCGCGATTTATTTATTTAACAAGAAAAAATTCCCTAATCCAACTTCTACCGAAAAAACAGTTACAGATGATAAAGGAAATGTTTCAACCGTTAAGATGGATGTGGCCGAAGTTAGACAACGTATCTATGCTTTATTAGCTGTTTACGGTGTTGTAATTTTCTTCTGGTTTTCATTCCATCAAAATGGATTAACCCTAACCTTCTTTGCACGTGATTATACAGCATTGAAATTTCTTGGCATGAATCTTTCTGTAGAGTCCTTCCAGGCTATGAATCCATTCTTTGTGGTATTTTTAACACCCCTTGTAATTGCCTTTTTTGGATGGCTTAAAGCTAAAGGTATTGAACCTTCTACCCCTAAGAAAATTGCCATAGGTATGTTTATCGCAGCATCTGCCTTTGTTTTGATGTCTGTAATGTCTATTGGTTTACCATTGAAATCTTCAATCGATCCTGCACTAGGTGGTACACCACTTGATATTTCAAATAAGATTACTCCACTCTTATTATTAGGAACTTATTTTATCCTAACTGTAGCCGAGCTATTCATAAGTCCATTAGGAATTGCATTTGTATCTAAAGTGGCTCCACCTCAATATCAAGGTGTGATGCAAGGTGGATGGCTAGGTGCTACTGCACTAGGTAACCAGTTATTGTTTATCGGAGCTATTCTTTATGGTTCTATTCCATTATGGATTACATGGGGCGTATTTGTAGCCGTATGTTTGCTTTCTATGGGAATGATGTTGTTTATGTTGAAATGGTTAGAAAGAGTATCAGCATAGAAGTTTTTTAGAATCTTTATAAAAAGGGGTGCATTTTAGCACCCCTTTTTTTTACTTAATTTTGTTACATGCAATATCCCTGGAAACACGAGCGTAGATTTAATGCCTACTCCAATTATTTTAAACAAGAATTTGGCGAAAGGGTGCAAAAATTAAGCATCGATGCCGGTTTTACCTGCCCGAACAGGGACGGAAGTGTTGGTGTTGGTGGTTGTACCTATTGCAATAACGATGCTTTTAATCCTTCTTATTGCCTTCCAAAAAAAAATGTAGAACAACAGATTAAGGAGGGCATAGAATTTCATGCCAAGCGCTATCGCAGAGCCAATAAATACCTGGCTTATTTTCAGGCTTACTCCAACACCTATGGAGAAATTGAAGAATTAAAACAAAAGTATGAACAAGCCTTAAAATTCCCTGAAATTATTGGACTGGTGATTGGTACCCGACCGGATTGTATGTCAGACGAGCTTCTAAAGTATTTTCAGGAAATTTCCGAAAAAAATTACCTCATTCTTGAATACGGAATAGAATCCTGTTATGATAAAACTTTAGAGAGAATTAATCGAGGACATAGTTTTCAACAAGCTGTGGAAGCCATTCAACAAACTGCTGAATATGGGATTAAAACGGGTGCCCATATGATTATGGGTTTACCGGGAGAATCAAGAGAAGAGATACTGGCCGAGGCAGAAATCCTTTCAAAACTGCCACTAAACAATATCAAATTTCATCAACTACAAATCATAAAGGATACTCAAATGGAGTTGGAGTACCAAAAGTCACCAGAAGATTTTAATTTTTTTGAATTAGACCAATATGTCGAATTTATGATCGATTTTTTAGAGCGATTAAATCCATCTTTTGTGGTTGAAAGGTTTGCCGGAGAAGTGCCACCACGTTTTTTAGCAGGTCCCGGCTGGGGCTTGATCCGCAACGATCAGATTTTAAATTTGATCGAGAAGCGGCTCAAGGAGCGTGATACCTGGCAAGGCCGATTGTTCGAATAAATTATCTCCCGGCAGCTGCTGCACCAGCCGAAGAAGCTGCCACCGCCATTGCAATGGCCATCTGGGTTTGTTTAATGGTGTCAGCTACAATTAGCGAAACAGGGCTTTCTTTTAAAACTGAGCGTAATTCCTTCCTGATCTGTTTACGTTTACTTCTGTCAGGGGAGAGGATGCGGTACATTTTACAGGCTTCAATCAGGCCAAGTATGGCAATATCTTCATCACTTTTTTCTTTACGGTAAACTATGCTTTCCCTCAGTTTACTTAGGAGACTTTCTCTGGTATTTCTTTCAATCAGGTAGCTTCTCCTAAAAGGAATCCATAAAAATTTTAAATGGCGGATTCTGATCAGCCTCTTTTTTTCAAGGCCGGTTAAAAGGACCCATTTTAATTTATGTGATCTTCTGCCGAACCTTTGTATCCAGTACTTTGGCCGGTGTTCCCTTCTCGATGCTGTCATTTTTTCAAAAAGCTCATCAAATAGGGGATAGGCTTCATCAATCGATTTCGTTTTTGGGTTAAGTTTTACTTTTTTATTTTCCAGATCGATGAGTTTTTTTAACGCAAGTTCCAATAAAAAAGCGCCAGAAATTCCATATTTTAAATTAATTTGTTGAATCCGAAACCACCATTTTTGGGGATGGTGTGTGATGATTATAAATTTTTCGAGGGTATTTAATTCCATTCGTTAATTTTTGTTTTGAGTAATACAGATCCCTAACTTTAAACATTATCCTTGGCCTTCGGATAGCGTCCGGCATCTTTTAAGGCTTTACTTAAAATCCATTCGATTTGTCCGTTGGTGCTCCGAAATTCATCGGCCGACCATTTTTCAATGGCCTTTAACACCTCCGGACTAATTCTCAATGCAAATGCCTTTTTAGCCATGATAACTTTTTTAATTTTTTCTGATTAGATTTAATAGCTTGCTTCCCTCATCCAGAAACAGTTTTAATTCCTTTTCTTCTAAAATCCATCTATTTGTCTGAATTCCGAGAATTGAAGAACATTCCAGATCAGGATTGTAATCCAAAAAATTATTATCAACAATTAATTCAATTGGAGCTACTTTTTTACTAAGTTCTAAAAAATCCATACCAACTTTAGGAGTAACTACATCTTTCACAATCTTATCACTGTTGCAGGTGATGTTTAATTTTTTGTCTAATTCCGAAATCCCGGTCATCCTTTTTCTTTGAAATGAAAGTTTGTCAATCCAGAATTTAGGACTCACTTTTAATTCATGAACCTTTTGCTTGGAATAGTTCACAAACAAACCAGAATAAACATCTCTATATCCTGAATCAAAAGCACAAAAATAGTAGGAGCTAGAATTGTTGAAGTATTCAAGGACAAAAAACTTAATATCAATTAGTGATCCTCGGTGTTGAATTATCCCTTTTGTAGATCGAACACTTGACCTACATTTTAGGTTGTTTTTCCGCGCAAAGTCAGTCAATAAATCGATAGAGGATTTTTCCATAGTCAGTCAGATTATTGATGTAAGGTACCCGTATTAATAACCGGCGCAGCATCTTTGTCTGAGCAAAGGACCACCATTAAATTACTTACCATGGTCGCTTTTTTCTCATCGTCAAAGTCAATAATGTCTTTTTGAGATAATTGCTCCAGTGCCATTTCAACCATGCTAACGGCTCCTTCTACTATTTTATAACGGGCTGCAACAATGGCTGTAGCTTGCTGTCTGCGAAGCATGGCTCCGGCAATTTCCTGGGCATAGGCCAAATATGAAATCCGTGCCTCCATAACATGAATCCCTGCAATGGCAAGACGTTCACTAAGTTCTTCTTCTAATTTTTGATTTACATCTTCTCCACCTGATCGTAAGGTAATTTCAGCTTGTTCATCATCAAAATTGTCATAAGGATAATGCCCTGCAAGTTTTCTGATGGCGGCTTCGCTTTGAATGTTTACAAAATGTGTAAAGTCATCAACTTCAAAAGCGGCCTTGTAGGTATTCTCAACCTTCCACACCAAAACAATTCCAATCATGATTGGATTACCAATCTTGTCGTTTACTTTAATTGGTTCGCTGTTTAAATTTAATGCACGTAATGAAATTCTCTTCTTGCTAAAGAATGGGTTTACCCAGTAAAATCCATTTTGCTTAATGGTTCCTTTGTAGGCACCAAATAAAACCAAAACACTTGATTCGTTCGGATTAACAATTACAAATCCGCCAATACAGAATAGGGCTACAACAGCGACAATCGCAAGTAAATACATTTTTGCGAAAATAATCCCAAGTATGGGAAGAGTAATAAACAATAGAACCAGCAATAAAGCCAGGTATCCTGAACTTGGCTTAAAGGTTTTTTCTTCTTTCATGGTTGTTGATTTAGGTTATGATATTAAAATGATATCACAATGATACAGAATTTAAAACTGAAAGTCAAGTGTTTTTGAAATAATTTTTGTAACGATAGGGATGAATGATTACTTTTGCCCGCATGAATAATAAAAAATACAAACATATTTTTATCGACTTGGATCGGACTTTGTGGGATTTTGAAAAAAGCGCCCAACAAACCTTTGAAGAAATTTACAGGAAACACAACTTAAAGGAAAGAGGGATTCCAAGTTTGGAGGAGTTTGATAAATTTTATACCCTGCATAACAACCGCTTATGGTCGTACTATCGAAAAGGACAGATTAAGAAGGAAGTTTTGAGTGTACAGCGTTTTGAATTGACCCTTAAAGACTTTGGAATTAGAGATACAGAATTATCAAAACAGATAGCTGCTGATTACGTTAATTTGAGCCCAACCATGGTAAACCTGTTTCCTTACACCCACGAAATTTTAACCTATTTAAAGTCAAAATACACCCTGCATATCATTACAAATGGTTTTGAGGAAGTACAGCAAAAGAAGCTTGATTCGGCTAATTTAAGGCCCTATTTTACGCAAATAATCACTTCCGAGATGGCTGGATTTAAAAAGCCGGAGCCAGAAATTTTTAGCTATGCCTTTAAACTTACAGGTGCAAATGTTGATGAAAGTATTATGATAGGGGATGATTTAAAGGTCGATATTTTAGGTGCAAAATCGTTTGGAATGGATCAAATTTATGTAAACTTCGATAGAAAAAAGCATAACGAAGAACCAAGCTTTGAAGTCAGAAATTTGAAAAAAATTGAAAGGATTCTTTAATTATTCAAAAAAGGCGATTATGTCTGTTCCGGCCCTTACACTTTGCGAAAGTTTAACATTTACTTTTGCATCTAAGGGTAAAAAAAGATCAACTCTTGAACCGAATTTTATAATTCCAAATTCATCAAATTGCTCAACTTGCTGATCAGTTTTTGAATGAAAAATGATTCTGCGCGCCATACTCCCGGCGATCTGTCGCATCATAATTTCTTTTCCATTGGCATGCTGTACAACGATGGAGCTGTGTTCATTATCACTAGAAGACTTTGGGAGAAATGCAGGATAATGTTTACCTGCGTGGTGTTGTGCGAATTTTACAATTCCGGCTATCGGATACCAATTCACATGTACATTCAATGGTGACATAAATACCGAAACCTGTATTCTCTTTTCCTTGAAATATTCGTCAACATAAACTTCTTCAATTGCAACAACTTTTCCATCAGCTGCACAAATAATGGCATTCTCATCTTTAACAAATTCCCGAACCGGAACTCTGAAAAATCGAACAACCAAAAAGTAAAACAATGCCTCAGCCAGGTAAAAAGCGATATGAAAAATATTTTTTTCAGGATAGAGGTAATTAATTAAGTAGGTGAGGATAACCAATATTAAACCAATAACCAGAATAATATTATGCCCCGCTTTATGAATCTTCATGTTAGCCAATAATAGTTAAATAAATATAGACCGCCGGTGCTGCCAAAAGCAATCCATCAAAGCGATCCAGAATTCCACCGTGCCCTGGCATAATATTCCCGGAATCTTTCATATTTGCTTGTCGCTTGAACATCGATTCGGTTAAATCACCCAGTGTTGCAAAAATACTGATTAAAAAACCAATTACAAGCCAGTTTGTTATGTTTAGTGATAAAAAGATGGTTGATAAGAAATAGGCAGCGAGGATTGAAAGAATCACTCCGCCAATCGTTCCTTCCCAAGTTTTTTTCGGCGATACTTTTTCGTACAGTTTAGTTTTGCCGATTAAGGAACCTACTATGTAAGCAAAAACATCATTAAACCATAAAATGACAAAGAACCCAATGAGTAATTCGGGTACTTTGGTGGAGGTTTGATTTTGATAAAACCCTGACATTAATGCAAACGGGAGGACCACGTAGGTCAAACCAAAAAAGAATTCGGCAATTTTAGAAATTGAATCATCGGGTCTTGAAATCAGTGTTTTAACACTTATGTAAAGAAAAATTAAAAAGATCAGGCTGAGGTAGGGTGTAGCTAAAAATTTTGACTGCACCAGGTAAATAACCAAAAATAAAATGAACCCACTAATGATGAGTGAAATTGTGTCGGATGCTTTAACAAAAGTATCCGGACGAAATTTAGCATATTCAGTGAGTCCAATCAAGCTAGCTGCCAGCATCAGAATGGTAAAAGCTATCGGATGTAGTAAAAGTGATCCAATGACAATTATCACAAAAACGATCCCAGTAAGGCTTCGGGTAAGTAAGTTTTTCATGATAATTTACTGTTTGAGGTTAGTATCGATGGTGTCATCAATTAGGAAAAGATAAAGTTCTTTAGGTCCGTGAGCCCCCATCACCAAAGTTTTTTCGATATCTGCTGTCCGGCTTGGTCCGGTAATAACAGAAATCATCGAAGGGAGTTTCTTAGGGTATCTTTTCTGCATTCCATTTAATGCATCTTTCAAGTCAGGTACAAGTTGAGAGGAAAATCCCAGCACAATGTGAATTTCAGGAAAGGCATTCATCCTTCTGCCTTCGCATTGTTTTGAACTAACCATGATGCTTCCCAAACGGGAAATTAAAAACTCACAGCGGGTTATCCCAACTTTCATTTTTAAGAAATCTTCTTCCATAGATTTGAAGGGAATTTTTTCACCCTCGAGGGCATAATGAATGCTTTTATCCATGCAGAATACTTCCTCCCAGCCATGTTGTTCCATTAAAATCTTAAGACTCCTTGGAAAATCGGCAGAGCTTTCACAGTATAAAAATTTACCATCTGCATCAGTAAATTCTTTAGCAAAATTGATATCTAAAGATTCGTCAGGTACCTGATAAATTTCGGATTCGAATTCAATGGATTGAAAAGGGTTTTCTTGCTTACTCATTAAAGCATTTCTAACCCTTTTCAGAATTTTTTCCCTCGAAGTACTTTCTTCCATTTAGTTCAGTATTTTATGCTAAACCTTCTTCTGTTTTAGGCTTTTTCTTGCTTTTTGTTTCCTTCTTGTCAGAAAGTGATTTCTTTTTGTCCAGTTCTTTTTGAACTTCTGCGTCAACCACTAGTTCCGCTTCTTCATTCGCCGATTCGAAAGGACGTTTCCCAAAAATACTTTCAAGATCTTCGCTGAAAATGACTTCTTTTTCGAGTAACAGATTTGCCAGTTTTTTTAATTTATCTTTATTCTCGGTCAGTATTTTGATTGCTCGCTGGTAAGCACCTTCAACAAGCTTGCTAATTTCCCTGTCGATCACCTCGGCAGTTTTTTCACTGTAAGGTTTGTGGAAAGAATATTCCTGCTGACCCGTTGAATCGTAGTAACTAATATTTCCAATTTCTTTGTTTAAACCAAAATAACTAACCATGGCCATGGCTTGCTTGGTTACTTTTTCCAGATCGTTAAGCGCACCGGTTGAAACTTTACCAAAGTTAATTTCTTCTGAGGCCCGACCACCTAAGGCTGATGTCATTTCATCATACATTTGTTCGAAGGTGGTAATTTGACGCTCTTCCGGAAGATACCATGCAGCACCTAATGCTTTTCCACGAGGAACAATGGTTACTTTTACCAACGGATGAGCATATTCCAGTAACCAACTTACGGCGGCATGCCCTGCTTCGTGGAAGGCAATTACTCCCTTTTCGGCTTGTGAAATGATTTTATTTCTTTTCTCCAATCCACCAATGATACGATCTATCGCATCCATGAAGTCTTGTTTGTCAATAATTTTCTTATTCTTTCGTGCACCAATTAAAGCTGATTCGTTACAAACATTTGCGATATCTGCACCTGAAAAGCCAGGAGTTTGCTTAGCCAAAAAATCGACATTGATGGTTTTGTTATACTTTAATGGTTTGAGGTGGACTTTAAAAATTGCTTTTCTTTCAATTAAGTCGGGTAGTTCAACATGAATTTGACGGTCGAATCGTCCTGCTCGCATTAAGGCTCGATCTAAAATATCAGCACGGTTAGTTGCGGCAATGATAATTACGCCAGTGTTGGTGGCGAAACCATCCATTTCTGTCAGCAACTGATTTAAAGTGTTTTCTCTTTCATCATTGGCGCCGGTCATGGCATTTTTACCTCTCGCACGACCGATGGCATCAATCTCATCAATAAAAATAATACAAGGCGCTTTTTCTTTAGCTTGTTTAAAAAGATCACGTACTCTTGAAGCACCAACTCCAACAAACATTTCAACAAAATCAGAACCTGAAATGGAGAAAAACGGAACCTTGGCTTCGCCGGCCACAGCTTTCGCTAGTAAAGTTTTACCTGTTCCCGGAGGGCCTACAAGTAAGGCTCCTTTTGGAATTTTTCCGCCAAGAGTGGTGTATTTTGTTGGATTCTTTAAAAAGTCAACAATTTCCATTACCTCAACTTTGGCTTCTTCTAAGCCGGCTACATCGTTGAAATTTAAATTTACACTGGTACTTTTATCGAAAAGTTGAGCTTTTGATTTTCCAATGTTGAAAATCTGACCACCGGCACCTCCGGAGTTTTTACTCATCATGCGCATGATGAAAAACCATGCACCCACTAGAATTAAAATGGGAAAGATCCAACCTAAAATTTCTCCGCCCCAATTTTTACGGGTTTCGTTTTCGATGTAAATGGGGTTAGGGCTGTTGATCTGAACCTCACTAATTTTTTCTTCAAATTTATCAGGTGAAGTAATTACATAGTAGTAATGAGCACCCGAAGATCCAAAGCTGCCTCCACGCACATTTTCATATTTAGGGCGGGTTAGCTGATCTTTTTTAATATAAATCTCTGCCTGTTCACGGTTGACTAAAACAATTCGTTCAACATCGCCATCACTGATCATTGTTTTTAAATCGCCCCAGTTTATTTTCTCTGAGCCACTATCCCAGCTCATGATTTGAAGTAAAATAAAAATGAGGGCTAGTATTCCGTAAATCCAGTAAAAATTAAATTTTGGCTTTTTGCCTTTTACGTTGGTATTATTTGTGTCTTGTGACTTTTTTTCTGCCATTATGTCGTTCTATAATTTCTTCTTGTTTGTAATAAGATTAATCCTCACTTTCAATCCGCTGAATTTCAGCATCAGCCCATAATTCTTCGAGTTTGTAATGAGCCCTGCTCGTTTCCTGAAAAATGTGAATCACCACGTCAGCGTAGTCTATCAAAATCCATTCCGCATTTTCAATCCCTTCTTTGTTCCAGGCGTTCAATCCGGTTTCACTCTTAACGTATTCATCAACTACGTCGGCTAAGGCCAAAATGTGTGGACGAGAGGTTCCGTGACAAAT
The DNA here is from genome assembly GCA_942491855.1 of uncultured Bacteroidales bacterium. GTDB lineage: Bacteria > Bacteroidota > Bacteroidia > Bacteroidales. The sequence continues at coordinate 16,189 of CALOCL010000006.1, forward strand.
GACGAAAAAGGATGATATAGAATTTTCAATCTTTTCCATATTCATCACAAGCACTTGTTTCCCCTTTTTGGAAAGCAGTCCTTCGATGGCAGCTATAACCGTCTTGTTTTTAAAATGGGCATGCGATTTTTTAGGCATAAAAACGTAATTGATTTCGACACAAAAATAGTTATTTTTAGTCATTTACGTAAAATAAAGCTGAACGATAAAAGATACAGTTAAAGATTCGAATTGATTTGTACATTTGCTGTTCAAACGGAGCTCACGTATTTTATTAGTATGATTGGAAAAATTGTTTTAGAATTTGATGAGGTTGATTCGACAAACATCATCGCGGCTGAACTGATTAAAACTGAAAAATTTCAGGAAGGTATGGTGATATCGGCTAGATTCCAGCGGAAAGGGAAAGGACAAGAAGGAAATTACTGGGAAAGTGAAGCCGGGAAAAATTTACTCGTTAGTGTTATTCTCAGCCCGGAATTTTTACTGGCAGAGAAGCAATTTGTGCTTAACAAAATTGTATCATTAGCTGTAGCAGAATTTATAAAAAAAATACTGCCTAAGGAAGATGTAAAAATTAAATGGCCCAATGATATTTACATTGGAGACGAAAAAGTCGCCGGAATTTTAATTAATAACATCATTAAAGGAGATTTATTTGAGTACACCATTATTGGCATTGGAATTAACGTCAACCAGAAAGTTTTTCTGAGTGATGCGCCAAATCCGGTTTCGATCACACAATTAAGTGGTAAAATGCATGACTTAAAGGAAGCTTTGGAATTATTGACTGAAATTTTAAATCGATGGTATGAACTACTCCGCAGAGCTCAACATGAAAGTATTTCAGAAAAATATCTTTCATCGCTGTATCGAATGGGAACCTTCTACACGTATAAAATTTCTGATGAAGAGGTTATGGCAAAGATCATTGGAATCTCTGAATACGGATGGTTAGTTCTTGAGAGTAAAGAGAAAAAAATATACGAGTGTGATTTAAAAGAAATCGAATTTGTGATTTAATTTGATGAGAATTTACTTCTCCATGAAATCCTTAAGCTTTTCACCCATAATCTTTACCAAATTTTGAAGAGGTTTTTTAACCATCATGCTAATCATGGAATTGGTTTCGGCATCAATTTCAAAGTAAAAATTGGTAAGTTCCTCTCCTTGTGCTTCCAAAAATGAATTCAGTTGAATTGGAAACGGACTTTTACCTTCAGAAATCATCTTTAGTCTTTTGCCATGTTCGCGTTCAACTATTCTGAGTTCGATGGTAGCCATGTTAATTATTTCGAAAGAACAAGAATCTTTATCAGCCTTCCAATTACTAATTTGTTCGGGCATCAAATGCTCAAAATTGGTAAAATCGTTGAGAAAGTCAAAAATATAGTCGGCAGATCTCTCAATTTGTAAAGGTTCAGCAACAGCCTTCATCTTATTTTTCTCCCCATTTTTTAGGATTTTCTCTCCACTTCACCAATGAATGAATATCAGTATCAGAAATATAATTGCTTCCAGCGGCTTTACGTATCAAGGTGTCGTAATTTGATAAAGTAGCTAATTTACAGTTTGCTGCTTCAAAATTTTTCTTGGCTATATCCATGTCGTACGTGAAAATAGCAACCATCCCTTTCACATTGCATCCGGCAGCACGAAGCGCTTCAACAGCGGCCAAACTGCTTTTTCCTGTCGAAACCAGATCCTCAACAACCACTACCGATTGTCCTGATTCAACAACACCTTCGATTTGATTGGTCAAACCATGCTCTTTTTGCGAAGAACGAATGTAAACAAAAGGCAAACCAAGTTCTTGAGCAACTAAAACCCCTTGTGCAATAGCACCTGTGGCTACTCCGGCAATCACATCTACGCTTCCATATTCAGAAGTAATTAGTTCTGAAAACTGTTGTCTGATATAATTTCGTATTTTTGGATAAGAGAGTGTAACCCGATTATCGCAATATATGGGTGATTTTAAACCTGAAGCCCAAGTAAATGGGTTGGCAATGTTTAATTTAATTGCTTTAACTTGCAATAAGGATTCGGCAACGCTCCTGGCTATTTCTTCATTAGTTTTCATACTGCAAATGTATAAAGTTTTTTATCTGAGCAAAGAAATTATTTTTACACAAAGCGATAGAGAGATTGTCGCTTTAAGTAATGATATGGTGGTTAATGTTAGCAAATTAGGGATGTTAGGCTCAGCATATCAGGCTTATATAAACGATGATGAATATGCCAGATTGATATTTATTTGTACCAATAAATTTGAAATAGCCTTCAGGAAATTTATATCATTATTCAAAAATATTGAAGCCGCAGGAGGACTGGTCAGGAATGATAAAAATGAATTATTAATGATTTACCGGTTAGGTAAATGGGATTTGCCTAAAGGGAAAATAGAGGGAAATGAATCACCGGCAATGGCCGCTTTACGAGAAGTGAATGAAGAGACAGGAGTGAACTCTCTGGAGATTACTCAAAAGCTTGATTCAACCTATCATATTTATTATGTAAATAACCGGAAGTTTTTAAAGACCACACATTGGTTCGAGATGCAATGTAAGGACAAAAAAATGCCCGTTCCTCAATTAGTTGAAGGGATTACCATGGTTGAATGGCTGGAGAAGGATGGAGTTAGAATGGCCATGAAAAATACCTACGATTCATTAAGAGATTTATTGGGATCGCATTTAACCAGGTGAAGTGCCAGAATTTGTATCTTTGTTTTTTTAACGATTGATGTTTATGAAAAAAGTAGCCGTCTTTCCCGGATCTTTTGATCCCATCACAAAAGGTCATGAAAATGTGATTAACAGGGCGATTCCGCTTTTCGATGAAATTATTATCGCCATTGGCGAAAATTCTCAAAAGAATAATTATTTCAATCTAGACGACCGGGTTAAATGGATTAAAAAGGTGTTTGAAAACAATCCAAATATTAGCGTTAAAACGTATTCAGGATTAACTACGAATTTTTGTAAAAGTGTCGGCTCCAAATTTTTATTGAGGGGATTAAGAACTTCGGCAGATTTTGAATTTGAAAGAAGCATTGGGCAAGTTAATAAGCGCCTTTACCCCGAAATTGAAACTGTTTTTATGCTTACAGCTTCGGAATTTACACCCATTTCTTCATCTATCGTCAGAGATATTCATAAGCATAAAGGAAATATCGAACAATTTATTCCTGAAGCCATTCATCCCTTTTTTCAGTAAGAAATTTCATTAGTTCAAACAAATCACCCGCATTTATGAACCAGAAATTTGTCATACTCCTGTTTTTACTTGCATGGCTTTTCCCTGCCTATGCACAAAAAACAAAGATTTACGGAAAGGTTAAAAATGCCCAGAATTATGTAATCCAACTTAAAACGTATTCCAATTTTTTGTCAATGACGGAACAGGTGATTGATGAATGCATTATTGAGGATAATGGATCTTTTATTTTGGAAACTGAATTACAATCAACTCGTTTACATGTATTGGCAGTTGGTTTTCAAAAAGCACATATTTATTTACAACCCAACAACGAATATCAAGTTGAGATTAATTACGATAAAGAAAGCGAGCAGATTACATTTGTAAACAAATCGCCACTTGATTTTCAGTTTATCGATTTAGATGCAAATGATCTGAACTTTCGAATTGCCGATTTTAATGCAAAAGCCAATGATTTTCTGGTAGCTCATTTCGACCAAATTTATAAGCGTCGAAACAAGAATTTAATCAAAGGCTTTAGCGAAGAAATTAAAAAATCTTTAGAAAACCCTTCGATTTTCCTGGAAAGTTATATCGATTTTCGGTTGGCTTCAATTGAATACAGTTCCGGACTTAAAGACAGGGTAACAATTTTTGAAGATTATTTTTTGAATAAGGAAATACTTTTCGGAAATGATGAATACATGCAATTCTTTAACGAATTTTTCGACAAATATCTGATGAAACCGAATCCTCATTTCAATGTTCAGCAATTAAGAACTGAAATTTTCAGCAAAGGAGACTTTGAGCATATTTACTCAATCTTGAATAAAGATCCTTTATTGAATAGCTGGGATATGAAAGAACTGGTTTTGTTAAAAGGTTTGTACGATTTATATTTCATGCCTACCACAAGCAAAGATGACATTCTCCGGCTAATCAATAAAATAGGTCAAGAATCTTCGTTTGCGGAGATAAAAAAAATGGCGCTTAGTATTCACGATCAATTAAAGTACTTGACAATTGGAACAGATTTCCCCCAAGCTTATGTAGAAAATTTAAATCCTGACCTGCAAGAACTTAGCACATCTGCGAAAGCTACTTTTGTAAGTTTTTTCAGCATTCCTTGTTCCGATTGCATCAGAGAGATGGATAGCATTGCCAGTATTCAGAAAAAATATTCAAAGGATGTTCGTTTCATGAGTATTGCCCTAAATACCTCTGAAAATGAGCTTAACAAATTGATAAAGGCCAGGAATTATTCCTGGGAGATTAAGCTTGCTTCAAAGCCTTTTAAACTTGCTGAAAACTATCAACTTAAAGCCTTGCCTGCCTATTTTTTAATTGATACCGAAGCAAGGATTTTGATTAACCCTGCGCTTAAACCATGGAAGGGTTTCAGCGAATCATTCCGGTCTGTTTTTAAGTACTAATCACTAAACCTTCAGCACAATTTCAACTTAAATAATTGAGAATTTTAACCTATTTTTGTGAGAAATAAAATGACAGATTGCTCATGCCTGGTTGCAACCTAATGTGTTTGTAATTGCTGACGATCTGTCATAAATGGAAGAAGATTGATGAGGGAATGATTATTGATTAAGCTCTTATCTAACATTATTATCTAATTATTATGCTGAAAGCCTTTAGAAATTTACTGGGAACCAAATCCGACAGAGATATTAAGGAAGTAACCCCCTATCTCAAAAAAATTCATGCTGCATACGAAGGGATCTCCAAATTATCCAACGATGAATTGAGAGCAAAAACAGCCGAGTTTAAGCAAAGAATCAAAGATTTTATTGAACCTGAAACGAAACAAATTGCCGAACTTCAGGAGAAGATAGATGATGTAAATACCCCGGTTGCCGAAAAGGAAAGAATGTATGATGCACTTGATAAACTTGAAACTCTAAGTTATGAAAGAAGTCAGGAGGCCTTAAATGAAATCCTGCCGGAAGCATTTGCAGTGGTGAAAGAAACGGCCAAAAGGTTTAGCGAAAATGAAGAGATAGAAGTTACCGCAACGCAAGCGGATAAGGATAAGGCAGCCAAGCACGACCATGTTAACATTAGAGGAGATAAAGCCTATTATCGCAATCAATGGATGGCTGGTGGAACCAAAATTACCTGGAACATGATTCATTACGATGTTCAGCTGATTGGTGGTGTAATTTTGCATCAAGGGAAAATTGCAGAGATGGCAACGGGTGAAGGAAAAACACTTGTGGCAACTTTGCCTGTTTATCTGAATGCGCTACCGGGTAAAGGGGTTCATCTTGTAACGGTGAATGATTATCTGGCAAAACGTGACTCCGAATGGATGGGCGTTTTATACGAATTCCATGGACTTGTTGTGGATTGTATCGACAAACATCAACCCAATTCGGAAGAAAGAAGAAAAGCTTATTTGGCTGATATCACTTTTGGTACCAACAATGAATTTGGCTTCGATTACTTAAGAGACAACATGACCAGCAATCCGGATGAATTGGTACAGCGTCCTCATAATTTTTCGATCGTAGATGAGGTTGACTCGGTTTTAGTTGATGATGCCAGGACTCCGTTAATTATTTCAGGACCTACTCCAAGAGGAGATATTCAGGAATTTGATGAACTTAAACCACCGGTACAAAAACTATATTCAGCTCAAAGAAATTTAGTAACTAAATTATTGGCCGAATCAAAAAAATTGTTGGCAGGCGAACCAAATACCGAAGACGAGAAAAAAGGAAGAGAACTATTATTCAGGGCTTATCGCGGTCTTCCTAAAAACAAGGCACTGATTAAGTTTTTAAGTGAACCCGGTATCCGAGCCCAAATGCAGAAAACTGAAAATTTTTATCTGCAAGAACAAGCCAAGCATATGCATCTGATCGATGACGAATTATACTTTGTGATTGATGAGAAAGCAAATTCTATCGATATTACGGAAAAAGGAATTGACGTAATGACCGAATCTTATCAGGATGAAGGGTTTTATATTTTACCTGATATTGGATCGGAAATAGCAGAAATTGAAAAACAGGATATCACCGAAAATAAAAAGAGAAACAAAAAAGACAAGCTCCTTAGAGATTACGCCATTAAATCTGATCGGGTACATACCGTAAATCAATTACTAAAGGCCTATGCCCTCTTCGAGAAGGATGTTGAATACGTGATTATCGAGAATAAAATTAAAATTGTTGATGAGCAAACCGGCCGAATCATGGAAGGCCGAAGGTATTCGGATGGCTTGCATCAAGCACTTGAAGCCAAAGAAAATGTAAAAGTTGAAGCGGCAACTCAAACTTATGCTACCATCACCCTGCAGAATTATTTCAGAATGTATAAAAAACTGTCGGGGATGACCGGTACCGCCGAAACAGAAGCTGGTGAATTATGGGATATTTATAAATTAGACGTAGTGGTTATCCCAACTAACCGGCCGATTGTTAGAGAAGATCGCGAAGATCTGGTTTATAAAACTGCCCGTGAAAAATATAATGCAGTAATTGATGAGATTGTTGATTTGACAGTTGCAAAGCGCCCGGTTCTGGTTGGAACAACCTCAGTTGAGACCTCTGAGTTATTAAGTCGGATGCTCACTCGTAAAAACATCAAACACAATGTGTTGAATGCAAAACTGCATCAAAAAGAAGCCGATATTGTAGCTGAAGCTGGATTGCCAGGAACCGTAACCATCGCAACAAATATGGCTGGTCGGGGTACAGATATTAAGCTGGGTAAAGGAGTGAAAGAAGCAGGGGGGTTAGCCATTATTGGTACTGAACGTCACGATTCCAGACGAGTCGACAGGCAGTTAAGAGGTCGAGCAGGACGTCAGGGTGACCCGGGAAGTTCACAGTTTTTTGTATCGCTCGAAGACGATTTGATGAGAATGTTCGGTTCAGGGCGTATCGCCAATATCATGGATAAATTGGGACTAAAAGAAGGAGAAGTTATCCAGCATCCCATGATTACCAAATCGATTGAACGGGCTCAGAAAAAAGTTGAAGAAAACAACTTTGGAATTCGTAAGCGATTACTTGAGTACGACGATGTTATGAATAGCCAGAGAGAGGTTATTTACAAGAAACGAAAACATGCTTTATTCGGAGAGCGACTAAGTGTTGATATTTCAAATATGATTTATGATGTAGGAGAACAATTGGTATCTGAATATCAATCGGCCGGAGATTTTGAAGGATTTGAAATGGAACTGTTGAAAGCCTTTGCATGCGAATCACCTTTCAAAGAAAAGGAATTTCTTACTTTGAAAAGTGACAATGCCACCAATCAACTATTTGAAAAGGTTTATGAATCTTATGAACTGAAATGTAAACAAATTGGTGAGAAGGCCTATCCGGTTATCAAAGAAGTTTTTGAAAACAATACCCATTTCGAAAATATTGCCATTCCAATTTCAGATGGTCGTAAAACCTTAAATGTGGTTGCAAACTTAAAACGGGCATACGAAGATCATGGTCGTGAAGTAGTTTTATCAATGGAGAAGGGAATATCCTTGGCAATGATTGATAATGCCTGGAAAGAGCATTTACGTGAAATGGACGATTTAAAACAATCTGTTCAGAACGCAACTTATGAACAAAAAGATCCCTTGTTGATCTACAAATTTGAATCCTTTGGATTGTTTAAAGCTTTGGTTGAAAAAGTGAATAACGATATTGTATCGTTTCTGGCAAAAGGTGATATTCCTTTGGTTGATTCAAAAGGTGTAAGCGAGGCTCACATGAGGAAATCGGACATGAGTAAGTATAAAGAGGAGCGTAAAGATTTACTTTCGGAAGCACATAGTAATACTCAAGCTGAGCAAGTAACCCAACCTGTTAAAGTGGAGAAAAAAGTTGGTCGAAATGAACCTTGCCCATGTGGTAGTGGAAAAAAATATAAACAATGTCACGGTAGAAATGCATAATTTTATATTTTTATAGTTAGATGTCGAGAATAGTTAAAATAACCATTTTAATTTTCATTGTTTTTTCAATGACAAGTAGCACTTGTTATAAAAACAAACCCTTAGATGAAGAAACATTTGTTTTTTCTAATGTCGAGGATCTTATCAATCCTCCTGACGAATTTCAATTGTTTTATCGCCTAAGAACCTTCAATAATTACGAAGGCATAGTGGTATTTGAAAGAAATACGGTTTGGGAAATTGAAAAGGTTACGGCATTTAGTTCCAGGTTTTGGATTGAGCGTAAATACGAGACCCATTTTGAAACCTTGGATTTCGGACAAATAGGGGTGAATAAATATCAAATAGGACTTGAAGGTGGGGTGGAATATCATTTTTTGGCCAACAATAATGCAAATATTGAACCTCGCAATTTGTTCGTTCGCTTCAGAAAGCTTGATAATATTTATGAAACTTTCGAACCTAAATTTTAGCTTTATTTTCTTGTTATAATGTTGATCAATTAATTTGAAGTATATTTAATTTTCAAATTTTAGTATTTTATGAAGTATAAAAGAATTCTTTTAAAACTTAGTGGTGAGTCCTTAATGGGGAATCAGCAATACGGAATTGATCAATCAAGATTAAAAGACTATGCAACTGAGATTGTTGAAGCTGCCAAAATGGGAGTTGAGATCGCCATTGTGATTGGAGGTGGGAATATTTTCAGGGGATTGCAAGGTGCCAATGAGGGGCTGGATCGTACCCAAGGTGATTATATGGGAATGCTTGCTACGGTTATAAACAGCTTGGCCCTCCAAACGGCCCTTGAAGCAGAAGGAGCGAAAACTAAACTGTTATCTGGTTTGACCATCGATCCCATTGCCGAACCAATGTCGGGTAAAAGGGCTAAAAACTATCTTTCGAAAGGATTAATTGTAATTATCGGTGGTGGAACAGGCAATCCTTTTTTTACAACGGATACGGCATCAGCCCTGCGGGCCATTGAAATAAATGCCAATGCCATTTTTAAAGGTACCCGGGTTGATGGAGTTTATGATAAAGATCCGGAAACAAATTCGGATGCTGAAAAGTTACTTTCACTTACTTTTGATGAGGCCTACCAAAAGAATTTGAAAATAATGGATATGACAGCCTTTACTTTGTGTAAAGAAAATAATATGCCTATCTATGTTTTTGATATGAATAATACCGGAAATTTAAAGAAGGCCCTGACAGGTGAAGAAATCGGTACAATTGTAAATGATTAATCCGAAATAAAATAATTTTTAAATTTGAGTTAGAATAGCAATTAAGTAAATACTCGTACTATGAATGAAGAAGTACAATTTTGTTTAGACGGAGCTGAAGAAAGTATGCAGCTTGCAATATCTCATTTAGAGAAAGGATTCCAAAAGATTAGAGCCGGGAAAGCCACTCCGCAAATGCTGGATGGAGTAATGGTAGAATATTACGGTATACCTACACCCATCGCTCAGGTTGCCAACATTAATACGCCCGATCCAAGGCAAATTATTGTGCAGCCATGGGAAAAGTCTATTCTGCACGACATAGAAAAAGCGATCATGGCAGCTAATTTGGGATTTAACCCTTCGAATGAAGGTGAGGTACTTCGGATAAATGTACCTCCCATTACCGAGCAAAGAAGACTCGAACTTGTTAAACAAGCCAAAGTTGAAGCTGAAAAATCAAAAATTGGTATCAGGAGTGCCCGAAAAAATGCTAACGACGAAATTAAACAGTTAGAAAAGGATGGATTATCCGAAGATGAAGCCAAAAGATCTCAAGAAACCATTCAAGAGTTAACGAATAAGTTCATCGCCAAAGTTGATAAACTGCTCGATGCAAAAGAAGAAGATATCATGAAAGTTTAGAAAAGCGCATAAGCGCTTTTTTTTATATCTTTTCTGTAAGCTTTTGAACGATTCTTGATTGACTTAAGAACTCTTTCGCGATAATTCTGATCACCGTATAGGAAGGAATGGCAAGCATCATCCCGGGAATTCCTGCAATGCTTCCAGCCATGATGATCACAATAAAAATTTCTATGGGTCTTGCCTTTACACTATTTGAATAAATCAGTGGCTGTAGTAAAAGATTATCAAATAAATTAGCTACAGCAAATACGCCAATTATTGAAAAAGTGATAAAATCAATTTTATCATAAACCCCCAAATTTAATGAGGTCGTAATTCCAAATACAACCCCCATTGTAGCACCAATTATGGGTCCTAAGTAGGGAATAATATTCATTAGTCCGCCTAAAAACCCAATAATTATGGCTCCTTTAATGCCAAGTACTGTCAATCCGATAGTAATCAGTGTCATCATAGAAAGCACCTCGAGCATTAACCCAATAAAATATCTTGATAAAAGTGTTTTTGTTTGATCTAAAATTCGTTTTACTTTTCCGGCATATCTTTCAGGGCTCAATAAAATGACTAAGGTCTCAAACATTTTTTCCTCTCTTAAAAAGAAAAAAGTAATAAAAAGGATAGAAAAAACTGCCATTAAAACCGTACCAGTAGTATTCAGTAAGTTTTGAGCCAGATTTGAGAAGGTTGTAAAACTGATCATCGATTCAAGCTGCTGTTCAATGGCACCTTCAACAGTTTGATCGCTGGACATTATGTTATAGTGTGTGAGGGTTTCTTTAATCGAGTTGATTGGATCTTTGAAATGTTCCATCATCTCGGTAACATTCAGATTAGAGATAACCTGTGCCTGAGAAACAATTAAAGGTGTAACAAACCAAAAGAAACCAACAAAAGCTGCTAAAATAATTATGAGAGTAAACAAGGCACTTAGCGAGTGAGGCATCGAAAATCTCCATATTTTTAGCTTGTCAAACCTACGAACAAGAGGATGTCCTATCATGGATAAAACAGCAGATATGATAACATAAATAACAATATCCGAAAAATACCAAATCATAAATAGCGTAAGTAAAAACCCAAAAGCTGCGAAAAAAATCCGATATTTATTGTTCATATTGTAATTTTATTTGTGCGTATGTAAATCAGTATTTGTAAAGTTATAATAATTTTTATTCTTTCTATAGTCACATCTTAAAATGAAGCATATTCAATGGCAGAACAAAATAATATTATTCAAAAATTAAAAAAACGTTGGGGCATTAAATCTGGATTTCAGGTCATCATTATTCTGATCGTATTTTCCTGTACGGGTTTCTCTGTTCTTTATGTTGAAGAAAGGATTCTGCAGCTTTTAAATTTAAATCAATCAGATACCTGGTGGGTGGCCATTTTGATTTTTATTCTTATCACCCTACCGGTTTACAATGTGCTGTTGTTAGTTTATGGCTTTATTTTTGGCCAGTTTAAGTTTTTCTGGAATTTCGAAAAAAGATTTTTCGGCAGAATGGTTAAGCCTTTTATCCGAAAAACTAAGAAGTTATGAAATATTTCAAATCCATTTTTTGCCCATCAAATACAGCATAACTGAAATTCGATATCCAATCGCCTAAGACAATCAATTCGCAATCTTCTGTTAGTGGATACTGGGTTGGGATATGCATATGCCCGAACACAAAATAATTGAGATTGGGATTTTCCTTTAAGGTCGAAACGGCATGTCGATATAATATCTCATCTTCAAGGGGCAATTTGTTTTCAGAATTACCTTCACTTGCTGTATGGGCGATTCGACTCTTTTTAGAAAAATACAAACCCATTCTTGTTCCCAAATCAGGATGCAGCCATTTAAATAAAAACTGGTTGGGTTTGAATTCAAACACCTTTTTCAAAAATTTATAACCATGATCTCCGGGGCCTAATCCATCGCCATGGGCGAGATAGAAATTTTTAGTTCCAAATTTGGTTATGATTGGATCTCGATGAAGCCGGATATTTAATTCCTTTGATAAATAATTAAAAGCCCAGATATCATGATTGCCTTTAAAAAGATGAATCTGAATCCCCACATCAGAAAGTTCTGCAAGTTTGCCAAGCAATCTAACATATCCTTTAGGCACAACTGTTTTATATTCAAACCAAAAATCAAAAACATCCCCCATTAAAAAAATGATAGCGGCATCTTGTTTAATTTCATCTAACCATGAAACAAGAAGTTTTTCGCGTTTCAAACTTCTGTGATAATCAGGAACACCTAAATGAAAATCGGAAGCAAAATAAATTTTGCCTATGTTATTGTAAGAAATATGGTTAGAAATTTCCAAGATGAAATATTTTTATTGCAATGATACTAAATTCAGTTGAGTTAGTTGTTGTTTTAGCATTGAGCAGATTAAAGTGAAGCCAAAAGTTCTTTAATGATGATCGTCATTTTTGGTTCAGCAGCATTCGCAGCTTCAATCACCTCTTGATGAGAAATTTCGACGATCTGGCCTTCAACACCAAGATCCGAAATAATTGAAACCGCAAAACAAGTAATCCCCATGTGTCGAGCTACGATCACCTCAGGTATGGTTGACATCCCAACAGTATCCGCACCTAAAGTGTGAATGTATTTGTATTCTGCGGGTGTTTCGAAGGTTGGTCCGGTAACGCCTGCATAAACCCCTTTTTGATATTTGATAATATTATGACGAGCAATTTTTGTAGCCTCTTTAATTAATTTTTTATCATAAGCTTCGCTCATATCGGGAAATCGTGGACCTAATTCTTCTTCATTTTTTCCAATTAATGGATTGGGCATTAAATTGATATGATCGGTGATAAACATGATGTCGCCCACATCAAACCCCGGATTAACCCCACCACTGGCATTGGAAACCAATAGCGTTTCAATGCCTAAAAATTTAAAAACACGAACGGGGAAAGTAACTTCGTCCATTGTGTATCCTTCGTAATAGTGGAATCTGCCCTGCATGGCCACCACATTCTTTCCCCCCAGAACACCAAATATTAATCTTCCTTGATGTCCTTTTACGGTCGATACGGGAAAGTTTGGAATTGATTCGTACGAAATACTATGCTTAATCTCAATTTCATTAACAAGTCCGCCTAAGCCAGTCCCAAGTATGATTCCAACTTCAGGTTGTTGATCGATCTGCTTATTTATGTAATTTACTGTTTCTTGGATGTTTGCTAACATATTCTGTTATTTGATGGTTAATTTCTGCTTCACCTCCCATGTGGAATCTTATTTCAATAGGCGAATAGAAAACGGGTAAATCGATGATTTGTGCAATTAAATCAGTTTTAATGATACGCATGGCATCTTTTTCGGTTGTAATAATAATTTTATTCTTTGAAAAAATTTCAGCATAAGTCTTTTTAATCTTCTCAATATCTTTAGCTGTGTAACGATGATGGTCGGGGAAATCCATCACAATTAATTCACTGCACAAGGCCCTTAGGTGTTCCTGGAGTGGATAAGAATTCGCGATACCCGCGAAAAGTAAAATGGTGTTATATCTTTTTCTTTCAATCTCATGTTTAACACCGGGAATGGGCACTAAGTCTCCATTTTTTATGTAAGAAAAATATAATTTCTGATGCTTCAGGGGTCTAATTAATTCGGTTAATCGGCGCTTTGTGATGGGTGAGAAAACAGAAAATGTTTTTGTTATGATGATGATATTTGCTCTTTTAAAGCCCGACCTAAATTCCCGAAGTGTTCCTGTTGGAATTGGGTAATCGTTTACATATAATTTGTGAAAATCGGTTAACAAAATGGATAATCCTGGTTTTACAAATCGATGTTGAAATGCGTCATCGAGAAGAATACAAGCTAAGTTTGGAAATAGATTATTGAGTATTTTTATTCCCCTTCTGCGATGTGCGTCTACACTAACTTCAATTTTCTCAAATTTATGTTTGTACTGAAGCGATTCATCACCGATATCAAAATAAGTTGAATCCTTATCTGCAAGCACAAACCCTTTTGACTCTCGACCATATCCCCGACTTAAGGTTGCAACCTTAAATTTATCCTGCAGTAAACGGATCAAGTACTCGATATGAGGTGTCTTTCCGGTTCCACCGTACGAAAGATTACCTACTGAAATTACAGGGATTCTAAAGCCCTTTGAGGGCAGTATTCCCCAATCGAATAGTAGGTTCCGCAAGGCCATGAAAAGCCCATAGACACATGAGATGGGAAACAATAATATCCGGATGATATTCACAGGTTAAAAATACAAAGTAAATTTTAATAAACAATAATAATAAAATTACTAATTCACTACAATTCTAGGTTGTTGTTCTTCCTTCAATAAATATTATATCTTTGATAAAAATCAGAAAATTACATTAAAATTAATTAGATTGAATCTTCTGATACTTAAATATTAAACGAATGAAAATAACAAGTTTAGTTAGCGTTTTAGAGGACTTTGCACCGGTTTCCTTACAAGAGAGTTATGACAACTCTGGATTGATCATTGGCCATGTTAATGATGACGTTGAAAGTGCTTTAATCTGTCTTGATGTAACAGAAGATGTTCTTGACGAAGCGATTGAAAAAGGATTTGGACTTATCATTGCTCACCATCCATTAATATTTAAAGGAATAACCAAGTTAAATCATAAAAATTCGGTTGAGCGAATTATTGTAAAAGCCATCAAAAATAATATTGCTATTTATGCCATTCATACCAATGCTGATAATGTCATTTCAGGAGTTAATGGTAGGATTGCTCAAAAGCTGGGAATGATTAATACCCGGGTGTTAGACGAAAAAAGAGGATTGTTCATGAAACTTGTTACCTTTTGTCCTTTAAATAAAGCCGAAGAGGTAAGGGGTGCTATCTTTAATGCGGGAGCTGGTCAAATAGGCGATTACAGTAGTTGTTCTTTTAATGTTGAGGGCATGGGAACATTTCAGGGAAATGATGAATCGAACCCATATGTTGGCGAGAAAAACAAGTTGCATCATGAGCCTGAAACGAAAATCGAGGTTATTTTTCCGATTTATAAAGAAAAAGCTGTAATTAAAGCTCTACTATCTTCACATCCTTACGAAAAAGTGGCCTATGATATTTTTCAATTGGAGAATCAATTCCCCGAGTTCGGATCAGGATTAATTGGAGAATTAACATCGGAGATGGATGAACTTGATTTTTTTAATAAATTGAAAAGTGTTTTCGGTATTAAAGTTATAAAACATAGTAAGTTGTTAAAGAAACCCATAAAAAAAGTCGCGGTTTGTGGTGGATCGGGAAATTTTTTAATTAGGAAAGCAAAGGCTAGTGGGGCTGATATTTTTATCACAGGTGATGTGAAGTATCACGACTATTTTAAAGCTGAAAATGAAATGATAATTGCAGACATTGGACACTATGAAAGTGAACAATTTACAAAAGATTTAATCCATTCAATTCTTATTAAAAAATTCCCTAACTTTGCACTCCAAATTTCGGTACAAAATACAAACCCCATAAATTACTTTTAAATAAAAAATTATTATGGCAAAAGCAGAAGCTAAAAAGAAGAAAATTGAAAAAGAAACAACTGTTGCCAGTGAGGAAGCCACGCAAACAGTGACTACTTCTGTAAATGACTCAGAAGATAATATTCAGGTTAGCGTTGAAAAGAGGTTAAAAGCACTTTATAATCTTCAACTTATCGATTCGCATATTGATAAAATTAGAATTGTTAGAGGAGAATTGCCTTTGGAAGTCCAGGATTTAGAAGATGAAATCGCGGGTTTAGATACCAGAATTGAAAAATATACCCTGGAAACAGATTCTTTAAACGAGCAAATCGAGGAGAAGCGAAATGCCATGAAAGAAAGTGAGGCATTGATTAAAAAATACCAGGAACAACAAATGAATGTTAGGAATAATCGCGAATACGATTCAATTACTAAAGAACTTGAATTCCAAAGCCTCGAAATTCAACTTTGTGAAAAAAGAATTAAAGAGTATTCTTTCAAACTTGAAAACATTAAAGCCGAAATTGAAAAATCACAGGCGATTCTCACGGAGCGTAAAAATGATTTGGATATCAAGAAAAATGAACTTGAAGACATTATTGTTGATACCGAAAATGAAGAGAAAGAATTATCTGAGAAATCATTAAAAAATCAAAAATTAGTTGAACCCAGAATGGTTGTTGCATACCAACGAATCAGAAAAAATGCACGCAACGGATTAGCGGTTGTTAAAATTGAGAGAGATGCATGTGGTGGTTGCTTTAATAAAATTCCTCCACAACACCAATTAGATATTCGTATGCATAAGAAAATTATCGTTTGTGAGTACTGTGGACGAATTTTGGTAGACGATGTAATTGCGGATTCTGTTGAATAAATGCAAAAAACTTTATAAAAAAAGGGGCTGAATATTCAGCCCCTTTTTTTTGCCCTTTCATTATTAAAATCTAAATCCATAGGTCAGCATAAACTGAGAATGCTTTAAATCATTTACGGCTTTATTTACATTAATATTATTGTATCCGTATAAATAATAATCTTCACTTTGGTTGGTTGTGATCCAAGCAATGTCAATATAGAAATTGCGTTCTTTGTAACCAAGTCCTAACGAATAAGAAGTGGCCGAAGCATCATTAATGCTGTTTTTGTATGGGCTGCCATAGTAACTAAACCCACCCCTAAAACTGTAGTTTGCAACTCTCCACTCAGTACCTAATCGTATATTGTTTGTGGTGGTATAAAGTGATTTAATGTCACTATTTTCGGAAGAAAAATTATAATCCGGTGCTTTTAATTTTGAGCTGGAATAATCAATGATTTCGTATTCAGCACTAATTAAACCATGATTTGCAAAAATGAATGCGGCACTTGCCATGGCTTTAAATGGGCTTGTTAAGTTATATTCGTAAAATCCAATTTCAGATGTATTTGATTCGTTATCATACTCATCCCATGTAGAAGCAATGGTTATGTCCCACTCATCTTGAATTTGTGCAAAATAGGTAGGTGTGTGTACAGCCAAACCCAAACGAAGCCAATTGTTAGCCCGGTATATGGCCCCCAGTTTTAAATTAAATCCAGTTCCTTGTGTATCCAATCTATCCTGTACAGAAATAGAACGGAATGTACTATCTGGAATATCTTCTCTTAAGGCGTCCTCGGTATAAGTCGCTCTTTCCTTATAATTAAAATAGGGAATTCCAACTGTGGCTCCAAGATAGAGTCTGTCGTCGTAATTAGCACCAAAAGTTATACTCACTTCATTCATCGAACCCCAAGATTCAATCAATTTTCCTTGATACACTCCACCGGGAGGGGTGTTACTGTAGTATGAATTTGTATTATCAACATTATTAAACAGATAAGACCACCAAGCAGGGTTTAAATCATAGGTGTAATATCCATTTGTATTTTCTTCGATGTCTAAAACATTGGTTCCTTGTGCAAGTTCAGCGTACATATCCGCAATTGAATTTGTTGTATTCTTACCGAGGATAAAAGTTTTTTGATTAAAGTTTTTTAGCTGATTTATTCCAAAACCAAACTGGATGTTATTCCACTTCCCATTGGTTTGAATATTTAAATAATCTTTGGTTAAAACCAGCCCAACATTAGCCAAATTAGCATTTAATCGTGAGTCTTTCCCCATTTCCCCGTTATAAACCGATTGTGAGTTTGAATAAAGTAATGATGGTGAAATGTTAAATTCGGGGCTATTAAATAAACCAATACCTGCGGGATTGGAGCTAAATGCTGAGGTATTCGCACCAAGGGCTCCAAAAGCCCCTCCCATACTCATGTGTCGTGCGTTACCACCATGTCCAAGGTATGAGTACCGAAGAGCATCAATTGAGCTTTGGGCTAGAATTCCATAACTCATGAACATAACCATTGTAACGAATATTATTCTTTTCATAACAAACTTAATTAATCAATTATAAAATACTCTTATTTTCTCTTGCCTCTAGAACTGCTTCCAGATGAACTTGTAGAAGATGAGCTTCTTGAAGACGTACCTGATGATCTTGCACTGCTGCCAGCAGATCTGGATGATGAAGATACACTCCTAGAACTTGATCTTGTCGGTGTAGAGAATGATCTACTACCTGAAGATCGAACAGGACTTGAAAATGATCTGCTTCCAGAAGATTTTGAAATAGAAACTGGCTTCCCGTTTGATCTTGAAGGCGAAGTGTAACTTTTACTTGAACGTGAAGGAGAAGTAATCACTCTCTTCAATGTTTTCATTGAACTATTTGTTTGAACCCTACTAGAAGATTGATTTGCTGCTCTTGTAGTGGGATTTGTCACTTTTTGTTGTGTCCCAAATTGTCTTGTATTCAAGGATCTATTATTCGATCTTGTCGCATTAGGTTTACTATACTTCAGAGTAGGTTTGCTGTATGTTTTAACCGTTTTGGTGTTTTGCAGATTTCTTCTACTTGTTGAATTAACAGAAGAACTCTTTCGCGTATCTTGTGGATTTGCATACGATTTCGCATTTTGATTTCCAACATTCCTTTGTGAGGTTGAAGTATTTGAGGAATTATTCAGTCGGTTACTAGGTGTGCCTGTAAATGCTCCACCAGATGCGCCTTCGGCAATAGTGGTGTTACTTCGATTCCTTCCACTAGTTGGAGTACCAACCGATAATGATTTGTTGGTGAAAGATTTTGCATCTCTGTTACTTCGTACTTGTCCGCTATTAGAGTTTCGATCATCCCGCGAAGCATAGAATCGGTTTTCGTACATTTCGCCAAATGTATTGGGCCGATTGTTTGCTCGATTATAATTTCTTCCTCTATTTGGTCGGTGGGTGTAGTAGTTTGAGTAATTATCGCGACTGTTGTAGTAGTAACCGTGTGAGTGATAATAACCACCGTATCCATAAGAATTGTAGTAATGGTTATATCCCCAAGGCCATCCATAGTTATAATACGGCCATCCCATACCATAACCTCCGAATCCCAATGATAATCCAGCATAAAAATTTCCTGACCATCCACCATATTCATAAGGTAACATCCAGCCAGAATTTAGATAGATGCTTGATCCCCACACATATGGATTCAATTCATACCAATACAAATTTGTGTAGTAATTATTGTAGTATCCGTAACTATAATAAGGACGGTGAAATCTTCTTAGTCTGGCCGAAAATAAATAATTATAGTAGGCGTCAAAATCATGATAATAATCAGAATATTCATATTCTTCTTGTTTCTGGTCGGTATATTCCGATTCATATTCTCCTTCATAAACATCAACCTCACTGTATTCATCATTATTTAATTGGTTATCGGCAACCTGAGTTTGGCCGCTATAATAAACATCATCGTAAGGAATAGAACTATAGTAGGTAGTTGAACAAGCAGATAGGAAAAGAATTGAGATGACAAGAAATGTGAGTTTTGTTTTCATGGTGTTTCCTCCCTTTAATATTGTTGTTATTCAGTCTTCGTGTTAATGCGGGCAATTATTTTATTATTTTTGCCTTTATTATTCACCATAAAGTTAAGCAAATACTATACCAAAATTAAATATGGCTAAAAATTTTTCTACACGAGAAGAAAATTATTCTCAATGGTATAACGAGCTGGTTGTAAAAGCTGATTTAGCTGAAAATTCAGCGGTTAGAGGTTGTATGGTTATTAAACCGTATGGCTATGCAATCTGGGAAAAAATGCAGGCAGCATTAGACAAAATGTTTAAAGATACAGGGCATGAAAATGCGTATTTCCCATTATTTATTCCGAAATCTTTTTTTAATAAGGAAGCTAGCCATGTTAAGGGTTTTGCTAAAGAATGTGCGGTTGTAACTCATTATCGACTTAAAACATCGGATGATGGGAAAGATATTATTGTGGATGAAGAAGCAAAATTGGAAGAAGAATTAATTATCAGACCTACCTCAGAAACCATTATCTGGGATACCTATCGAAAATGGATTCAGTCTTATCGTGATTTACCTATTTTAATAAATCAATGGGCAAATGTGGTCAGGTGGGAAATGAGAACACGATTATTTCTTAGAACCGCCGAATTTTTATGGCAGGAGGGGCATACAGCTCATGAAACAAGTCAGCAGGCGGTTGATGAAACATTGACAATTTTAGATATTTATGCAAAGTTTGCTGAGGAATGGATGGGTGTTCCCGTTTTAAAAGGATTAAAGTCGCAGAATGAAAAATTTGCAGGCGCAATTGAAACCTACTGTATTGAAGCTTTAATGCAGGATGGAAAGGCTCTACAAGCCGGAACTTCACATTTTTTAGGTCAGAATTTTGCCAAAGCATTCGACGTTAAGTTTCTGTCGAAAGAGAATAAACTTGAATATGTTTGGGCTACCAGCTGGGGAGTTTCAACTCGCCTGATGGGTGCTTTAGTAATGGCTCATTCTGATGATAAAGGACTAGTGCTTCCACCAAAATTGGCTCCGATACAAGTTGCCGTCATCCCTATTTATAAAAAGGAAGAGCAATTGGCTCAAATCAGCGAAAAGGTAAAAACCATCAAATCATTACTTGAAGCCAAAGGAATATCCGTAAAGTTTGATGATAGAGATACCTACAAACCCGGTTGGAAGTTTTCAGAATACGAGTTTAAAGGTGTACCCATTCGATTGGCTTTAGGCCCAAGAGATTTGGAAAATGGAACCATTGAAATTGCCAGACGAGATACTTTAGAAAAGGAAATTTTACCCATTGAAGGCATTGAAAATGTTATTGAAAAATTATTGGATGAAATTCAAGAAAATCTTTACACAAAGGCTTTGAATTTCAGGAAAGAGAACACATTTACTGCAGATAATTGGGAAGATTTTAAAGCTAAAATTGAGAAGGGTGGATTTGTAATGGCCCATTGGGATGGAACTACTGAAACAGAGCTGAAAATCAAAGATGAAACAAAAGCTACTATCAGAACTATTCCTTTGAATAACCTTCAGGAGGAAGGTAAATGTATTTATACAGGAAATCTGTCGAAAGAAAGGGTTGTTTTTGCCAAGGCCTATTAAATCATGCAATAGTTGAGATATGAAGGATGAGCGCATAATTGCTTTTAAACGCCTGTTAGACATTATGGACGAGCTTAGGGCTAAATGTCCTTGGGATAAGGAGCAAACACTTGAGAGTCTGAGATATCTCACCATTGAAGAAACCTATGAATTATCGGAAGCAATTTTGGATAATGACCTCATGGAAATTAAAAAGGAATTGGGTGACTTGATGTTGCATCTTGTTTTTTACGCTAAAATAGGGGAGGAAAAGAACAGCTTTAATATTAAAGATGTTCTTGATTCGATTAATGAAAAATTGGTCTACAGGCATCCGCATATTTTTGGAAATGTTGAGGTTGATTCAGCTTCAGAGGTGGCTGATAACTGGGAAAAATTAAAACTAAAAGAAGGTAAAAAATCAGTTTTAGAAGGGGTGCCTTTATCTCTCCCTCCACTTGTAAAAGCATATCGAATGCAAGAGAAGGCAAAAGGCGTTGGATTTGACTGGGAAAAACCTGAGCAGGTTTGGGAAAAGGTAATTGAAGAACTGAACGAATTAAAATCGGAAGTTGATAATAGCGGCGGAAAGAAAAAGATAGAAAGTGAGCTTGGTGATTTATTGTTTGCTTTGGTAAACTATGCACGCTTTTTGGATATAAATCCTGAAGATGCATTGGAACGAACGAATAAAAAATTTAAATCGAGATTCCAATATTTAGAAGAGAATGCCGCCAAGATCGGAAAATCGCTACATGAAATGAGCCTGGCCGAAATGGATGAATATTGGGAAGAAGCAAAGAATTTGGAATAAAAAAAGCCCTCATTTGAGGGCTTTTTTTATGGGTAAAACTTTAATACTATTTTGAAAGATAGTCGGCAACACCTTCAGCAGTTGCTTTCATACCTTCATCTCCTTTATGCCAGTCGGCAGGACATACTTCACCGTTTTCTTCGAAAAATTGCAAAGCATCCACCATTCTTAAAGCTTCAGCAACACTTCTTCCTAAAGGAAGGTCGTTTACTACCTGATGACGAACAACACCTTGTTTGTCGATTAAGAATAAACCGCGATATGCAACAGCATCTCCGTCAAATTCTAATTCGCCTTCATCGTTGTAATTATATTCTCCTGCTAAAACATCGTAGTTTTCGGAGATGGTTTTTGATAAATCTGATACCAAAGGAAATTTAACACCTTTGATACCACCGTTATTTTTTTCAGTGTTTAGCCATGCCCAATGCGAAAATTTTGAATCAATTGAGCAGCCAACTACTGCAACATTTCTTTTCTCAAATTCTTCAATTTTGTCTTGAAAAGCAATGATTTCGGTTGGACAAACAAATGTGAAATCAAGTGGATAAAAGAAAAATACCACATGTTTTTTTCCAATAAATTGGTCTAATGAAAATTTTTCAACAAATTCGCCGCCATTCACAACCGCGTCTGCTTCAAATAAAGGTGCTTTTTTACCTACTAGTACAGCCATTTTTTTATTTAATTTTTTAATTATTAAGTTTTAAATTGAAGGCAAAGATACAAAATTTATCTATTTATAATTTTTCTAAATTAAAAACTATGGGCTTGATTACTCAACCTCATTGATATCAAATTCTATTTTTTTCCCTTCCTTAAAATCAAATAAAGTAAGTTTACGGATGGTGTAATAATTAGTCCAGTAGGTATTTAACGATTGATAGTATGCTTTTTTAGCGTTGTCATTATCAATTTGTGCATTATTTAGCTCCAGTACATCGTTTACTTTGCCAATCAAATATCTTTGTTGGGTGACCTCGTATCTTTTTTGGGCAACAGTATCTGATTTTGCAGCAATCATTAATTGATTTTCCTGCATCTCAAATTGTTTAATTTTAAGATAAATATTCTGCTCAAAATCAATTCTTTCCTGTTCAATCGAAGTACGTGTAAGTTCAGCACTTGATTCAGCCATTTTTATCTGGCCTCGTGCTCTACCCCAGTCTAAAATCGGAACAGCAATTCCAAGTGATAATGTATTTCGATCAACCGGATTCTGATAAACACCTTTAAGGGAGTTGTCAGACTTGGAAAGTCCATAATTTAGATTAAGTGTTGCATCAAATCTACCATCCATTTTCGCTCTATCAACATCGCTCTCGGCTTCAAGTAGCCTTCTGTCGTAGGCTAAAGCAGTTGAAGTATTTTCTTTAGCATGTTTGATAGCCTCATCAATGTCTATTGGAAAATGATAAGTTTTTGCTGGAGGAATTAATTCAATTGGCTGGTTTGTTTTTACTCTTAAAAAAGATTTAAGAATAAACAACACATTTTCATAATCCAACTGGGCATTTTCTTCTGCTCCTTGGGCTCGTAAATAATTTAGTTCGAGTTGAAGCAATTCATTCTCAGCAATTTTGCCTAAGTTATATCTTCCTTCGGCAATGTGATAAAGGGTGTCGTAACTGTATAAATTCTTTTTTGCAATTTGAATTTGAATTTGAGCTGCAAGTAAATTGAAAAAATGGTTAGTTGCCGTTAAAGAAACTTGTTCCATATTTTCAATGTAAGTTCTACTGGCCTCTTCATATTTTAAAGGTTCAATTTTTTTCTCCCATTTAAATTCGTTATAGTTGAATAAAGGTTGCTCATAACCAAAGCTAACCGGTATAGCTCTAAACCTTTCTTCTTCACCAGGATCTGCTATACGATCATATGTCCTTTCAGCTGAGGAGTTAATGGATAATTCTCCACCGGTTAACCCAATTCTCTGTTTTATAGACATACCCAAATCGTATTGTGTATAATCGGTTCCTACAGGTGTTCGAATACCATCTAGACCAGTTATATTATCAATTGATTTATTTATGCTAGGTAAAGTACCTCTTAAACTAACAGCTGGTAAATAAGAAGCCTTGTAAGATCTATATTGCCAATAACTTCTGCGGAAGCGATGTTTTGCAATTAAGGCATCGGGAGATTGTTGCTTCGCAATGTAGATTACATCGTCGAGGGTTAAACGGTTAACTTCAGTCTGCCCAACCAGGATCAACGACTGAAGACTAATGAAAACGATTAAGAAGTATTTCATCTGGATGATGTATTTATTCGTTATTAATTCTGTTATTCTCCATGTTAATTTAACAAAGGCAAACCAAAAATTTGAATCCGGAATTAAGATTCCGGATTCAATAAATTATTTTCTTTCATTTTTACTAGGAGTCATTTTGAACTCGCGTCGCATCTCAAAAATATCGGTACTTATCGAAGCGTCTCCAATTAAATGCTGGCAAAAATAATCAGCTTTTAGCCAGAAAAAATATTCTGTTTGATCTCCATATCCGTGCCTTTGACCCGGGAAGTTAAAGAAATCGAAACGTTTGTTTGCTTTTATTAATGCATTAGCCATTCGGATGGTATTACCCGGATGAACATTATTGTCGATATCCCCAGTGGTTAACAATAGTTTACCCTTTAGGTTCTTAGCCAATTGCGAATTTTTTTCTATTTCGTAAATGAATTTACTTTCATTTTCTTTTTCAATGAGTTCTTTAACACCATGATGTTTTTCGCTCCACCATCTGTTGTAAATATTATTTTCGTGATTTCCGGAAGAAGAAACGGCTACTTTAAAGAAGTCGGGGTACTGACATAAAGCTGCAGTTGACATAAACCCACCACCGGAGTGACCTGTGATGCCCACTTTATTGATGTCGATAAAATCATGCTTAACCGCTAACTGTTCAGCAACATATTTTTTATCAGCCAATCCGTAATCTCTTAAATTTCCGTATCCATAGTTATGATACCATTTGGATCGGGCAGGATGCCCACCTCGGTTACCTAAAGTGATAACAATAAATCCAAGTTGAGCCATTCGGTCGGTTCTATCCATTCGTGCCGAAAATGCAGTATTTACAGCTTCAGTTTGAGGACCTGGATAAACGTATTCAATAAGTGGATATTTAATGTTAGGGTCAAAATCGAAGGGTTTGTACATTACTCCGTAGATATCAGTAATCCCATCGGCGGCCTTAGCTTTAAAAATTTCAGGGAAATTATATCCGGCAGCAAATAAATTACTTAAATCAGCTGTTTCTAATTCGAGTACTAAGCGACCAAAATTATCTCGAACTTCAGATTTTGGCGTCGTATTAACTCTTGAATAATTATTCACAAAGTATTTGTAGGTGTCGCTCATTGCACTACTGCCTCTGAAGCCACTTAGCCCTGTACTGGTAAAGTTTCCTTTGTTTAATAGTTGAAGCTCACGACCATCAAAATTAACTCGATACAAATGCTGATAGTAAGGATCTTCATCTTTCTCGCGACCATTAGCGACAAAGTAAATTACCCTGTTTTTTTCATCCACTTTTACAATGCTTTCGGTATGCCATGCCCCACTCGTAATTTGATTTTTCAGTTTACCGTTACCATCAAACAGATACAAATGTGCCCAGCCATCTCTTTCGGACCACCAAATCATCTCCTCTCCATTATTTACAAGTTGGATAGGTTTGGTTTCAACATAAGTGTTTAATCGTTCTTCAATCAAAACTTTTACTTCTCCACTCTCTGTATTTAAAACACAGAAATCGTTTTGATGCAGATCTCTGCTTATTCTGCTAAAATAAACTTCATTTGAAGATTTAGATAGCCATTTAGAAGGAACATAATCCTCTAAACGTTCTTTATTAGTATAGGTGGCAGAATGGATACCAATACTTTGATCAGTGAAGCGTTCGATATCATATTTTTTCCCTTCTTTTTTGGTCATATCAAAAACCCAAAGTTCATCTTGAGGAGCCTCTTTTTCACCGGGCATTTGGTATTTATAAGTTTCCAGACTCGGGCGAGGTTCAGCAACACTGTTGATCACCCATAATTCTTTTACCGCTCTCGAATCTGTTCGGCCTAAAGCAAACTTTTTTGAGTCAGGTGACCAATAAATCCGGGCTCCTCTTCTTTTTTCAGATTCTTCTTTTCTTTTCTTTTCCGAATCATTGAAATTAGCCGTATAGCCTCCACCGTAAGCATAGAATTGTTCACCATCTGTAGTGAGCTGGTGCTCAACAATGGTAGAATCTTTTTTATCTTTCTCTTCGTTTTTTGCCTTTAGGTAGTTTTCAGCATCCATCCAAAATAGATTATAGTCTCTGGCAAAAATTACAGTTTGTCCATCCGGTGAAATACTTGCCCAGCGTGGATCTTCCTTTTCTTCTTTCCAATCTTTAATTTCGGTTAATTGAGCTGTTGCTAAATTATATTCGAGATGAAAAATTTTCTTTTTTGGTTTTGCTAACTTTTCTGTTTCTTTCTTGTCAGCCTTTTTCCCGTCATCTTTCTTTTCTTCATCTTGTGTACTGGTTACATCAAATTGAAAAACAGCATCATTCTTTTTAAATTTAGGTTTAATCTCGGGTAAGTGCTGCCAATCGTAAGGATCTTTTGTGATGAGGGTCAACATTCTTGCCATTTCATGATTATCGAATAATGGTTTTTTTGTTTTTTTATCAAGATCGACTAAATAAAAGTTAGAACCTTCTGAGGTCTTGTAAGAATACCAAAAACGATCTCCAACCTTTAACCAATTTGGTGTAACACTGGTACTAAAAACCAGGTTTTTCATTTTCTCGGGAGAGAATCTCTCTGCGAGTTGATAATTTGCCTTGGTTAAAGGTGTTGTTTGAGCCGTCAAATTAGTCGCCGGAATAACTAGTAGTAAAATGATTAAATTAAATGCAAGAATTTTCTTTTTCATTATAATAAATTATTAATTTTCAGATATATAATTCGCAATAAGGTGTATATTCAATTACCGTCATTTAAAAAATAGGTATAGATATTTATTAATCATGCCTTAAGGAGGTGACCGGATCTTGTTCAGCTGCTTTTTTTGCAGGCATGTATCCGAATAATATTCCTACACTTGCAGAAACTCCAAAAGAAATAAGAATAGAATCCCATGAAATTATAGTCAAAATATCCGTTGCCTGCATCACACCTCTCGAAAGTAGTACTCCTAATAAAATACCAATTAAGCCTCCTGATACGCTAATCAAAGTGGCTTCTGATAAAAATTGAAGAATGATGTCCTTTTTTCTGGCTCCTGTTGCCATTCTAACACCAATTTCTCGTATTCTTTCCATCACGGAAGCGAGCATGATGTTCATAATTCCAATGCCTCCAACAATTAATGAGATACTTGCAATTGCACCAAGTACTATGTTGAAAATATCTTTAGTCCGTTGTTCTTGTTTGAGCAGTAATTCGGGAACCTTAAGCTCAAAATCGACCACATTTTGATGACGACGAAGAAGCAATCTTTGAACGATTTTAGTTGTGGCGTCCAGTTGACTCGACTCTTCAACCTGAACAATTAATTTATCCAATTGATTGGTATTTGCCTCACTACTGCCACCCGATGAAGATGACCCAAATGAGATCATCCCCCGGCCATGTCTCATCGTCATCACTGTTGCTCCCTGGCTCTGCAGGGAAATACTTCTATCTTGATATCTGAGCAGCAAAGTTTGTAAAGGAGCATAAATGTTTTCGTTGTAATCAGATATCCCTAAATCTTTGGAAGTACTTTGATTAAATTTCTGCGTTTCTAGAATTCCAATCACTGTTAGCCAAATTTGTCCACATTTGATAGTTTTGCCAATTGGATTTTCCTGCGGAAAAAATCTGGCCTTGATAGATGGTCCAATGATACAAACCGGGCTCCCTTCTTTATATTGAGATGCACTAAATTTACTTCCTTCCTGCACGTTTAAGTTATAAACAGCGAAAAAATCATCAGTAACTCCGTTTAATACCGCAGAGCTAGATTTTCCATCTTTTAAGATTTCTGTTTCGTAAGAAACCTCCGGGCTGACTCTTTTAATCGTAGGAATGATCTTTTTAATGCTTTCAGCATCTTTTAAGGTGAGACCAGGCGAATATTTATTTTTTGCAGATTTCCCAGCTTCTTCATCTTCTGAGTTATCTTGTGCGGAATAATCGATAATTGGAGTTATCACGATATTATTAACCCCTACCATTTTCATTTGGTCTAGTATTTCCTGCCTGGCGCCATTACCAATACTCATCATGGTGATAACTGCAGCAACCCCAAAAATAATACCTAAAGCCGTTAAGATTGACCTGAATTTGTTGGCCATTACTGCCTCAGAGGCTATTATTAATATTTGAATATAACGTTCCAAAATCTTAATTTTAAAATTAGCACTGTTATTTCTTTACTCAATCTTAGACTTAAGTTTAATTTCCACCTTATCTTTGTCGTTGTCCACTTCCTTGCCTCGAGTTCATCTTGGTAGGATCCATCCCTCTTTCCTTCATCCGATCGAACATTTGTCGCAATTCATCCTCGCTTCTACCTTTCAATTGAGGTGGCAGGTTCTTTTTGAATTCTTCAAATTCACTATCAACCGGTTGACTTGATTTTTGAGTCTTCAATAACTCTTCATCTATACGCTTTAGTTCATTCACAATAGAGGTATCAAGTTTGACGAGTCTGTATGAGTCTGAATTTTCGGGTGGTAATAAATAGATCTCATCATTTTCATCTAGCCCGGCTCGTATAATCACTTCGTTATCATTTGATTCGCCTATAACAACCTGTTGTTTTGTGTTTCGGGTATAAACAAAGTTCATACTATCTTGATTTTGTAAAGCTTCCAGCGGAATGTAATAAACGCTATCTAAAGTTTTAGTAATGATTTTGTTTTTGGTTGTCATGGCCGGTCGAAGAATGGTGTCAAATTCATTCACATCAATGATCACTTCAAAAACCTTTGCATTGGTGTTTTTTAATTGTTCACCAATATTTGCAACTTCAATAACTTTTCCGGTATAACTTTTATCCGGAAACGCATCAACACCAATAATTACATTTTGATTTTTACTAATCTTACTAATATCAATCTCATTTACATAAGTTTTAGTAATCATTTTGGTTAGGTTGGGAAGCGTAGCAACAACAGGATCCCATGCGTTGATCGAACCTCCAACACCTAGTTTTGATCCATCCCAATTACGTTTGTAAATAACCATACCTGCTTTAGGTGCAGTTACGGTAAATTGTTTTAATACATCAAGCATGGCCTGGTAATCTCTTGTCTCTTTAGTCCTTTCAGATTCAACACTTACCATATTAGCTTTTGCTCTTTTTAAAATGAGTTGATAATTTTCTACGGCTTGATCGTATGCCCGTTGAGCTTTATCTAAATTAATATTGAGTTGTCTGATTGTTGAAGGAGGTTCGTAGATCGACAATTCTAATTCGATCTTGATTTCCTCCATATTAAATTTCAAATTAATGAGTTCATTTCTGGCATTTCTGAGCTCCAGTGAAGTATCAAGTTGTGTTTTTATATAGGTTGATTCGAGTTGCTCTAATTCGGTTTCTCGGTCTTTTATTTTTCCTTCCAGTTCGGTACGATCTAAGGTGGCTACCCAGTCACCTGAATCAACAACAGTACCATCGGGAACAATGCTTTCAATTTTGATGTTAAACATTCTTACGTTCCGGATATTCTGGGGCCCCATAATTTTTTCACTGCTTTTGGCCTCCAATTCTCCTGTGGTTGAAACACTTATTTCGAAAGTTCCAAATGAAACAGGAACCTTAACATTATCAGCCATTGAATTATCTGATCCTGTTGCTGACCAAATGATTACAATAATAATTATAGTTGCAATCGAAAGAAAAATAATATTGTTTTTTTTCATTTTAGATTAATTGAATTTTAACTGTGCAAATAATTCACTTTTTATCAATGATTTGTATAACTTACAAATTAAGACACGAAATTAAGGATATTCTTTCGTACGAATTCTTAATATAGATAAAGACATAAATAAATTCTATGAATTAGTGGTTTATAACCATTTGTGCTCAAATTTACAACCTTGAAATTCTTTATCTATTCTAATGTAGGTCGTCGATATTCGATCTTTGATCCATTCGCTGATGATTCCTTGATTCTTATCTTGTAATGCCCAACCTTGGATGGTATTATAGTCATCCTCAAGATTTGCAACATGAGCTTCCGATCTGGATTTTAATCGAATAATTTTATAGGCATCTTTTCCGTCTTCAGTTTTATGTGAGATTGGTGCTGAAACATCGCCGACTTCCATTTTTTCAACTGCAAAAGCAACGGCTGGATCCAGTTCATTCATATCAAAAAAAGTAGATAAAGTATTTGGATTCACAACAGCTCCAAAGTTAATTCTATTGGGATCATCGGAAAATCGGATAACCGCCTGATCAAAATTGAGGGAATCATTTTTAATTAATGTGGCAACACTGTCAATATAACTGGCAGCGTCTGCAAGATCTTCGGGCGATGGTTTAACCATCGATAATATGTGGCGAACATTCACATACTCACCTCGTCTGCTTATGAATTGAATTACATGGTAACCTGCTTCAGTTTCAATAATTTCTGATAATTCTCCTTCTTTTAACGAAAATGCAGCAGCTTCAAATTCAGGATACCATGATCCGCGTTTTGTCAACCCTAATTCGCCCCCTTTTGCGGCAGATCCCGGATCTTCGGAATAAAGTATAGCTAAGGTTTCAAATTTTTCACCTTTCACTATTCGCTCTCTCAAGCCGTTGATGCGATCATAAACAGATTTTTTGTGCGCTGCGCTGATGGGAGGTATTCTAACAACCTGATTGATCTCAACCACCGGACTTACTGTCGGGACAGAATCTTTTGGGATGGCGTTAAAAAACTTTTTAACATCTGAAGGAGTAATTGTGATTCCTTCGGTAATTGAGTTATTTACTTTTTGAGAGATCATTTGTTCTCTTACAATATCGCGCAATTCAGCTTTTATTTTTTCAAGAGGTTTGTGATAATATTCAGCCATTTTTTCTTCAGAGCCAAACTGGTTAACATAGTATCTTAGTCTCATGTCAAGCAACTGATTAATTTCAGCTTCAGTTATCTCAACACTGTCAACATCTCCTGCAAATAACAATAGTTTTTCGAATAATAAATTCTCAACAATCGAGCATTTGATATTTGATTCAGACCCGGTAATTCCATTTTGCATTCGATACTGCAAATACTGAGTTTCTACATTTGATTTCAGTACAATATGTTTTCCAACAACTGCAACAATCTCGTCAACCACCACTTCTTCTTGTGCGAAGGTATTCGTTGACAGGATGGATAGTAGTGCGATAGCTAAATAGATTAAGCCAGTCTTTTTAAATTCTTTTATGTTCAAATTTTTCGTCATTTTTTTCTACTTATTTTCGGTGTAAATGTACTTAATATATTTCTACAATATCACTATTTAACGCATCTTCAAACAATTGATTACGCATTTGATTAATTAATTCGATTTTTCGTTTGTTAAGGATAATGCTTTTGATGTTTTCTCTCTCAAAGCTTAATGGAGAAATTTCATCTTTCACACTAAAATCTAAAAACTTGATTAGATATTTAAAATTTTCATCGTCAAATTCAACAAGGCGATTATTTTTTAAAAATGCCTCCTGATTATAAGTTTTAATCGGAATGATATTCAGTAAATTGTTGAATGAAATCCATTGATCATCATTGATAAAATAACGAACAGCGTATAATTCACAATAAGTTTCAAGAGAGTCGATCAGGTTCATGTTGTTCGACCGAAATAAAGATTCAATTCGGTCATTATTTTTATCGTCTAAATGGAGAATTACGTAATCGGCTTTTACGATATTCTGTTTTAATTCAAAATTGTGTCTGTTATTCTCATAGTACTCTTCAACCTCTTGCTCAGTGATTTCTGTATTTAGTTGTTGACTGATGAGTAATGATTCGTATTGATAGATCACCAATGAATTCCTATAGGTTTCTAGCTGTTTATCAAAATTTTTCTGGTCCTCAGGAAGGTTTTCTTCGGCATGAAATAGCAATAACTTTTCACGTACCCACGTATTTATGAAGTTTCTGGCAATGGTCAGACTATCCTTGGCATTAGTATTTTGAGGGATGGCATCCTTAACATCAATCTCATACAAATAGTAATCACCTACCTTGGCTATAACATTGCCGTTTTCAGCTCCATTCTTTACAGAACAAGCAGAAAGCACAATTAGTATTCCAATCAATAGCTGATAAATTCGTTTATTCATTGATTTGAGATAAAATCTTTTTATTAATATTTATCGAATATTTTGCCCTTAATTTTTTTATCCAATTTTGTTCCAGTTCATCTTGATAGTCAGAAATTACAATACCCTCGATGTCTTTGAGTTCGGCATTGGAATATTTCGAGTGATTTTTCACAAAATAAGCATTTAATCCATCTTCATCATTCATCGATTTTTGCCACACCATTAAATTACTTAATTCAAAAAGCAAAATTCCATCTCGGTATTCGTTTAATATTTTCTTAAAAGTAGGATTATTATTTTCAATATTATCGTAAAAATACTTTTCACAAACTTCTGTTACAAAATTATCATAAAGAATTTGGTAATATGTTTCCAGCGATGTGTTGGGCTGTGCTTGTTGATGTTCATCAATGAATTGGGCAAAATCACTTTGGGTGATCAACTGTTTCCCAATTTTTAGCAAGTTTTTTTTAAATCCATCAGCTTTTTTTAAATCCCATTTTCCAAGCAACAAATTTGTGTCGATAACTTCAAAAAAGTCATCTTTGGCACCGCTAAAAGCTTTAAACCCATTCTTGTCTTTAATCTGTTCAAGTCGATTTGTTTTACTCTGTTCCGACCGGCTATCTCTTTTAATTTCTTGAAAAAGATTTGATTTTTCATTATTAAAATTGCTTGGCTTGCTTCGTTTAACGAGTTTTATGATATGCCAGCCGTTAGCTGTTTTTATGGGTTCAGAATACCCTGAAGTTGAATCTATCGTGAAAATGCCAAGATAAAATTCAGGATTCATTTGATTTGATCTAAAGATTGGTAAAACACCACCTTTGTGTTTTGTCGTTTCATCTTCAGAATATTGAAGGGCTAGTTTTTCAAATTCTGTTCCCTCCTGAAGTTTCTTGTGAATGGCCTTAATTTTTCCTTCCTGAATTTTTTCGGGATTAGGATCACTTAAAAAAATATGAGCAAGTTTTACTTTTCCAATGGCCTCATGTTTGTCGGTAACCTTAAGAATATGATAGCCAAACCGGGTTCGAACGGGTTGGCAAATTTCTCCGACCGGTGTTTCATAAGCAGCATTCTCAAAAGGATAAACCATATCAAATACTGAAAAATAGCCTAGATCACCGGCATTCCCTTTTTTAATAATTTGTCCGGTATTACTGTTCTGGTTACGTGCAGACAGATCGTCAGAATGCTTGGTGGCAAGTAACTCGAAATCTTCGCCATTTTCCACTCTTTGCCTCAGCTCAATTATTTTTTGATACGATTTTAGGGTATCTTCTGGCTTGGCATTTTCTGCACAGCGAACAAGAATATGACTTACTCGGATATCGATCTTTGACCTTTCGTATGCCTGACTTAAAAGATGTTCATTTGTTTTTTCGTCGAAAAGAAAAGGTTCGGCAAGTTTTTTGAAATACCCATCCAGTTCATTCTTAAGCCGACCGATGGTATCCATCTTTAATGATTTTGCTTCAATAACTTTTAGCCTAAAATTGATGTAAAGATCGAGATATTCACTGATGGAAGTTGTTTGAGAATCTTCACCAATGGTTCGATTTTTATTATAGGAATTTAAAAAATCATCAACAGTAGTCTTTTTTCCACCTATCTTAAGCAATACTTTTTTATTTTGCTTTTGAGCTTCAGCGTTTAAGAGGAAAAAAAACGAACTACATATCACTATGATTTTTATTGATTTCATCATTTATGACAACATGGTCTGGTCATTATCTGCTGTAATTCGGAGCTTCTCTTGTAATGGTAATATCGTGAGGATGACTCTCAATAACACCTGCAGGAGTAATTTTTATAAACTTGGCTTCCATTAATTCTTCAATTGAAGCTGAACCAGTATAACCCATACCTGCCTTTAATCCACCAATTAATTGATGTATTACCTCACTAAGTGCTCCTTTGTAAGGCACACGTCCCACAATTCCCTCAGGAACTAGTTTTTGTGCATCATCTTCATTATCCTGGAAATATCGATCTTTCGAGCCTTTTTGCATGGCTTCAATAGATCCCATTCCTCGGTAAGTTTTGTATTTTCTGCCTTCGTAAATAATGGTTTCTCCTGGTGATTCATCAACACCTGCAAACAATGATCCTGCCATGATGGTATGCGCTCCTGCCGCGATTGCCTTAACAATATCACCGGTAAATCTAATTCCACCATCTGCAATAAGTGGAATTCCACTTCCTTTTAAGGCCTGGCTAATATTATAAATGGCTGACAGTTGCGGAACCCCAACCCCTGCAATAACTCTTGTTGTGCAAATAGAACCGGGGCCAATACCTACTTTGATTGCATCAACTCCCGCTTCTTTTAGGGTCAGTGCAGCTTCCGGAGTTGCAATATTACCTACAACCAGATCAACATTAGGAAAAGCTTCTTTAATTTTTTTTGCCATGTTAATAACATCAATATGATGTCCATGGGCTGTATCAACCACAATGGCATCAACTCCTGCATCAACTAAGGCAGTAACCCTCTCGAAAGTGTCGGGAGCGGTTCCAACTGCAGCAGCAACTCTTAATCTCCCCCGCCCATCTTTAAAGGCATTTGGTTTTGCTTTTATCTTAATTATATCTTTATAAGTAATAAGACCAACCAAGTGAAAATTATCATCAACAACCGGTAATTTTTCTATTCTGTGTTCGTGAAGTAGATCCGCTGCTTTTTCAAAATCGGTAAATTCTTTGGTAGTAATTAAGCCCTCGGAAGTCATCACTTCTGAAACAGGACGAGTTACATTTCTCTCGAATCGAAGATCTCGGTTGGTTACAATTCCAACTAAAAAATTGTTGTCATCGATAACCGGAATTCCTCCAATTCTAAATTCTTTCATCATGCTGAGTGCATCAGCAACGATGGCATCTGCCTTTATGGTAACAGGTTCGAGGATCATCCCATTTTCAGCCCTTTTTACTTTACGCACTTCAATGGCTTGTTGTTCAATGCTCATGTTCTTATGAATCACGCCAATTCCGCCTTGCTGTGCAATGGCAATCGCCATGCGCGATTCGGTAACAGTATCCATCGCTGCCGAAACGATAGGAACATTTAACTTTATATTTCTTGAAAACTGAGTCTTAATGTCAACTTCTCGAGGCAGAACTTCTGAAAATGCCGGAACCAATAAAACATCATCATATGTCAAGCCTTCATCGGAAAATTTATTTTTATCAAATGCCATGATATCTTAGATTTTTGAGTTGTGCAAATGTATAAAAAAATGACGAATTTGCTTCTTAAATAATGTTAATAAAGCTATTGGGGACAGTAGTTAGGAGAAGTTATTTTTATTTTCCAACGATCAGTTCGGTGAGGCTGCCTTTTTGCAGATGCTTATTTGCTAAATCTTGAAGGGTTGTTGCTGAAACTGATAATACTTCATTGATAAAATGCTGGTAGTAGCTTAAATCTGAACCATGCATTACTGCAGCTTTTAGCTTGTCGTGCACAGCAAATGGCCCATCCAGGCCACGAATTAATTGTCCGCTGATATAATTTTTTATCAATTCAAGTTCTGTTGCGCCAATTTTTTTACGCTGTAAAATACTTATTTCTTTGTAAATTTCTTTAAGGGTTGCTTCTACATATTTTTCTCCAACTTCGGTTTGGATTGCAAAATAGCCATCGTTTTTATGTGAAACAATGGAAGATCCAATTCCATAGGTATAGCCTTTGTCTTCACGGATATTGGCCATTAAGCGCGATCCAAAATATCCGCCTAAAACCGTATTTAAAACCTGCATCCCAATAAAATCAGGATCAAGTTTATTGAAAAGTTTTTTTCCAACCCAGATAGCAGACTGTACAGCATCTTTAATTTCAACATGATGTGTAAATTCTGAGATCAATTGATTCGAAAAATCAGATTCAGAATTAGAAGAGCTAGTTTCGATAGTGAGCTGACTAAAGCTTTGGGTTAATTTGTCAATTACTTTTTTGTCCATCTTACCCGATACAAATATTTTACTGTCGGATTTCAGATAGTTATTTTTATAGAATGATTGAATATCGGCTTGTGTAACCAGGTCAAAATCATCGATGTCAGCCTTCTGACCGTAAGGATGATTTGGCCCAAAAATTAGAGATGGGAAATTTATTTGTGCAACCGATCTGACTTTTTGAAGATTAACAATAAATTCTTGTTTCGATTTATTGGTAAGTGTATGTAATTCATCTTCCAGAAAGGTTGGTTCAGAGGTGATTTCAGTTAATACAGGTAAAACCTGATCGAGATGTTTGGTTAAGCAATACAAGCTAATGGATGCAAAATCCTTGTCGGTATTGGCACTGTAATACGCACCATAACTATCAAAAATTTTTGCAATTTCGTAGGCACTGTATGAGCGGGTTCCTTCCGCTAACATCTTATTGGTAAAAGAAGAAACAAGTTTTTGATTTTGAAAAGCTATGCCTGCTTCAAATACCAGTTCTATCTTCACCAGATCCTGGGTGCCAATATTTAATAAAAACAACTGAAGTCCATTGTCCAATTGCACCTTGTCAACGGTCATTAAATCAATTGATTTAACAGGTATGATTTCGGGCTGTATGCTACGATAGATTATTTGACTCATTTATTCTTGCTTAAATAATACAGGCTTGAACAATTTTCTTTTTGGAATATCTTTTTTGCGTTTTCATGAACTTCGTCGACTGTAACTTTTTTATATTTTTCAATCTCCTGATTAATCATGTTTGCATCACCTAAGAGTTCGTAATAGGCCAAATTCATCGTTTTGTTAAGAATGCTCACTTCAGAAAATATCAAAGTGGCTTCTGCCTTAATTTTAACTTTGTTTAATTCTTCTTCTGTAATTCCAATTTTTTGAATGGCTTCGAGCTCCTGTAAAATGGCATCTTCAGCTTCTTGTATTGGTATGCCTTTCATTATTTTTCCGGTAATTACAAACAACCCTTTGTCAAAATCACCAGTTAAAAAGGCATTTATTTCAACAAACATTTTTAATTCTTTAACCAATTTTTGATAAAGGCGGGATGAGTCGCCATTGGATAAAATGTCTGATAATAAATCACTGGCGTAATATTCCTTGTCTAATCGACCGCACATGTGGTAGGCTTTGTAGATGGCGTTCAAAGGTACGTCCCTTTCTACGGTGAGTGTTCGTTCTTCGGTTTGGGTAGGTTCAATGGGTAAATTTCTTTGATGTTCTACTCCCTTCGGAATTGAAGCAAACCACTGATGGGTTAATTTTCTGATCTCTTCAGTATCAACATCTCCACCGATTACCAGAACAGCGTTGTTTGGATTGTAGAATTTTGAATAGAAAGCTTTAACATCTTCCATCACGGCATTTTCAATGTGGGATAAATCTTTGCCTATGGTTGACCACTGGTAGGGATGTACCTTGTATGCCAATGGTTTAAGCAATAGCCATGCATCGCCATAAGGCTGATTCAGGTAAACCTGCTTAAATTCTTCACTTACCACGTTTCGTTGTACATCCAGACTTTTTTTCGAAAATGCCAGATTTAACATCCGATCAGATTCAAGCCAAAAAGCCGTTTCAATGTTTTCTTTCGGAAGGGTTAAGTAGTAATTGGTAATGTCATTGTTTGTAAAAGCATTGTTTTCTCCACCCACATTTTGTAAGGGTTCATCATACTTCGGGATGTTTATTGAACCCCCAAACATCAGGTGTTCGAATAAATGGGCAAAGCCTGTTTTGTGGGGGTGCTCGTCGCGAGATCCCACATCGTAGATGACATTAACTGCAACAATCGGAGTCGATTCATCCCGATGAACAATCACCCTTAGTCCATTCTCTAGTGTAAATTTATCAAATTCTATCATTAATTGATTTTGGAACAATAGCTCTTAAAACAAGATTGACTAAATTAAGTCAAATAATTAAACTTGAATAAATTTTATTAGTTATTTATTAACCATTGGGCAATTTTTAGCCTGTCAGAAATTTTATTTTTTAACTTTGTCGATAATTTTACATTACAGTTATTTCAATTAATAAATCACACATGAAAAAGGATAAATTAGTCTTTGATTTAATTAAAGATGAAGAAGACCGTCAGCAATTTGGTATTGAGTTAATCGCTTCTGAAAACTTTGTCAGTAAGCAGGTTTTGAAGGCTGCAGGTTCGGTCTTAACCAATAAATACGCCGAAGGTTACCCTGGAAAAAGATATTATGGAGGTTGCGAGGTTGTTGACCAAACTGAACAGATCGCCATTGATCGTGCTTGTCAGCTTTATGGAGCAGAATATGCCAATGTTCAACCGCATTCGGGAGCACAGGCCAACATGGCTGTTTTTCTGGCTTGCTTAAAACCGGGCGATACTTTTATGGGCATGGATTTATCTCATGGTGGTCACCTGTCTCACGGTTCTCATGTAAATTCATCCGGTATTTTATACAATCCTGTTGCCTATAAAGTAAAGGAAGAAACGGGATTGGTTGATTACGAAAACATGGAAGAAGTTGCACTCATTGAAAAACCAAAACTGATTATAGCAGGTGGTTCTGCCTATTCAAGAGATTGGGATTACAAACGCATGCGCGAAATTGCTGATAAAGTTGGCGCTTTATTAATGTGTGATATGGCTCATCCAGCCGGACTCATTGCCAAAGGATTTTTAAATGATCCATTACCACATTGCCATATCGTTACCACCACCACCCATAAAACCCTTCGTGGTCCTAGAGGTGGAATGATTTTGATGGGTAAAGATTTTGAAAACCCATGGGGACTTAATACACCTAAAGGAGCGGTTAAAATGATGTCTACCATTCTTAACTCTGCTGTTTTCCCTGGTGTGCAAGGTGGACCGTTAGAACATGTGATTGCGGCTAAGGCTGTTGCTTTTGGTGAAGCGCTTTCTGATGATTATTTAGAGTACATCAAACAGGTTAAGAAAAATGCCGATGTTTTAGCACAAGCATTTGTAGATAAAGGATACAAAGTTATTTCTGGAGGAACAGATAACCACTTGATGTTAATTGATCTTAGGGATAAATTTCCTGAAATTACCGGTAAATTAGTTGAAAATACCTTGGTAAAAGCTGACATTACTGTAAACAAAAACATGGTGCCGTTCGATAGCCGCTCACCTTTCCAAACTTCTGGCTTAAGGGTAGGTACACCTGCCATTACAACCCGTGGTTTAAAGGAAAAACACATGGCTCCAATCGTTGATTTAATCGACGAAGTTTTATGCGACATTGAAAACGAAGAAGTAATCAAATCTGTTAAAAAAAGAGTGAACAAAATGATGGGCGATTTTCCTATGTTTGATTGGTAGACCTCAATTTTTGAAATATTCTTGAGGGGTGACACCCCTGCTTTATCTTAAGCGACCTAATTTGGGTCGCTTTTTATTTAAAAATCAAACTAAAAACAGTCTTATCCTTATCGCTGGCATGAACACTAATGCTTCCACCATGAAGTTGTAAGATTTGTCTGGAGAGGCTTAATCCAATTCCGCTTCCTGACTCCTTTGTTGTAAAAAACGGAATAAACATTTTAGCTTTTATTTCCTCTGTTATCCCTTTGCCATTATCAATGATTTGAATGATGGATCCACCATGTTCAATCCCATTCAAATTGATTCGAATATGTTTTTTTTCAATTCCTTCAAGGGCTTGAATTGCATTTCTTAGCAGATTAATTAATACCTGCTCAATCATTGGTTTATCTATTTCGGTAACAATCTCTGCAATAGGTAAATTTAAGGTGATTTGAATTCCTTCTTTTTCGAAATCCGAACCCAGTAGTATCATTACGTCTCTAATCAAACCATTCAAATTTACAGCTTCAAAAACAGGTACCGGCATACGGGTTAGCTTTCGGTAGTTGTTAATAAAATTGAGCAACCCGATGGAGCGTCGGTTAATGGTTTTAAGTGCATTTCTGATTTTATCCAGATGTTGATCGCTTAAATCTTGCAGTATTTTTGGACTTCGATCTTCTTTTTCCAGCAGCATCAAACTGGTTTCGGTCATGGATGAAATCGGGGTGATCGAATTCAAAATTTCATGCCCAAGGGTACGGATTAACTGATGCCATGCTTCCATCTCCTTAAATTCAATTTGCGACCGGATATCACTAAAGCTAATTAATTTTATATGTTTATCCTGGCTTTTAAAGTGACTGATTTGGATGGCCAGCTTTTGAACCTGATTTTGATTGCTTATCTCAACGATTTGGTTTCCCTTAAGGTTGGGCTGCATTATTTCCTCATAAAAAAGAGGATGCATCGTTTTTAATTGTTCGAGCCGAACCAGATTTTTGATGCCCAAAATTTCAAGTGCAGCTTCATTAACCAACTCAATTTTTTCATTCTCCGAAATTGAAATAACTCCTGTTTTAATGTGCCTGAGCAACTCGGCTAAAAATAATAGCTGAACTTCGTTTTCTGATTTTTTTTGTTCTATCAAATCCAGAATTTTATTCAGTGATTGATAAAACCCCTGCATTGGCCTGGGTAGGTTTTTGGTAAACTTTACAGATTGATGTTCGAACTCAATGGAGTTGATTACGTTCTCAAGTGAACGAAAAATCCGAAGTTCAAAATTAATGAGTTCAATAACCTGGATGATAAGCAGGCCTGCCAGAATTAAAATACTGAAAAGTTTATCAGGATTTAGAATGATGGTGGATAAGAGCGTTAGGTTAACCAGAATGAAAACCAGACGGATTATCAGTAAAAAGCTATTTTTTTTATAAACCATATTTTTCAAGTCTTCGGTATAAAGCATTTCCAAGCAGGCCGAGCACGAGACACTTCGCGGCTGTCGATGTCGGTGAGCGCCGCCACCTTGTCGTTCGTCACCGCGCCGAACACGACCCGCTTGTACATCCACAACGTGTAGGCCGCGCCGAAGATCAGCGTCGTCGCGGCTGCGAGGGTGTACCAGAAATTGACGCTCATGGTGCCCATGATGACAAAGAACTCGCCGACAAA
This sequence comes from uncultured Bacteroidales bacterium, assembly GCA_942491855.1. Lineage (GTDB taxonomy): Bacteria > Bacteroidota > Bacteroidia > Bacteroidales. Next base: position 57,231 of record CALOCL010000006.1, read on the forward strand.
TCCGCTGGTGCCCGGCAAGCCGGCGTTCGCCATCGCGAACAGCATGAAGAAACGCCGCGAAATACGGGCATGCGATTCACGGCTTGCCCCGCCGTCAGCGATCAGGCGCGAGTGCATGCGGTCGTACGAGCACGCCCACGCACAGGAACAGGGCACCCGGT
>CALOCL010000007.1:0-11181 GCA_942491855.1 uncultured Bacteroidales bacterium
TTTATTCTTTTGTTTGAATTTATTGCAGATTGTTCTCATTTTAAACGTAATTCAAATATTTAATTCAATATTATTTATTCATTTTTAATCAAGATCAGATAATTATGAAATGTGCCACCTGTGTAAGTGTTAGAATAATAATGGTTAATGAATTTTGTGGTGTTTTGTATGTGTAATTATAAGACACTATTCCCATTATGGAAAATAATCTATAATCTAGTAACACCAGGGAGTGAGCCAATTTGAGACTCATATAGAAAATGGGTAATTAGGATGAGATTTTTGGTGTGTGGTGATTTATCAATTAATTTTTAATGCATCTTAGGGGCATCCCGCTTTGGATTGGGTTGCTAAGCATAACAGTTGACGAATCAGAATGTTGTAAAAAAACTCCCCATGAAAATGCACCGTTGCCGGAAGATGACCATAAAAAAGTAGATTCACCTATGCCTTGGAATTGATTTCCCTGTGCATTAAAATAACCAGATGGGAAAGCTTTAAAATTATTTACCTCATCCGAAATTATATTGGGGGATTTCCAGTGCGTGGTGCCGGGTTCTTTGAGTTTACCTCCTGCTTTACTTACACCACCCAAATGATTGATCAGGATTTGCCAGTCGGCTATTGTGGGAACATGCCAGCCATCAGGGCAAATACCCTGCGTACCCTCCTGGAAATTATATTTCATTAATTCTGCCCAGCTGTAAAGTCCTCCATACTTTGAACAAAATGCCGTGTCGTTATTATAGCAGTATTTCTCAATTACGTCATTATTACTGGCAGTAACACCGGCTTGTATCATTTCTCCTATGTTTAAATTTTTATCCATCCAAATCTGGTTACCAATTTGCAGAGTGGTGTATTGAATTATATCTTTGTCGATAACAGGTCCATCGTCTTGCTTTTGCTTCTTTTCATGATTTAGAACGTCCAATTCACAACCAGAAAAACTGATAAGGATGAGTGTAAAAATAGGTAGGATAAATCTCCAGGATTTCATGATTGTAGCTAAAAAATCTGTTAGGCTAAGTTAATACTTTATCTGACTGAATAATAAGCTTTTGTTGAAAAATTTGTTAAATCGCCATAAATCCTACAATGATGTACATGATCGCACTAATCCCTGCTGCAAGTAAGGCATAGGGTAGCTGTGTCTTAACATGGTCGATATGATCAGAGGCAGAAGCCATGGAAGCTAAAATGGTAGTATCGGAAATTGGTGAACAGTGATCGCCCATAATGGCACCGGAAACAACTGCGCCGACAGTAATAGGAATCCCAACCCCCATGGCCACACTCATTTGAATGGCTATTGGGATTAAAATGGCGAAGGTACCCCAGCTGGTACCTGTTGAAAAAGCAATAACACTTCCGAGTAAAAAGATAATTGCAGGACCAAAAGCACCGTGAATTCTGTTCTCAACCAAACTTGCCAAATATTCCCCCGTTCCAAGTTCAGAAATAGACTGTCCGATGGCAAATGCAAAAATTAGAATGGATGCAACCGGTACCATCCCACCTATGCCTTTGTAGGTTAGGTTCATGAATTCGGTGATATTAAAAATTCTCTGACTTAAATAAAGACCGGCAGAAACAATCAGTGAAGTAAGAACGGCCCAAAGTACTGAAGTCGCGCCGTCACCAGCCATCAGGTTGCCACCCCCCGTAATGATTAAATTGATGGGCATCATGGCAATCAACGTAAGGATGGGAATAAGCATGTTGTGCATTCTTGGTTGAACACCTTTTTTTATTTCAACATCAGTGGTATCTTTAGAGGTGAGAGGGGTTGCATCTATGTTGAGTAATTGACCCGTTTCCATACTCCTCAATTCTGCCTTTTTCATCGGGCCCCAATCTTTACCTGTTTTAATGTAAAAAAGTACAAAAAGGATGGCCAGTATCGAATAAAACTGAAAAGGCAGACTTCTTACTAAAATGTCAACCGGATTTCCCGTGATGACTCCTGCTGTGATTTGAACCCCTATGATCCCAATCAGTGTGGCACCCCAACCGTTTAAGGGGATCAGGCCGCAAACCGAGGCTGAGGTTGAATCACAGATATAGGCTAGCTTCTCCCTTGAAACGCGGTATTTGTCGGTTACAGGTCTGGCTATAATTCCTGAAATTAAAATGGTAATGGAGGATTCGATAAAAATGAGTATTCCAACAACATAGGCAAGCATCATGGCTGATTTTCTGCTTTTAATTGTTTTGGTTTTTATAGTTAAATAATCCAAAAGCCCTTGTACACCCCCCTGAAGCTTGCACCAAACTAATGATGGCTCCAATTAAAAAAGCGAAAAAAATTGTTTTAGTAACCCATGCCTGCGAAAAAACATTAATTACCCTTTCAATCAAACTAGTAATTGCGATTAAGGGATGGTAGGAGGATAGAATTAATTCAGCGGTATAGATCCCTGCAATTAATGAAATTAGTACTTGTTTGGTCCTAATCGCGAAAAGGATGGCGATTAGTGGAGGTAGAATTGAGACTAGTCCGTAATCCATAAATTAAATGTAAGAAAATAAAGCTTATACCTGAAGCCTAAATGAATTGTTTTTTTAGTGCGAATTCAAACCATTGATTGAACCCTTCATGAAAGCCGAAGAGTGGAGGATTCAGAAGAATTGAAACAATAAGTTCTGTGATAATGTCAATTTGAAATTAAAAGAATATCTCAACTTGCTTTTTGCGAAACTTTAATCCCATTTCACTATTCGATTTAAAAATTACTATATTTGCAGCAATGCAAGAGTTAATAAACATAAACTTACAATCTGATATCCTTACTCAAGAGGATGTTTCGGTATGTTTATATTCTTCATTAAACTTGGTTGTTTCAACCACTACTACCACAGCAACTACCACAACCCCTTAGGGGGTAATCATTGTCATATTAGCACCATTGGTGCATTCCGTTTTTTAATCAGTTTCTGATTAGCTTATCAATTAATTACACTTTAAAAATAAAATAATGGAACGAATAGTACGTGCTTTTGCACCTGCGAGTATTGCCAATGTGAGTTGTGGATTTGATGTGTTAGGGATGGCTATCTGCAACCTTGGCGATATCGTAGAAGTTTCTTCAACTTATAAAAATAACATTGAAATAACAGAAATCATCAACGGAGAAGAACTTTCGTATGATGTAGAAAAAAACAGCTGTGGAGTTGTGGCTCGCAAAATGCTGGAAAAATCCAAGCAAAAAAGGGGAGTCAATATCCGTATCATTAAAGGATACGCAAGCGGGAGTGGTCTTGGATCAAGTGCTGCGAGCTCAGTGGCTACGGCCATTGCAATGAATAAATTCTTAAACCAAAAGTATTCTGAAACCGAATTGGTTGAATTTGCAATGGAAGGGGAATTCGTAGCTTGCGGAACAAGGCATGCTGATAATGTTGCTGCTGCCATGTTTGGAGGAATAAGCTTAATTAAAGAATTAAGTCCACTTGAAATTATTCAGCTACCACTCCCCAAAAATCTTTTTGTCAGTGTCTTATTTCCACAGTACACACTTAAAACATCAACCTCAAGAAATGTTTTGAGTGAAGACATTAAATTAAAGCTTGCATCACAACAGTGGGGAAATCTTGCCTCTTTTGTATCAGGTCTTTATCAAAATGATTATGACTTGATCAGCCGATCGATGAAAGATGTAGTGGCTGAAAAACACCGCTCGGTTTTAATCCCATTTTATAACGAAATGAAACAATCTGCTTTAGAAAACGGAGCCTTGGGCTTTGGTATCTCAGGTTCAGGACCAGCTGTGTTTGCTTTGTCTCATGGTGAGCAAACAGCCCTCAACGTTAAAGCAGAAATGGGAATTGCCTTTCAGTCGAGTGGGATAGCATACCGAAGCTTTGTGAGTAAAATCAGAGCTAAAAAAGCAGAAATTATTAAATCAAACAGTGAACATTATCATGAACTTCATCAATATCAACAACAATTCGCAAATATTTAAATTCAGTGATGCAGTAATTTGTAATAATCAGGACAGTGGACTGTTTATGCCTCATTTTCTTCCTGAATTTGGTAATCTATTTATAAAAAAATTAAGTCGAAAGACCAATCTCGAAATTGCTACCGATCTGCTATTCCCATACCTAAGTGATTTAATGGACTGGAGTAGCTTAGAAAAAGTCATAAGCAAATCATTTAATTTTAAAATTCCTTTGGTACAAATCGAAGAGAATGTTTTTGCGCTGGAATTATTTCATGGCCCAACCATGGCATTTAAAGATGTAGGTGCTTTATTCTTATCAAACCTTTTACAGCACTTGAACCAGAATAATACAACTACCCGAATTATGGTTGCAACTTCCGGGGATACAGGAAGTGCGGTTGCGAATGCTTTTTCGAATGTAAAAGGATTTGAAGTTTATATTCTTTATCCGAAGAATGGAGTTAGCAAGTTTCAGGAACAACAAATCACCAATACGGCCGCCAATGTTTTTGCCATTGAAGTGGATGGTAGTTTTGATAATTGCCAAATGATGTTAAAATCGATATTAAAAGATCAGGTTTTATGCAAGGAGTTAAATATAATAACTGCGAATTCCATCAATATTGGGAGGTTGTTACCACAAATAGTTTATTACTTTTTAGCCTACAAGCAATTGCCTAACTGGAAAAGAGAGCTTGTGTTTTCAGTCCCCAGTGGTAACTTAGGTAATTTAACTGCAGGTGTAATGGCCATGAAAATGGGCTTACCGGTTAACAAGTTTGTATCGGCTGTGAATCAAAACCGGCCATTTTATTACTTACTGAAGTATGGGCGTTTTCAGGCGCGACCGTCAGTAAAAACTTATTCGAATGCGATGGATGTTGGCAACCCAAGTAATGTTGAGCGATTAATGCATTTGTACAAAAATGATGTTTTGGCCATGACAGAAGATATTCACTGCAGAACTGTAAGTGATGAACAAACTTTAAAAACCATTCGAAAGGTCTATGATAAAAGCGCCTATTTGTTGGATCCCCATTCGGCAGTAGCCTACCATTCGTTAAAATCAGGCTTGAAAGCGCATCAGAATGGAATATTTTTAGCCACTGCAAGTCCGCAAAAATTTGAAGATGTAGTAAAAAAAGCAATTCCAAGCATCGACCGAAGCAACAATGAAAACATGCTTGGACCTAAAATTAAGACAGATAATAATCTGAAATCGCTACAGAAAATAATGTATGAGATGGCATAGTTTCGGTAAATAAAATATTTTTCTTGGATTTTATTGTGATTTTGCAAAAAGATGTACCTTTGTACCGAAATAGTCGAAAAGTTAGTTATGAAAGAGGACATAAAAGAACAATTAGTTAAGGTAGCCCAGGAGGTTTTTAAGAAATTTGGATTTCGTAAAACAACAATGGATGAGATCGCCTACGAGGCTCGAAAAAGCAAAAGTTCACTTTACTATTATTTTAAAAGCAAGGAAGAAGTATTTCAGGCGGTGGTTGAATTGGAAGCCTCTGCTTTGAGATCTCAAATACTTGATGCCATCAACAAAGAAGAAGATCCGAAAGCCAAAATGCGCGAGTATATCATTACCAGAATGAATGGTTTTAAAAAGATGATTAATTTTTATGTTGCCATAAAAGATGATTTTTTATCAAACCTTGATTTTATAGAAACCATTAGGAAAAAGTATGATAGAGAAGAGATAGAGATTATCTCTTCTATCTTGCAAATGGGTGCAGAAACAAAAATATTTAAGCCATTGGATATTGCTTTAACTGCTAAAACACTCGCAATTATTATGAAAGGACTTGAAATCCCACTTTTTATTACCGAAGAAATTTCGGATGTTGAATCAAATGTAGATCAGATATTGGATATCCTGTTTTCAGGAATCAATTATTAAATTTTTTTATTCAAAATTCGACTAAAAGACGAAAATAGTCGAAATGATTTAAATGCTTTAAAATACAACTAAAACATGAAAAAAATCATCTTATTACTACTTTCCATGCAAATTCCATTTTTAGGGATGACGCAAACTGGTTTGACACTCGAAAAGTGCAGAGAGATGGCAATTTCGCATAACCTGAAAATTGCTGAAGCCAGATTAAAAACGGATGCTGCTACTTCGGTTAGAAAAGCTGCATTCACACAGTTTTTACCCAATTTTAATATTCTGGGAACTTATACTTACATAAAAAGGGACATCCAGCTCTTGGAAGAAGATTTACTGTTCGCTGTGATTCCATTTTCAGGGATTGGAAGTGATGGTAAGGTAAATTCTTCTTTACTCGGACCCGAAAGTTTAGTCTTCAATCCACAAACAGGAAGCCCTGTATTGGATGGAGATGGGAATCCGGTATTTAAGAATTATGGCTGGATTCCTAAAGATGAAGTGAGTATGGATCATAAATCCATTTACATGGTAAATGCCGGTTTTAGTCAGCCGATTTATACAGGTGGAAAAATAAAAGAAAATTATAAAGCTACCACTTATGCAGAAGAGGCAGCCAAATCAAATGAGCAACTAACAGTTGCAGAAGTATTGTATAAAGTTGAAACCTATTATTGGCAGGCTGTTACGCTGAAAGAAAAACAAATTTTGTCGCAAACCTATCTGAAAATGCTACAAGCCTTGGTAATTGATCTTGAGAATTATTTTCAGGAAGGTTTAATTACAAAAAATGATCTGTTAAAAGCAAAGGTTAAGGAAAATGAGGCAAGTATGCTTTTGTTAAAAGTGAATAACGGATTGGTACTCTCAAAAATGGCTTTATTTCAGCAAATTGGGCTTCCACTTAATTCTCAAATCGAAATTGAGGATGAAACCCTGTTAGCAAAGAATGTTTTAGAAAGTAATTCTGTTGACTTGTCGTTTGACCATCGACCAGAATTAAATTTATTGAGACAAGGGGTGAAAATTGCAGAATCGGGAGTGAAAATGATGAAATCAAGATACCTCCCGGATATTGCATTAAGTGCAGGTTATCTGATCTCAAATCCAAATCCATACAAAGGTTTTTCCGAATCATTTGGAGGCAGCATGGCACTTGGTGTGGTTTGTAAAGTGCCGGTTTTTCATTGGGGAGATAAAAAACATACGTTAAACGCTGCAAAGGCAGGTCTTAAAATCTCAACCCTAAAACTGGATGAAGCCAACGAATTGATATCTCTTGAGGTTCAACAGTCAGCCCATCAGTTTAATGAATCGATTAAAATGGTTGAAGCGGCAGAGTTGACCTTGATTCAGGCAAGCGAGAATTTAAAGGTTGTGAAATCGAGTTTCGAAGAAGGCCTGGTGAAAACAACTGAAATTTTAGAATCACAAGCACTTTGGCAGCAAGCTAAATCTTCGGTCATTGATGCAAAATCCGCATTTATGTTAAATAAAACCTTACTAAAGAAAGTAACAGGACAATTAAAATAATAAAATCATGAATAGAAAATATTTGATCGGCATAGCCATTTTAGTGAGCCTACAGGCTTGCAAATCAAAAAATACAGAAACTACAACAGATCCAATCATTACAACTGAAACTGTGAAAATTGCGCATGCATTCGAAGGTGAATATCTGCCAACACTTGAATGTACCGGAACATTTTATGCATACCAAGAAGCAAACCTTGGTACAGCCTTACCAGGAAAGGTAGAAAAAATTTATTTTCCAAAGGGAACCTATGTTAAGGAAGGTGATTTGTTGGTAGAACTCTCTCAGGAGTTACTAACTCAGGCCATGATTGAAAATATTGTAACTAAAACTGACTTTGGCCGGATCAAACGCTTGAGAGAGAAAGGAAGTGTAACCACTCAGGATTACGATCATTTAAAGGCAAAACTTGATGCTTCAAATGAAAAAGTGAAATTGCTTAAAATAAATACTGAAATCAGGGCCCCATTTTCCGGAGTTATTGCCGGATATATGGTTCAGGAGGGAGAAAATTATCTTTTTTCACCTAACCTCAAAGCCGGATATTCAATGACTTCGGGAATTGTAAGTTTGATGCAAACGGATCGATTGATCCTGAAAATTGATGTGAATGAAAAAGACATACCTCAAATTAAACAGGGACTAAAAGTAAGTGTAAGTACAGATGTTTACCCCGATATTGATTTCGAAGGCACTGTCATGCTTATCGAACCTTCACTAAACGTTTTGACCCACACAGCCAACACTGAAATCTTGGTTGATAATAAAAATTACAAGCTAAAGCCCGGAATGTTCGGACATGCCTCAGTGAAACTATTGGAGCGAAAAGAAATGTTCATCCTACAAGAAGCGATTCTTCGTCAAGCTGGAACCGGAATAAATTTTATCTACCACGTTGAGGATGGAAGGGTACAGCAAAAAGAAGTGAAAATAAGGTCGTATGTGGGAACAAATGTGCTTATTGATCCCATACAGGACGATCTGCAAATCATCACTTCTGGAAAGAACAAAGTTCAGGTTGGAACTTTAGTAAAAATCGTCAAATAATCTTCAGATATTATGAAAATCACTGAAATAGCAGTAAAAAGGCCTGTTGCCACAATCATGGCTTTTTTAGCCGTACTCTTACTTGGTATCGTTTCATGGCAGAAACTTCCACTCGATATTATGCCAAAAATGGAATTACCAACGCTTACAGTAATCACGGTTTATCCGGGCGCTTCGGCTGAGGAAGTTGAAACCCAGATTACCAAAAAAATGGAAACCGTGCTGGCTGGTGCAGAAGATTTAAAAGAAATTAAATCAAAATCGAAAGAAAATGTTTCCTTTATTTCGCTGCAATATGATTGGAATACCAATATCACCGATGCCGCTAATAATGCCCGTGACTTAATTGATCTTGTTAAGAGGCGATTGCCAAGTGAGGCAAGCTCACCTGTCATTTTTAAAGTTAATAGTTCGATGATGCCGGTTTTGGTTTATGCCATAACTGCAGAAGAAAATTATTATGGAATCGATCAATTGATCAGCGATGAGATAGCCAGTCCAATTCGTAAAATTGATGGTGTAGGAACCGTTATTTGGCTTTCGCAGCCCGAACGTGAAATAAAAGTCATTTTGAAACCTGAAAAAATTAAGGCATACAGCCTTTCGATTTCTCAAATTGCAACCATTTTAAAGGCCGAAAATATCTCGATTCCGGGTGGAAATATCAAGTCAGGGAAATATGATTTTGCCATCGATATTCCTGGAGAAATAATGAACTGTGAGGAGTTGGGAAAAATTGCATTGATTAACTTTAACAACAAAATTGTGACCCTCCGTGATGTAGCTAAAATCTCTGATGGATTTAAGGAAACCGATGAATTTTCAAGAACAGCGCAAAGTGCAGGTGTTTCATTTATGATACAAAAGCAAAGTGGCGCGAATACCTTAAATGTAATTCAGTCGGTGCGGAGTGAAATGGATGAAATCAAGTCAAAATTACCTGCTGATATTGAGATTTCTGAAATTATTGCCACCGATGAAATTATTACTCAATCCATCGGGAACCTGGCAGAAACATTAATCTACGCATTTGTGATCGTAATTTTTGTGGTATTGTTTTTTCTAAGAGACTGGAAAAGCAGTGTAATCATTTCTATTACAATTCCTTTTTCACTGATTGTTGCTTTTATCGTTATGTTCATCCTCGACTTTAGCATCAATATTTTTTCACTCATGGCATTGATTATTGCCATTGGGATGGTTGTAGACAATGCTATCGTGGTTCTCGAAAACATTACGCAAAAAATTGAAATTGGTTTGAGTCCTAAAGATGCAGCTGTTTCAGGAGCGAAAGAAATGGGAATGGCCATAACAGCATCAACGGCAACTACCTTAATGGTTTTTATACCTATGATTTTTATGGGAGGAATTGTTGGAATTATGTTTAAGCAATTAGCCATATTGACCACAGCAACCTTGCTGGCATCGTTAATTACTGCCCTTAGCTTAACGCCGATGGTAAGTTCGGTGCTCTTGAAAAAAAATAAAAATGGTAACATTCCGCAAAAAAAATCACATTTCTTTATTTGGAGTGAAAAGATATTTGTTTCTGTTGAAAATGCATATAAAAAACTTCTTGGATGGGCACTCTTTCATAAAAGCTTCACCATTTGTATTGCCATTGCAGTATTGATGATTTCAATGTTTTTCGGAAAAAACATTGGTTCAGATTATATCCCTGAATTTGATGCAGGAGATGTGACCGTAGTGTTTGAGACTGAAGTTGGAACCAGTGCTTTCGAAACAGATAAAGTAGCACAAAAAGTAATGGCCATTATCGAAGAAGAAGTGCATGAAATGCTACCCGGAACGCTTGCGGCCATTAGCGGGCAAACACAAGATGGAATGCTTTCATCGGTTGGATTCTCTGAGGGAAAAAATGTTTCAACGGTCTTATGTCACTTAACCCTGCCCGACCAGCGAGAAAGAACGGCTAAAGAAATTGGTGTGATTTTAAGAGAGCGAATTAGTGAAATACCTGAAATTGAAAAATTCCATGTAAATGCAGGAAGTATTCTTTCTGCGGTTCTTTTGGGTAATAGCAAACCCATCGAAATTATGCTCTCAGGCAATCGTTTCCAGGACCTTAATGAATCTGCCCGAAAAGTTGAAGACTATTTTGTTAACTGTGGGTATTTAACTGATATTGAAACCACCATTGATGATGGGAAACGAGAAATAGAAATTCATATTGATCGTGATAAAGCCTCTGGTTTAGGCCTTAACGTTGCGATGATCGGTTTACAAATTCGACAAAGTATTTATGGAAGCGAAGCCGGTTATTTATCGGAAGATGGAGAAAATTACGACATTTCAATTCAATATGACCTCGATAGCAGAAATGGCTTTAATGATGTTGGAAAAATCCAACTTACCAATTTACGAGGTGAGAAAATTCCTGTTTCTGCAGTGGCAGAGATAAAAATGGGAACAGGGAAACTTGAAATCGCCCGTTTATCGCAGCAAAGATATGTTTTAGTGAAAGCCAATCTTAATGGAGTTTCTCTTGGAGATGCAGCTGCTAAAACCAATGAGTACTTAAAAAATACTGAATTCCCTGCTGGTGTTTCTGCCGAACTTACAGGACAGATCAAGAATAAAGATGAATCGTTCGGTGACCTTTACCTCGTATTTGGATTGGGATTAATGCTGGTTTACATGGTCATGGCTGCTCAGTTCGAATCATTTAAACATCCTTTTATCATCATGTTATCAGTTCCGTTTACGGTAATAGGAGTTATTTGGGCCTT
>CALOCL010000008.1:0-9602 GCA_942491855.1 uncultured Bacteroidales bacterium
ATCGCTAAGTCAGTGGAGTTGGAGGCTAAAGTTATGCAACTGATTTTTTTTAAAAAAGTGTGACCTTTTTTTGTTTGAGGTATTAAGTTTAAAAAGCTTTGATTGTTAACCAAAAACCTTTTAACCATGCCCGTAGAAAAAACCATCGACCAACTTACCAAAACAGAATTTAAAAAAGTACTGGACGAGTATTTTGCGCCACCCGTTAAACGCACAAAAATGACGGAGGAAGAAATCAGGGACTTGGCCAAACGCTTAAACGAAAAAATCAATGTCCCCATCATTTCGGAAACCGGCGAACTAAAAATCCTGATTAAAATTGTTTTTAAAATTGATCGCTTTTTGTACGATCACCTGCCCAATGAATTTTATGAGCTGGTCAGAGATCTGGACAAAGGAATTAACGATAAAGAGGCCAAGCGCCTGATCAGACGTTTGTCGAGACTGGCCAACAAGCACATCGATATTCCTTACATCCCCGAGCAGTTTGAGTATGTGGCTATTCGTTTCATCATTGGTATTGTGATTAATGCCGGCCGTAAAAAATGGAACCTTGCCATTGCGGCTGATCATGCGAAGTAGGCACACCCTGAACCCTAAGTGTCACGCCGAATGTGTGATGTATCGAAGGGTGAAAGAGGACGTTTCGAAACTGGACGTTTCGATAAACCTCGATTTCATCGAGGCACTCAACGTTCTTATCCTGAATCCTGAGTGTTCGGCAGAGGTGTACTTGTGCTGAACTTTTCGAAAAATGTCGAGATTTAATTTTGGTTAAGTTATCGACTGTCCTCATTCGGTGGAAGCTTGATCTGACAAAATTTCAAAAAAATGAAATGCCCAAATAATGAAACATTAAAGCCTAATCTGGACATCTGAACTATTGAAATTCTAAAATGGTAGAAGTTTTTGGCGAACAAGGCAGGCATGCTCGTGCAGCTTTAGGAATTTCATCTTTGCCAAGAGGTCAGGCTGTTGAGATTGAAATGATTGTTGAAGTTAAGGATTGATAAATATGATTTATTAGCAAAATTAAAGATGCTAAACCCAATACAATAGCTAAAAACTGAACCCGTGAGATGAATCGGAAACACCCAACTCATAAAACATCAAAGCATCGTTGTTGAGAATTAAGAATGGTAATGCCAGGCTAAATGTTTGACTAATTTCTACTGCTAAATTAAATTCCTATCTTTATCCATACTAATTACTAAATTATTGAGTGATGAAACTAGGTGTATTTTCTGTGAGCTTAAATGTAGCAGATTTAAAAGAATCAAAATTATTTTACGAAAAATTAGGATTTAAAGTGTTCGCTGGCGATATGAAATACAATTATCTGATCATGAAAAATGAACAAACCATTATCGGTTTGTTTCAGGACATGTTTGATAAAAACGTACTAACCTTTAACCCAGGGTGGGATGAAAATACAAATACCCTCGAGGAATTTACAGATGTTAGAGAACTTCAACGACAACTTAAAGATAAAGGTCTTAAACTGGAAACTGAAATTGATGAACAGAGTGCCGAAAGGGCTAGCTTCATGCTGTTTGATCCTGACGGAAATCCTATTTTGATTGATCAGCACGTCTAGTCTCATTGATCCATAGTATTTTGCAAATAATTTTACAGAAACTGGCAACGTCCGGCTTAGTTTAATTGATGATTACTTAACTGAGAATATTTCAGCAAAGTTCCCTCACAGCAGTCTGTTTTTTAATTAGTCATGTCAAAAAAAATATAAACCTATTTTAAGTTTCAGATGAAACGAATAACATATATTAGTAGATTAAAGGAAAGTTTGAGCATAGGTGAAATAGAGTTGATTGGCGAAGCTTCAAAAATTAAAAATGAAGATGCCCAGATCACCGGTATTTTACTTTATTTTAACGATTTATTTTTCCAAATAATTGAAGGCGACTCGTTAAATATAGAAAACCTATATTGTAAAATTAAGGAGGATAAGCGGCACGAGGATGTTTTATGTCTCAAATCAGAAAACGAAATCACCGAAAGGTACTTTCCTGATTGGTCGATGAAAGTAATTAATTTAGATCGCAGAACTGATGAGTTGGCTTCACCAATAAAGCTACTCTTGAAAGCATTGATCGATTCACATACCATAATCGAAAAATATACCCAGTCAAGCGTTTTAAAGGTTTTAAGTGATGGAATTAATCCATTGACCTTGCAGCCAAAGAAAGTCGATCGTATTATCATTTTTGGAGACATTCTTTCATATTCAACCCTATCAGAACAATTAAGCGTAGAGGATGTTTTCTTAGTACTAAATTGTTATTTTGAAGTTTGTACGCGCATCATCACCTTACATGGAGGTGAAGTAAACAAATTTATTGGAGATGGGTTGATGGCTTATTTCGATGGTGAAGATACAGATAATCCCATTCAGGCATGCATTGAAATTTTAGAAGAAATAGATCAGGTAAGGAAATCTGCTCCTAAAAGTTCTCCTCTTTCCTTGCTTTATTCGGGTTATGGAATGGCAAGAGGGACAGTAATTGAAGGCAATATGGGCTCCGATATCAAAATGGATTATACGATTATTGGCGAAGCTGTAAATACTGCTGCACGGCTTGAAACGCATACGCGTTTTATTGAAAGGTCAATCGTCATTTCTGAACTTGTAAAAGCAAGCTGCAAAAAAGATTGGGATTTTATAAGAATGGGTCAATTCTACTTAAAGGGAAGGAGTGAAAGTATGGCCGTTTATTCCATCAATCATCCACTTGTAGATAATTTTAAGGATAAAGAAGATTTATCGGAACGCATAGGTAAATACGTAGAAACAAACTATTAAATTTCCGGTGAACCTTCCGGGTTTTAAGTAGCTTAAGTTTATTAACGCTTTGAAGATTTGATTCTTTTAATTCATACCTGGTTTGTTCCTGCCATTGTAACTTTTCACTTTATTCATACGTCTGAATTCACAGAAATACCTTAAGCAATTTTAATTTTTGTTTACAGGGAAAAAGCGGTACTTTACCGATTTATGCTTTTTAAAAAACATGGGTAAACTTAGTTTTATATCTTTTAAATTAAATACTAAGGCATTTTGAAAATAGCAGCCGAATGTACATAAAATGACCGCTAAATATCAGGAGAAAGTAGTTGCATTGTAACTCAAATAAGATCGACATTTGCCAATTATTTTTAAACCATAGACTCAACTCATAAACCCAATCGCCATGTTTAAAAACTTCTTACAGGTAGCTTTCAGAAACTTTCTAAAAAATAAATTTTTTGTAATCGTTAATGTAATTGGACTCGGAATAGCCCTTGCAAGTTGTATCGTCGCCTACTATAATTTTAGGTGGAATTCAGATTTCGATATTCAACTCTCAAAAAAAGAACAAATTTATAAAATCGGGTTTACCCGTGATATTAACGGCAGAACTCAAAGATATGGAATGAATCCAATTTCATTGATGCCTGCACTCGAAAATTCTCTGGCAGGAGTAGATGAAATGGTCAGGGTTCATCGCAGTGGAATGGCAGTGAGATACGGTGAGAAGATTTTTAATCAAACAATAGGCTTTGCTGATGAAAATGTTTTTAACATTTTTGATTATCCATTTATTCGTGGGGATGCCAATTCGATCGCAGATGAACGAAGTGTAATTATTACAGATGAGTTTGCTAAAATTTGTTTTGGCAATGCTGATCCGATGGGAGAGATGATTCGAATCTTTTTGCAGGATGGTGAAGAAAGAAGTTTCCAGGTGAGTGGAATTATTGAAGACCTGCCCGAGAATGTGACCTTCAGATTTAGCATTTTGGCTCATATCGATAATTATATCGAAATGAATAGCATTGATGAGCATAATTGGCGATCGTGGGTTGCAGGTACCTTCATGGTGATTCCGGACAAAAATGCAGTTGCAGGCATTGAAAAGCAGTTAGAAACATTTATACAAATTCAAAATGAAGCCAGAGAAGATTACAAAATTGGCAGATTTCATGTTGAAGAATTGAAATCAGTTCCGAATACGGCCCGAGATACCTGGAATCATTGGCTAAGCTATGGCCTTCATCCTGCTGCTTTCGCAGCACCAACCATCATGGCCATCCTTATTTTGCTTCTTGCCTGTTTAAATTTTACAAACACAGCACTGGCAATTTCAAGTCGGCGTTTAAAAGAAATTGGCCTTAGAAAAGTAATGGGTGGATTGCGCAAACACACCATCATTCAGTTTTTGGGTGAGAACTTTATTTTAGTTTTTGTCGCCATACTGGCTTCTTTATTGATTGGTAGTTATCTGATTGACGAATGGAGCAAGATGTGGGAGTACACTATTTTTATTGATTATGCAGATGGTGGAAAATTGTTTTTCTTTTTGTTTACTCTCTTGATTGTAACTGGTTTGGCCGCCGGATCCTATCCGGCATTTTACGTGAGTAAATTCAATCCGATTAATATTTTAAAAGGAGATATCAAACATAGTGGTGCCGGACTTCTTTCAAAAATATTGTTGGTCATTCAGTTCATTTTAGCTGTTACCGGAATTATTGCAACGGTCATTTTTACCCAAAATGCAAGCTATCAGGACAGCTTATCATTCGGCTACGAAAAAGAGAAAATTATTGCCGTTCCGTTCAATAACAACCCTACGCTTGAATTATTCAGAAACTCAATTATTCAAAACCCAAATATTGAAAGTGTGGGTTGGGCGGAAGAACATATTGGCTGGTCAAACTACAGCCGTACCCTTCAATGGGGAGCCGAAGAAGAGCATGAGGTCAGAGGTTTTGATATCGGCCGGGGCTATTTTGAAACCATGGGATTTGAGTTGCTAGCCGGTCGATATTTTGATCAGGATTTTAGAGAATCGGAACGGGAGCATGCCATAATCGTAAACGAGAAATTGGTTGAGACTTTTGGCTGGGATAATGCTATTGGTCAGCGTTTAAAAGAAAACGATACCTTAACCTTAACAGTTGTAGGAGTTGTGAAAGATTTTTATCCCTTCGGGTATTGGACAGATATTTCACCCACCATGTTAAAATTGGGAGTTAAAGAACGGATGAGAACTTTAGTTGTGAAGGCGGATCCCAAAAACCTGGAACAACTAAACAACAACATGCGAAAGACCTGGGAAGAAGTGATTCCAAATGCAGTTTATCCGGGATTTATGCAGGAAGAACGTTTTGCCGAGGCAAAAGATACCAATAAAAACATAGTAAATATTTTCTTGTTCTTAGCGGTTGTTTCAGTTATCCTTTCACTTGTGGGGCTTTATACCCTGGTATCACTTAAGGTAATTAAAAAGACCAAGGAAATAGGAATTAGAAAAGTATTGGGTGCTCCGGTGTTTACTGTTATCAGAATTCTTAACCGCGAATTTATGATCATCGTTTTCATTGCCTCAGTGCTGGGATCAGCTTTAGGTTATTACCTGGCCGAGATACTACTCGACAGCATTTACGAAGTTTATCAGAGCGGAAATATCACATCATTGATTATTCCAACCATCATTATTCTAATCGTTTCATTGCTTACCATCAGTGGTAAGGTATACAATGCCGCTAATAGAAATCCGGTGGATGCGATTAAGTATGAATAGAATTTGGTGATTCGAGAACAGTGATTTATGAATAGAGATCGAGTTATAAGTTAGATGTGATGAATTTTATTCTCTAACTTATAACTCGTCACTCATCACGAACCTGGTATTACATAATGAATACCTGCATCAGGGCCAAGTGGTACCCCGAGTAATAACCATCCAATAAGCAATAAAATCCAAACGCCTAAAAAGATAAATGAGTAGGGAACCATGGTTGCAATAATGGTTCCTATGCCTGCCTTAGAGTCGTATTTTTGAATAAAGGCAATGATTAGTGCAAAGAAACTCATCATGGGCGAAATCACATTGGTAACACTGTCGCCAATACGATAAACCACCTGCGATAATTCAGGAGAGTAGCCCATAATCATAAACATGGGAATAAAAATTGGCGCTAGAATGGCCCACTTGGCCGAGGCACTACCCATTAGCATGTTTATAGCCGCTGATAGTAGGATGAAAAGAATCATTAAAGGGATGAGCCCGATATCGGCTGACATGAGTAAACCGGCGCCTTTTACAGCCAGAATAATTCCTAAATTACTCCACTTAAAATAAGCCACAAATTGTGCAGCAAAAAATACGAGTACCAGATAGGTAGCCAGTGATTTCATGGAAGAGGCCATACCTTTCATTACATCCGCATCACTTTTAAATGCACCGGTAATAAACCCATAAATCAAACCCATGGTTCCGGCAACAATAAATAACATGGCTACCACTCCTTTAATCAATGGCGAAGTTAAAATGCCTCCATCGGTTCCTCTAAAAAATCCGTCTTCGGGTAAAATCCCAAGCAATGTTATGGCTACAATGACAAGAAATCCAAGTATGGCATACCTTAAACCTTTCTTTTCAATGGGCGATAATTTATTGAATGAAGCTTCATCCACGATTACATCACCCTTGTATTTACCCAGTCGGGGTTCAACAATTTTATCGGTTACAAAAGTACCCGCAAAAGCAATCACAAAGGTTGAAGCCACCATGAAGTAATAATTGGCCGTTGGATTTACTTCATAAACCGGATCCAGAATTTTTGCGGCTTCCTGCGAAAGTCCTGCCAATAAAGGATCAACGGTACCCAAAACCAAATTGGCACTAAAACCACCTGAAACACCAGCAAAGGCAGCAGCCATACCGGCAATCGGATTTCGGCCCACAGCATGAAAAATAACACCAGCTAACGGAATGAGTAAAACGTATCCAACATCCGAGGCTACGTTTGAGAGAATACCCGAAAGTACGATCACAAAAGTGAGTAAATGTTTTGGCGAGTTTAATACCATAATTCGGATTACGGTATTGATCAATCCGCTTTGCTCGGCAATTCCAATACCCAGCATCGCTACCAGTACAATACCTAAAGGCGCAAAGCCTGTAAAATTATCCACCATTTCGAGCAGGATGCGGTGAATGCCATCATGCGATAAAAGGTTTACCGGTTTGATCAGTTCTTTGGTTCCCGGATGAATTACCTCCCAACCTAAAAAGTGTCCAAGCGCTGATAAAAGCAGTGCCGATAAGGCAAATAAAGCAAAAAGGGTTGCAGGGTGAGGCAAGGCATTTCCAATTCTTTCAGTTCGGTTTAGCATGCGTTGAAAAATGCCTTCTTTAGATTTAATTTTAGTCATTGATAAGCTTTTTAAATGGCATTAATTATGAGTTTTTTATTCATAATTAAAGTATTAGTAATTGAAAAAAGAATGATTATACGGAACGTTTTGAAATAAAGGTCCGCATTTTTGAGCTTGTTTTAACTATGGTCAAGCTACTTTGAATCGGAAGAATTTCTAGTAAATAAAAACCGTACTTTTCTACCATCAGCAGAAATTTCTGCAGTTAGTATTTTATCTTCAAGAGAATATTTTATGTTTTTTGGAAAGGAATTATTTTCGTTTTTGCAGGTAAAGCTGCTGGTGGTTCGGCTAACCATTCGAAACGGAACAGGCTTCTCATGCACTCCGCTCACCCCATAAATCCATTCGTTATCTTTTCGAATCAATTTTAATGATTCCTTAAAAACAGTATCGTTATTTTGTAAAGTGTATCCAAAGCCAAAGTAAAGGATGTCGGATTGTTTAAGCCAGTTTTCGTAGGTTGATTGTCCTTGCTTTTCATTAGTCCGAATCCAGTTTCCAATCAACCAATCGAAATTCTCAGTGGATGTAATTTCTGGTTCGCTGCCCTCACTTTTCGTTTTATTTTGTTTGCAGGATTCCAACATAAAAACCAATAAAGCCATGCACAGCATGAAGTAAAAAGCTTTTGTTTTATGTTGCAAATGGTTTAGCATTTTTTTTTTGAACTTATCGCTCTCAGAATTTTTTCAAAGATATATAAAAAGTTTTCAATATCCTTTTCCTCGACAGTCAAAGCAGGATCCATCCTTAAAACTTCTACACCCCATCTCTTTACAAGAATGAAGCCATTCTTTAATAATTCCTGGTGAACCAGATCTGCTTGTTGAGTTAGTTCAATGACCAGCATTAAGCCTCTTCCTCTGATCTCTTTAATAATTTGATGTTTCTTTTTGAGTTCGTTAAGGCGGGTTTTGATCTTGGTTTCGAGTCCTGTAGCCTGTTCAAGTAGGTTTTGTTTAGCAATGGTATCGATAACTGCCCCGGCAACTGTGGCGCCAAGCGGATCATTTTGATGTGACTGCGAATAAAGAAAATTACTTTTAGCCAGTTTTTTGGCAACAGCTTCAGAAATAACAGCAATACTTACCGGGTACCCGTTGCCAACCCCTTTCCCAATGGCAATAATGTCGGGTTGAATGTTGTAGTGCTGAAAACCAAACCATTTTCCTGTGCGGCCAATTCCGGTTGTAATTTCGTTTACGTGAATTAATCCTCCATCAGATTGCACCCGTTTCACAATTTTTTCGATGAGTTGCTGAGATGGAAACCTGACCAAACCAGATGAACTTCCGGGTTCAAACAAAAAGATGCCGATCTTTTCAAAGGGTATGGATTTAAATTCATCGCATTCGCCTGTACATCCAATGTCTGAATGGCAGGAACACTCAAGCCAATTATGAATATGCCAATCGCTGCCTTCGCGTTTGGTAGCTTCACCATAACATCCAAAGTATGAGTCGGCAAAAGTAAGAGTCATGGGTTTGTCAGCCAGGGCTTTGGCAACACGCATGCCATATTCAACGGCTTCACTTCCCGAACAGATGAACTCGCATTTACCACCTCTTAAGCCGGTAATTTCTAAAACCTTTTCAGCTGTTTTATCCAGAATGGGATTTGAATAACAAAATCCGCTATGCGAAATTTTATCCAACTGTGCTTTGATTACATCGTTAATTAAAGGATTGCTGTGCCCGATACTAGTGCACCAAACACCCGATTCGAGATCAATGTACTTGTTCCCTTTTGAATCGAATAGGTAACAGTTTTCAGCCTTAACGATATCCTTGATTTGCAGTTTATGGCCAATTGACCAAATGATGTTTTCCATACCAACGAGAATTTAGCTTACATAAAACATCCGTAAACAAATTTTATGCTTACGGATGTTTGAAACATTGTTTATTTAAATCTTTTTTAGTTCTTGTAATACGTTACCGTATTCACTTTTTTCCAGGCGCCACGCGTAAAGTCAGGAACTTTAATGGGCATGCTCTGGTTTTCAACCGAAACTTTTGAAAGTTCGATGATAGATGACCATTCAGCCGCATCGTAAACATCCTGATCTAACGGAAGTCCATTTGTTAAACAGTAGATTAAACGGTAATCCATGATGAAATCCATACCGCCATGTCCGCCAACCTCTTTGGCTTTTTCCTGAATGTCAGCAACGATGGGATGGGTGTAAAGTTCAAGTAAAGAATCCAGTTTTTGCTGGGGTAAAAATGAATGGGCATTGGGTTCCAATGCAATTCCTTTTTGCGGGTATTTTTGCGCAAATCCTCTGGTACCACTACCGTTATGTAAACGACTGTAGGGGCGGGGGCTGGTTACATCGTGCTGTAACATGATGGTTTTTCCTTTTACCGTTTTG
>CALOCL010000009.1:0-66678 GCA_942491855.1 uncultured Bacteroidales bacterium
CTGACTAAAATCAAATCTTAAAAATTCCTCGGTGGCAAAGTTTACTGCTTCCTGAACAGATTTACTTTGCTTAATCATATCTTCGAGTTTTACCCTTCGATATTCTTCATACTTGATATTGCGTTCGAGCATGATATGCTCTGCAATTTCATCAATGGCTGCAAAAAGCCGCTTCGTTTTAACAGGTTTAATCAAATAACTTTGAACCCCGATGGTAATTGCCTTCAAAAAATATTCAGGATCACTAAATGCCGACATGATGATGGCCTTAGCTGACTTATCAGATTTTTTGATTTTCTCAATCATCTCCAATCCGTCCATTTCAGGCATTTTGATATCTGATAGAATCAAATCGGGTTTTAGTTCCTGATAGAGTTCATAGCCTTCCTTGCCATTTTTAGCCACCAGCAGTGTTTTAAACTTTTTGGTAAGTATTTTTGTGAATTTCTCCCTGATAACAGGATCATCTTCGCAATATAAAACGTTAATTTTTAACTTCTTCATTGTTAGTGATCTCCATAAGTTTTTTCACCAACAGGAATTTTTACACTGAGGTGATTTTCAAAAGGTGGAATGGGGCATGAATATTTGTGATTGTAGTTACACAAAGGGTTGTAGGCTAAGTTAAAGTCTAGGGTAACCTCTCCTTCACCCGTAAACCGGAAATCAAGAAATCTACCGGCACCATAGGTTTCTTCGCCACTTGTTAAATCTCTGAAAGGAATAAAGAGATAGTTTTCGTAACCGGGTCGATCGGCCAGGGCAACATTTTGATAGGCACTTAAAACACATGCAACAGAATCAATTGTAAAATGGATTTTGCCGAATGTTGAGTAAAGCGGAAGTCGATCGGTTGAAGTCTTCATTTCAAAGGTTCTGAGTACAGTATCCTTAACAAAAACACCTTTCACCTTATAGGCCGGATCGGGAAAATAATAGTTGAGCCTCACAAAGGTTTTAAGCAGTTCTTCAGTCATCGGACTGCTTTCTGCTTTTGCAAAATCAAGATCTTTGGCATTGCGTTGGTACTGAATTTCGTCAATGTAAAAACCTGCTCTCAGGTCGGTGAGTGCTTCATCCTTGTTTGGATAAAAAAGGAATTTAGCATAAAAATAAGCAAGGGTTTCATTTAAAACCGTTCGGAAACCTTTGCTCGAAGTCCACCATTTATCCTGATCATAACTCAAGTCTTTGCCCGCAATTATTCCAACTTCAAAATCATCACCCAATGCTCTTTCAAATAATAATTTACTACGCCTTGAATGGCATCCAAGGGTATAAACATTAATCCGTTTTGTGTCGTAATTATTTTCATTTAACCAATCCCACAAAAGCAGTCCGGTTGCATAAGTACGATCGCGGAAAACAGTTTCAGGAATGGAAATACTTATGATGACTTCACTGTCGAGCCCCATTTCCATTAAGGTTGATTTCATTAAATCGGCAGAAGTCTGATAACCTGAAAGGTAGTATCCCTGCCCGATAGGTTTGCCTATGATCACCATTTTTTCATATCCACCCTCATGAAATTCAACCATCATATCCTTAAGTGTGTAGTCAGGAAGGAATCCTTCAACGGCAAGTATTTTACTTTGAATAGGGTCATTAACGCTAAGAAATTTATTCAATCCTTTTAAAACAAAAATTCCTATGGTCAATAAAATCAGCAATATGAGTAGTTTCCCCAGTAGGGTAGGGCGTGTTCTCACTTTACGCGAAACAAGTCGGACTTTGATCATTTTTATTTTATTAAATTTGAAAGCAAGTTAATAAAATTATAGTAAGCATTTTGTCAAAAAACATTCTGAAAATGATTAATTTGCATTCTAATTCATAAAAAATGAATCATCCGTTACAATGAAAGAGATAAATAAACTTTATAATTTACGAAGAGAATTTGACCAGAGCCAGATGAATGAAAGGGAAATGTCTGCTGATCCGATGCAGACATTTGAAGACTGGCTGAATTATGCAATTGAAAATGTTGAAGTTGATGCCACTGCCATGGTTCTTTCAACCGTAATGAATGATCAGGTTTCTTCCCGTGTTTTATTGTTGAAAGATACAAGTAAAAAAGGGCTTGTTTTTTTTAGCAATTATAACAGTAGAAAAGGTCAGGAGCTTGAGGAAAATAAAAAAGCAGCCATGTTGTTTTTCTGGAAGGAATTGGATCGTCAGGTAAGAATAGAAGGCATTGTTAGAAAAACAAGTAAGGCAGAATCAAATCGTTATTTTAACCGGCGGCCTCCGGAAAGCAGATTGGCTGCAGTCGTGTCAAATCAAAGCGAAGTAGTAGAAAATCGTTTGGCTTTTGATGCATTGTTTAACGAACGAAAGAATGAAATAAAAAAGGAGAATATTGCAAGGCCTGAACACTGGGGTGGATATATTCTGCAGCCCACCTATTTCGAATTTTGGCTAGGCCGAACCAATCGGCTTCACGATCGGATTTGTTATAAAAAAAATACAACGGGATGGGAAAAGCTTCGTCTTGCACCCTAACTAATTTCTAAATTCATTTTATGGACTACCAAGCACAGCTTTTATTGGTGATGGTCATTTACATGGCTTTACTCATCGTTTTCGGAATTTATCAGGGTCGGAAAGTTAAAAACGCTGCTGACTACGCCATAGCGGGTCGGAAATTACCTGGATGGGCAGCAGCCCTTTCTGAAAGGGCGACCGGCGAATCGTCCTGGGCATTGCTGGGCTTACCCGGTGCAGCTTATGCCACTGGCCTCACTGAAATATGGACAGCACTGGGGTGTGTGGCTGGGATTATCACGGCTTGGGCCGTAATCGCCTGGCGATTGCGTGATGCGGCAGAAAAGTACCAGGTGAATACTTTTACGGAATTCATAGCAAAAAGGCATGGAGCGCAGAGCAAATGGCTTCGAATGGTGGGTAGTGCCACCATCGTATTCTTTTTCTTTTTTTATGTTGGAGCTCAGTTTTTGGGAGGTAGTAAAACCTTACACACCATGTTTGGCATAGATGCAAATTGGGGAATTTTTATTACAGCTGCCATTATTGTTCCATACACCATTTATGGAGGATTTAGAAGTGTCGTCTATACCGATGTTGTGCAGGCTATAGTGATGATTATTACCTTAATTGCAGGTCCGATTGTTGGTGTTCTGTATTTAACATCAACTCCTGATTTGTTTGCAAATTCAATATCTGAGGGACTGCAGTTAGCCGGACCAACCTATACTTCGTTAACCGGTGGTGCCAGCGGATTTGTGGCAGGAATTGCGATCGCTGGAGGATTTTCATGGTTCTTTGGTTATCTGGGTGGTCAGCCCCAATTAAGTATGCGGTTCATGGCCATTAAAGATGCAAAACAAGCCAGGCAAGCCCGGAATATTGGAATTATTTGGACTGTGATCGCCTATGCAGGTGCACTTAGTTTGGGATGGATTGGACTGGCTATTTTTGGTCCAAGCGGACTTGAAGACCAAGAATTTGTAATGCCGGCAGTTTTACTGAGGATTTTTCCACCGGCCATTGCAGCAGTTTTAATTATGGGTGCTATTGCAGCTATGACATCAACCGCTAATTCAATTATCATTTTATCCTCCACAGAATTGTCTGAAAACCTGATTAAACCACTATCAAAAAAGACTCCGCAGAACAATGAAACTTCGCTATTTCAATCCAGGTTAATCACGAGTATTCTCATTGTTGTAGCTCTCGGCTTATCTTATATCTCTCCTTCAAAATTAATTTTCACACTGGTAAGTTATGTTTGGGCAGGCATAGGCGGAACCTTTTCGGTAGTGATTTTACTGAGTTTATTTTGGAAAAGATATCACGGCAAAGCAGCTTTACTAACTATTATCGTTGGAATGATATTTACGATTATTTGGATTAGTACGGGAATGGATGAGAAACTTACAGCCAGATTTATGACCTTCTTTGTCGCCCTTTTTGTCGCCCTTGTAGCTACTTATTTTATTCCTGAAGGAAAAAGCGAATCTTAAGAATTTATAGTTATCAACTTAATATTGACATTTATAAGCAGGTCTTTTTATAATAAAGATTAAATTAATATTTTTGATCAACCTAATTCCTGAATTACTTTTATCAATTATCTTGGACCACTTTCAATTTTAATCACCTTATGGAAAACGCTCAACAAACCAAACTTGCAGCCATTGTTTTTACCGATATCGTAGGATACATGCAGAAAATGGACAGTGATGAAATGCTAACCATGTCTTATCTCGACAGACAAAGAGAAATTGTTTATCCAATAGTAAACGAATTTGGAGGTAAAATTTTAAAAAAAATTGGGGATGGTTTATTGATCATGTTTGAAAGTGCTGCTCAGGCAGTAAAGGCTACGATTGAAATTCAAAATCAGCTTAAGGATGAAGCCTTTAAAATCAGAGCAGGAGTGCACATGGGTGATGTGATTATGAAGGATGGGGATGTTATTTGTGCAGCCGTTAATATCGCCGCTCGAATTGAACCACAAGCAGAGCCGGGTGGAATATGTGTGTCTGAAGTGGTGCATAATCAGATCCAAAATAAAATTGATATTCAAACTGTATCAATTGGGGTTAGAGAGCTAAAGGGTGTGAAGGCGCCCATTGAGATTTTTGAAATTTTATTAGCTGATGCAAAACCTAAAAAAGTTGAACTCACTTCATTTATAAAACATCTGTGGCAAAGACGGGTTCCGCATATTTCTGCAATTTATGGATTACTGGTATTATTCATCTATTTTGCCTTGGAATACGTTGCCGCAAATTATTCCTTATCCCCATATTTAGTTCAATTTGGTGCGGTTTTGTTGCTCTCCTTATTTCCAAGTGTGATAATCATTAGTTATTTTCATAGAAGAGCTGCATCTGTCGAATGGAAGAAGATTGAACGATTTGGATTGCCGATAAATGAGAAGAAGTGATATGTAGCAATTGATTAATATTCATTATTCATTTTCTACTGATGTTGTTCTCTTAATAAATCGTTAATTATTTTTACAGGATTAAAGGTGATGATTGGGCATTCCACAAAAATAGTGATCCAATCTGCCATGGCTCCATTCCAAAGCCCGGGTAATTCCTGCGCTTTTAAAGCCTTGCCATTTTGAGACTTTTCAGAAATAAATCCTGTTTGAGGATCCACAAAATCCTTTAAATTGAACTTACGGCCTCGATAATCTTTTACTCCGCAAACTAAATCGACCGGATTGAAATGAGTAGCTTCACTTACTATTTTTTTCTGAGTCGGATTCTTTAAATCAATTTGTGAGCTTTCAACAATTTGCAACGATTTCTCACCTGAATCATTTAATACCCAAAACGGCTCGCCACCGGTTTCACCTTCATTTTTAACCATTCCACAAACACGAATTGGACGATTTAATTTTCTTCGTAAAAATGACTTCTGATCTTCTTGCTCAGGTTTTTTTGAAATGTCGATGAATAACTCTTCATTAGCGAAATTTTCTATCTCAAAAAGCATCTCATATGATAGATTTTCCTGCTCGAGGGCTTTTAAGTATTTAAAGGCCTTTTTTTGTAATTTAATTAAATAGGCACCAATCACTTTTTTGTAAACATAAGTTGTCTCACGCAGCCTGTCAGGGACAATGTTGTCGATGTTTTTAATAAAGATGATATCCCCGTTAATATCATTTAGGTTTTCGATAAGGGCACCATGTCCTCCGGGTCTAAATACCAAATCACCATATGTATCTCGTAAAGGGGTATTTTCCAGGTCAACGGCAATGATGTCGGTTGATGGTTTTTGAATTGAAAAACTAATATTGTATTTAATGCCAAAAAACGCTTCGTACTTAGATTTTACTTTATCAATGGCATCAATAAATTTTTCCTGATGTTCAGATGAAACGGTAAAATGTAATTTTACTTCAGAATTGTCATTTTTACTGTAAACAGCTCCTTCTACCATATGTTCTTCAATGGCAAGCCTTGCACCGTTTTCATAATTGTGAAACTTTAACAAGCCTTTTGGTAGCGATGCGTACTGCAAACCGTTTGCATCCAACAATTCATTGATAATGGTTTTATAGTCATTGTTTTTTGTGATCTCGTTTAAATCCAACCCCTTGGTTTTCATGCTTTCAGACAGATCATTAAAAAAAGCAAACTCAGAAAGATGTTCGAAGAAATAGGAAACCGAATTAAATCCTTCATCGGTAGGTTTGGAGCCAGTTGAATCGCGAAATTCAAACAAGTGTTTAAACATACGTGTTGCCGCTCCCGAAGCAGGCACAAACTTAAGTAAATCACGAGATGCAGAAGCCGAATCGAATAAGTCGATTAAAGTTTCAACATCATTTTCAGAAAATCGAATCAAACCATTACCAACTGTGACTGCTGAATCAAGTGCTGAGTGAGGGAAACCTGTTTTGAAATTATGGATGTGGGTCTTAAACTGATTTAATTCTATCCCTTTGTGTTTGATGAAATCAATATCTTTGCTTTCTAGCATATTTCTAAATCTTTCCGGATGATTGTGAGTGCTAAAAATAAAACTATTTTTTTAATTAGAGATTCAAACATTTCAACATATTTATTTAATAAAATGAAGAAAAAATGGCTTATTTGTGTTAAATTTGCAAATCTTTATGAATGATTAATTATTACTGATTATTGAATAATGCTTATTAATTATTTCTTATTACATTATTCATTCATATTTAAACATTAGTCATTTGATTAGCCCAGGTGGTGAAATTGGTAGACACGCCAGCTTGAGGGGCTGGTGACCTTAAGGTCGTGCAAGTTCGAATCTTGTTCTGGGCACTTTTGTAAAATGTAATTATCTAAAAATAAGAGCCATGAAAACTTCATGGCTTTTTTACATACATATTTACATACATTTATTATTCAAAGACATACAAGTATTTTTATGTTTAATCACAGAAAAACTACTAGAAAAAGACTAATTGTGTAATAAATAAAACTGTGTAATATTATAAATAGGTTTCTTTGTAGCCTTCCCTAAAAACCGGACAGTTTAGAATTAGACAAAATGTTTAACTTAAAATGCCCTTATAGGTCTTGCTCTTCCAATATCATTTCTATTTTTTATGATTATTTGCCCGGATGAAAAATCTTGACCATAAGCTTGTGGAATTGGTCTAGCAGTTGAAGACCAATAAAAAGCATTACTAAAGCCTCCTATTACATTTTTTTGCTGATACATTAAATCCAATTCATATCTCGATGGTAAATACCAGTCTCCAAACTGAACATTGCCAGTTGAATTTGAATAATTAACACATTCAACAGCTGCAACTGGTAAACGGGGATATGTTGCCATAATCAGTAAAGAATTAGATAAACCGGATCTTATATAGTCATTTCCGGCATTAGTAATATGATTTGGATCTTCATTCCAATAATATGTATGGGGCAAATCTGATGTCGCGGCGATTAAGCCATGTTGCCCGTTGTCGTATACATAAAAAACAATACCACCACCATAATTTTCACCAATATAATGAGGGGTTGGTACTGAACCTGCCATCTGTATTTCGTGTTCAACGCCATCACCATCCTGAAAATATAATTTATTATCATTTTTTGTGTAAATTTTCCCATAATCTACGTCAGCATTTGGAGTTGTTGTTTCTTTAATATTTATAATACCATTCTCAAGAGTAAGGTCTGCATTTATTGATGGATTTGCAGTACCAATTCCAACGCTTCCATTTTTTAAAACAGTTAATGCATTTAACCTATTATTAGTGCTAGTACCAATTCCTATTTCAAAAATTGGATCAGTTTGAATCCAATTTGCTCTATCACCAAACCCTACATTAAAACTTCCTATTGCTAGTGAACTAAGTGATTTCGCGATAGTTTGATCTCCAATTGAAGTCGAATAATTTCCTTCAGCACTTGTGCTTCTACCAAATGCTGTAGATATACCTGCAGTAGCCTTAGTACCTGATCCCATTGCAGTTGAAATATTTCCACTCGCAACAGTGTTTGTGCCGGATGCAAATGAGAAAACTCCTATACTACTAGAATCCCATGTATAACTATTTGAATGTCCGGCCCTAAATGCTCCTAAAGATTTGTCAAAATAAAACCGACTTGCATTATATGGATCTCCATTATAACTTAATTCATCACTGCCAAAAACAAAATCGTTATTCGACATATCTCCTGGGGAATTAGAAGTAACATTTGCAACAGTTCTAAATTCAGCACCAAGTAAATTATGTTCTATACCACCTCCATCCTGGAAATATAAGGAGTGGTCGTTTTTAGTATATAGTTTACCATAATTAGCATCAGCAGCTGGAGTGACTGTTTCATTCATTGATAAAACACCATTCCCAAGGGTTAGATCAGCATTGTTGGATGGTAAAGAAGTTTGTATACCAATGCTCCCATTTTTCAATACAGTTAAGGCATTTGCTCTGTTTGATGCATCTGTACCAATGCCTATTTCGAATACTGGATCTAAGTCATTCCAACCCAAACCCCATATTGCCCCTCCTGTATTATAACGACCAATTGCAAATGAGCCGTATGATTCAGCAATGGTATTTATTCCCATTGCAATAGAGAAATCACCACTAGCTGTTGCTTCATTCCCTATTGTCGTTGAACCTCTTCCACTGGAAACTGTTGAGAGTCCCATTGCTGTTGAATAAGAGCCGCTAGCAACTGAGAGGGCTCCAAATGCTGTAGATATTGTACCACTAGCAATTGTTGACTTTCCGACTGCAATTGAGTAATTGCCAATACTATTATCATCCCAATTCGAGTTATCTGAAAAGCCTGCCCTAAATGCACTTTTCGATTTATCAAAAAAGAAACGAGAGGCGTGTTGAGTATTCCCATTGTAATCCAATTCATCACTTCCAAAAACAAAATCATCTGATGATAAACTACCCGGAGAGTTAGAAGTCACATTGTTGAATGTCGCAAAAGCTCCATTTCCACCACCTATTATAGTTCCCCATGAAAGGGTTCCACTTCCATCGGTTTGCAAAACCTGTCCAGGTTGTCCGTCTGTATCTGGAAACCAATACTGGCCTGCAATGTCAAGTACACCATTTGGTGAATTTGTTAAAATCCCTACATTCCCATTTTTCAAAACTGTTAAGGCATTAGTCCTATTTAGATTATCAGAACCAATTCCTATTTCAAAAATGGGATCTGTTAAGATCCAAGTATTAGGCGAGCCACTCCCAACATTATAGCGTCCAATTGCGAATCCAGCAAATGAATTAGTTATTGAGCCTATTCCCATTGAAGTTGAGACTTCTCCAGCTGCGATGGTTGATTCACCTGATGCAAATGCAGATTCTGATTTAGCAGAAGTTTCTTTACCTATGGCAGTTGCATTGTCACCCGCTGCAATGGTCTTGTTACCAAGTGCTGATGAATTTAATCCACTGGCAACTGTATTAAATCCACTAGCGAAAGAATTTATTCCCAAAGAATTAGTATCCCAAAAATTCCCGTCAGCTCTACCAGCTCTAAAAGCACCAAATTCTTTTTTAAAAAAGAAGCGGGCATCATCATCTGCACTGCTATTATTATTTAATTGACTGCTACCAAAAACAAAATCGTCAACCTGAATTGAACCTGGAGAATTTGAAGTGACAGAAGCAGTTGTACTAAACGCGCCTGTACCTCCTGTTAGAGATGAACCAGCTTGATTGGCATATAAAGCATAAGGGACTGATAAAAGTTGTGATAGCCCAGAGACTGTATAATTACTTCCTCCACTTGGGTCCATTTCGGTTCGGATATAAAATGCCCCATTATCCCAAGGGATATTAGTTAGGCTACCCGGAATTTGCCCCCCAATGTTCAGGTTTATTATACCATTTGAAGTAGGAGTAGGCGTAAAAACTTCTGTATAATGGGCAGTGCCATTAGCATCTTCAATGGTTATTCGGAGGCCAATCTGGGTGGTTATGATGTTACCCTGTTGATCACGGGCTACTGCCTGGTATTTAATCATATCTGGTGCCTGTGAAAAAGCACAACAAGCAAAAAATAATGACATTAAAAAAACTAGAGAACGTTTCATGGTGTTATTTTTTTTCGATTTTAAAGGTTTTAATAAGCAGGTCTCCCTGAAAAACTACAAGGAGATAAGTTGCAGATGCATAAGAAGAAAAAGGAATTTGCATCACATTACTTGTAATAGGTTTTTGGTATAATGGTTTTCCATTCAGGTCGAAAACTTTTACATGCATATTTGTTTGCAGTCTGCTTTCAGTTCTGAGGATAACGAAGTTGAGCACTGGGTTGGGATAGGCTGAAATTTTTATCGTTGTTATGGCTAAATCAAAAACCGAGGTGATTAGTAGATTGCTCTGGTGAAAACCCTGAGTTAGATAGTGTAAAGACCCTTCACAGGTTTCTGAAACTGGTTCACCAACGGTGAAACATATTGAACCACTTGCTGAGGTGTAAATATCTCCAGAAGTTGTAACAACTTCTTGTGCCTGAATACAAGTGGAAAAAACAAGAATTAATTTAGTTAGAGCCAAAATACGGAGGATGTTTTTCATCTTTAAATGCTTAATAATTACATAAAAACATAAATTGTGTTTACATTGATGATAACTCGATGGTAAAATCACAACGAACAAGTTATCCAGCCTCATGGCTTCAACAGTTAATCATTGTAAACATATATATCAATCGATTAATTAAAATCGACTCAATTCATTATCATTTTGTGGGAGTAGAAATTCTCGGTCATCAATTTCATCCAGGAATGAAGAATTTCATGTGAAAGATAAGATTTATTTTTGATAATTTAAAATTGACTAATTTGTTGGGCTCGATACATATATGAATTTGTAAAGAATTTACCATAAACTTCACTAAATTAGCTGTGAATTAAATACGACTAGATTAAATGTTCGAGCAAACCTTTAAAAACATAGACGACATCCTGTTTAAGGATGCGGGAGCAGACAGCGAATTGGATTATATCGGACAGACCTCGTGGGTGATGTTCTTGCGCTATCTGGACGAGTTGGAGAGAGACAAAGCTGATGCCGAAGCTTTAAAAGGTAAGGCTTACGAATTCATCCTGAAAGAAGAGTATCGTTGGGAAAAGTGGGCGATGCCTAAAGGCGCTGATGGTAAACTCGATCATCATAAGGCCATGACCGGAATCGATCTGGTTCAGTTTGTGGATGGCAAATTATTTCCTTATTTGGCTGGTTTTAAACAAAGTGCCGATAACCCCAAAACCATTGAATATAAAATAGGGGAGATCTTTAGTGAGTTAAAAAATAAAATCCAGAGTGGATATAACCTGCGTGAGATTTTGGGTTATGCCGATAGCTTACCTTTTCGTAAATCCAAAGACAAACATGAGCTAAGCCATTTATACGAGAGCAAGATCAAGAACATGGGTAATGCTGGGCGTAATGGCGGACAATATTACACCCCTCGTCCTTTGATTAGGGCAATGATTAATGTAACAGATCCTCAGATAGGTGAAACGGTTTATGATGGGGCTGTGGGCTCCGCAGGCTTTTTATGCGAAGCTTATTCCTACATGTTGGAGCGCATGAAGCAAAACACCACCAACCTAAAAACCCTACAGGAAAACACCTTTTATGGCAAGGAGAAAAAGAACCTGGCTTATGTGATTGGGGTGATGAATATGATTTTGCATGGCATTGAAGCACCCAATATTATACACACCAATACCCTGGGCGAAAACATACGCGATATACAGGAAAAAGACCGTTATAAAATTATCCTGGCCAATCCTCCTTTTGGTGGAAAAGAGCGTAAGGAAGTACAACAAAACTTTGATATTAAAACGGGCGAAACGGCCTTCCTATTCTTGCAGCACTTTATTAAGATTTTAAAGGCTGGAGGTAGAGCAGCCATTGTGATTAAGAACACCTTTTTAAGTAATACTGATAATGCCTCTGTAAGCCTACGTAAGCATTTATTGGAAACCTGTAATCTCCACACCATATTGGATATGCCCGGAGGTACTTTCTTAGGTGCGGGTGTTAAAACGGTGGTTTTGTTTTTTGAGAAAGGAGAACCTACCAAAAAAACCTGGTACTACCAATTAGAGCCGGGTAGGAATATGGGTAAAACCAACCCTTTAAATGATAAAGATCTAGCTGAGTTTGTAGAGTTACAGAAAACCAAACCGGAAAACGAAAAGTTCTGGTTTTTAAAAATGGAGGACATTGATACCAAGACCTATGATCTTTCTGTAAAAAACCCCAACACCCCCGAAGAAGCCCCACTCCGCAGTCCTGTTGAAATTTTAAACGAAATGAAAACTCTGGATGCTGAAACCAATATCATTCTTAAAACAATAAAAGATTTGATATGAAGGAAGGTTGGGAAATTAAAAAGCTAGGTGAAATTTGTGAAAATCTTGATAGTAAGAGAATCCCAATAACTAAAGATAAGAGAATTAGTGGTGAATTCCCCTATTATGGCGCATCTGGAATTGTAGATTATCTAGCTGATTATATCTTCGATGAGGAATTATTGTTAGTCTCAGAAGATGGTGCTAAGAAATCTCGTTTTGTTGATATAGCAAGTGACTTTATACTATCGATTATGTCCTTTGGTAGACCATATATAATGGAAAGTGCCAGGCTACATTCATGATGGATGGTTTGTGTTAAGATTAAAGGATGACATAGATCAAAATTATTTTTGGTATCTTTTAAGTTCACCTCTAATTAGTGACCAATTTAAAAGTTTAGCAGCTGGGGCTGTTGTGAAAAATATTAGTGGAGACTTGGTTAAAAAAAGCCATTCTGCCTATCCCTCCACTCTCCGAACAACAACAAATAGTCTCCATCCTAGATAAAGCCTTTATCGCTATTGATCAAGCCAAAGCCAATATTGAAGGCAACCAGCAAAATGCCAAAGATTTATTTCAAAGCCAGTTGAATCAGATTTTTAGCAATAAAGGTGAGGGTTGGGTGGAGAAAACATTCGATGATTTGTCATCTCGAATTGGCGATGGACTGCACGGAACACCCCAATATGATAAGAACGGAGATTATTATTTTATAAATGGTAATAATCTAAATGACGGAATTATTGAAATTAAAGAAGGAACAAAACATATTAATGAAGAAGAATATTTAAAGCATAAAAGAGAGTTAAATAATAACACAGTTTTAGTTTCAATAAATGGTACATTGGGTAATGTTGCATTCTATAATAATGAGCGAGTCATTCTTGGTAAAAGTGCTTGTTATATTAATTTCAAGGAAAATGTTAATAAACATTACATAAAGTATCTTATAAAAAGTCCTCTGTTTTTTAAAAATATGGCAAAGGAATCAACTGGTGCAACAATAAAAAACTTCTCCTTAAAATCTATGAGAAACTATAAATTGTTCTTGCCTCCAATGGAAGATCAAAAAAGAATTGTCCATCAACTTGATAAGCTCTCCGCAGAAACTAAAAAACTGGAAGCCAATTATCAGCAAAAATTAATAAATTTGGAGGAGCTGAAAAAGAGCCTATTGCAAAAGGCTTTTAGTGGGGAGCTTAGCAATTAACCTAAGAATTAGCCTATGAATGAAGCACAAACCGAATTTGAATACATTGATCCAGCGCTAAAAGCAGTAGGTTGGGGAGTGACAGAGGGCAGCAGGGTACGAAAACAATTTCCCATTTCACAAGGCCGTTTAATCGGTCATGGCAAACGCAGCCAACCCTTAAAAGCCGATTATGTGCTTCAGTACAAAAACCGCAACCTGGCCGTTATAGAGGCCAAGTCGGATGAAAAATATTATACCGAGGGAGTTGGTCAAGCCAAACAATACGCTGGATTGCTTCACATTCGATATGCATACGCCACCAATGGTCAACAAATCTATTGCTTGGATTTAGATAAAGCTACTGAAGGAGAGGTAGTTTCCTATCCCAGTCCCGATGAGTTATGGGAAATGTGCTTCCCTCAACCAAACGAAAAACCTGCTCAGGATAATGCCGCATGGCGAGATAAATTATTATCCTTTCCTTTTGAAGACAGAGGCGGCACCTGGCAGCCACGTTACTATCAGGAAAATGCCATCACCAAAGTATTAGAAGCCATTGCCAACAATGAAGACCGAATTTTATTAACCCTTGCAACCGGAACAGGAAAAACAGCCATCGCCTTTCAAATAGCCTGGAAATTGTTTCATGCCAAATGGAATTTACGTAAGGATGGTCAACGACTGCCTCGCATCCTCTTTTTAGCCGACCGTAATATTTTAGCTGATCAGGCTTTTAATGCATTCTCAGCCTTTGAGGATGATGCACTGGTTCGCATCCGGCCCGATGAAATTAAAAAGAAAGGTCATGTTCCCACCAACGGAAGTATCTTCTTTACCATCTTCCAGACTTTTATGAGTGGTGCCAATGGCAAGCCTTATTTTGGAGATTATCCAAAGGATTATTTTGATTTTATCATCATTGATGAATGCCATCGGGGTGGAGCCAATAACGAAAGTACCTGGAGAGCCATTATGGAATACTTTAGTCCTGCCGTTCAACTGGGCTTAACGGCTACTCCAAAACGAGACATTAATGGCGATACCTATAAATATTTTGGTGATCCCGTCTACATTTACTCTTTAAAAGAAGGCATTAATGATGGCTTTTTATCACCCTTCAAATTAAAGGAAATTGCGACTACTGGCGATACATACACCTATACTTCGGATGATGAAGTGATAGAAGGTGAGATTGTTGAAGGCAAAGAATACACCCTTGAGGAGCAAAACCGCATTATTGAATTAATGGATGTAGAGCGTTATCGGGTAAAGCTTTTTATGGACATGATGAATCAGAATGAAAAAACACTGGTTTTTTGTGCCACGCAAATTCATGCTTTGGCCATTCGTGATTTAATCAATCAAGCTGCTAAAAGCCAAAACAGTGATTATTGCCACCGTGTAACTGCCGACGATGGTAAAATTGGTGAAAAGCACCTCAGCTATTTTCAGGACAACGAAAGGAAAATACCAACCATATTAACCACATCTCAAAAACTTAGTACTGGAGTTGATGCCCCGGAGATAAAGAATATTGTTTTACTTCGTCCGGTTAATTCAATGATTGAGTTTAAGCAAATTATTGGTCGGGGAACTCGATTATTTGAAGGTAAAGATTATTTCACCATTTACGATTTCGTAAATGCTCATCATCATTTTAGCGATGCCGAATGGGATGGTGAACCCTTGGAGCCAGAACCGCCAATATCTACTCTAGAGCCTCGTCCTTGTGCTGAATGTGGAGGTATTCCATGTAATTGTATAAAAGAACCACCTCCACCTTGTACGGTTTGTGGTAACTCACCTTGTGTTTGCGATCATCCACCTCGAAGGATGATTAAAATTAAATTATCTGATCAAAAAGTTAGGGAATTGGATTCGATGGTGAAGACTTCTTTTTGGAGCCCGGATGGAAACCCTATCTCGGCCACAGAATTTATTGAACGCTTATTTGGTGATATTCCAAGTTTGTTCAAAAATGAAGCTGAATTAAGAAAACTATGGAGCAAGCCAGATACCCGTAAAAGGCTAATTGAAGAATTGGGGGAGAAAGGTTATACCAAAGTTCAATTGGAAGATTTGCGTTCGGTAATCCACGGCGAAAATAGCGACCTTTATGATGTATTGGCTTATGTGGCTTATCATAAAAACTTGGTTCCTCGCTCGGAGCGGGCTGACAGAGCTAGAATTCATTTTAATAGTTATAGTTCCAAGCAACAAACCTTCTTAAACTTTGTATTAGAACAGTACGTTAAATCAGGTGTAGAAGAGCTAGATGATGTTAAACTACCGAGCCTCCTCGAATTAAAGTATGATGCAATTGCTGACGCTAAAAATGAGCTTGGTGATATACGAAGCATCAGAAATGCATTTATTGGCTTTCAGGAGCATTTATATGCTTCACGTGCGATATAATTAGTACCTCATTCCAGCTGAACATCAATATTATTCTCCAGTAGATAATGTAGTTCAAAAGGCATCTTATATTCTGTGAGTAATTCACCTGAATAAACGCTAACCCAGTCCATGAGCGAAGGGATAAATTGCCATTCATCAAAATCCTTTACTTTTTTCAAACTTGTTCCAGTAGGCTCAGTGCTTTTAGGCAGGTTAAAACCAAATCGATCAAAAAGGCGAACACCCTTCAGAGCAGTTAGAATGTTATCTAGAGCTGAAACGTATAACATATTCTTTTCTTTTTTACTGGATTTCTTGTATAAGTTCGGCGCAGTGAAAATTTTGCTTCCATATTTGATAACCTCAATGAGATCTTTCTCGGTATCCTCAACCTTTCGTATCCATTGATGATCCCTGTCGGCGTATTTAAAAGTCCAAGTTTTAGCCATTCTTTTACCAGTAAATGAGCCGTCTCCCTATTGGGAACGATGAGGTGCAGATGAGGGTTATAAGTCCTTCTTTTAGGATTAAAGTTGCACTCCAATGATTTTATGCCCATGACTTTAATTCCTTTTCCTCGCTGATGCCTTTTTTTGCATCTGCTAATTATCCTGTTAAAACAATCATCGTCCCGTCAACCATTTTTTTTAATGATTTTTTACCAAAGGTTTCAGCGGTAAGTGTAACAAAATAGGGTTGCTCCCAGGTATTAATTACAGGTAGGTATCTATTAATAAAATCAGCCTTCCTAATTCCTAAGCATGTTGGACAGAAACGATTCTTGCAATAATTGCCATACAATTTATTATCTGAACTTGTCATAGTGTTTTGGCAGTAGAAGGTGTTTCTATAAGCTTTCGCTCGTTGGGGTTCGTTCTTAGCCATAGCCACTTCTGCCAGATTAACAGACAGTATTTGCCCGATTATTTTCTTTTGTGCCCGTTTTTTCAATGATTTTATGTCAGACATATCGGAACCCTCGCCATTAATATAAGTAGCCTGACTGTAGGAAGGAGTTGTCCCGGTTTGTGCTAATGTATTGACTAATGATTGTTAAGTAAAAATCATTAGTCATTTTTTAATTATCAACCATTCAACAGGCTAGAAGGGAAGCTGTTGTGTTTACCTTCTAAGCGATGTTATTAATAGATAGGTACAGGTAAGCCGCATGTTCTGCGAATCTCTATAAAAACCATTTTAAATCTCAATCTCCAAAATTTCTTTTTAATTTTTGTTTGTGTTAATTTATTAGTAAAATATGTCGATGGCTTTATTTATTAAAGTTTTCTGTTGGTTTTAATGTTAAAATAAGAATTTGGTTCTTAAAGCATTGATTTCTGTGGGTCAACCCAAAATCTTTTTTAACTTTGTGAAACCTATTTTTACTCTGAATTCAATTAAATTAAACAAAATGAAAAAAAGATTATTGCTTATCAGTAACTCAACCAATTACGGCGAATCTTATTTAGGATGGCCACAAAAACATATTTCAAATTTCCTAAAAGAAACATCGGTTAAGCGGATTTTATTTATTCCATACGCAGGAGTTGGATTGTCTGAAGAGAGTCTTGAGAAGTCTTTTGATGCTTATGAAGCAAAAGTTGATGCTGTTTATCAGAAGTTGGGATACGAGATTTATTCAATCCATAAAGAAGCTGATCCGGTTGAAGCTGTAAAAAATGCAGAAGCAATTGCTGTAGGAGGAGGTAATACTTTCCATTTGTTTTACATGATGCATCAAAATAAAATCATGGATTTGATGAGCGAGCGTGTTGAAAATGGCGTACCATTTATGGGCTGGAGTGCCGGCTCAAATATTTGCTGCCCGACCTTAAAAACAACCAACGATATGCCCATCATTGAACCCGAAAGTTTCAATGGATTAAACCTGATTCCATTTCAAATAAATCCACATTATCTGGATGTAAATCCAGAGGGTCATGGAGGTGAAACACGTGAGCAAAGAATTAATGAATTCATGGTTGTGAATAGAGACATTTATGTGGCCGGACTGAGAGAAGCTTGTTTGCTTTTGGTGGAAGGAGCAGAGATGAAATTGGTAGGAAACCGATCTTTACGACTCTTTAAATTTGGACAAGAACCTAAAGAATTGGATCATTCAACTGATTTAAGTTTTTTGCTAAAGTAAAAAATTAGATAACCTGAATAAAAATCTGGTTATAAAAACAATAAAAAACACGATTGACAGTTTGTCAGTCGTGTTTTTTTATGCACTCTTAGTAATTTTTAAATATATTTTATCAT
Organism: uncultured Bacteroidales bacterium; assembly: GCA_942491855.1. Lineage (GTDB taxonomy): Bacteria > Bacteroidota > Bacteroidia > Bacteroidales. The sequence goes on from CALOCL010000009.1 coordinate 18,167, forward strand.
TTCATTCAATTAAATCACTTTCGAAAATATTTCTATCTTTGTGTAAAACCTAATCAATAGAAACGATGTACAAAAAACTAAACCTGGCAATTTTATTGCTGTCTATTTCATTCACAATTTTTGCTCAAAAAACAAATTTATTCGATCAAAACTGGCCTTCCTTTAGAGGTCAATTTGCCAACGGAATTTTTGATAATTCGAATATCCCATTCGAGTGGAACTTAGAAAAAAATCAAAACATAAAATGGAAAACTCCCATACCCGGATTGGGTCATTCCTGTCCGGTAATTTGGAATGATTATTTATTTGTAACGACAGCCATTAGCGAAAATGAAACAGAATATTTAAAAGTTGGATTGTATGGGAATATCGATCCTGTTGAAGACAGTACCGTTCATCAATTCAAGGTTTTTTGTTTAAATAAAAATTCCGGAGAAATTTTGTGGGAGCGATTAGCTCATGAAGGAGTACCCAGAACTAAGCGGCATACCAAGGCATCGCATGCCAACCCGACACCAGCAACTGATGGCAAATATCTGCTGGCATTTTTTGGCTCTGATGGCTTGTACTGTTACGACTTTGAAGGAAATCTCCTTTGGTCAAAGGATCTGGGAAAATTGAATGCAGGACCTTACACTGATCCAGATGTTGAATGGGGTTTCGCCAGTTCACCCATCATTCATAAAAACAGGGTCATCGTCCAATGTGATTTTTTAGGAGATTCTTTTCTGGCCTCCTTTGACATCAAAACAGGTGAAGAGCTTTGGAGGTCGTCTCGTGACGAAATATCAAGCTGGTGTACCCCTACGGTTATCGAAGTGGATGGAAAAGATCAAATTATAGTTAACGGTTACAAACATATCGGAGCCTACGATTTGGAAACAGGTAAAGAAATCTGGTGGATGAAAGGTGGGGGTGACGCTCCGGTTCCAACGCCTGTGTTTGCACATGATCTCATTTTTATCAACAGCGCACACGGAAGAATGTCACCAATTTATGCCATAAAGCCTGATGCAATAGGAGATATCACCCTGAGTGAGGATGAAACTTCTAACGAATACATTGTTTGGAGTATTAAACGAGGCGGAGCTTACATGACCAGTCCTTTGATCTATGGAGATTATCTTTATAATTTAAAGAATAACGGGCTTTTAAGCTGTTTTAATGCCCGAACAGGCGAATTGATGTACAAAGAGGCCATAAAACCCTCCGGCGGCATATCGGCTTCCGGAGTCGCCTCAGATGGGAAATTGTTTTTTACCTCAGAAATGGGAGAGGTTTTTGTAGTCAAGGCCGGCCCTGTTTATGAACTGCTTTCCAAAAATCCTTTGGGTGACATTTGTATGTCAACCCCGGCAATAGCTAAAGGAGCCATGTATTTTCGGACCCAACATTCGGTAATCGCAGTAGGAAAAGAATAAATTAAAGTTAATTGTATGCTTAAACAAAGATCCTTAGTCATTCTAATTCTTGTTTTTCATATGTCTTGTAATTCTAATCATCAAAATCAAGAAAGTAGCCCTATTACTTATTTGGCATTAGGCGATAGTTATACCATAGGCGAAAGTGTTTTGGAAGCCCAACGATGGCCAAATCAGCTTGTTGAAAGTTTGAAGGGTAAAGGCATTGAAATAACCGATGCAGAAATTTTAGCAAAAACCGGCTGGACAACAGACGAATTAATGCAAGCAATTAAGGATTCAGTGCTGGATGAAACCTATGATTTTGTTAGCTTACTCATCGGGGTGAACAATCAGTATCGGGGTCGATCTGCTGAAAATTTCAGAGAAGAATTTTCGGATTTACTTAACATTGCCATCAATTTTGCTGCTAAGAATCCAGCTAAAGTTTTTGTACTCTCTATTCCTGATTGGGGCCTAACACCCTTTGCCAAAAATCGCGATGTTTCGAAAATAGCTGAAGAAATTGACCTGTTTAACAAGATCGCGAAAGAAGAATGTGAAAAACAAAAGATTCTTTTTATTGACATTACTGATATTTCCCGCCTGGTTTTGCAAGATGCCGCACTTCTGGCTGACGACGGTTTACATCCTTCCGGAAAATTGTATGGGCAATGGGTTGATCGGATAATTCAGCATGTTACAGCACTGATTCAAAAGTAATCGTTTAACATTCATTAAGTTTTCTTAACATAATTAACATTTATAGATATGAGAAATTGGATACATTCGCCATTCAATTCCTAATCGCCAAATATGTTATTATTTCATCAATTCAAGTACGTTATCCGAAATTTTATTAAGCAAAAATTTTATTCTCTGATTAATATCTTTGGATTGGCTGTAGCTATGGCTTCCATTGCCATCATTTCCCTTTGGATATTTTATGAACAATCTTTTGATCAATCATTTCCTAAGGCTGATCGTATTTATCGTTTTACCATTGAAAGGAATACACCAGACGGTTATCAGTCACACTTTGCACGTACAACAGGTAATTTAAATCTTGAAGCACATCTTCCGGAAATCATTAAGAAACTCAGACTCGCACCATTTCGATACACCACCGTATCGATTGGGGAAAAGAAGTTTAAGTCTAATAAAATATATTTTACTGATGATGCTGTATTTACAGTTTTTGATCTGAAACTTATGAAGGGAGATACCTCATCTGCACTCTCTCATCCAAATAGCATCATCATCTCTGATAAGATTGCTGGAATTTATTTTGGTGATAAAGATTGCATAGGATCAGTTATAAAAATTCTTCCAAACCATGCAGATGAACCTTCTACTTATACCGTTACTGGTGTATTTCAAGATCTCTCAATCAATTCTCATCTGCATTTTGATTTGCTGGTTTCGGTCGAAAACTTTGAAGAATACAAGGGTTGGTCTTATGATTATGTTTTAGTTAATGAGAAATCCAATAAAGCTGATTTACAGGAAAAGGTACAGCAATTGACAAATACTTTTTTTTCTGAAGAATATGCGTCTTATTACAAACTTTATCTGCAGCCTGTTACCGATATTCATCTGCATTCGAACAAGGATCGTGAAATCGAACAGAATGGAAATTATCAGTCTGTAATTTTGTTACTGGCCGCTGCAATTTTCATCTTTTTAATCGCCTTAATTAACACCATTAACCTAAATATTACCCTGTTGTTTAAAGAGTTAAAGTATTTAAAACTTAGCAAGATTTCAGGCGCAAATGCTGTCGATTTATTCTCCTTACAACTCTTAAAATCATTCATCAATAATTTATTGGGTAGTGGCATAGCCTTGATTTTTATATTCCTAATTCAGCGTGCATTACAAAATGTGTTTTGGTTGAATTCTGCATTTTTGGAAAATCAATCAAGCACCATATTTCTAATTGTAGGTAGCGTAGCTTTTGCAATGATGGTTTTAAGCAGTTTACCCATTTTTATGATTGTTCTGGGCAGGATAAAAAGGAAAGGATTGTTACTGAATGATAAGGGTTTGGTTGGGCTGTTTAATCCTAATCGAAAATTTATTTTTCGCAAGTCGCTGTTAATCATACAATTTACAGTTTCTTTTGTGTTGATTATTTGCGCTGTGATTATCGATGAACAAATAAAACTGATCACCTCCAATCAAATTACAACCAAAGGAAGCAAAACGGTTGTGCTGAATCAATTGTCAACTCCGGTTCGAAACGAATATGGATATTTTAAACAGAAATTGATGCAGAGTGCCCAAATCAAAGACGTTACAGCCTCTATGGAAAGCCTTCCTAACCAGATTTTGGATGGCGCAAATTTTGAAATTATCGGTCAGGGAAAAGACGAAAAAAACAAATTAATTTACATTAATCCGGTGGATGATAACTACTTTAAATATTTTGAATTAGACCTGGTATCAGGAGAAGACTTTCCAAAGTTTGTTGAAGGTCAGGGATTTGATAACTATATCATCAATCAAGCGGCCTCAAAGTACTTAGGTTTTGCAAGTGCTGATGAGGCTGTAGGAAAACGTTTTAAGCTCATCCATTCCATGCTTGATTTTAAAGAGGGTAGAATTTTAGGGGTAGTTAATGACTTCCATTACGCGTCCTTAGAACATAAAATTGAACCCATGGTTTATTTTCAACGTCCGGATTTTTATTTCGCATTCTACATTAAAATTGATTCAGTAGGCGCATCCAGTGGTTTGAAGAAAATTGAAGAAATCTGGCAGGAAGTCTATCCTGGTCATCCTTTCGAATATTATTTTTCGGAGCAATTGTATCAAAAAGCTTATGTCAATGAACACACGCAATCAAGACTTTCAGGGAGCTTTTCATTGGTAGCCATCATTATTTCATTTACTGGTTTGATTGGGCTTACCTCAATAATGGCCAACCGACGAAGGAAAGAAATTAGCATCAGAAAAGTATTGGGTGCTTCTTCAAAAAATATTGTTTTAAATCTCTCAAAAGAGTATTTTCAAATGATAATTATTGCCTCGTTGTTGGCTATTTCAGCTTCATATTTTTTAATGGACAAATGGTTACAAAACTTTGCCTATCAAATTGATCTGATTGCAAACTGGTGGATTTTCCTGCTTATCTTTGTATTTCTTGCATTCTTTGTGATGTCCATTGTAACTTTAAAAGCTTTTACTGCGTCAAGGTTAAACCCTGTTGAGAGTATCAGTTATGAGTAAATTGCGAAATATTTCTTGTAGAAAACTAAAAAATTAATCAATTAAAATTTCCATGCACAAAACATTGCAATTATTTATTTCACTTGGCATTGTCTTTATGCTCATTGGTCGAAATACAGTTGTGTTTTCCCAAACAACCAACAAAAGCCTGAAACCAATTTCAGGACAGGTTCTTAACGATAAGAATGAACCATTGGCCTTTGTAAATATTTATGTTGAAGGTAGTACCCATGGTGTAACTTCAAATATGGAAGGAGTTTTTACCTTAAGCATTGAAAAGGGGCAGGAATGTAATCTTGTGTTTCAATACGTTGGGTTTAAAAAACAAATAATTCCGATTCATGCTGATACAAATCCTTCACCGCTAAAGGTGATACTCAAAATTGAAAACATACAGCTAAGTGAGGTTGTCATTTCTGCAAACAAGGAAGATCCTGCCTACCCGATTATACGTGAGGCCATTAAGAAAAGAAAGTTTCACCTGGAGCAGGTTCAATCGTTTTCGGCCAAAATGTACATGAAGAGCAATATCGAATTGGACGAAATTCCGGAGAAACTTTTTTTTGTACCCAAAGATGAAATGCCTGACTCAACTGATCTGGGGCTCGTTTATTTATCCGAATCGGTAAGCAGGTACCATTTTCAAAAACCTGACTGGCAGAAAGAAGAAATGATCGCATCAAAGGTTGCAGGTGAGAAGACCGGGTATAGTTTCAACAGGGCAGATATGATTATGCTGAATTTCTATAAAAACTTGATTGGTGTTGGTATTTCTGAGCGTTCATTCATTTCTCCTATTGCCGGAAATGCCATGTTCTACTACAAGTACAGACTCGTTGAATCGTTTATGGATAAAGACGATATGGTTCATAAAATTCAGGTCATCCCAAAACGTAAACACGACAATGTTTTCAGCGGTTTTATTTATATTGTTGAAGAAGATTGGAATATTCATTCGCTCGACCTTACCATTCATCGCCATTCACAAATTGATTTTACCGATAGCATTTATATCCGTCAGGTTCATGTTCCTGTTAACGAAAGCATGCGTATGCCCTTATCGCTTCACATTGTGATGTATTTTAAGGTGTTTGGTTTTAAGGCAAGTACAAACTTTATTGGTTTCTTTTCTGAGTATGAGGTAAACAAACAGTTTCCGGAAAAGTTTTTTAGCAATGAAGTTTTTAAAGTTGAAAAGGAGTGTTCAAAACGTGATTCTGTTTTCTGGGACAACAGCAGACAGGCTGTACTTACAGATGAGGAGCTTGCAAATTATCACAAAGGTGATAGTGTGCTAGAACTCAGAGAGTCAGAAACATACCAGGATTCTGTTAATAAAAAGAACAATATTTTTAAAGTCAAAGACCTTTTGTGGAGTGGTGGCTACACTTATCGTAATACCTTCAAAAAAACTTCTTATCACATTGATCCTTTGTTAAAAGGATTGATGAATTTTAATGTGGTTGAAGGCTGGTTTATGTATACAGATCAGCGATTTACCAAAAGATGGGAGAACAGAAACCTCTTGTACCTGGATTTACTGGCAAAGTACAGCTTCACGAATAAAAACATTTACTATCATCCCAAAATTACCTACTTGTTTGATCGGATCCATAGCCAGTATTTTATTTTTGAGGGTGGTTTGAATAGCTTTCAGTACAATCAAAGTAATCCAATCGCTTCTTCCGTCAATACCTATTACATTTTGTTTGCCAAGGATAATTTTGCAAAATTCTTTGAGAAAAAATTCTTAAAGTTGAGCTATGGTCGTGAAGTAATTAATGGTTTGAATGTTTCCAGCTCAATTGAGTATGCCAAACGATCACCCTTGGTAAATCAATCTGATTTTAGTTTCACGAAATTGCCGGATAAGGAGTTTACCTCAAATAACCCCTTGAATCCTGCTGACGATAGCCCAGCATTTGTAAGTAATAAATCTTGGCTCTGGGCTTTGGATCTAACCATAAGATTTGGACAAAAATTTGCCACCTATCCGACATACAAAGAACGATATGGCAGCAAGTACCCAATTATCCGGTTGGGTTACCGAAAGGCCTTTGGAACATCTTTCACAGATACTGATTTTGATCGCTGGTATATGCGGGTGAATGATAAAATTGGTTTGAAAAACCTTGGGGTTTCTGATTTAACAGTTGAAGTTGGTGGTTTCTTTAACACTTCAAAAATGTACTTCTTGGATTACAAACATTTTAACGGTAATCAAACATTGTTTATCCTTCAGCCAGGTATGAATGAAATTTCGATTGGTGGTGAAGGAAATAATTTTACGGAGAACAAAACCATCGTTTTTCATTCTTTAAATTATTACTCGAACAGCACGAAAGGAAATTATACTGCATTTAATTATATCCATCATTTCAATGGTTGGATTATCAATAAAATTCCGCTTTTGCGAAAAACAAAGATTCAAACCCTTGCAGGGGTCAATTTCTTGTACACTACTGAGAAGAAGGAGTACACCGAGTTTTACTTAGGTTTTGAACACATCTTTAAAATGCTTCGAATTGATTTTGTAAGCAAATATTACAAAGGCGAAAAGTTAATACCTGAATTGAGAATTGGGGTTGGATTTTAAAGGTTTACTAACTTCAAAAAGTTTTTAGCGTTTTTATTGACAAGTTAAATTACTTAGCTTTGGATTCTATTTTTTTTTTTTTTAATCTTAAAACTAAGAATTGCTTGAAATGGATAAATATTTCGAAAAAGCCATTGCCTTTGATCAGCAAGACCAACTTGCAACCTTTAAAAATGAATTCTTTATTGCCGATGATCAGATTATTTATCTGGACGGAAACTCTTTAGGTCGCCTGCCGGTTAAAACCAAAACTTTAATCAGTGAAGTTGTTAATCAGCAGTGGGGTAGCAGGTTAATCAACAGTTGGAACGAAAAATGGATCGACCTGCCTAAGCGGCTGGCCTCAAAAATTGCGAGGCTCATTGGAGCCAGAGAAGATGAAGTTTTTGTGGGTGATTCAACCTCTCTTAATCTTTACAAACTCATTTTTGCGGCGCTTTCACTAAATCCAAATAGAACTGAGGTTATTTCTGATTCCCTTAACTTCCCAACTGATTTATACATTGTTCAGGGACTAATCAAGCAACATTTTACCAATCACAAACTCCAGTTGCTCGATAGTGGAAATCAAACGGAAGTATCTGAAAGTATGATATCTAACATGTTAAATCAGGATACTGCACTGGTCACTTTAAGCCATGTTTTGTTTAAAAGCGCTTTTATGTACGACATGAAAAGCGTAAATGAAATGGTACATGCCAGTAATGCTTTGATAGTATGGGATTTAAGTCACTCAGTTGGGGCAGTGCCTATTGATCTGAACAAATCCGGAGCGGATATGGCAGTGGGTTGCACCTACAAATATTTGAATGGTGGTCCCGGTGCACCTGCTTTTTTGTATGTAAAGAAAGAGTTACAAGAACAAATGTCCAATCCGATTTGGGCATGGTTCAGTCATACCAAACCATTTGACTTTGTACTTGATTACAAGCCGGTTAATAGCATTGAACGCTTTGCTACAGGTACCCCGTCGGTCTTGTCGTTGGCAGCCATTGAACCCGGTTTGGATATTACTTTAAATGCCGGAATGGAAAATTTGCGTATCAAAAGCCTAAAACAAAGTGAATTTATGATTGAAATGATTCAAGAACTACTTATTCCGTTAGGTTTTTCTATTGCATCTTCCTTACAATCAGGTAAAAGAGGTTCTCATATTTCCCTTCAGCATACGGAAGCATACCGGATCAGCCAGGCCATGATCGAACCAAAAGATGGCTCTAAAGTTATCATTCCTGATTTTCGTCCTCCAAATAATATTCGATTGGGAATAGCCCCCCTTTACAATTCATTCAGAGATATTTACGAGAGTGTTAATCGCATTCAAACAATTGTAAGTGAAGAGCAATACCTTGTTTACGATTTAAAAAGAAAGCAGGTAACTTAAGCTTCAGTGTAATTCGCTATTTGAGTTTAAATTGATTTTAATCAGGCACTTAAATACTTAGATGTCGGTGTTAAATAAGTGTTAAAAAGGGTGTTTCAAATATTAATAATCTTAAATTTGAGTTCTTCTTATACCTAACTTTAAAATTAAATGTCTATGAAAATAAAACTTGTTACACTCCTAACTTTGCTGGCAGTCACTCATTTAATCGGACAGGATTTTGTGCAATGGAGGGGCGTAGAGAGAGATGGAAAATATCAGGAATCGAATCTGTTAAAAGAATGGCCGGCACAGGGCCCCGAACTGCTCTGGCATTTTGATGAATTGGGCGAAGGCCATGGCTCTGCGGCAGTTACCAATGAAATTGTTTACACAACCGGCACACTGGATGCCATTACTTATGTTTTTGCGTTTACCCACCAAGGTAAACTTCTATGGAAATCGAAAGTTGGACGCGAATGGGTTGAAAGCTGGCCCGGTGTTAGGACCACACCCCTCATCGAGAATGGAAAACTATACCTGATGACCGGTTACGGACTCATCGTATGCATGGATGCCAAATCCGGTGACCTGAACTGGAAAGTCGATATCATGACTGATTACGATGGCAGAAACATCGTTTGGGGCATGTGTGAAAATCTTCTCATTGAAGAAGAAAAGTTGTTTTGCACTGTAGGAGGAACTGACGCCAATGTCATCGCGCTGAATAAAAATAATGGTAAACTCATCTGGAAATCAAAAGGTAAGGGTGAGAAAAGTGCATACAACACACCTGGCCTTATTGAATGGGGAGGGAAAAAAATATTGGTTACCATGACTGAATTCTCAATCTTAGGCCTTAATGCTGATAACGGTGAAATACTATGGAGCCATCCACAAACCAACAAATATGCGGTGCATGCCAATTCACCGCTTTTCAAAGATGGTATGTTATACCTGGTTAGTGGTTATGGCAGAGGTGGAGTGATGTTAGAGCTATCGGACGATGGAAAGTCAGTAACTGAATTGTGGAGAAACGAGACACTTGATAATCAGATGGGTGGAGTTATCTTGCTTGATGGTAAACTATATGGTGGTGGTCATGCCAGTAAAAGTTGGTACTGCCTAGATTGGAAGACTGGTGAAGAGCTATTTGTAAGTAAGGATGTGCGTGGTGGAAATAGTATTTACGCCGATGGTTTGATTTATTTTTATGACGAGCGTGGTTTTATTCAATTAATTAAGCCAGATGGAGCAAATACAACAATGATCAGCAAATTCAGAGTGCCTTACGGATCAGCTCAGCATTGGGCACACCTTGTTATATCTAATAAAAAGCTATATGTTCGGCATGGCAATTCGTTAATGGTTTATTCCATTGCCGGATAAGAATTATGTCTGCTAAAAATCATAGTTACCCGATGTTTCTTGATGCTTTATCCAAAACTTTTTTAAAGCTTTGGAAATCTTACTAAAAACATCGTTTTTTGTACTGATAACAATCATTAACCTAAAAAAATCTATTGTGAAAAAACTTATCCTAACTGCTTTTTGTACTATCTGTTTGATTACTGGCTTTAGCCAAGTCATCGATGAATTTCGTGGAGTTGGTCGAACCGGAGTTTACACGAATGAAACTGGCTTGCTAAAAGAATGGCCTGCTGAAGGGCCAGAAATGATCTGGTCAATCGAAGATATTCCAATTGGACATTCATCCGTATCACTTGCTTACGACATGATTTATTTTACAGGCAGAAGAGACTCAATTGCCGTTCTTACAGCCTTAGATATGAATGGACAAATTAAATGGCAAACCGATTTTGGCAGGGCCTGGAATGCGGCTTTTCCAAATAGCCGATCTACTCCGACTATCGAAAATGAGAAACTCTACGTTTCAAGCGGATATGGCGATTTAGCTTGTGTGAATGCACTGAATGGTGAGCTTATCTGGCAGGTTCCTGCCTCTGATAAATTTGAAGGAACTTATGGAAGATGGGGTATAGCTGAATCCTTACTGATCCTGGATGATAAAGTCTTTTATACTCCAGGAGGGAACAAAACTACCATGGTCGCTTTAGATAAACTAACAGGTGAAACTATCTGGACTACCGAAACTTTAAAGGATAATCCGTCCTATGCTTCTCCAATCGTTATCGAAAAAGAAGAAACAAAGTACATTGTTAACGTTACCGAAGATTACGTTATTGGTGTAGATGCTGAAAATGGTGAAATCACCTGGAAATTTAGCTTTGGAGCATTTGCTGATGAGCCATATTATGCCAATATCAACTGTAACTCACCGGTTTATGCTGATGGAGAAATATTCGTTACAGGTGGTTATAACCACAAAAACGTCATGCTCGAACTGGATAAAAAGAGTTTCAAAAGAGTTTTCTTTAAATGGAGTGATGATGTGCTTGATGTTCATCACGGTGGTACGGTAAAACTTGGAGATTATGTTTACGGAACCAACTGGGAGAACAACGGAATGGGCCGATGGGTATGCATGGACTGGAATACCGGAGAAACCATGTATGAGACAGAATGGTTTAACAAAGGCTCTATCATTTCAGCAGAAGGATTACTTTATTGTTACGAGGAGAAATTCGGAAATTTTGGAATTGCCAAAGCTACACCTGAAGGATTTAATATCATCAGTTCGTTTAAGGTTCCACTCGGCAGCCGTGGACCATACTGGACCCATCCTGTAATTCGGGATGGTATTTTATACATCCGACACGGAGATGCCTTGATGGCCTACGATATTCGCAAGAAATAAACTAAAACAACTCTAAGGTAAATGATGAGCTTGATGGTTATGAAAAAAATAATTTCAGTACTCTTTTTGCTGCTTTTCTCAATCTCTGCTTTTTCACAAGTCCTCCAATGGAGAGGTAAAGACCGGAAAGGGATTTATGATAGTGAAGGATTAATGACCGAATGGCCTGCCGAAGGCCCTGAAATGATTTGGGCTCTTGAAGATTTACCTTCAGGATATTCTTCTCCCATCATTGTAAACGAAACTATTTACTTAACTGGTGTTCGAGATTCCTCGGATTTTATCATGGCCATTAGCATGGATGGAAAATTGTTATGGGAAAAGTCTTTTGGCAATGCCTGGTTAAACAATTATGTGGGCAGCAGATGCACTCCTACTTATGAAAATGAAAAATTGTACGTGACCAGTGGGATGGGTGAAGTAGCTTGTCTTAATGCTGCGGATGGATCAATCATCTGGAAAGTTGATGCCCACTCAAAATACAAAGGAAAGTATACCCGATTTGGTTTGTCCGAATCAGTCTTGCTACTGGATGACAAAGTATTTTACATGCCCGGTGGCACCGTATCTACGATAGTTGCTCTGGATAAAGAAACAGGAGAAGAGATATGGGCGTCAGAAAGTTTGGGTAATTCTCCGGCTTTTATCTCTCCGTTACTGGTTGAGCAAAACGGCCATCGAATCATTGTCACCCTCGATAAGAAATATTTAATGGGTGTAAATCCGGATGATGGAAAAATTATCTGGACTTTTGATTATACTCCTTATGCCGGTAAACGTGCTTACAACAATCACTCTAACACGCCTCTGTATGAAGATGGGAGCATTTACATCACTACGGGATATGATCATAAAAGTATCAAATTTAAACTGGCAGATGATCTTAGTTCTGTGTCGATTGAGTGGATTAACGAAGTGATGGATAACCATCATGGTGCTGTGGTGAAAATCGGAAACTATATTTACGGATCGACCTGGGATAACAATGCCAATGGTAAATGGGCATGCATCGATTGGACCACGGGAGAAACCATGTACGAAACTGAATGGTTTAACAAAGGCCAGATTATTGCTGCTGGAGAATACCTCTACTGTTACGACGAAAAGTTTGGCAATGTTGGACTTGTAAAAGCAAATCCTGAGAAGTTTGAAGTGATTAGTTCGTTTAAAGTAAGCTTGAGAAAGAAAGGGCCTTTTTGGCCTCATCAGGTGATTGACAATGGGATTTTATACCTCAGGCATGAAGATGCCTTTATGGCTTATTCCATTGCGGAGAATTGATGAAATTTTAGTTTTGAAATATCACCAATTATTTCAACCTAAATATGTGAATGGCTAATATGGTTTGTGAAAATATGAATATCAACAACTTAATTAAAAAATATGAAAAACCTTCAATTAGTATTCACGCTGCTTTTGGTAGCATTGATCTCAGTCAGTTGTGTAAAAAGTAGCTCAACTGATGTAAGTCATTGGCGAGGCTCCAATGGCGATGGTAAATATCCTGATAAAGGCTTACTGAAAGAATGGCCCGAAAATGGTCCTGACATTGCCTGGAAATTTGATCAACTGGGCAAAGGTTACTCTTCACCTGCATTTACCAAAAAAGGATTTTTTATTACAGGAACTTCCGATAGCATAGGTTCTGTTTTTTCTTTCGATCATGCTGGTAACCTGAACTGGAAAAAAGAATACGGCAAGGAATGGTTGGTTAACTTTCCCGGCTCTAGAACCACACCCACCATTGTTAGTGATTATGGTTACCTGATGAGCTGCTTAGGTGTTGTTTATTGCTTTAATACTGAAAATGGTGATGAAGTATGGTCTGTAGATTTATTTGAAAAATATGGAGCCCGTCAAATTAATTTCGGGATCACTGAAATTTTGCGGATTGATGGTGATAAAATTTATTGTACTCCTGGAGGAGAAGAGCATAACGTCATAGCTCTAAATCGGTTTACCGGAGATTTGATTTGGTCGAGTAAAGGAGTGGGTGCCAGAAACGCCTATTGCCCAATTACAATTTTTATGCATGGTGGAGTAAAGTATTTGGCTACTGTTACTGAATTGAATGTTATGGCCCTTAAAGCTGAAAATGGCGAACTGGCCTGGTCCTACCTAACCGAAAATAAAGCCGGAATCCACGCCAATTCCCCAATCTATCGCGATGGAATGCTTTTTATCAGCAATGGATGGAATGAAGGAAGCTTTATGTTAAAAATTGCTGATGATGGTCAAGGTGCAGAACTCCTCTGGAAAAATGAATTAATGGATTTAGAAAACGGAGATGCCATTTTAATTGGCGATAATTTATACGGATCCAACTGGGAACACAAAGGATTGAGTTGTGTTGACTGGAATACGGGTGAGGAAAAGTTTACAACCAAAGATCTCATCTCAGGCAACATCAGTTATGCAGATGGCTTGTTTTATTGGTTTGGGATTAATGGTAATGTTGCATTGGTAAAGGCGACTGACACTGCTTTTGAAATAATAAGCTCATTTCAGTTAGAGGGAAAGAAGAGTAGAGATCATTCGGCGCACACGGTGATTCATGATAAAAAACTATACGTTCGTTACGACTCCAATCTGTGGGCCTTCGATATTTCAGAGTAATCTTTTAAAATATTTTATGAAATTCAAATTTAATTTTTATCTCACTCTAATTGGCCTTATTTTATTTTTTGGATGTACATCAGAATCACATTCAGATTGGCGGGGACCAAATCGTGATGGAATTTACCAGGAAGCTGGTCTTTTAACTGAATGGCCGGAAGGTGGCCCTGAACTGGTTTGGAAATTTTCAGAACTTGGATTAGGATTTTCTTCTCCTGCGATTGTAGATGATCAGATGTTCATCAATGGCACCATCGACAGTGTAAGTTATCTTTTCAATCTCGACTTAAACGGAAACCTAAAATGGAAAAAAGCTTACGGATCTGAGTTTATGAAATCTTACCCTGGAGTCAGGACTTCACCAGTTGTTGTTGGTGAGCATGTTTACATCCTCAGTGGAATTGGAGAATTGTTTTGTTTGTCTGCAAGCGATGGTTCCGAAGTGTGGAAAGTTGATTTATTCGAAACCTACGGTGCCCAAAAAACACGTTATGGTATTTCCGAAAGTTTAATTATTGATGGGGACATAATTTTTTGTACACCCGGGGGTAAGGAGCACAATGTCATTGCCCTGAATCGTTTTACCTCAGAACTTATTTGGACTTGTGAAGGCAAAGGCGAAAAAAGTGCCTACGCCAATCCATTGTTGGCAAAAATTAACAATGAAAAATATTTTATCACCATGACCGATAAGTCGGTTCTGTCTATCAAAGCAGAAACAGGCGAATTGGTATGGACGCATCCGCTTGAAGGAATTAAGAATGGTGCTCATGTTGCAACACCCTACTATCGTGATGGTTATTTGTTTTTGATGGATGGTTTCGAAATAGGGGTGGTGATGCTGAAAATTGCTGATGACGGACAAAGTGCAAAGCTTTTGTGGAAAAACGAATTGATGGATGAAACCAATGGTCACAGTGTGGTGATTGGTGATAATATTTATGGCTCCGCCGAATCAAAAAAGAAACTGATTTGTTTGGATTGGTTTACCGGAGAAGTGAAATTTGAAATTCGAAAATTTGCACCCTCTACAGTTATTTATGCAGAGGATCACATCTATGCATACACCTATTCAGGTCAACTTGGATTGGTTCAGCCAACTGAAACTGAATTTATTGATAAAGGTTCATTTAAACTGGAAAAAGGAAGTGAACTACACATCATGCATCCGGTTATTTATAAAGGCGTTTTATATGTTCGTTATGTAAATGATCTGATGGCATTCAACATTCAAAAACCTAATTAAATCAAAAAAATATGAATCGACTACATCTAATACTTTTTAGCTTTTCAATTTTACTAATCGCTAGTTGTGATTCGCAGCAAAAATCTGCTGACTTGAAGTGGCGAGGACCAAACAGGGATGGAATTTTTCATGAAGAAAATCTGCTGGATACATGGCCGGAGGGAGGTCCGGAATTACTCTGGAAATATGATCAGCTGGGCAGGGGGCATTCTTCGGTTGCATTTTTCGAAGATAAATTATTTACCCTTGGTACAAACATGAAGGATAGTATTACTTCTTTATTTGCATTCGGTCTGGATGGCAAATTACTTTGGAAACAACCATTAGGTCCTGCCTGGATGAAAACCTGGCCTGCACAACGTGCAACACCTTTAATTCACCAGGAAAAAGGATATGTACTTGATGGTCTTGGTGTAATTCATTGCTTCAATACTGCCGATGGAAGCATCGCCTGGAAAAGGGCTTTAATTGGCGAATTAACCGACCGTAACAGCTTGCATGGAGTCCATGAAAATTTGGTAATCGAGGGAAATAAGCTTTTTTGTACGCTTGGGGGAGAAGAGCACAATATTTTAGCATTGAATAAAAATACCGGCGAAACCATTTGGTCAAGCAAAGGAACGGGTAGGGATAATGCATATTGTTCGCCAACTGTAATCGAACATGGAGGTGAAAAATATTACATTACCATGACCTACAACGAATTGGTTTCTATCGATGTCGAAAATGGTGAAGTGGCCTGGATGCAAAAACTGTCTGACGAAGAGCATGGTATCCATGCCAGTGTACCTCTATACAGGGATGGGTTTTTGTTCATCATTGAAGGATACCGCTTTGGCTCAAAAATGTATAAAATTGCTGAGGATGGATTAAGTTCTGAATTGATTTGGAAACACGATAGCATTGGCCCACAAATGGGAGATGCCGTATGCATTGGAGATGATATTTTTATTTCGAGTAGTCCTAATAAAAATTGGTATTGCATCGATTGGACAAGTGGTAAGCTCAAGTTTAGCTCTGAAAAACTTGGCACAGGTACCATTATTGCCGCTGACGGAAAATTGTTCATTTTAACTTATCGTGGAAAATTAGCTATGGTAAAAGTAGAGAATGATGATTTTACGATACTTGGGGAACTACAATTACCCGGCACAAGAGGAGACCATTATTCGCAACCAGTAATTAAAGATGGAAAATTGTACGTTCGTTACATGGATGAAATGGTGGTGTACGATATCAAGAAAAAGTCTTAGTTAATGCTAAGTAGTTGGCATATAGGTTCTCGAATGCTTTAATTAGATGTAAACTTAATTGGAAGCTTTTTAGAATCAGTTCAAATTGGAGTTAAAGCTCTTATTTATAAAGCTTAAAGACATGCTATTTTGTATCTTCGCTAGGCAAATAAACTTAAAGAGATAAAGATAAGAAGCAGGAATGAACTAATTTTTTGATTGAAATAACGACTGATAAAAATGCTTAAAGGCAAACTCGAAATAAGTATAATTTTAATTACTATTTTAACAGCACTAACTGTTTTTGTTTACTGGTTTCTGTTCAATCCGGCCAAAGATTTGTCTATTAGTTTGCCCGGGTTGGATAACCGACCGGCTATGGCAGAAGGGGAGTTGGAAAACGTAAAAATTGGTGCAAGTTTTATGAATTATGCTTCTCATAACAGTGAGCTAACCGGAAAATGGACCCGGTTTAGAGGTGCTGATTTCGACAATATCAACAAAGAAAATATCCCGTTAATTGACGATTGGTCGGCAGGGTCGGATATACTTTGGGAAGTTGGACTAGGTGATGGGTATGCTGCACCTGTTATTTTTAACGGTAAAGCTTATGTGCTGGATTACGTGGAAGAAAGGAATACGGATGCACTGCGTTGTTTTTCCCTTGAAACGGGGGAGGAATTATGGAGCCGTTGGTACATGGTTAAAGTGAAAAGAAACCACGGGATGTCAAGAACTGTTCCGGCCATTACGGATAAGTATTTGGTTACCATGGGACCTCGTTGCCATGTGATGTGCGTTGATCCTGAAACAGGTGACATGCTTTGGGGTAAAGATCTGGTTAAAGAGTATGGAACTGAAATTCCTTTTTGGTATACCGGTCAATGTCCGATTATCGTTGATGATGTGGCTATTTTAGCCCCAGGTGGGTCATCCATGATGATTGGAGTTGATTGTGCCACAGGCGATGTGCTCTGGGAAACGCCTAATCCTGATAACTGGCAAATGTCACATTCTTCCATCATGCCCATGACATTTGAAGGCAAGAAAATGTATGTTTATTTCGCCGTTGGAGGAATTCTGGGCGTATCTGCCGAAGGTGATGACATCGGACAAATTCTTTGGAAAAACAATTCGTTTTCTCCGAACGTTGTTGCCCCATCACCAGTTGTTTTTGAAAATGGTAAAATATATCTGACGGCAGGTTATGGTGCTGGTGGAGCGCTTTTGCAGTTGTCAAAAACGGGGAACACTTTTAACGTTGAAGTGCTTGAAACCTACAAGCCCAAGGATGGCATTGCCTCTGAGCAACAAACACCTGTTGTTTATCAGGGGAGAATGTTTGGAGTATTACCAAAAGATGCAGCCGGATTGCGCAACCAATTTGTTTGTGTTGATCCCAATGCACCTCAAAATATTTTATGGAGCAGTGGAAAAAATGATCGTTTTGGGCTTGGGCCATACATGATTGCTGATAATAAATTCTGGATTTTGAATGATGATGGTACCCTTACCATAGCCAGAGTGAATCTTAATTCGTTTGAATTGCTTGATAAAACAAGGGTGATTGAAGGACATGATGCCTGGGGTCCATTTGCTTTGGCGGATGGGTATCTTTTAATGCGGGATACCGATAGAATGGTTTGCATTAACGTAAGAGCTAAAAACTAAAATTTAATCAGATGAAACCTAAACACATACTTCGATTGGCATTGCTGCTTTTACTGGTAGTGGTGGTTTTTATGGTAAAAGATTTTTTCTTTTCGGACGGACCGAATCCTGAAAATCCCTATGAATACGATTTATCGAAATTAAAAGAAACTGATGCTGCTACTTTAGGCTACAAAGAAATTGCGAGCATTAAACCAGAAACTGACTACTTGTACGGGATTGCAATCGATGCAAAAGATAATTTATACATTTCCTGCACCAAGAATATTTTTGTGTACAATTCTGAAGGAGAGTTATTCAGAAATATTCCTTTAAGAGATAATGCTTACTGCTTAACCATTGCTGAAACAGGTGAACTTTATTTGGGCATGGCCGACCATGTTGAGGTCTGGGATATGCAAGCAAGCAAACTGCAATCCTGGGAAAGCATGGGCGAATCTTCCATCTTTACCTCAATTGCCATTAACGGAAACTCAGTTTTTGTTGCTGATGCCGGAAATAAAGTGGTTTACCATTTTGATTTGAATGGAGAATTACAAAATAAAATCGGAGAAAGAGATACGAAAAATGGAAAATTGGGATTTATTCTTCCCAGTGCCTATTTCGATCTTGCTATCGGGAGGGATAACGACCTTTGGGTCGTAAATCCGGGCATTCATCAATTGGAATCTTACAGTCCTGAAGGTGAATTGATCACCTCCTGGAAAAGAACCTCTATGCAGTTGGATGGCTTCAGTGGTTGCTGCAATCCATCGCACATTGCCATTCTTTCTGACGGATCTTTTGTAACCAGTGAAAAAGGGATTGAGCGGGTTAAAATCCACCAGCCGACAGGTGATTTTAAAACTTTGGTGTCAAGTCCTGAACAGTTTATCGCAGGAACAACTGATTTGGATTTAGCGGTGGATTCAAAAGACCGGATTTATGTTTCAGATCCGAAAAAAGGCCTGGTAAGGATTTTTGAGAAAATTGATAATTAAAATGAGGTAATGGAACGAAGAGAATTTATTAAAAAGGCTGGAAGAGCAATGGTTCTGGGAGGAATTGTTGCCGGAAGCGGATATTTGTTGCTTAAACCAAAAAGCGATGAAAAATGTGACCTGGATTTTATTTGTCAGAATTGTAAAAAAAGCAAAACCTGCTCTTTACCCGAAGCTGAAGAGTTTAACAAGAAAAATGAAATAAGTACAAATTAAAATGGCCGAAGAGAAGTCAAATAAAAAAATTGATCGCAGGGAATTCATTAACAACGGACTCCGGTTTTCTTTGGTATTGGGGATCGGTGGACTGGGAGGAGTACTTGCGAAAAACACCCTGGGCACCGAAATGGTTTGGCAACTGGATGCAGCCAAGTGCGTTCAGTGTGGCCGATGTGCTACCGATTGTGTGATGAGCCCGTCTGCTGTTAAACTCATCCATGTTTACGACATGTGTGGTTATTGCGATTTGTGCGGAGGATATTTTAGGCCCGAAGCCAAAGATAGATCAACGGCTGCCGAAAACCAGTTATGCCCAACCAGTGCCATCGAACGTAAGTTTATTGAAGAACCTTTTTTTGAGTATCACATTATCGAGGATCTATGCATCGGATGTGCAAAATGCATGAAAGGTTGCGGGTCATTCGGAAACGGCTCCATGCAAATTCAGGTTAATCATCATTTGTGCGTGAATTGCAATGAATGTTCCATTGCACGGGTTTGCCCCTCGGATGCGTTTACAAGGGTACCTGCAAACGATCCCTACCTTTTTAAGGGCGTTAGTGGAGAAAGCAAAAAAGTTTAACCTGAGAACGATTAGAATGAAAAAACAGATAATTGTCATACTATTTTTAATTTTTACAGGACTACAGTTCTCAGCTGCATTTGCGCAACAACGATTTCCAAAGCCTGAATTTGAATCCGGCCATACCCAGCCTCCAACGCTGATGCCTGATGCTCGAGTGCCTTTTTTGGAATATTTGGATATAGCTGTGCTGTTAGCAAGTTTGTCAATTGTAACCTGGTTGGTGCTTAAAAAGCGATCCCGTTTAGGCGTGTTCTGGATGTCACTTTTCTCCATCGCTTATTTTGGGTTTTTCCGTGAAGGCTGTGTTTGTTCAGTCGGTTCAATACAAAATATTGTTTTAGCCATTTTTAATCCGGGTTATCATATTCCCATTTCAGTTATTGTGTTTTTTGCAGCACCGCTCATCTTTTCATTGTTTTACGGAAGAACCTTTTGTGCAGCAGTTTGTCCACTTGGAGCGATACAGGATTTTTTCCTGTTGCGTCCTGTGAGTATGAAATCATGGTTACAATCAGTTTTAGGAGTCATTCCTTATTTTTACTTAGGGATCTCAATCCTTTATGCCGCCACTTCAACTGATTTTGTGATCTGCCGTTACGATCCGTTTATCGGCATCTTTAGGCTTGATGCCACTTTTATGATGTTTGCACTAGGAGGTGCATTTCTCTTAATCAGCATGTTTATCGGCAGACCTTATTGCAGGTTTTTATGCCCTTATGGCGTTTTACTCAACCTGACCAGCAGGCTTTCAAAAAAGCATCTGACCATCACACCGGCCGAATGTATTCAATGTCGCTTATGCGAAAATTCATGCCCCTTTGGTGCCATTGACATGCCTGTGCCTGCCAAGGCAGTTGAAGATAGAAGAACAACAGTTAAAAGATATTCGTGGTTAATTTTAATCATCCCATTGGTAATGTTTATCGGAGGATGGACCACAGCAAGTTTCCACGAAACCATGGCTAAGGTAAATCCAAAGGTCAGGTTGGCTTCTCTAATTTATGAAACTCCTGAGGTTCTTGATGAGGATGCCACCATCGAAATTGATGCTTTTATGGCTTCTGGTCAATCCAAAACAGAATTGTTTAACGAAGCTGCAGAAATTGTGAGTGATTTTTATTTGGGTGGCTGGATCCTGGGTGCATTCCTCGGATTAGTAATTGGATTAACGCTTGCAAGATTGACCATCATCCGATACCGCACCGATTACACTCCGAATAAAGGAACCTGTTTCAGTTGTGCCAGATGCATGGATTATTGCCCGGTTGTTAAAAAGGATAAAGATTTTAAATTATAAGTTTATGAGTTTGATTGAGAGTACAAAATCGGGAATTAATGTGAAGTTATGGAGGTCGGTTGCCATCGTCTCCGGCATCTTTGCATTTTTAATTTGTTTCCTAGTTATTGCCAACTATATCCAGATCAATCGCCTTGATCCGGTCAATACCGAAGCAGTGAATTTACTTGTCCAGCGTTTAAGTGAAAATCCAAACGATGAAGCGCTTCGTAATGAAATCCGTGCCCTCGACCTTTTGGTCCGAAAAGCTTATTTTACCAACCAATGGCAGGTTCGTACAGGAGGCTACATTTTGTTGATCAGTTTAACGGTAATGCTGATTTCTATTCAACTAATCCGTTCAGCCCAACCCATTAACCCTGAGGTTGCTAAATCCGGTTCAGAAAATGATCAATTCCTTAAAAAGATATCCCGAAAATGGATTTCAATCGGAGGGGGAGCCATTGTTGTGATTGCGCTGGTGTTGGTATTTTTAACCCACGACAAACTAGAGCACACCTTCAAAGAAGCAGCCATCGCTGCCAGTACCGAAACTACCGAAGAAGTGAGTGATGTTTCAAACCGAAAGGTTAGTTCTGCGGCCGCTGTAAAAGACGAGTTACCTGAACAGGAAGCAGCAACAGAACAAACTCCTGTTGAGGAAAAAGAAGAACCGAAAAAAGAAGCAACAACTGTAATTACGGAAAAGGCAGAAGAAACTGTGGTGAGTAACGCAAAAGCTGATCTTCCAGATTTTGTTTTGGAAGCCAGAAAAATTTCCCGGCCTTTAGAGGAGCAAATAGTTTGGGTGTTGCCTATCAAAAAAATATTCCTACCCAATGGGATGGAGCTACAAACCAGAACATTGCCTGGAAAGTAAAAATTGATTACGATGGTTACAATTCACCTGTGATTTGGGGCGATCGGTTATTTTTAACCGGAGCTGATGCCGAGTCGCGAAATGTGTATTGTTACAATAAAAATACCGGTGAACTTCTCTGGACCAGGCCAGTAAAAGATATTCCGGGTTCTCCTGCAAAAGCACCTGATGTAACAGAGGACACAGGTCAAGCTGCCCCAACTTCAACCACTGATGGCAAAAACGTTTACGCCATTTTCGCAAATGGGGATATGATTGCCTTCGACATGGACGGGAATCAGGTTTGGGCGCGTAACCTGGGGGTTCCGCAAAACCATTACGGTCACTCTTCTTCCTTGCTCGCTTACGACGATAAGGTAATTGTAGAGTACGATCATGGGCGTTCGGCCAAAGTGATGGCGATTTCCACTGCAGATGGGAGTGAAGTCTGGAGTACCACACGTAGTGTGAAAATCTCCTGGGCGTCACCTGTCATTATTCACCGTGAAGGTAAAGCAGAGGTGGTGCTAATCGCTGATCCGATTGTTGCAGGTTACGATGTACATACTGGTGAAGAGCTTTGGAAAATTGAATGTACCTATGGAGAGGTTGGTCCTTCAGTGGCCTACGCTGACGGTGTTATTTTCGCATTGAATGAATACGCAAGTCTGGTTGCAATTACTGGAGGAAATAATCCCGAAATTTTATGGGAAGATTTTGATTACCTCTCTGATGTTCCCAGCCCGGTGGCTACCAAAGATTTACTCTTCGTAGTTACCAGTTATGGAGTAGTTGTTTGCCATAACGCCAAAACAGGTGAAAAATACTGGGAACACGAATTTGATAACGGATTTTATGCTTCCCCAATTTTGGTTGAGGATAAAATTTATATCATGGATCGCGAAGGAATTATGCGGATTTACAAAGCTGCAAACAAATTTGAGTTGGTGAGTGAAC
Organism: uncultured Bacteroidales bacterium; assembly: GCA_942491855.1. Classification (GTDB taxonomy): domain Bacteria; phylum Bacteroidota; class Bacteroidia; order Bacteroidales. Next base: position 41,178 of record CALOCL010000009.1, read on the forward strand.
CATCATTGGGGGAGCCCACAGTAGCTACACCGGCCTTCTCCGACGGTCAGATTTTTATCCGAACCGAGGAACACTTATATTGCATAGAAAATAAATAGCTTAAGAATTGATTTGAGATGAGTAAAGAAATTTTTGAAATAGTAGATCAGGTGATTCTTAAGCATGGAAAGACGGTGGATAAAACCATTCCCATTCTTCAGGCAATTCAGGATGAGTTCAACTACCTGCCCGAGGAGGCCATGGAATATGTTTGTAAGAACACTGAAATTACTGCTTCCCGGATTTATGGAATTTCTACTTTTTATTCACAGTTCCGTCACCGGCCGGTTGGAAAACACATCATTAAAGTTTGTGTGGGTACGGCTTGCCACGTGAAAGGAGCTATGCAGGTTTACGACGCCTACAAACGTGAGTTAAACATCACTGATAAAAACGAAGACACGGATGCTGAAGGATTGTTTACGGTGGAAAAAGTAGCTTGTCTGGGATGCTGTACTATCGCCCCCGTAGTTCAAATCGATGACATTACCTACGGTCATCTTACCACCGAAAAAGTTGCTGAAACGCTGGAAGATTTTATTTCTGCAAAAAATAATCCTAAGGAAACTTACAAAGGAAAAGGAACTAAAACTGCAGATATCCAAGGAGAAATCAGGTTAGGATTGGGTTCATGCTGTGTAGCCAGTGGTAGTGAATTGGTAAAAACAGAACTGGAAAACGTACTGGATAAAAACCGAATTAGTGTGGATGTCAAGCAGGTTGGCTGCGTAGGAATTTGCAACCAGGTGCCCATGCTTGAAGTGCATAAACCAGGCGAATCTCCCACCTTTTACACAAAAATTAAAGCTGAAGAAGTTAATTCAGTCATTCGAAAACATTTCAAGCCTACCAATTTAATCGATCGTTTAAGGAGTAATTTTTACAATTATTTTGAAGGAATTGTTTTTAATGAAATCCCAAAATCAACTTCGCGTTACGAAAGTGATCAAAGAGATACACCGGTTTCAGAGTTTTTGAACCGACAGATCAACATCGCTACGGAATACCGGGGGGCTATCAAACCAACCGATTTAGAAGAGTACAAAGGCCTAGGAGGTTTTACTGCTTTCCGGAAATGTATCAATGATTTATCACCTAAAGAAATTATCAAAACCGTTAAGGACAGTGGTTTAAAAGGGCGGGGAGGTGCAGGTTTCCTCACAGGCCTTAAATGGGAATTGGTTGATCAGCAAAAGGCTGAAAAGAAATACATCATCTGTAACGGTGATGAGGGAGATCCAGGTGCATTCATGGATCGAATGTTATTGGAATCCTATCCGTTCAGGGTGATAGAGGGTGTATTGATTGGAGCATACGCTGTAGGCGCTACAGAAGGAATTTTCTATATCCGAGCGGAATACCCACTTGCGGTAACAAGGATACGAGAAGCACTGGAAATGTGTAAAAAAGAAGGACTCATCGGTAAAAATATTCTGGGTTCTGATTTCTCATTCGATCTTAAAATATTTGAAGGGGCAGGTGCTTTTGTTTGTGGTGAAGAAACTGCGTTGATTGCTTCTGTAGAAGGAAACAGGGGTATGCCAAGCATGCGTCCACCATTCCCTGCTCAGTCGGGCTTGAACGGTTTACCTACCCTAATCAACAACACCGAAACTTTTGCCATGGTTTCATGGATTTTACGTAGTGGCTCAAAAGCCTTTAGTGATATTGGTTCGGAAAGTAGTAAAGGAACTAAAGTATTTGCCCTGGCTGGTAAAATTAATCGTGGTGGATTGATCGAGGTACCGATGGGTATCAGCATCAACACCATTGTAGAAGAGATTGGTGGCGGTATTCCAAACGGGAAAAAATTTAAAGCTGTACAAATTGGTGGTCCATCCGGGGGTTGTATTCCTGCTTCGATGGGCGATATTTCGGTGGATTATGAATCACTAAACGGTGCTGGTGCCATGATGGGCTCGGGAGGCTTAATTGTGTTAGATGAGGATGATTGCATGATCGACATTGCCCGCTATTTTCTGGCATTTACACAGGATCAAAGTTGCGGCAAATGTACTTTCTGTAGAGTTGGAACTACGCGAATGCTGGAAATTCTGGATAAAATTGCCAGCGGAAAAGGTGTTTCAAAAGATCTTGAGTTACTTGAAAAACTAGCCTACACAACACAGAAAGGAAGCTTGTGTGCGTTGGGTGGATCGGCTCCAAATCCAGTACTTTCAACCCTTAAGTATTTCAGAGAAGAGTACGAGGCACATATCAACGGGAAATGCCCTACGGGTAAATGCACAGAGATGATCACTTACTCCATTACCGAAGATTGTAATGGTTGTACAAAGTGTGCACAGCGCTGTCCAACGGATGCCATCATTGCCAAACCCTATCTTCGACATGAAATTGATACGGAAAAATGCATTAAATGTGATATTTGTAAACAAGTTTGTCCGGTAGATGCCGTTATAACTGAATAAGATGATTAAACTTAAAATAGACGGGAAAGAAATTGAAGTTGCTGATGGTAGTACAGTTATCCAGGCAGCCAAAGAACTCGGTATCGAAATCCCAACCATGTGCTACCTTGAAGGGGCTGGTTTTCATAATCACCCTTCGTGTATGCTGTGTTTGGTTAAGGATAGCAAGGCAGGTAAATTAAAACCCAGCTGTGCCTTACCTGCAGCCAACGGCATGGATATCATCACGAATGATGAAGATATTAAAAATGCGCGCAAGGATGCCTTGGAGTTGCTGATGAGCGACCATGTTGGTGATTGCGAAGCACCTTGTACCTTAGGTTGCCCAGCAGGAATGAATATCCCGCTGATGAATCGCTTGATTGCAAAAGGTCAATACGATGAGGCTCTAAAAGTGGTGAAGGAAGACATTGCCATCCCTCATGTTCTGGGATATATTTGTCCGGCTCCTTGCGAAAAAGTTTGTCGACGAAACAGTGTTGACACCCCGGTGCAGATTTGTCAGTTAAAGAAATTTGTTGCTGCCGAAGATTTGCAAGCTTCTAAAATCTATTATCCTGAAAAACGAAAGAATTCAGGTAAAAAGGTTGCCATTATCGGTAGTGGGCCTGCAGGCTTGTCCAGTGCATTTTATCTGTTGAGGGCTGGTCACGAATGTGTGATCTTCGATCAGAATGAAAAAGCCGGTGGAGCCCTTCGTTACGAAGAAATGAAAAAGCAACTTCCACTGGAAGTTCTCGATTCTGAAATCAAATACCTTGAGGATTACGGGGCTAAGTTTCAATTGGCTACAAAAGTTGATGGTGCAAAGATTAAAGATCTGAAATCCGAATTTGATGCCATTATCCTTGCGACCGGAGCTATGGCGAACAATAAGTTAGGGTTTGATGAATTGGAGCTAAGCGATAAAGGTGTAAAAATTAATCCGAATACTTTTGAAACTTCAATCCCCGGAATCTTTGCTTTAGGCAGTGCCGTAAAAAGTTTAAGCATGGCCATCCGCTCTGCAGCACAGGGAAAAGAAGTGGCAGCCTCAGTCAACCAATTTCTTGTGGGTGAAGAATTCTTTAAACCCGGCCGCATGTTTAATTCCAAGTTCGGTAAGTTAAATGAAGATGAGGTTAAGGAGTATTTAAAAGAAGCCCCGAATAAAGAGATTCAAGATGAAATCTATGAAGAATTAAATCCCTACAAGCACGAAGCTGCCAATAAGGAAGCCGATCGTTGTATGCATTGCGATTGCCGGAAAATTGACAACTGTGCACTTAGGATTCATTCCGATACTTACGATGTTGACAGAAGAAAATATTTATTGGGAGAACGCCAGCAACTGCAAAAAATCTTTAAACAGGATGTCATAGTTTACGAACCAGAAAAGTGCATCAAATGTGGTTTGTGCGTAGAAATAACTGCGACAAAAAAGGAGGAGTTTGGTTTGACTTTTATTGGCAGGGGATTTGATGTGAAGATCAAGGTACCTTTTGATAAAAGTATGAATGAAGGCTTAAGTTCAACCGCCATTGAATGCGCGAAGGCTTGTCCAACAGGTGCCATTTCTTTAATTGAATAAATCAATCATGAAGAAAATAATCACTTTTTTATTTATTTTATTTTTATTGAAATCCGGTTCTGGCCAATGTCAGGATGCAAATAACTGGCCCACTTTTAGGGGGGATCAGGCTTTAACCGGTTATTCTCCGGTTATGTTGGCAGACAATTACAAACTGCTATGGAATTTTAAAACCGAGGATGCCATAAAATCTTCACCTGTGGTAAGTGGAAATAAAATTTTTATTGGCTCTAACGATGGATTTATTTACGCCCTGTCTCTGACTGGTGAACTCATCTGGAAGTTTGATGCAGGAACCTCAATTGAAGCACCACCCTTGGTTCTGGATGAGGTAGTTTATTTTGGATCACTCGAAGGTGAATTGTTTGCCTTGCATGAAGAAAGTGGAAAAGTGAAGTGGCAGTATTCCACAGATGGTCAAATTTCTGGTGCTTCTGGTTGGATTTACTCTCCTGATCGAAAAGAAAAATGGATCATCACGGGTAGTTATGATTTCTTTTTACACTGCGTAAATGCTGAAACCGGTGAATCGGTTTGGAAGTTTGAAGCCGATAATTACATTAATGGTGCTCCGGCAACCGATGGTAAAATTGCCATTTTTGGAGGTTGCGATGGTTATTTACACATGATTAATGTAGCCAACGGACTGGAAAAAGATAAAATTGATGTAGGAACCTACATTGCTTCTTCGGCAGCCATTAAAGGTGACATGGCCTATTACGGAAATTACGATGGTGGATTTTATGCTACCAATCTCAATACCAAGAAAACACTTTGGGAATTTGAAGCCGGGCCTTTTTTAGGATCACCGGCAGTTGCGAAAAACAAAGTCATCATCGGGTCGCAGGATAAGCATGTGTATTGCTTTGATCAAAAAACCGGCGAAGTTAAATGGAAATTCAAAACCCTGCGAAAAGTGGATGGATCAGTTGTCATCGCTGATAACAAAGTAGTGTTTGGGTCGGGCGACGGGCGAATTTATCTTTTGGATTTGGAAAGCGGCAATAAAATCTGGTCCTATGAAATTGGCCGTTCAATCAGCTCCACACCTGCGGTTATCAAAGATAAAATAATAATTGGATCAGAGGATGGCAGCGTGTATTGCTTTACAGCAATCTGATACTTTAAATCATTCCAAAATGAAAATTGACAGTTTTAAAATCTTGATGGTTGTTTTTTACACGCTGATACTAAGTGCTATTGGCTGGTCACAGACCACCACGTCTTTAGGGGTGTCCGGCCCATATTTGGGTCAAACACCACCTGGTAAACAAGCTGTTCTCTTTGCCGATGGAATGATCTCTAAGTTGGATGAACCGGAAATGTGTGCAGCCTTTTCAATGGATGGCAAAGAGTTTTACTTCAATGCAAAACATGAAAATTCCTTTTCCATTTTTATAACTAAAGAAGTTGACGGGAAATGGTCAATTCCCGAACCATTGCCCTTCTCCGACAGCTTTACCGACCGTGATTTCACCATTTCTTCTGATGGAAACCGAATTTATTTTGGCTCCAACCGCCCGGCATTAAAAGGTGGGGAAAAACTGAAGGGATTGGATATTTATTTTATCGAAAGAGATGAAAAATCAGGTTTGTGGTCAGAGCCAAAAAATATTGGATATCCTGTTAATACTGATAACGGAGAGAATTACCCTTGTATTGTGGCCAATGGAAATCTGTATTATTTTTCATGCAGACAGGATGAAGGTTTGGGAGGTTGTGATATCTTTAGAGCGAACTTTGTAGATGGTAAATACGAGTCAACAACTTTTATGGGGCCTGCCATTAACAGCGAAAAGCATGACTGGGATGCCTATGTTGCTCCGGATGAAAGTTATTTGATTTTTAGTTCCTTAGCCAGAGAAGATACCCATGGAACAATGGATTTGTACATTTCATTCCGAAATGCTAAAGGAGAATGGACCAAAGCAAAAAATATGGGTTTGGCCATGAACTCAGCTTATGACGAAATTTGCCCCAGTGTAACTCTCGATGGAAAGTATTTGTTTTTTACCAGCAGAAGAAGAGGTGAAGCGGATATTTTTTGGGTTGATGCAAAAGTTATTGAAGAATTAAAGTAAGAAGTATGAAAATTGTAAACATAGTACCTGGTTTTGGAGGATCGTTTTATTGTGGAAATTGTTTAAGGGATAGTTCCTATGTAAAATCATTGCGAGATGCCGGACATGATGCCGTTACACTCCCCATTTACCTGCCTCTTACGCTAAATGGTGAACAACAGCAGGATACTCCCGTTTTTTATGGTGCCATCAATATTTACCTGAAACAGCAGTTTCCTTTTCTCCGAAAAATGCCCAACTGGTTAGAGAACTTTTTTAATGCGCCTTTCTTTTTAAAATATGCCGCAAAAAAAGCGGGATCTACCAGGGCAGAGGGTTTGGAAGAAATGACCATTTCGATGCTTCAAGGCCATGAAGGCTACCAAAAAGAGGAACTACAACAACTCATCGATTTTTTAAAGCACCATGAAAAACCCAATGTTGTGCATCTTTCTAACGCACTTTTGATGGGTTTGGCCAGAAAGATTAAAGACGAACTGGGAATACCCGTAGTTTGTTCTTTACAGGACGAAGATGTATGGATTGATGCCATGGCCAATTCTTACCAGGAAAAGCTTTGGGGGCTCTTTAGCAAAAAGGCTGAAGATATCGATGCATTTATCGCCGTGAGTGAGTTTTATGGTAAAATCATGAAAAAACGAATGAACATCCCTGACTCAAAGCTGAATGTCATTCATGTGGGGGTTGATCCCAGAGACTTTGAATTTACCGAACCTGCATTCAATCCTTCGGTAATTGGCTATATGTCGAGAATGAACGAGGAAAACGGATTTGAGATTTTTATCGATGCGATCATTAAGCTGAAGTCTAAGCCTGAGTTCAGGGCATTAAAAGTTCGCTGTTCGGGTGGAAAGACTGGCGATGACAAAAAATTTATTCGCAAGCAGGTTAAAAAATTAACCAAGCATGGTTTTACAGATGATGTGGAATTTGTGGAAGAATATCGCGAAAAATATTTGAATCAGTTTTTTAAGCCTTTAACCTTACTCTCTGTTCCGGTTTTAAAAGGTGAAGCTTTCGGCCTCTACCAGATTGAATCACTGGCTTGCGGAGTACCGTTGGTTCAGCCTGCATTGGGCGCTTTTCCCGAAATAATTGAAGCCACAAAGGGAGGAATCACTTATACTCCAAACAATGCAGAAGTCCTTGCTGAAGCATTTGCTTCGGTTTTAAGCAAACCTGAAAAGATTCAGGAAATGAGTAAATCAGGAAGGGAAAATGTGGAGAAACATTTTAACAGCAGTGTACTCATCAAGAAAATGATGAAAGTTTATGAGAAAGTGATTAGTGATTAGTGATTGGTGATTGGTGATTGGTGATGAAGAACTACTAACTACTAAATTCTTTCTGCTGAATTCTAAAATCTAATGTCTAGCATCTAATATCTAACATCTAAAGTCTATCTAGAATGATTAAACTCGAAAATATTAGCAAACAATACCTGAAGCCTGGTGGTGAGGTAGCTCAGCAGGTGTTGACAGATATTTCACATGAAATTGTAAAAGGTGATGCGATAGCTATCGTTGGCCCTTCCGGTTCAGGAAAAAGCACTTTGCTTAATATCATCGGAACATTGGACAAGCCCAGTATGGGTTCGGTGTTTTTTGGTGGAGTTGAAATCAACAAATTGAAAGATAATGAATTGGCTGCTCTGCGCAATCAAAAGATTGGTTTCGTGTTTCAAATGCATCATCTGTTGCCACAAATCAACGTACTTGAGAATGTGGTGCTTCCATCTCTGGCTCAGTCTTCAAAAAAGCAAATAAAAGATTTCACGGATAAAGCCATTGCTCTGCTTACCGAAGTTGGATTGGAAGCCCACATCCATAAGTTTCCCGGACAATTGTCTGGTGGTGAATGTCAGCGTGTCGCCGTAGTCAGGGCGCTAATCAATGAGCCCGATATTATTTTAGCCGATGAGCCAACCGGTTCGCTCGATCAAAAATCAGCAGAACAAATTGGAAATTTGCTGGTCGAATTACAGATGAAAAAGCAAATTGCCATGGTTGTTGTAACTCATTCGATGGACCTGGCGAGTAAGATGAAAACCAGGTATGCGTTGGTTAACGGTCAACTAAATCAATTGAAAAAAGCTGATGTCGATTCCTAAACTCATACTCCGAAGTCTTTGGTATTTTAAAAAGAAACACCTTACCATTTTATTGGGTACAGCCATTAGTACGGCTATTCTGACCGGGGCTTTGATTGTTGGCGATTCGGTAAGTCACAGCCTGAATCAAATTGTTGAAAAGCGATTAGGCGGTACTGAATTTGCCCTGATGACAGGTGACCGCTATGTTAGAAATGAACTTTCGCAGGAACTTGGGGGTGAATTGGGTGTGTCGGCAGCTGCTGTTTTAAGCCTCGAAGGTATTTCAATTAATCCGGAAAACAGCAAGCGAATAAACAAAAGCTTTGTTTACGGTATCGATGACGATTTTTGGAATCTTTCAGAACTTCCACCTGTTATACTTAAAAACGATGAAGCACTGATTGGCGCCAAGCTTGCACAAAAACTCGATTTGAAAGCCGGTGACGATTTTCTGCTGAGGGTTGAAAATGTTGACTTTATTCCGGTAAATGCACCTTTTATTGAGGAGGAGCAACCCTCGGTTGCTTTTCGGCTCAAAGTGAAAGCTATTTTAAGTCCCGACCAAATGGGGCGTTTTAGTTTGAAAAGCAATCAGACGGCACCGGATAATGTTTTTCTTTCCAGAACCTTTTTAAGTGAGCGCATGGATTTAAACGGGTTTGTTAACACCATCCTGCTTGGTAAGAGTAAGGATAAAGAACTGTCTATTAAATCTCTCGATCACAGTTTATCCGAAACCTGGAAACTGGAAGATGCCGGGCTTATCTTTCGTGAGTTGGAGGCAAGCGCTGAATACGAGCTTGTTTCGAAACGGATTTTTATGGATGACCCCATCGTTGCATCTGTTTCAGCATCGCAAAGTGAGAATGAAAAAATCCTGACTTACTTGGTAAATTCTTTAAAATCAGGCTTACGAACAACGCCATACTCTTTTGTAACTGCTGCCTCTTTTGAAATTAACGGAGAAAGACTTAAAAACGATGAGATTGCCATTAATGAGTGGTTGGCTAAAGATCTGGAAATTAAAGTGGGCGATAGCCTGGTACTGGATTATTTTACGATTGGCCCATTGCGGTCATTGGTTAAAGAATCTCATGCCTTTGTTGTTAAACAGATTGTTAAAACTTCAGAGAATGGTTTGAATAATTCTTTGATGCCAGCATTTCCGGGTTTGGCCGATGCCAATTCATGTAGCGATTGGGAAACCAGTATCCCGATTGATCTGGAACGGATCAGGGATAAGGATGAAGAGTACTGGAATTTGTACAAAGGAATGCCTAAAGCCTACATCTCTATTGAAAAGGGAATCGAACTTTGGAAAAGTACTTTTGGAACCTATACCGCTGTTCGCTTTAAAAAGAATGTGGAAAGTACCGAGGAATTTGAAGCCCAAATTTTAAAGTCTCTGAATCCTAAAGATATTAATCTGCAGTTTGTTGCAGTAAAACAGGAAGGTTACCTGGCGGCTAACAGCGGGGTTAGTTTCGGCGAACTTTTTCTAAGCCTGAGTTTTTTCGTGATTGTGGCCGGTATCCTTTTAACCGCCTTGCTTTACTCCTTAAATTCCGAATCCCGGAAATCGGAAATTGGCTTGCTTTCGGCACTTGGGTTTACTAAAAAACAGGTACTCCGGATTCAAATTTTTGAATCGCTGCTTGTGGCTGTAATAGGTGGATTGGTTGGGGCATTACTGGGTATTTTGTACAACTATGCCATCATGGATGCCATACAGTCGATTTGGTCGGATATTGTCAGAACCAATGATTTAGAAGTGTTTGTAAAGCCGGTAACAATTTTAACCGGAGCATTTTCCGGAATACTCATTGCTTTGCTAGTAGTGTTTTTGGTAACCCGGAAAAAATTGAAATTGCCACTCGTTAGTTTGTTAAAAGAATTTACAGACAACGTACCTGCTTTACTTAAAAGGTTTAGATGGGTTAAACTGTTTACTGCTTTAGGATTGGGTAGTAGTTTACTGCTGACTGTTTATGCGCTGAATGGGTCGATTGAAGCCAATGCAGGATTATTAATGGGAGCTGGATTTATGTTTATCGTTGGTAGTATGGCATGGGTAAAATGGATGTTTGCCCAGTCATTTACACGGCTGGCGCAACAAGGATTAAGTATCAAAAGCCTGGCCTTAAAAAATGGAGCCCTGAATCAGGGTAGGAGTATTGCCGTGATAGCATTGCTGGCACTGGGTTCATTTACCATTTTAATTACCGGGGCTAACCGCAAAACTTTTTATGGGCTGGACGCTTCTAATGATTCCGGAACCGGTGGTTATTTGCTCTGGGCTGAATCCACCATGCCTGTCCTTCATAATTTGAATGAACTGGAAGGAGTGGAGAGCGATTGGCAGTTTAGCCAGTTTTTTAATTTAGAAGGGGATGATGCGAGTTGTTTGAATCTGAATTTGGTTAATCAGCCTCAACTGCTTGGAATCAACAGCAGGGAGTTTGATGAAAGAAAATCCTTTGGTTTTGTCAAACTGGCTGCTGCTGTTGATGCGGAGCACCCCTGGCTTGAGTTGGTAAACAGTAAAACGGAAAAAATTGTTTCAGCCTATGTCGATCAAACCGTGCTGACCTGGGGATTGAAGAAAAAGGTAGGCGATACCTTGTTTTACCTCAGTGAGGCAGGCGAAAGATTGTCGCTGATCGTTAAAGGTGGATTGAAAAGTTCCATATTTCAGGGCAATGTATTGATCGATCAGGCACAGTTCCGTAAATATTTTCCTTCTGTAGGCGGATCAAAAATCATGTTGATTGATGCAGAAAGTAATCAGCAGGAAGCGGTTGAAACTTACCTGAATAGCGAGCTTACAGATTTTGGAATAGAAGTTACAGGCGCATCGGACCGTTTAGCTGAGTTTAATTCGGTAACCAATACCTACCTGACTGTTTTTATGATTTTGGGAGGCCTGGGAGTTTTAATTGGTACGATTGGCCTTGGCATTGTTTTGTTGCGTAATCTCCTGGAGCGCCGGCATGAATTAGCTTTGCTTCAGTCTTTAGGGTTTACAAAAAATAAAATCCTTAAAATTATTTTCCTGGAGAATTTCTTTTTACTCATCGCGGGTATGGTAATCGGTAGCCTTGCTGCTGCCATCGGAATGCTTCCATCGCTGCTTTCAACCGCCTTTGAAATACCAGGTACTTTTGTATTCCTGATCTTGTTAACGGTTTTTTTAAGCGGGGTTTTATGGATTTACCTCCCTGCACGTTTAAGTTTAAAAAGGTATTTGATTCCATCGCTTTCCGGCGAATAATTTCAAAATTTTATTTTCTCTTGTCATTTCGAACGAAGTGAGAAATCTACATAACCCTGCGAGCGATATAGTAGAGTCTGTTCATTTTCTTTGCTTGTCCAAAGAAAACGAACCAAAAGAAAGGACACTTTTTCAAAGGTATTTTTGTGGCTTTGCCCCAAAACCAGATTAATTTTTCTGAATTTTGTTCCACAAAATATCGAAGCGAAAAATTAATCTTATACTTCTGAAAAAGGAATTTTATTTTATAATTATAGAAGGGGAGGCCCAAATGTAGCCTTCCCTAAAAACAGCTGGGATGCCACGGAGTGGCATGTGTTAAGGTTTGAATCTAATGTTTACTCATGAATTATTAAAATTTAAGGTAATTGTGATATCTTATAAATTCGGTTTTTGATTTTTTGTTTCTTTTGTATCCTCACCTGCCGATCGGGTAGGAAGACAAAAGAACATCATTAGTTAAAAAAAACCCTACGAGCATTTAAATGCTCGTAGGGTTAAGCACAAAACTTTTCAAGTAATTTACTTCACCAATTCATATCCCATCTCATATCCTTTGTTAACTGCAGGTATTCCTTCTTTCATCCATTTTGGCATAGGAGCACCTTTTAGGTAGTGATCGAAAAATTGTGCCATCCTGATCTGGAAATCATACTTATCCCTAACCTGTAATGGCCAGTGATCTGCCTGGTTGTAGTTCAGCAGCCAGGCCGGTTTTCCCAGTCGCCTCAAGGCAATGAAGTATTCAATTCCCTGGTACCATGGCACGGCTCCATCGTTATCGTTATGCATAATCAAAATCGGGGTATTTACTTTGTCCATCGTAAACAGCGGTGAGTTTTCGAGATATCGGAGCGGAGATTCCCAAATGGATTTTCCAATCCGACTTTGGGTATGCTCGTACTGGAAGGATCGGTTCATGCCTGATCCCCAACGAATACCGCCGTAAGCGCTAAACATGTTCACAACCGGAGCACCCGATTCGATAGCGGCAAACATATTGGTTCGGGTTGCGAGGTAGGCTACCTGGTAACCACCCCAGCTATGGCCCTGGGCAGCAATGTGATCTTCTTCAACAAAACCTTTTTGTATTAAAGCAGTAATTCCGGGCATTACACAGTTAAAAGCATCTTCGCCCGGATAACCGGTTTTGTAATAAATATCAGGATTAAAGATGATGTACCCGTTACTGGTGTAGTAGTGGTAATCAACCGTTGATCGATGTGCCTCAGGCATGCGGTAATTAAATAAACCCTGAGAGTTCTTTTCATAAAAATTAACAATCAATGGGTACTTTTTAATAGGATCAAAATCTTCTGGTACGTGAAGTGTCCCTTCCAATTTACGTCCATCCAACGAAGTCCATTTTACCAGTTCAACTTTACCCCATTTAAATTCTTCTTGCTGAGGAGCCGCATCACTGATTTGTTGTGACTTTTTGAAATTCATATTGGTAACTAAAAGGTTTGGATAGGTATTGAAATCTTCTTTGGTGTAAACCAAAACATCAGCATCTTCGGCTTTAATGGGCTGTCCCAGGCTGTAATTTCCACTGAAAATCTCTTTGGGTTTGGCAGCTTTCTTTAAAGAAGTTGTGTAATAACCATCAGCACGTGTAATTTCATTATGCCCCATTAAAAAGGCTGTTTCTTTTAAATCAATTCCTTCAGTACGATTGCTGCGGTCAAACTGAACCATACGGTAACTGGTGTTTAAAGTTTTGCCGTTCATGGTCAGGTTTAACGGTTTTTCGACATTGTTGGGATCCAGTACCCAAATATCGAAACGGTCGTAAACCAAAAGGGCTTCATCACCTTTTAACCAGCCCGGGCTTCCGTATTGCCTTGGCGGATTTGGAATATCGTTCAATTCATTTGCACATTGCACAGTGGTTGGATCGGTTAATTTAAACTCTTTGCCATTTGATAAATTGTAAGTATTCCAGCTGGTATCGATGGCGTTATACCAATAAAGATATTTTCCGGCAGGTGAAACAGAAGCATTGGCTCGGATTTCTTTTTTAATCATTTTAGCTTCGCCCGTATGGATGTCGAGCAAATAAAAATCACTATGAACCGGGCTTCCTTCCCACATGCTTTGTACGGCATAAGGTACATTTGAGTAGGCAAAAACCTCATCAGCATCTCCTTCGTTAATCAGGCTAACCCCACTTAATTCTTTGTTTTCAAGCTGAACCATTTTATCCTGATCGGCATGATAAACGGCCAGGTAGGTTTTTCTCAATAATCTTGATTTCTGGTTAATCTGCTGGGTGTGAAGCATTGGTTCATCCCATAGCCAAACATCCAAAACAGGAATTTCCTCTTCCAAAACAGTAGTGTCTTTTTCTGGACGTATAGGTGCTGTCCCGAAAAATACGCGATTGGTTTTTTCTGCAAAACTGATCCGGCCATTGGCACTGATTTCCCAACCTGAAGGGATGGCTGTATTCGTATTATCCAACACCTTCTTAGCTTCTTCATCATTTTCCGAAACGTACAATGCGTATTGTTTTGGGGCTTTTTCATCTTTTACCGTATTCATCAAGAAAGCTGTTTTAGAAGCATCTTTTTTAATTGTAAGTTGCGTGTATTCAGCTTTTCCTTTGGCAATTAGTTTTGGCGATGCCTGGTTTAGTTTGAAAACATAAACACCGGCTTCAAATTCATCTTCCTTTCCGGTTGAAACGAAAGTGATGGCCTCGGCTTCTTCTGCAAATTCATAGGAAGTAACAAAAGGAATGCTGGTAATTTTACCACTTGTAAGGTTTTTAAGATGAAGTGTATAACCATTTTTGTTGCTTTCAGCTTTGTCTTTTTTTTCTTTTTTATCCTCTTCTTTTTCCTTGTCAGTTTCTTTAGTGGCTTCAACCTGATAGGCTATCCAGCCGCTCCATTTAGAAGGGATCTTATGCGACTTTAAATTTTCAACCCTGATGAGTTCATTGGTTTTTAAATTGTATATTCCCAATGCATCTTTTGGTAGTTTATCTTTTTTTGTTTTTTTGAGTTTTAGTTCCCTAACTACATCAACTTCAGGATTAATTGTAAAGATTGCAAAATCAGAGGCTTTAGTAATTCGTGCCCTGGTTCCGCCAACGATAGATGCTTGTTCTTCTCCAGATTTGGTAGTGATTTTTAAAATTGGGTCTCCCTTCCAAGGCTCATTTTTATAAACCACAAAATTCCCATCGTTAGAAATCATTTTTTCTGTAATCCGATTCCATTTAACAATGTCGCCGAAAGTTAAACTTCTCTTCTCCTGGGCAAGAATACCCGTTGTAAAAAGTATAAATAAGGTAAAAATGGTTATTTTTTTCATCTTTATTTGAGTTAATTATTCAATATTTTATACAATGATAATGAAATAGGATAAGATAAAAAAGCGATGAACTTGCTTATCGATACTTAAGTAAGAATTATATACGAATGGTCATTTTGGCTTTATAAATTTTACTTTATTGTTCGATTAGGTAACAATTTTTTTGAAAGAAATGGGATCAGTATCACCTTCCGTATTAAAAAGAAGGATTCTGGAATGATGACTGATACCCAGGTGATCCATTAAGGGATTAAACTTTTCTTCTTGCAGAATTGCAAGCAATCCGGCAAGTCCGGCAGCTCCGGATTCACCTGAAATGACTTGCGGATCGGAGGCTTTGTTGTAGTATAGCTTTCTCATGGCCAGCTCTGAGTACTGATCTTCAATACGAATTACTGCATCGGTACCTGCTTTTAAAACAGGCCAGGCAATACTTGAGGGAAGCCCGCAGTTTAATCCGGCCATGATGGTTTCTTGTTTTCCGAGCGATGATTTTAATTGGTTGTGTTTAAATGATTCAAAAATCCCATCAGCTTCAGTTGGTTCTATGATGACAATTTTTGGCTTTTTGTTTCCGTATCGATTTAGGTAATACCAAACTGCAGAAGATGCAAAACTTCCGACCCCAGCTTGCAGTAAAACTACATCGATGAGTGGTTCATCAGGTAAATGAAGATTATTTTCCAATTCTTTAAACATGCTAAGGTACCCGGCCATGATGTATGCGGGAATATTTTCGTAACCATCCCATGCCACATCCTGAACCAACTTCCAACCATCTTGTTCACTTAGCTTCTCGGCATACTTACAGGCGTCGTCATAATTTCCTTCGAATCTGATAACTTCTGCATCTTTAGCTTCAATAGCCATGATGCGGGCAGGGGTGGTATGCGCAGGAACTACAATCACTGCCTTTTTTCCGGCTAACCTCGCCGACCATGCCAAAGCCTTTCCGTGATTTCCGTCGGTTGCGGTACAAAACGTGCTTATTGAATGTTTGCTTTGTAGAATTTGATTTACAGCATACGAGGTACCCAATCCTTTAAATGCTTTTAATCCAAATCGAGTCGATTCATCTTTTAGAAAAATAGTTCTGACTCCCAGTTCTTCAGCCAGTTTACTTAAGCGATGAATTGGACTTGGGTTGTAATCTTTTAGCGTGGTGTGAAAACCGATTGAATCAGATGATTTTAGCAAACGGGTAATTTCAGAATCCACTAATCCATTATCCGGTTCCAGAATTAGGTAGTCTTGGTTTTTCATTTTTAGGTTTTATCTTCCGGCAGTTGTTGCAACACTTGTTGAAGCAAGCACAGCGGCAGTCACTGCTGCTTGCATTTCATCAATCACCTGATTTACACCTGTTGCAATTAAGTCGGATTTCATGAGGACTTTGAGTTTTTTTCTGAAGCTTTTGATTTCGGTTCTGTTTTTTGCTACAACCCGATACATTTTACCAGCTTCAACTAATCCGAGCAGCGGTGCAATTTCTGCATCAGGTTTTCTGGTGTAGATTAAAATGTTTCTTAATTGATCTATCAATTTGTTTCGTTCATTTTTTCTGATTAATCGAGCTCTGATATACGGGATAAAAAGAAATCGTTTGTGAGTTATCTTAACAAAACCTTTCTCTTTCATATCCTGAAGCAAGTACTTTCGATTACTCTGCGATTTGTTTGATAAGCGTTGAATCCATGTTCTGATTTTTCTTTTCTTAGGGAAATTATAAATAATATTCAGGAATTTGTTGTGTGTTTCAGATATTTCAGATTTATTAGATTTCGCATGCAATAAATGATTCTGAATTTCAAGTTTACCCTCAAAAGTTAAGTCGAGGAGGATGGCCCCGGTTACGCCTGCAATTAAGGCCTGATCGCTTATCAGGTATTTTGGTTTTTCAGGGTGTAAGGCCAGCAGAAGGAATTTTTCTGCAAGGCTTAGGTTAATTAATTGTTCCATTATTGATTGTCATTTAGCTATTAACACACATTTAAAGAAACATAAAAGTGAATTGATCTTGAAGATTGAGTTAGCATTTTTTATTCGTCAGAATTTGATAGATTTCCTCGGGCTTTTTTGTTCCGATAATAATTTTGTTTCCGTTATTGAATTCCAGAAAGATGCCATATTTACCTGAAATGTTAAAAATTATTTTCTTTCGAAAAAAACCAGTTCTTAAGCCCCAACCTCCAAAATCACGTAAGGGGTCGTGTTTAATAATTTCTATTTGTTTTATGGTATCTCTTTTATATGATTTGTAAAACCAATGGAAAGGAAAGTACTTAATATAAATTCTTTCGCTGGTTATGCGAGTCTTTAATGAACAGGTTGTGAGTAGAAAGAAGAAAAACAAAACCAGTATAGTTAAAAGAATAAGGATTGTATTGTTGATAGGCTTTTTCCCAAGGTGATGATTGAGTATGATCTGTACCGTGAAAGCTGTTAAAAAAATTAAATTAATTCCTGAAATTGCGACCCATACCCACCACTGCTTGATTTTTTGTTTCTCAAGAAAAGATTCCTTGTTTTTCATGGATATGGCTTTAATTAAGCAGGCTCTGTAGTGGTAAAGTTAAGGATAATCGCATAACATTCAAAGTTGAAGCTGAATTTTGGTTAGAAGTAACAATTTTACCTCTCAGGTGTCTAACCAATATACCTATCAAATACCTTTTTATGATTCAAAACTTTTTTAAATTGCATTAAGAAGTTTAGCTAAGCATAAACTTCTTTCTTTTGTCAATATTTTTGGATTAGCGATAGGATTATCTGCAACCATTCATTGCTTCATATGTTTATTTTGAGTTAAGCTATGATCGTCATAATGAGCATTACGATAATATTTATCGTCTTAACAGCGATATTTCCTTACCTAACGGATCGAAGGTAGAAGGACCAATTACCCTTGGAAGTGTTGCCTCAAAAATACACAACCAAGTACCCGAAGTTGAGAAGGTATGTCGGTTTTACGGCTATCGTGACAGAGAGGTTGAGTATAGTGATGAGATTTTTTACAATAATAAACTGTTATGGGTTGACTCAACATTTTTTGACATTTTTAGTTTTGATTTTATTTCAGGAAATGCAAAGTCGTCATTGGCTAACCAAAATACAGTTGTGATTACTGAGAGCTTTGCCAAAAAACTTTTTGGTAACGAAGATGCTTTTAGCAAGACCATTAAATTTAGGGGCGAGAATCATAAGATTACAGGAATCATTAAAGATGTTCTTCTCAACTCGCACATTAAATTCGACATGCTAGGTGCTTTTTCAACTATTAGCAATGAAAAATATGACATCACTAAAAATAATGGTTTTTCATTTTTTACATATCTGATTTGTAATGAAAATGTTGATGCGAATCAGCTGGAAGTAAAAATTGGCGAAATTGTTATGGATGCATCCAATGAAAGGTTTAGTTCCTTAGGGTTAACCATCAAAACTTTTCTTCAGCCATTAAGTGATATCCATCTTTAATCAAAAACTGCCATGGAATTAGAGCCTGCCGGAGATCTTAACAATGTTTATATTTTTTCAGCTTTAGCTGTTTTTATAATGCTTATAGCCGTAGTCAATTTCATCAACCTGGTTACCGAAAATTCAGAAAGCAGGGCGAAGGAAATTGGGCTAGGAAAGGTTATGGGGGCGTTTCGCCGACAATTGTTAGGTCAATTTATGGGTGAGTCGGTACTCATTTCATTCTTTGCTTTTATTATGGCATTAGGCATTGCAGAATTGTTCATCGACCTTTTCAGGCAATTAATAGATAGCCCAATCATTATCCCTTACTGGAATAATATTTTTGTATTTATTTTAATGGTAATGGGGGTGTTGGTACTTGGTATAATTTCAGGAGCTTACCCTGCCTTTTATCTTACCCGCATACTTCCAGTTAAGGCATTAAAAGGCAGTAAAGGATCTTCCTCAAAAAACTCTGGGTTAATAAAAGCCCTGGTCGTGTTTCAATTTGCTATTGCTATCTTTTTATTGATCAACCTGGCATTACTATTCAAACAAGTCAGTTATTTAAAAAGTAAAGATTTAGGGTTTGATAAAGAGCAGGTATTGGTATTAAAAAGACTAAGTAGTGGCATATATAAATCGTATGAATCCTTAAAAGCTGATTTATTGGCCAATCCAAATGTTGTTTCGATAACAGCATCAGAAAGTGTCCCTGGTGATACCCGCAACGTTGAGGCTTTGTTTAAGCTAGGAGATGATGCCAGTTCTGCTATCGTTTTTAAAGAGAACCGAATACAGGATGACTATCTGAAGACTTATGGCATTGAAATCGTTGAGGGGCGTGATTTTTCGAAAGATATGAAAACAGATAAAAATAACCTGCTTATTAATGAAGCTACTGTTAAGGCATTAGGCCTTGTAGATTCAATTAATAAAAAGATTGTGGTATCATTTGATACCATGATGGTAATAGGGGTGTTTCGTGATTTTAATTATCTGTCACTTCATAATGCGATTGAACCACTTGGTTTTACTTCTTATTCAAGTAATTTTTCTTGTATTTCGATCAAACTTAATACCCAGGATGCACAGGCTACCCTCGCTGCAATTGAAAAAACAATTCTGGCACTTGATCCCAATTACAATCTCAATTATGAATTTATAGATGAAAGTTTTGAAAACATGCACAGGAAAGAAGAAAGGGTTAACAAACTGATAAGTTACGGTTCGGTACTTGCCATCGTCATTTCGATGTTAGGCCTGTTTGTCTTAACTTCCTTCACAACCCAACAGCGGATCAGAGAAATTGGAGTTAGGAAAGTAATGGGAGCTTCAGAATTAAAAATTGTAAAAATGTTTGTACTTGACCTGAGTAAATGGGTTCTGATTGGTGCAGCAATTGCTTTTCCTTTAGCTTATTATACTATGGATAAATGGTTAGATAGTTTTGTTTATCGTACCCATATTTCGGTTTGGATTTTTTTTGTAGGAGGATTCATTTCTCTGTTTTTCGCAACGATCATTGTAAGTCTGATAACCTTAAAAGCCGCCAAGGTGAATCCGGCCTCATCATTAAAGTATGAATAAAACAAAATAAAAAACCTCTTCAAAATGAAGAGGTTTTTGTGATCGCAGAAGGATTCGAACCTTCGACCCACAGCTTAGAAGGCTGTTGCTCTATCCAGCTGAGCTATGCGACCATTTTTCGAGCTGCAAAGATAAAAAAATATCCAATATCCAGAACAGAAATTCGATAGATTCTCATCTCACTCAATAAAATTATTCTAAAGGTGCTTTAAGAGGAATTAGCAATGAATGATCGTCCCAATAATCGGGTTTAATCGTAACTCCGCCTCTAAATCTGCAATCTAAACATTCAATATCCACAATCATAGGCGTTGGAGGGTAGAAAACATAAGGATTAAAGCCTATAATGTATGGCCACTTTGTTATGGTCATATTTTCAATTCGTGTATAAGGATCTCTATGATTGCTTTGTGTTAGGGTTCCGCAATTAAAATCTTCAAATGGATTATCATAGCCTATCGGACGACGTACCATTACAGTTCGTTGACTTACAGTTGCCGCAGCATGAAAATATCCCAAAACGGGTTCATCTGGATTATCTATGCTGTATACATTCCCTAATAACTGATATGGTTGGTGGGTGATGCCAAGTGAACTCTCAACTTCATTTTGCTCTTGTAAGACATTTAAAAAAATATTAGCATTTTCCGAAATAGTAAATTGCCGCACATGTAAGGCATACTTAAATCTGAATTTTTCACTATTTGGAGTGAAATTTAAGGCTAAATTTTTAATTTTGGGCGAGGTCAGGTTTTTAGTTGTGTACGTATATAATTCATTTATTTTGTTAGTTTTCCAACAATATTTGAGCGTATCCTGGTTCTGTATCACTTCAAAACCACTTTTCCCATTATTATTCTCACCCCAGTATAATCCCCAAATCCAATAGGTCGACATATAATAATAGGTTTCGGATACTTCCCAATAAAAATAATTAATCGCTGAATCTGATGTTTCTGTTGTTAGATAGAATTGACTACCAAATTCATCTTGCGAGTTTCCTGTATGCTTTTCCCATTTGGCACTAATTGATTCAATATCTACAGGTGCTTTAAGTTCTTCAAAAGATGATTCATAAAACTTATTGTTGTACTCGATTGAGATCCTATATTTACGTCCAATAATACCTTTAATACCGTTTGGATCTGTTTGGTAAATTCCGTTATCAATTTCAGTAAGCAGTTCACTTTGGCCAACATCATCAGAAATTATGATCTTTGCATTCGTTACAGGCTTAAATATTCCTGCCTCTATAGATGATGAAGTAGAGAGTCGAATGGTATAAGGACCAGGCTCATTGGTTATTCTTCCGTCAACAACAAGTAGTCTTTCGTAATCCGGATTTAACTTTGGCCAATACTTTTCAGTACAAGAAAATATAATTGCGGGTAGGGTAAGCAATATAATTTGGAATAAACTAAAATATTGGATTTTAAGGTTTTTAAATTT
The DNA here is from genome assembly GCA_942491855.1 of uncultured Bacteroidales bacterium. GTDB lineage: Bacteria > Bacteroidota > Bacteroidia > Bacteroidales. Next base: position 62,479 of record CALOCL010000009.1, read on the forward strand.
AGAATTATTGAATGAAATTAATTGAGAACGTTTAAATTCATTTATTGAAAAATAAGACATCATTTGAGCAAAAGTTAACCCAGGCGTAAATATTTTTCTGAGCACTCTTTTATTTGCTAAGTTCATCACAGTATTTAAAAAGTTCATGCAATTTATGTGTGTTTGCTTTTTTAAGGTTTATTTTATTAGTCCTCATAAATTTAGAGATAGGTTTTTTGTTTGATTGAAATACTTCAGAGAGATTTTTTTTACCACTAATTTTTATTAATTTTCGTTCCTTCAATATATATAAACTTGATTTTGGGGCTTCAAAATAGCCTTTAGGAGTATCATTTTTAATAATACCTTGATATGAAACGCGATGCTTTAATAATCCTTTAAATGACCCATCATAAACCACTTGATACAAATCATTTATATTTTCGGTTGTAAATGGAGAAATATTAATGAAAAAATGAGATTCTATATATATGGAATCAATGAAATCAAGATCTATGATAATATCTTTAGTGATTTCATGGGAGAAAGCGATGTTAGCAATGATCTTATTCGTGTGTAAGTCAAATAGAATATTCTGGTTCTCGAACACTCTTCCCTTAATAAAAATTTTAGAACTTCTCCAGTTTCGGTCGAATAAGAAATAGGGAGAACCTTTTATCCTAATATCAGAGGGTGAATAAAGAATTCCTTGAACTAATAAATCGTCTAGTTGGTATTTCCCTTCTACAAAATATCTTAAATCGCTAAGTTTTGGATCGCCAACTTCAGTTTGTGAGTAGGAACCTCTTGTTACTATCAAAATAAGCATTATAACAAATATATCTCTAATGTGATTTATTTGTGTAGGACTCATCGTTAATTTATTAAGCGAACACGCAATGAAGTTCTGAAATGGATCAATAAAAATGAGAATAGAAGTTCATATTATAATCAATACATATAGCCAAGTATTTAATCTTAAAGATTCCGTTGTGGAATCATCAACTTAAAATGACTTTTTACAAAAATAACTTTTAGATTATATAGTATTTGTTCTTAACTTAAAATTCGAGTTTTTAAATGTATGAGAAAAAGATAATATTAATTTTCTATCCATTATTCTACTTTAATTTCGTGTTTTCCGAAATACCATTTACCATCCTTTGTAAAACCTCTTACAATAATATCATATTCTGAACAATGGTCTGAGGTATAGAAATTAATTTTTTTACGGTCTTTTATTTTTACGCTTGGATTCCAGTACAACAGATTCCTAAAATCTGCTTTTCTGTTTTTAGTTTTTTGTGGAGTATCGTAAACAGGGGGATCAAATTGATAAGAATCTGAAATGGTTGAATACTCAAAAAATGAAGATTCTGCAGGCATTTTCATCCCTCCAAAATTATCTGTTTTTGTTGTCAGTAAAATGACCCCGCCAAACTGAGCATTTCCGAGTACATAAGGCGTTGTAAAAACGTCTATCTTCTGGATTTTTGAAACATTAATTGACATCAATTCTTTAATATCAAAAATTGTGATATAATCGACCATAATCAATGGATTAGATAGAAATCCTTTTCTTTTCGGATCACTAACACTTAGTTTATAGGTATCACCTGTCTTTCTTAACCTAACAGCAGGGATTAATTCTCGGAATACAACTTCAAGTGATGGACTTGAAATATAATCGTCCAGATTTATGCTAAATTCAGGGTTACTAAAAGCATATGGAATTGCAACTGGTGAAATTGGTTCAGAAATTGGCTCAGTTTTAAATATTTTGGTTGCCTGAGTGTTAACATAAAGTTCTTCAATTAGAGGGGTTTGATCAACAGTTAAGTTAAAAGGAATATTTTCATAGCTTGGATATTCCCTTAAAAAATCATTGTTGATGACTAATTCCAGCTCTTCCTGGTCATCAATTTTTTTGTTAACAGTTATAAATACATCTTGTATCTCGGTTAAATTATTGAGAGAAAAGATGAAATAGCCATTCATGTCTGTTTTGTAAAGATGAACCTGAGGGTTGGTTTTGAACACAGATAAGTAGACCTCTGTTCCGGCAATGGGTTCTTTTGTATTTTTATTTCTCACATAACCACTTAAAGATACATCTCTGATTTCTGGAACCCATTCAAGGTTGTAATGAAAAACAGTTAATCTATTCTTAAAATTAATATCATTTGCCAGTTTACTATTATACGCCATCAATAGCTTTTCAATATCAAAGGGTGTGTTTTTTATGACATCAGGATTTGAGATTAAATAAGATTCTATAAGATATGGATTGCTGAAGAGATAGTTAGGCAGACCTTTTTCATTTGTTTCGAAAGTACCTTTTTTTGTCACAGAAATTGATAAATCTATATTTTCATCCAGCTTTGTTCCTAGTGAAATATCAAGCTCGATTTTGTCGCGACGAGTATATTTTTGCTGATCGGTGGTGATTTTTAATGGAGTAATTTCTATTGGGAGTTTGTAATAACAATGAATACTTAAAATTGCATTTTTACTATCTCTTATAACAAAATAGTTGAATCCTGGTAGTAAAGAAGATAACTCAAAGGCCAAATGATTTTCTTTAGATTGCAGGAATACTTGTCTTTCACTTAACTTATTGAAATGTTTTGAGTATAACTCTAATTTGACTTGTGTGAGTTTTGTTTGAAGGTTAGTTATTAAAAGATCTATCTGGTTACTTAGGCGCATAAGTTCAGATTTCATAAATATTCCTTCAGTATTTGCCTTAGGAATTTCAGTAATTATGGTATCGTTATTAATTGTTGTATGAGCAAAATAGGACATATTAGCTGAAGGTGTTATTTGTAGTAGACCAATACCGTCTTCTGTATTAGTATTTGTGATCTCACTTCCTAATTCATCACTTATCCAGATTTTGCTTGTTAAGTTTCTATTACCTTGCCCTACATTAATGATAATATTATTGCTAATCCCCTGAATTAAAGATCCATATTCAGGCATGATTTTAATATTATTTGTCGAGAAAACTTGATTAGGTAGGTTGATGGTTGGGTTCACTATAGTGATTTTTTGAGTGAAAATGGTTTCAGTCAAGGAGTTGCGGTTATATTGGGTGTAAGCCCTAATAAAATAATTACCTGAATTCAATTCTGTGGGGATTTCAAACATTCCGGTCAAAATATCATCCTTTACCCTGAACTTTTTCCGAATGTATGAATTATTCGATGAATTAAACAATTCAATATATAATACATTACTTAACCGCATATCTGGAAGATCGAGCGGAATAAACCCTTGTGCCTTAAACCATATTTTTTCACCACTCAAATATGTGGTTCTATCGAGACTGAGTGTAATACTCTCTGTTAGATCATTGGTTAGTTGCCTAATATTTGATTGAGAAAAAATATTTGTAAATAGTAAAAATGATCCAAGAAATATTAAAATGTATTTTTTCATAATATTATTTAAATTGATCATTTGGTGTTATTAAAAATAAATCATTATCCCAGTATGTTGGTTTTATGCTGATTCCTCCCTGGGTAGTGCAGTCAACACATTCTCTCTCAACAATCATTGGTTCTGCAGTTTCGCCTCTGGGATTTTCAGCAATAATAATCGGCCATCGAGAGGATGGCATATATCTAACTCTTTCTAAAACATTAAAGGTATTATCACCGCTAATACTGCTGCAACTACCATAATTGATAGGTGTATTATAACCTAGCGGCCTCTTTAAAAGCACGGGTTGGCTAATTGAAACTGAGGCAGTTAAAAAGTAACCCAACACTGCTTCATCAGGATCATTAATATTACGAACATTGCCTAAAATTTGATACGGTTGTGCTGTATATAAAGATCCTTCAATATCATTTTGTTCCTCGAGACTGTTTAAAAAAGCATAAGCATTTTCTGATATGTTGTATTGTTTTACTTGAAGCGCATATTTAAACCTAAACTTAATTCCGTTAGATGTGAAATTAATAGGTAATTGATTAATCTTAGGTGAAGTAAGATTCTTAGTTGTATAAGTGAAACGTTCTCTTACATCCTGAGTTAACCAGCAATTTTTTAAACTGTCAGTATTAGTTAAAAGTCTTTCAAAACCATTTTTTCCTAAATTGCCTTCGCCCCAATAAATTGAATAGATTAGATAGAGTGATTGGTAATGGTAGGTTTCTGAAATCTCCCAATAAAAGAAATTGATGGGCTCTTCTGCTGTTTCGGTAGACACGTAAA
>CALOCL010000010.1:0-13121 GCA_942491855.1 uncultured Bacteroidales bacterium
TGCATTGCTGAAAGCAGTGCAAGGTCAGATCGCCTCCCAAGCCCAAGCCTTGCTCAAGAAGGCTCGACAACCAGCAGGGACTAACGCAATCATCCCTATTGTTTCCGGCGCTGGGCTGGCGCGTTCAGCAAATCAAGCTATCTGGCGCAGCCAACATGAAGATAGCTTCGCCTGTTCAGGTAACTGTCCTGAAACCAACAGGTCGAGCAACTGACTTTCAGCAATCAGTTTATACAAAGCCGAGCCGAGAGTGTGCCCAAAACGATATAAGCCATGGTTACCGGCAAGCCCATACCGGTACCGAAGACGCCAGTGCGATTCGGCGGCACCGGCGCGACCAGTAAGTCGCCGTCTGCCCATTGTTGATCAAAATAGAAGGTGTTACCAATTCCGGTGGTGCTGATAACGTTAATCACAAGGCCAATACCCACTAACAACACCGCCGTAGTTGCCAGGTTTTTCAATTTGAGAAAGCGCTTCAATGATCGCTTTCGGTCCCATTTCGTGATTTTTAGAGAACCATGAGGCAATCACAATAGACAGATCGAGATAACGGCTGCGTAAGTCGGCGTGAAGCCCTCACCAAATGACGCCCAATACCGCTAACGGGATCAGGTTGCGCCAACCTGACAGCAATACTTTCAATAGAGGCTCACAGCCAGAAGTCCACGGAATTCCAAAAATGCTGCGACGGTTAACGGTCAGAAATTATATTTCTCATCAAAAAAATCAGGAAGTTATATCAACGAAAACACTAAAATTACAGCAGTAGATATTGAATCAGGCTCAGGCGTGGTTCATGTAATTGACCAGGTTTTAATGCCAAAATAACATGATTGAGAAATAGTTTGGTTGATTTGATTAGGTTCGGTAGTACCTTAGGGGCTGCCGAACATCTTCAAAAAATAAATTCAGTTCGATAAACAAATTAAAAAACACAAAAACCTACTCAATGAAAATTTTGCTAACAGGTGCTACAGGTTATATCGGCAAACGATTGCTCCCTGAATTAATCAGTCAAGGGCATGAGGTTGTATGTTCCGTTAGGGATAAAAATCGATTTAGCCCACCCCTTTCTTTAGCAAAAAGAATTCAGGTTATTGAAGTAGATTTTTTAAATCAAAAGACGCTTAAAAATATTCCAACCGACATTGATGCTGCTTACTACTTAATGCATTCCATGTCCACTGCTAGACATTACGAAGAACTTGAATTACGATCTGCGAAGAATTTCAAGAAAACCGTTGAAAAAACAAATACCAAGCAGGTAATTTATCTTAGTGGCATTGTGAATGAACAGTCACTCTCCAAGCATTTATCTTCAAGAAAAGCAGTAGAAAAAGAACTGGCGAGTAAGCTTTACCACTTAACAACATTACGAGCCGGAATTATCATTGGTTCAGGTAGTGCATCTTTCGAAATCATCAGAGATCTGGTTGAAAAACTGCCTTTAATGATTACCCCAAAATGGTTGAATACTAAGTGTCAGCCCATAGGAGTTCAGGATGTAATCACTTTTCTAACAAAAAGCCTTTTTCAAGCTGAAACCTATGATAAAAGTTTTGATATTGGAGGCCCTGACATTATTTCGTACAAAGATATGTTACTGGGATACGCAAAAGTCAGAGTCCTCAAACGAAAAATTTTCATTGTACCCGTAATGACGCCCAAGCTTTCATCCTATTGGCTTTACTTCGTTACGTCTACTTCGTATAAATTAGCATCCGCATTAGTTAGCAGCATGAAAATTGAAGTGATATGCAGAAATGATGATTTGAATAAAATTTTAGGAATTACACCGGTAAGCTACACACAGTCTTTGGAAAAAACCTTGTTAAAAATCGAAGGCCATCAAATTATTTCAAGCTGGAAAGATTCTTTAATCAGTGGAAGATTTGATCTTAACCTTTCGGAATTTATAAACGTTCCCACTTTTGGCTGCCTGATCGACAAAAGAAGTTACCCCATTACAGATGTAGAATTATGCAAAAAAAACATTATGCAAATCGGTGGTGATAGAGGATGGTATTACGCCAATGGATTATGGAAAATCAGAGGTTTTATGGATAAGGTATTTGGCGGCGTTGGCTTGCGAAGAGGAAGAACAAATGAGGATGAAATATTTACTGGCGATTCGGTTGATTTTTGGAGGGTGCTGCACGTGAATCAAGCCAATGGCCGTCTTTTACTTTTTGCCGAAATGAAGCTACCGGGTGAAGCCTGGCTCGAATTTAAAATTGAAGATGGTTTGCTTTGGCAAACGGCGACTTTTCGCCCTAAAGGGCTGATGGGAAGGGTTTATTGGTATGTGCTCTTACCTATTCACAATTTGATTTTTCGAGGAATGATTAAAAATATTACAAAAAAGTAGTTTATGAAAAAGATAGAAATCGGCAGTAAGTTACCTGATTTTAAATTACCGGATCAAGATGGAAACATCCTTGACATAAAAGATTTGATTGGAAAGAAAAATTTAGTGATTTATTTTTATCCGAAAGATGACAGCCCTGGTTGTACAAAAGAAGCCTGTTATTTCCAGGATCAGTTTGAAGTTTTTAAAGAAGCTGACGCAGAAGTTATAGGAATCAGCGGACAATCGGTTGAAAGCCATAAAAACTTTGCAGAAAAATACCACCTCACTTTTACTTTACTAAGTGACCATGGAAATGAAATTAGAAAATTATTTGGAGTACCTACAAATTTCTTCGGACTACTGCCAGGAAGGGTCACCTACATCGTTGACAAAACAGGTACAGTGGTTCACCTTTTCGATTCACAAATCCAGGCAACCAAACATGTGGATGAAGCTTTAGACATAATAAAAAACTTATAAATGAAGACTTTAATAATTTTATCTTTACTACTAACAGTTATGGGAACAAACTCACATAAAATAGATTTTGGCACCAAAAAGGACGGCGCTGAATGGGGTATTGTGAATGATGGTGTGATGGGTGGCCAATCCGAATCAAAAGCGCGTATGCTCGACAATAGCATCTTTTTTGAAGGATTGATTTCACTCAGGAATAATGGAGGATTTGCTTCTTTAAGAAATCAGGGAGAAAAAATAACCATTGCTGAATTTACCCATGTTAAAATTCGTTTCAGGGCCAATACTGAGCGAAAGTTCTCATTCCGACTTTCACCTTACAAACTCTTTTTCCGTCCCTTTTTTAAACATGAATTTGGAGCTGAAGGTGGAGATTGGCAAACTGTAAGCATGAAGTTAACAGATTTTAAACAATACAACTTGAGTGGCGAAACCGGCAAATGGTTAACTTCAAAGGACATGGAAAAAAACTTTAGAATGGGCATTATTCTTTACGATAAACAAGAGGGGCCTTTTGAAATTGAAATTGATTTTATTGAATTTTATTAAACTAAAAAATTACCTATGCATCACTTAATTATAAACTTTATCGTGGCTCTTGGTATCAACCTGATCATGTTTATCCCTGCCTATAAATTTAGAACCGATAAACTTACGGATATTTCATACTCAGTAACCTTTGTGGTTGTCGCTCTTTTTGGCTTGCTCACCAATCATTTTAGTCTAACAAAATTGGTTTTGTTTTTAATGATTTTTATTTGGGCATTTCGTCTGGGCACCTACTTGCTTACTCGCATTCAAAAGATGGGTAAAGACAATCGATTTGACAGCATGAGAAGCAGCATCCTTAAATTTGGAAGCTTCTGGCTTTTACAGGGATTTACTGTTTTCGTGGTACTTATTCCAGCGTCTTATTTTTTCCATTCAAGCATTGAGCAATTCTCATTTCTTTCCTATGCAGGAATACTTTTATGGCTAGTCGGTTTAGTGATTGAATCCATCGCTGATTATCAAAAAACCACTTTTATTAAAAACCCTTCAAACAAAGGGAAATGGGTAAACATCGGTTTATGGAAATACATGCGTCATCCAAATTACCTTGGAGAAATTTTGGTTTGGTTTGGAGTCTATCTTTATATTTTCCCAACACTCTCAACTGAATTGGCCATTTTAGGTTTGGTAAGCCCGCTATTCATCACTTTTCTTCTACTATTTGTAAGCGGAATTCCATTGCTTGAAAAGTCGGCCAATAAAAAATGGGGAAATAATCATGATTATGCAATCTATAAAAAGAATACCGGAAAACTGCTTCCAAAAAATACCCATGCACTACTCCTTTCCGTTGGCATTACTTTACTCATTGGGATGATAGGCGGACTTGTAACAGCGAGTAGTGTGGGCAGCTGGTTTGTCGAAATCAATAAACCCTCATGGAATCCACCTAACTGGATTTTTGGTCCTGTTTGGACCAGTCTTTACATCATGATGGGAATTGCCATTTTTCTGGTATGGCTAAAAAGGAAACAACAATCTATTAAACTAGTCATGGGATTGTATATCATTCAGCTATTGCTGAACATGTTATGGTCCTTGTTGTTTTTTGGCCTACAAAACCCACAACTCGCATTTTTTGAGGTCGTTGTTTTATTGTTTGCCATTGTTCTAACAACCTTACATTTTTGGAAAATTAGTAAATCAGCAGCCCTACTAATGATTCCGTATATTTTATGGGTAAGTTTTGCAACCGTACTTAATTTCTCAATCTGGCAACTAAACTAAAGGATTTATGAGAATCTGGGACATAGAACCTAAATATCTTTGCCGCAAGCATTTGTTGGGAGAGCATCGAGAACTTCATGGCTTATGGAATATTCTGACTAAGCATGATGGTGTTGGTGGCTATTCAAAACATCCTGAGACCTTAAGATGGGTTGGAAAACTGAACTTACTTTACCGAAGACATCAAGAACTGGTATTTGAAATGATAAAAAGGGGATATAATCATCATTCTCCTTTGGATGAAAAACTGGCGACGGGTAAAAAAAAACAAACTATTTTTATAAATTCAATCGAAGAACAAAAAGAGATTCTCACTAAAAAAGCTTGTGATTGCCTCCAATAAATTCTGATAAAATCAACAATTAACGATGAAACTAAAATTACTATTTTTAAGCTTAAGCTTTTTTCTGGTTGCAAATTCAATGGCTCAATCGGGGGTTATTAAAGGACGTGTGTACAACAGCATAAATAATGAGGCTGTGCCTTTCGCAAATATTCTTATCGACAGTTTATTTATCGGTACCACTTCTGATATGGATGGGAATTTTCGGATCGAAAATATCCAACCCGGCTCTTACAATATTTCGGCAAGTTTTATTGGGTTCAGAAAAGAAATCCTGTACGAGGTTATCGTCAATTCAACACGCCCAACCACATTGAATATTCCTTTGGTTGAAGTAGTTACAGAGCTGGGTGAAGCAGTTATTAAAGCTTCGCCATTCAATAAAACCGAGGAAAGTCCGGTTAGTTTAAGAACCATCAATGCAACAGAAATCTATCGAAATCCCGGTGGAAACAGGGATATTTCTAAGGTAATTCAAATTTTGCCTGGTGTGGCCTCTACGGCCTCATTCAGAAATGACATCATTATAAGAGGTGGTGCGCCAAACGAAAACAGATTCTATCTGGACGGAATCGAAGTTCCAAATATCAATCACTTTGCAACTCAGGGTTCATCCGGAGGGCCCGTTGGAATGATCAATGTGAACTTTATTCGTGAAGTGGATTTTTATTCAGGTGCTTTCCCAGCCAATAGAGGAAATGCGCTTAGTTCGGTTATGGAATTTAAACAAATTGAGGGTAATGATGAAAAGCTGACAGGCGCATTTATGCTTGGTTCAAGCGATGTTGGTCTTACACTCAATGGCCCGTTGAGTGATAAATCAACCTTCATTTTTTCAGCCCGAAAGTCATATCTTCAACTGCTCTTTAAAGCCCTTAAACTTCCATTTTTGCCAACCTATAACGATTTTCAATATAAACAGACCTATAAAATCGATGACAAAAACCAAATCACCATCATCGGTCTTGGTGCCATCGATGATTTTGAATTAAATAAAGATGTAAATGATGGTATTACTGAACAGGATGATATCGACAGAAATAATTATTTACTTGGCGCATTGCCGGTTAGCACACAATGGAATTACGCTATCGGGGCTAAGTGGGTTCACTTCTCAGATAACAGTTACCAAACCATGGTAATTAGTAGAAATCACTTAAACAACGAATCAATTAAATACGCTAATAACATTGAACAGCCTCAAAACTTAATTTTAGATTATAACTCTCAAGAAATTGAAAATAAATTCCGGTATGAAAGTACTAAACGTGTTAACGGATGGAAGTGGAATATAGGTGTCGGCTATGAACATGCCAAATACACCAACTCCACATTCAATAAAATAGCATTGAATGGGCTGGTTAAAATAATTGATTTTGATTCGGAGTTAAAGATGAATAAATTTTCGACTTTTACGCAGTTAAGCAAAGCCTTTTTGGAAAACCGACTCACCTTGTCTTTCGGCGCCAGAACCGATTTTAATGATTATTCCAAACAAATGAATAATCCCTTAAAACAATTCTCTCCAAGGTTTTCTGTATCCTATGCTTTAACAGAAAAATGGAGTGCCAACTTTAATGTAGGACGCTATTATCAATTACCTGCATACACTGTACTAGGCTATCGTGACGATTTGAATATTCTGATCAACAAAGAAAATGAGGTCACCTTCATCAAGGCAGATCATCTAGTTGGAGGTTTTGAGTATAGCCCAAATCAATACTCAAAAATAAGTATTGAAGGTTTTTACAAAGATTACAACAACTATCCATTTCTGACAAACGATAGTATTTCACTGGCTAATCTTGGTGGCGATTTTGGGGTAATTGGAAATGAGCCTGCAACTTCAACCTCAAAAGGCAAAAGCTATGGTTTGGAAATTTTACTTCAACAAAAATTAAGCTCCAAAATTTATGGATTAATCTCGTATACCTGGGTCAGGAGTGAATTTAAAGATAAGAATGGAATTTATCTTCCTTCAGCATGGGATAATCAACATATTTTAAATATTGCGGCCGGAAAAAAACTTAAACGAAATTGGGAAGTAGGAATGAAATTCAGATTATTGGGCGGAGCACCTTATACGCCTTACGACATTGAATTATCCTCCTTAAAAGCAGTTTGGGATGTCACCGGTAGAGGTATCCAAGACTGGAATCGGCTAAACTCATTGCGCAATGGAATCTCTCATGGTCTGGACATTAGGATTGACAAACGTTGGTACTTTAGAAAATGGGCTTTAGATGCCTATATCGATATTCAGAACATCTACAATTTTCAATCAGAAGGCCTTGCAGATCTGGATGTCAGACGCGATGCTTCGGGGAACCCATTGATAAATCCTAATAATCCAAATGCCTATCAAACTTATGAAATTGAAAATACCAATGGAACCATTTTACCATCCATTGGAATCATGATTGAGTTTTAAGTAACTTACTTCTTGCTCTTTTATCTTTACACCCAGCGCATAACTACAATTCGTTACAAATAACCATTATTTTGTGATAAATTGTAGTATTTAGTTATAATTAACTAAATATTTAAATGTCATTACAGAAAAAAGATTATAAGATCTAATGCCGTATTTCAAAAATTTACAATAAATTTATGCTTTCTTCCATTTGTAGGAATTAATTCTTCCAATCAAAATATATCTAACAAAAATTAATACTATGACTCAATTAAATTTTAAGTTTATGAAACTAAGAAATTGGCAGAGAATAATTTTTATTGCTTTGTTTTTAATTGCATTTGCTGTTACAACATTTGCACAAGGAACCAGATTACTACGACAACCAACCGTAAACGACACCCATGTCGCTTTCACCTATGGTGGTGATATCTGGATTTCAGAATTAAATGCACCAAATGCAAAACGACTTACAAGTACTGCAGCTGTTGAAAAAGATCCGCATTTTTCACCCGACGGAAAAACCATTGCGTTTACCTCGAATCGTTCAGGTTCTGACGCCATTTACATCGTTTCCGTTAAAGGTGGAGATGCCAAAAGACTTACCTGGCACCCAAGTGCTTCTCGGGCTCGTGGCTGGACTCCGGACGGGAAAAAGGTTCTTTATTCTTCATCTCGAGATTCGGCACCTTCAGGATTTGACAGGCTTTGGACAATCTCAGTTGATGGTGGTCCTGCCTCCATGTTAGCGACCCAGTGGGCTACCAGTGGCTCATTTGCACCCGACGGAAAACAAATTATTATTGACAGGATGCGAAGATGGGATTCAGAATGGAGAGCATACCGTGGTGGACAAAACACTCCGCTCATCATTTTAGGTTTGGATGATCAGTCAGAAATCCTACTCCCTAACGAGAAAACTACAGATATTCAACCGCTTTGGGTAGGCGAAACAATTTACTTTTTATCTGACAGAGATTGGACGACTAACATCTGGTCTTACGCCCCAAAAACTGGAGCATTGACTCAGATCACAAAATTTAAAGATAAAGATGTAAAATCCTTATCAGGAAAAGGAAATCAACTTGCTTTTGAGCACGATGGTTATTTACATTTACTCGATCTCAACACCAAAAAATCGAAGCAACTTAATATTATCGTCAGTGGAGATTTCCCTTGGGCTGCAACAAAATGGGAAGATGTGAGTCGCAGGACGCGTGCCGTTTCTCTATCTCCAACCGGAAAAAGAGCAATCATGGAAGCGCGAGGTGATATTTTTACTGTACCCGTAAAGGATGGTGATGCAAGAAATATTACGCAAAGTTCAGGTGCTGCCGACCATGCTCCTATCTGGTCACCAAAAGGAGATCAAATTGCATGGTTTTCGGATGCAGACGGAAAAGGTTATGCTTTGATGCTTACCAATCAGGATGGCCTGTCTGAAGTTAAGAAAATCTCCATAGGAGAATCAAAAATGGCTTGGGAGCCAACCTGGTCGCCCGACGGAAAATACATTGCTTTTGTTGACGATGATGTTAGAATAAGGATAGTTGATCTAGAAAAAGAGAGCATTTCAACCGCCGATGTTGGAGGCTCGAACTTAGAAAGAGGTGGTAATGGCATAACCTGGTCGCCCGATTCAAAATGGCTTGCCTATTCAAAAGGCGCGGCAAATAATTTCCAACAAATAAAATTATTTTCCTTAGATAGTAAAACATCAACAACCATTACCAATGTTTTAGCAGATGCGTTCTCACCAGCTTGGGATCTAGATAAAAAACATCTTTACTTTCTGGCAAGTACAGATGTGGCATTAGCAAGTGGTTGGGCCAATACCAGCTCAATGACGGCAAATCCTGTTTATGCAGCTTACGTAATCAACCTGCAAAAAGATGAGGAATCTCCTTTTAAAGCACTTAGTGATGAAGAAGAAGTAAAGAAGGATAAGTCAGCTGAAAAGGATAAGGATAAAGCTAAGGACAAGAAAGAAGAGGGTGAAAAATCAGACAAAGATTCCAAGGACAAAGCCGATAAAGATTCGGAAACAATGAAAATTGATTTTGACGGAATTGAACGCAGAACCATGCCTTTACCTATGCCGAAACGTAATTACCGTTCTGCTTTTGCAGGACCCGCCGGAACATTATTTATTACCGAACGGGTGCCAAACAGCCGTGGAATGACGCTTCAAAAATTTGTTCTCAAAGATAAAGAAGCCAAAGAATTTACCGCTGGAGTTGGACAAGTAACAATCTCAGCGGATGGAAAGAAAATTCTTGCTAACATTGGTGGTGCATGGAAAATGATGGATGCCGGTAAGCCAAATGGCAAAGGTGCTGAATCACTCAAAGTAAATCTTCAAATGAAACTGGACAGAAAGACTGAGTGGTCACAAATTTTCAATGAAGGCTGGCGTTACGAACGTGATTATTTTTATGATCCGGATATGCATGGAAGAAACTGGAAGGACGTTTACAACCGCTACGCACCTTTGGTACCTTACATTAAACACCGAACTGATTTAACTTATATTTTAGATCAGATGAATGGTGAACTTTCCGTTGGTCATAGTTTTGTTGGTGGTGGAGATTTTCCAAGCGTTGACAGAGCAGTGGTCGGACTTCTAGGAGCTGATTTAGTTGCTGAAAACGGCCGTTGGAAAATTGCCAGAATTTACACCACAGAAAGCTGGAATCCTGAACTTTCAAGCCCTTTAGATGAGCCGGGAATGAAAGTTGAAGAAGGAAATTACCTTGTAGGGATCAATGGAAAAGAACTTAAAGCGAGTGATAATCCTTATGAATTTTTGGATGGAACGCTGGGCAAACAAACCGTTCTTCACATCAACAGCAAGGCCGAATTTAATGAGGCCTGGAAAATATCTGTAAAACCGATTAGAAGTGAAAGTGCTTTGCGCCAAAGGGCTTGGGTTGAAGACAATCGTCGCCTGGTTGACAAACTGTCGAATGGAAGACTGGGATATGTATGGGTACCGAATACCGGTGGTGCAGGAATGATCTCCTTTAATCGCTACTTCTTTGCACAGCAAGATAAAGAAGGTGCTGTAATCGATGAGCGATTTAACGGTGGTGGCAACCTCGACGACTACATGGTTGATTTGATGACCAGAAGTGTTCGGGCTGCTTTGACCAACGAAGTTCCTAACGGTAAACCTTTACAATTGCCTGCTGGTATCCTCGGACCAAAAGTGCTGTTAATTAATGAACTTTCAGGGTCGGGTGGAGATTATTTTCCATGGGCATTCCGCCAACAGAAAGTCGGGCCACTTATCGGTATGACTACCTGGGGTGGTTTGGTTAAATCTTCTGTACACTACGGCTTAGTTGACGGTGGTTACATGACCGCACCAGACAATGCCGTGTTTGATCCGATAAACAATAAATGGGTTGCTGAAAATGAAGGTGTAGCACCGGATATTGAAGTTCGGCAAGATGCCAAATCATTGGCCAATGGGATTGATCCTCAATTGGAACGTGCAGTAAAAGAAACCTTATTGCTGCTCAAAAAGAATCCAAAAAAGAAAATTACTCCTCCTCCATTTTCTACACCAGCCAAGAAAAAGTAGGAATAAAATTTAAATTATAATTCTTAACCCTTTCGATACTTTTGCTAGTTTAGCAGATGAATCGGGAGGGTTAATTTAATCCCCCATAGCCTACGAATAATGATACTGATCGACAAACCCTTTGTTTCGGATTTTCTTATAAAAACGATCAAAGAAAATAAATTCCCAATCGTTTCCACAATGGTTGCTCGCGAGATGATTTCGGACGACTCTTTAAACTGGATCACCGAGCAGGAAGCCAGAGAAATTTTCTATAAAAACCCAAACACACCTTTGTACTCCAATTCTGAAAATGCCATCGGTTGGATTGAGCAAAACCTTGGGTTTACCAACCTCCCAAATCAAATTAATATTTTTAAAAACAAAATCAGGTTTAGAGAATTATTAAAAGATGCCTACCCGAATTTCTTATTTCAGGGAATTAAATTTGAGAAATTAAAACATTTTAATGCTGAAAATCTTAACTTCCCGTTTATCATAAAACCTGCTGTAGGTTTTTTTAGTTTGGGTGTTTACAAAGTTGATTCGCCCGAAGAATGGAAAAGCACGGTTAAAAAAATTGAGACCGACATTAATGTAGTTAAAGGTGCTTATCCAAAAGAGGTAGTCAACATTGATGAGTTTATCATTGAAGAATGCGTGGCGGGTGAAGAATTCGCGATTGACTGTTATTTTGATAATGAAGGAAATCCGGTTATTTTAAATATTTTTCATCACCTGTTTTCCTCTAAAGATGACCTAAGTGACCGGGTTTACTCAACATCTGAAAAAATTATCGAGTCCATTAAAAACAAGGTTAAAGATTTTCTAAACGTAATCGGGAAAAAAGTAGCGCTTCAAAATTTTCCGGCGCACATCGAAATTAGAATTGATGAAGGCGGAAGAATCATCCCCATCGAAGTGAATCCCCTGAGGTTTGGGGGTTGGTGCACTACAGGCGACCTCTCATGGTTTTCCTACGAGATTAATTCCTATGAATATTTTTTTAAATCCTTAAAACCGGATTGGAGTAACATTTTTGAAACCCGAAAAAATAAGATTTACAGCAATGTTGTACTCGATAATACCACGGGCTATGATTTTAGCCAGATCCAATCTTTTAATTATGATTTGCTTTTAAATGATTTTCAAAAGCCATTGGATTTGAGAAAAATTAACATGGCCGAATATCCAGTTTTTGGTTTCCTGTTTACCGAAACAGAAGTAGGAAACGAAAAAGAACTCAATCAAATTTTGAGTACCAATCTGCGAAAATACATCACTTTAAAACAACCCGAATGAAATTAAATTGTTTTTTTGGTTTTACTTCGACTTCAGAAAATACTACTTTTAGATTCCTTTACTAACCAAACTGACACAAAATGAAAAAAACAAATTTAAACACACTGATAATAATATTGATATCAATAGCCCTGTTTTCATGCAATTACGCTACTAAAACTGAAAGCAGTTCTAATACCGAAACAAAAGAACAAGTTGCTGAAAAACATGAAAACTGCGATGAAGTACATTGGTCGCATCATGCAGGGGATAATGGCCCCGAGAACTGGGTAAATTTATGTGATGGTTTTTCAGCTTGCGGGGGCGCAGCCCAATCACCCATAAACATCCTCACCGACCAACTGATCGAAACAGGCGATATGGCTGTACTGGAAATCAAGTACAGCACAAGTCCGACGCATATTTTTAATAATGGACACACAGTCCAGTTCGGTGTTACAGGTGACAATCATCTTTTAATCGGAGATAAAAATTATGAACTAGCTCAGTTTCATTTTCATGCAGAAAGCGAACACACTGTAAATGGAAACCACTACCCTATTGAAGTACATTTTGTGCACAGGCATTCAGATACTGACTTTGCGGTAATTGGAATTATGTATGAAGAAGGTGAAGAAAATCCTTTACTTTCTCAATACTTAGCTGATTTCCCAACTGAGGTTGGGAATTTCAAATCGGAACAAAGTATCGATTTAAAAAGTCTACTACCTGCCGATTTAAGCTTTTATCATTATTCGGGATCACTCACAACTCCCCCATGTTCAGAGGTTGTTAGCTGGTATGTTTTAAAAACACCGCTTAAAGCATCAAAAAATCAAATTGAGAAGTTTTCTAAAATTCTGAATCACAATTTTAGGCCTGTGATGCCACTCAATGACAGGCAAGTTTT